>NZ_JBIVKJ010000002.1:281033-942511 GCF_044750705.1 Kitasatospora sp. NPDC088783
CGGGCGGGGGTTGAGCGGGGGGGGGGGGGACCGCCCGCCGGGGTGCCTGGCGGGGGCCTCGCCGGTGGGGCGGCCGGGGGGGCGCGCCGCGGCCCCGGGCGCGGGGGCCCCGGGGGGCCCCCCCGGGGGGGCGCGACGGCGGGACGGCGCGGTCAGGGGCGGAACAGCACCTTGATCGCGCCGTCCCGCTTCTGCTGGAACATCGCGTACGCGTCCGCCGCCTCGCTCAGCGGGAGGTGGTGGGTGGCGAAGGAGTCCACGCCCAGCGGGTCGTCGTCGGTCAGCAGCGGCAGCAGGTCGTCCGTCCAGCGCCGCACGTTGGCCTGGCCCATCCGGAGCTGGAGCTGCTTGTCGAACATGGTCAGCAGCGGCATCGGGTCGGCCGCGCCGCCGTAGACGCCCGCCACCGAGACCGTGCCGCCGCGCCGCACCAGCTCCACCGCCAGGTGCAGGGCCTGCAACCGGTCCAGGCCCGCCTTCTGCATCAGCGGCCGGGCCAGCGCGTCCGGCAGCAGGCCGGTGACCCGCTGCGCCACGGTGGCGACCGGGGAGCCGTGCGCCTCCATGCCGACCGCGTCGATCACGCTGTCCGGGCCGAGCCCGTCGGTCAGGTCGCGCACCGCCTGCGGCAGCAGCTGCGGCCGGTCGTTCAGGTCCAGCACGACCGCGCCGCGCTCCCTGGTCCGCTGCAGCCGCTCCGGCACCAGGTCGATGCCGATCACCTGCCGGATGCCCGGACGCAGCAGCGCGATCCGCGCGCACATCTCGCCGATCGGGCCGAGGCCGAGCACCAGCAGCGTGCCGCCCTCGGGGACGGCCGCGTACTCGACGGCCTGCCAGGCGGTCGGCAGCACGTCCGACAGGAAGACGAACCGGTCGTCCGGCGGCCCGTGCGGCACCTTCACCGGCAGCGTGTCGCCGAACGGGACGCGCAGCAACTCGGCCTGGCCGCCCGGCACCTGGCCGTACAGCTTGGTGTAGCCGAACAGCGCCGCGCCGCTGCCGTACTCGCGCACCTGGGTGGTCTCGCACTGCGAGTGCAGCCCGTTCGCGCACATCCGGCAGGTGCCGCAGCTGACGTTGAACGGCACCACCACCCGGTCGCCCGGGCTCAGCGTGCTCACCGCGCCGCCCACCTCCCGGACGGTGCCCATCGCCTCGTGCCCGAGGATGTCGCCCGGGTCGAGGAACGGCCCGAGCACCTCGTACAGGTGCAGGTCGGAGCCGCACAGGCCGGTCGAACTCACCTCCACCAGCACGTCCGAGGGGTCCTCGATCCGCGCGTCGGGCACCTCCTTCACCTGGACGTCCCGCCGGCCCTGCCACGTCACCGCACGCATCGCGTGCTCCTTCCGTTCGGTTTCCGCCTGTTCGCGCTGATTTCCGTTCGAGTCCTGCGGGAGTCCCGTCCGGGTCCTGCCCGGGTCCGGTTCGGGACACCGCCCGAGTTCCGTCCGACGGCCGATGCCCTCAGCTGCCCGGCTCGTTGGCGTTGCGCCCGGCCCGGTCGCCGAGCGCGGTGAGGACCGGCACCAGGCGCCCGGTGCGCCCGGCCGCCGCCTGGCCCGACAGGTCGTGCTCCGCGACCCGCCCGGGGCCCGGCAGCAGCCGGCCCGCCGCGCCCAGCAGCGCCCCGAAGGTCGCCGGGGCCACCCCCTGGAGGCGGACGGCGAGCTTCGCGGCCGGGGTCAGCACCAGCTCCGCCCGGCCCGCCTCGGCGGCCCGCACGATCCGGCGCGCCGCCCGGCCCGCGTCCGTCGACAGCAGCGGCATGCTGGCCGCCGCGCCGAACCACGCGTACTCCCGCGGCGCCTGCCCGGAGAACCGGGCCGCCCGGTGCGAGCCCGTCCGCATCAGGCCCGGCACCACCGTGGTCACCCGCACCCCGCTGCCCGCCAGCTCCACCCGCAGGCCGCGGGAGAACGCCGCCAGCCCGGCCTTCGCCGTCACGTACGGCAGCAGGTGCGGGGCCGGGACCGGCCCGCCGATCGAGGCGATGTTCACCACCGAGCCGCCGCCGCGCTCGCGCATCCCGGGCAGCACGGCCAGCACCAGCTCCACCGGCGCGGCCACCATGGTGTCCCACGAGCGGCGGAAGTCGTCCTGCTCCAGCGCCGCCAGCGGGCCGACCTGGATCACCCCCGCGTTGTTCACCAGCAGGTCCAGGGGCCGCCCCAGCCGTTCGGCCGCCTCCGCGGCCACCGCCCGGCCCGCACCCGGCTGGGTCAGGTCGCACTCCAGCGCCGCCCGCCGGTCCGTCAGCCGCCCCAGCCTCCGCTCCGCGAAGGCCAGTTCGGTGCTGTCCCGGGCGCACACCGCGACCCGGCAGCCGCGCCGGGCCAACTCCTCCGCGATCAGCAGGCCCAACCCGCGCGACCCGCCGGTCACCAATGCCGCCTTGCCCGCGAAATCCACCCGCTGCACGGCCGTCACCTCTCCCTCGATAGCCGACTGCGCCGCGCCTGCCCGAGGTGCGGGAGCGGAAACGGCGGGATAAGAGATGTTTGGGGACGTTCATCCGTTTCGTTCGGCCCCGACCGGTTAGTCGGGCCGATGACGCCCGCGCGGCCCGGGCCGGGGCAGAGCCCCACCGGCCCGGGCCCGGGCGCGTGTCCACGAACCGTCCACGTCCACGTCCACGCTCCGTCCACGTCCACGTTCCGGAAGGACACCCATGACTGCCGATGACACCCGCCCCGACCTGCCCGGCGCGCCGAGCGCGGGCGAGCCGACGGTGGCCGAGCCCACCGAGCCGCGCGAGCCGCTGCCGCCCAAGCCCGACCAGGGCGCGCCCGCGCCGCTGTCGGCCACCGGCCGGCCGGTCGAGGGGGCGGACGTGCGGGCCCAGGACGGCGCGTACCTGACCACCGCGCAGGGCACCCGGTTGCCGGACTCCGACCACTCGCTGAAGGCCGGCCCGCGCGGCCCGGTCCTGCTCCAGGACCACCACCTGCGGGAGAAGATCACCCACTTCGACCACGAGCGAATCCCCGAGCGGGTGGTGCACGCCCGCGGCGCCGCCGCGCACGGCGTGTTCGAGAGCTACGGCGCGGGCGCCGGGCTCAGCAAGGCCGGCTTCCTCGCCGCCGGGGCCCGCACCCCCGTCTTCGTCCGGTTCTCCACCGTGCTCGGCTCGCGCGGCTCCGCCGACACGGTGCGCGACACCCGCGGCTTCGCGACCAAGTTCTACACCGACGAGGGCGTCTTCGACCTGGTCGGCAACAACATCCCGGTGTTCTTCATCCAGGACGCGATCAAGTTCCCGGACGTCATCCACGCCGGCAAGCCGCACCCCGACCGGGAGATCCCGCAGGCGCAGTCCGCCCACGACACCTTCTGGGACTTCGTCTCGCTGCACACCGAGGCCACCCACCACACCCTGTGGAACATGTCCGACCGGGGCATCCCGCGCTCCTACCGGATGATGGAGGGCTTCGGCATCCACACCTTCCGCCTGGTGGCCGCCGACGGCTCCACCAGCCTGGTCAAGTGGCACTGGAAGCCCAAGCTCGGCGTCCACTCGCTCACCTGGGACGAGGCCCAGCTGATCTGCGGCACCGACCCCGACTTCCACCGGCGCGACCTGGCCGACGCCATCGAGGCCGGCGCGTTCCCGCAGTGGGAGCTCGGCGTCCAGGTCATGCCGGACAGCCCCGAGCAGACCTTCCAGGGCATCGACCTGCTCGACCCGACGAAGATCGTCCCCGAGGAGCTCGTCCCGGTGCAGCCGCTGGGCCTGATGACGCTCAACGCCAACCCGACCAACTACTTCGCCGAGACCGAGCAGGTCGCCTTCCACCCCGGCCACCTGGTGCCCGGCATCGACATCACCGACGACCCGCTGCTGTCCGGCCGGCTCTTCTCCTACCTGGACACCCAGATCACCCGGCTCGGCGGCCCCAACTTCGCGCAGATCCCGATCAACCGCACCCACGCCCCGGTCAACGACATGCTGCGCGACGGCTTCCACCAGGACGCCGTGCACACCGGCGTCGCCCCCTACAAGCCCAACTCGCTGGACGGCGGCTGCCCGTTCTTCGCCGGCGCCGAGCAGCACGCCTTCATCGAGCACCCGCAGCCCGTCCCGGCGGCCACCAAGGTCCGCCAGGCCCCCGCCAGCTTCGACGACCACTTCAGCCAGGCCCGGCTCTTCTGGACCAGCATGACGCCGGTCGAGCAGGAGCACATCATCGCCGCCTACGGCTTCGAGCTCGGCAAGTGCACCGAGCCCGCCGTCCGC
This sequence comes from Kitasatospora sp. NPDC088783, assembly GCF_044750705.1. Lineage (NCBI taxonomy): Bacteria > Bacillati > Actinomycetota > Actinomycetes > Kitasatosporales > Streptomycetaceae > Kitasatospora > Kitasatospora sp. NPDC088783. Next base: position 285,274 of record NZ_JBIVKJ010000002.1, read on the forward strand.
GAGCGCGCCCTCCAGGTCCTCGCCAACATCGACGGACGGCTCTGCGCCGAGGTCGCCGCCGCCCTCGGCCTGCCCGCGCCGCAGCGCTCCGCGCACCTCGCGGACGTCGCGCCCAGCCCGGCGCTCTCCCAGCTCGGCCGCAGCTGGCCGGTCGCCGGACGGACCGTCGGCATCCTCGTCGGGCCGGACACCGACCCCGCCGAACTCGACGCCGTCCGCCGCGCCGCCCTCGCCGCCGACCTGGTGCCGCTGGTGGTCGCCCCCACCGGAGGCGACCCGGCGCAGGTCCAGCGCAGCTTCGCCACCGCCCGCTCGGTCGAGTTCGACGCCGTCCTGCTGGCCGGGGCCCCCGCCCCCGCCGACGACGCCGCCCCCGCCCGCGACGCCCGCGCCGCCGGACCGCACGCCACCCTCGACCCGCGGCTGGCCCTGCTGCTCGGCGAAGCCTGGCGGCACGCCAAGGCGATCGGCGGCTGGGGCGGTGCCCGCGACGCGCTCACCGCGGCCGGCCTGCCCGCGGACGGGCCCGGCGTCGTCCTGGGCACCGACCCGGTCCAGGTGCTGCGCGAGCTGGCGGACCTGCTCGCCGACCACCGGGTCTGGGACCGCTTCCCGCCGCCCGCCGCCGCCTGACGGACGCGCGGCCGCCCGCCCGTGCCGCCCCGGGTCGAACGGATTTCCGACCCGGGGCGGCATGGGCGGCCGGACAGCGGGCAGACGAGGGGCGAACCCAGACGGAACGATGCGAAAGAGGGCACAACATGGTCCCGCTCCTCTTGGTCCTGCTCCTCGCCCTGGTGCTGTTCGGTGCGGGCTTCGCGGTGAAGGTGCTGTGGTGGGTGGCGATCGTCGTGTTCGTGCTCTGGCTGGTGGGCTTCATCGTCCGCGGTGCCAACTCGACCGGCGGTCGCGGACGCTGGTACCGCTGGTAGCGGAACCGCGGTACCGGCGCGCAGCGAAGGGGACGGAGGCGGACGGCCTCCGTCCCCTTCGGCGTGCCCGGGGGTCGGGACGGACTCGGCGGGGGGTGGGTCACCAGGCGGAGGCGCGGGGGCGGGTGTCGTCCAGCAGCGGCGGGGTGGGCGGCTGCCACTCGATCATCATGATGGTGGCGTCGTCGGTGAGGCCCTCCTCGTCCTGGTGCTCCAGGATGGCGTGCATCAGCCGGCGCAGGGTCTCCGGGGCGGTCTCCCCGGCGGCGGCGGCCCGGATCACGAAGTCGGTGAACCGCTCCAGGCCGAAGAACTCGTGGTGGCCCCCCTTGGCGTCCACCACCCCGTCGGTGTAGATCAGCAGCCGGTCGCCCGGCCGGAGCGAGACGGTCCGCACCGTCCGGGGCCCGCCGGTGTGGTGGCCCAGCCCCAGGGGCAGTTCGCCCGGGCCCTCCAGCGCCCCCGCGACCACCTCGCCGGAGCGGATCAGCAGGGGGTGCGGGTGCCCGCAGTTGGCCCAGTGCAGGGTGCCGGTGGCGATGTCCAGGCGCAGGAACACGCCGGTCGCGAAGCGGTCCGGGAACCAGTCGTGCAGGGCCACGTCGATGGTGTCGACCAGGTCGGGCAGGTCGGCGCCATTGCGGCGCGCGTTGCGGCAGGCGGCCAGCGCCAGCGCGGCGGTCAGGCCGGAGGCGAGGTCGTGGCCCATCGCGTCCAGCACGGCGGCGTGCAGCACCCCGTCGGCCAGCGAGTGCTCGAACGCGTCCCCGCCCAGCCGGTAGGCCGGTTCGAGGACCGCGGTGGACACCGCCCGGTCGGTGCAGACGGTGCGCGGCGGCAGGAAGGCCCGGAGCATCTCGGACGGCAGGCTCATGGTGTCCGCCCGGGTGCCGTGCGCGTAACTGTCGCTGGTGTCGCGCTTGGAGGTGATCACCATGGCGAGCACCGAGGTCAGCAGCCGGCAGCGCCGGATCGCCTCCCGGTCCAGGGAGGTGGTGCGCAGCCCCAGCACGCCCAGCCGCTCGGCCCCGTCGGTGAGCGGGAACCAGGCCACCAGGCCCGACCCGGTGTCCTCGGCCACCCGCAGCGAACCCGTCCGGAACGCCCACCCCGCCAGCGTGCCGTCGATCGGCAGGTCCGGGCCCCCGGCCAGGGGGACCAGGCGGTGCTGCTGGATGTCGGCCAGGTACACGGCGACCGAGCCGAGGCCGAGCGCCCGGGTGTACTGCTCGGCGAAACGGGGCGCGTCCCGCGGGTCGAGGGTGCGGCCGGCGGTCAGGAACTGTTCCAGCAGCTGCTCGCCGAGGTTCAGCGGCGGGGTCCGTTCAGCCATCTCTCACACCGATCGGGCGGACCGGGCCCGCGCCGCCCCGGCGTGCCCGCGCGGGCCGGAGAGGGGGAGGCCGTCGGACAGGGGGAGGGTGCCGGACGGAAGGACGTCGCCCGGCCGGTCCTGCGCCCCGGCGGGGACGGGGCCGGGCCCGGGGTACGGGCCCAGCAGCAGCTCGCGTTCGAGCTCGTCGATCCGGGCGGCCACCTCCAGCGGGTCCGGCCGCAGGACGTCACCGGCGTGCCCGGCGCGCCCGCGGTCCAGCGCCACCGTGCCGACCAGGCGGTGCAGCAGCAGGACCGGCAGCGCCACCGGCCACAGCGCGCCCGAGCAGAGCGCGAACGCCTCGGCCTGCTGGCGCTCCTGCCGCTCGAACGTGCCGATCCGCCGCTCGTCGGCCACCGCCCGGGTGCCGCCGGCCCGCAGGAAGCGGTTCCGCTCCCGCCGGAAGACCGCCCGGGCCGTCAGCAGCCCGCCGAGCACGTAGCCCGCCACCATCCCCAGACAGAGCACCACCACCGCTGATCTCCTCCCGGATCGCCGAAATCCTCCGAACACGTCGCACGTATGCCCGACATTCCGGACCTCAACGGGCCCCCGGCGGGATCGTCGCCCCCGGCCGGGAGGTCCCGGCCGGGCCCGCAGGGGTCAGCGCCCGTACGGGTCGTCGGTGCCGCGCGGGGGAGCGGTGGGCTCGGGGTGCTCCGGGTCCGGGCCGCCGTCCTGCGGGGTGCTCCAGGAGTCGGCCCGCCCGGCGGCCGGGCCGGGGGACGCCGGGGGACGCTGGCGGTTGCGTCGGCGGCTGCCCCAGACGAAGGCGCCGATCAGCAGGCCCACGATGATCACCGCCGGAATGATCACCACCAGGAGGGACGGGCCGCTCGACTCCGCCGCCAGTACCGCATCGACCGCCGTGACCTGCATGGTCTGCTCCTTCTCGCTCCGGCGGGCCCGCCCGTGCGGACCCGCGCCGCCGGGCGTCTACCCGGACGAACCGGGATGAACGCCCGGCGGGCCCGGATACCGGCAGGTCACCCCGAACGGCCCAGCGGGGAGGCCCCGGCTCCGCCACCGCTCAGGAGGCCCGCTTCAGGTTCCGGCGGGGACGGGCGGCGGCCCTGAGCGCGTACTGGAGCTGCTCGCGCGTCATGGTGGACCGGTGCGGGACCCCGAGCGCGGCGGCCCGCCGGTAGAGCTCGGCCTTGCTGAGCGAGGCGAGGTCCTCCACCGCCGCGGCCTTCCCCGGCGCGCCGTCCTTCTCCGGTGCCGCCGCCTTCGCCGCCTTCGCCGGTCTCCCGGCCCTCGCCGGTTCCGCCGTCCGCACCGCCCGCACCGGCCGCGCCGCCTTCGCCCGGCCGCCGCCCCCGCGGGCCCCGCGGGCCGGGGCGCGGCCCCCGGCGCCCTTCCGGGGGGTGCCGCCCGCCTTCGACCGGGCCTCGTCCAGGCTGCGGTGCAGGACGTCCATCAGCTCGGAGAGGTCGGTGGGCGCGGGCTGCGCGCCCTTGGACAGGGCGATCTCCCGGCCCTCCGCCTTGGCCTCGACCAGCGCCCTGACCTGTTCCTCGTAGCTGTCGTGGTAGTCCTCCGGGTCCCAGTCGACGGCGAGCATGTCGATGAGCTGCTCGGCGGTGGCCAGCTCGGTGCGGTGGAAGTCCCGGCGCCGGGCGGGCAGGTCGGCGACCTCCTGGTGCGGGTCGCGCAGCTCGTCGGCCCAGTGCATGGTGCGCAGTTCGAGCAGCCCGTCGACGGAGTCGACCGCGGTCAGGTACTCCTTGCCGCGCATCGAGAACACGGCGATCCCGGCCCGGCCGGAGTGGCCGAGCGCCTCGACCAGGAGCTGGTAGACCTTCGCGGTCCCCGGGTCGCCGGGGCCGAGGTAGTACGTCCTGTCGAAGAAGACCGGGTCGATCTCCGCCAGGTCGGCGAAACCGCTGATCTCGATGGTGCGCGAGCGGCCCGGGGAGATCTCCTCCAGCTCGGCGGGCTCCACCACGACGTACTGCCCCTCGGCGATCTCGTAGCCCTTGACGACGTCCTCGAACGGCACCTCCTCGCCGGTGCGCTCGTTCACCCGCCGCTGGCGGATCCGGTCGGTGGTGCCGCGCTGCAACTGGTGGAAGCGCACCGCGTGCGACTCGGTCGCCGGGTAGAGCGCCACCGGCAGGCTCACCAGCCCGAACGTCAGCGTTCCCTTCCAGAGCGGTCTGGCCATCGTGCTCACCTTCCTCCGCCGTCCCGGCGCCGCTGTCGCGCGGCCCGGGGCCGTCCGTCCTCCGCCGCGCGGCTGCCCGATCCGGCCCGCCCCACACCCGGGCCGCCGACCCCGCGGGTGTCGGGCCCGTCCCGGCGGGGTAGACGCGGGCGCACCGGCGCCGGCCCGGGGCGGTCGCTGACCGCCGCGCCCGGGCCCGCGCGAGCACGGACGGCCCGCCCCGGCGGGCCGGGAACGGGGTGCGCCATGACCACCGCCGAGATCCGGGCGAGCGGGCGGATCATCCAGCTCAGGCGGGCCGACAAGGAGCTGTTCCCGGCCGACGGCCTCACCAAGGCCGACCTGGCCGCGCACTACCGCCGCGTCGCCCGCCGCATCCTGCCGCAGCTGCGCGGCCGGCCGCTGATGCTGGAGCGCTACCCCGACGGCATCGACGGCCCCCGGATCGTGCAGAAGGACACCCCCGGGCACTTCCCGGAGTGGATCCACCGCAGCGAGCTGCCCAAGGCGGGCGGCACCATCGACTACCCGGTCTGCGACGACCTGGCCACCCTGCTCTACCTGGTCGGCCAAGCCTGCGTCACCCCGCACCGCTGGCTCTCCCGGGCCGACCGGCCCGACCACCCCGACCTGCTGGTCTTCGACCTCGACCCGTCGGGCGAGGACTTCGAACCGGTCCGGGCCGCCGCCCGAGCGCTGCGCGGCCTGCTGGACGAACTCGCCCTCCCCGCCGACCTGATGACCACCGGCTCGCGCGGCCTGCACGTCCTGGTCCGGCTCGACCGCCGCGCCCCGTTCGACGAGGTCCGGGCCTTCGCCCGGGACGCGGCCGACCTGCTCGCCCGGCGGCACCCCGACCTGCTCACCACCGAGGCCCGCAAGGCGGCCCGCCGGGGACGGCTCTACCTCGACGTCCAGCGCAACGGCTACGGCCAGACCGCCGTCACCCCCTACGCGGTCCGCGCCCTGCCCGGCGCGCCGGTCGCCACCCCGCTGGGCTGGGACGAACTGGACGACCCCGCCCTCACCCCGCGCCGCTGGACCGCCGCCACCCTCGCCGAACGCCTCCTGGCCCCGGACCCGTGGCGGCCCGCCGCCCGCAGCCGCTCGCTGGGACCGGCGCGCCGACGGCTGGAGGGGCTCTGACACCGGGGGCACCCGGGCGGCTCAGGCGCCGCCGGGGTGCCAGGCGACGAGTAGGACGGTGGCGTCGTCCCGCAGCCGGTCGCCCTGGTGCGCGGTGAGCCGCCGCACCAGTCGGCGCAGCGCCTCGGGGGCGGGCAGGCCGTCGGCCATCGCCCGGGAGACCACGTCGACCAGCAGCTCCTCGCCGAACGGCGCTCCGCTCGCGTCCCGGCCCTCCGTCACGCCGTCGGAGTGCACCAGCAGGCGGTCGCCCGGTTCGAGGCGCGCGGTGTGGACGTCGGGTGCGGTGCGGGGCAGGCCGGCGGGGAGGCCGAGCGGCAGGTGCGGAGGGCGTTCCAGGGCCCGGGCGACGATCCGGCCCCGGCGGATCAGCAGGGGCGTCGGGTGGCCGCAGTTGATCCAGGACAGCGCCCCGGTGACCAGGTCGAGGTCGGCGATCACGCAGGTCAGCAGCCGGTCGGGAATCCACCGGGTGAGCGCGTCGTCGATCGCCCGGGCGATGTCGGTGAGAGTGCCGCCGGCCCGGCGGGTGGAGCGGCAGGCGGCGACGGCGACGGCGCTGCACCCGCCGGAGGCGAGGTCGTGGCCCATCGCGTCGACCAGGGTCAGGTGCAGGCGGTTCCCGGCCAGGTTGTGGTCGAAGGCGTCGCCGCCGATGTCGTAGGCGGGCTCCAGCACGGCGCTGGAGGTGACCAGCCGGCTGCCGATCGTCAGGGGCGGCAGGAACGCCCGGACGAGTTCGGCCTGGAGGGTCATCGGCCGGCGCCGGCCGGTGCGCACCAGCTGGTCGCTGAACGGCGTCTGCACGGCGACCAGCAGGCCCGCCGCGGTGGCCAGCGCCCGGCCGGCGGCGAGCCGGGCCCCGTCCAGCACGGGCGCGGTCACCTGGAGGACGCCGAGGCGCCCGATGCCGTCCACGACCGGGAGCCAGCCCACCGCGCACCGGCCGGGGTCGCCGCCGGTGCAGACGTCACCGGTCCGGTAGGCGCGGCCGGCCAGCGAGCCGTCGACGTCGAGCAGCCCGGGGCCGGTCGGCCCGGTGACCCGCGGGTCCTCCGGCGGGACGGGCAGCGCGGTCAGGTACTTCTCCTGCACGTCGGCCAGGTAGAGCCAGGCGCAGGTGAGGCCGAGCCGCCGGGCCGCGCCCTGCAACAGCCCCGGCAGGTCCCTCGGCCCGGCCCGGTGGGAGTCCTCCAGCAGGCCGAGCACCACGGCCCCGGCCGCGTCCCGCTCGTCACGGCCCATCGCCCGTCACCTCCGCTCCCGGCTCCGCGCCCGTCCGCCCCCGCACCCGTCCAGCCTGCCCGCCTCCCGGGCGGGCCGCCACGCACCGCCGGGGCGTGCCGCCGGGGCGCGTCGGCGCGCGTGCGCCGGTGTGCGCCGCCGCGTGCCACGCAGGGTGAGCGCCCGCGCGGGCCCGGGTCCGTGTCCGAACTGTTCGACGGATCGTCATATTCCGTTCTACCAGCGGGTTTTACTCGCCTTTGAATCTCCGAAACCCCTTACGCGGTGACGTTCCGTACGTAAGCTGGAACGGCGCGGCGACCGGGCCGGGCGGACGCCGGGGGAGGCGGGGATGACCGGACGGGGGAGGGCGCGGGGCGGCTGCCTCGCCGTGCTGCTGGCCGCCGTCCTCGCGGCCGTGCTCACCGTCCTCACCGCCGGGCCCCCGGCCCAGGCCCGGGCGCCCCGCGCGGCCACCGCGACCGTCGCGGAGGAGCACCTGGAGGGCGCGCCCCACCAGGAGGCCCCGGCCCCGGCGGGCCGGTCCGCCGGCCGGCACCGGATGAACGGCGGCCCGCCCGCCCGTCCCCCGGCCCGGCCGGGGGAGGAGACCGCCCCCGACACCACCACCGCCCCCGCGCACCCCGCCCCGACGACCGCCGGAGGGTCCAGACCGGCCGCGCTCGCGCGCCTCCAGGTGTTCCGCTGCTGAGCGGGCCCGCGAGCCGACGGCGACGGTCCGGACACCGGCGCGCCCCCGAACCCGGGGCCGCCCGGTCGCTGTGACGACCCGTCGGCACGCTCCGCTGCCCACCGACAGCACCCCCGTCCGGCCGACGCCGGGCGGGCGGAAGGAGAACCCCGATGCGACCGTCCGTGCACCACCACGCCCGCGTCCTTCCGACCGGAGAGGCCCGAGCGCTGTGAACACCACTCCGCACCGCACCCCGCCGCCCGGCCCCGACCCCGACCGCACCCCGCCGCCCGGCCGCGCCGCCGCCGCCCGGTCCGGCCCCGGCCGCGCCGCCGCCCTGCGCGGGGCGCTCGCGCACTGGCGCCAGGACCTGCCCGCCTCGCTGGTGGTCTTCCTGGTCGCCGTCCCGCTCTGCGTCGGCATCGCCGTCGCCTCCGGCGCGCCCGCCGAACGCGGGCTGGTCACCGGCATCGTCGGCGGCCTCGTGGTGGGCCTGCTGCCCGGCAGCAGCCTCCAGGTCAGCGGCCCGGCGGCCGGCCTGACCGTCCTCGTGTTCGACGCCGTCCAGCGCTTCGGCCTCGGCTCGCTCGGCGTGCTGGTGCTGGCCGCCGGCCTGCTCCAGATCGCCATGGGGCTGCTGCGCACCGGCCGCTGGTTCCGGGCGATCTCGCTGTCCGTCGTGCACGGCATGCTGGCCGGCATCGGACTGATCCTGATCCTCGGCCAGCTCTACGCCGTCTCCGGGCGCACCGCCCCCGGCAGCGGCGGCGGGAAGATCCTCCACCTGCCCGCGCTGGCCGCCGACTGGTTCACCGGCCGGGCCGCGACCACCGCCCTGCTGATGGGCGCCGCGACGGTCGCCCTGCTGGTGGTGTGGCCGAAGCTGCCCGCCGCCGTCCGGGCGGTGCCCGCGCCGCTGGCCGCGGTGGCCCTGGCCGCCGGGGCCACCGCGCTGTTCGGCCTGGACGTGCCCCGGGTCCGGGTGGACGGCCTGCTCGGCGCGGTCGCCCTCCCCACCGCGGACGGCTTCGCCGCGGTCGCGGGCGCGGCCGGGCTCGGCACCGTCCTCGCGTTCGCCCTGATCGCCTCCGCCGAGAGCCTGTTCAGCGCCGCCGCCGTCGACCGGATGCACCACGGGCCGCGCACCGACTACGACCGCGAACTCACCGCCCAGGGCATCGGCAACACCCTGTGCGGACTGCTCGGCGCCCTCCCGATGACCGCGGTCATCGTCCGCAGCGCCGCCAACGTCCAGGCGGGCGCCCGCACCAAGGCGTCCCGCGTCCTGCACGGGCTGTGGCTGCTGCTGTTCGCCGCGCTGCTGCCCGCCGTCCTGGGGCTGATCCCGCTCGCGGTGCTCGGCGGCGTGCTGATCCACGCCGGGGCCAAGCTGATCCCGCTGCGCCCGGCCGCCGCCCTGTGGCGCGGCCAGCGCGGCGAGCTGCTGGTGCTGGCCGTCACCACCGGGGCCGTCGTGCTGACCACCCTCTTCGAGGGCGTCCTGATCGGCGTGGCCCTCGCGGTGGCCCGGAGCGCCTGGCAGACCTCCCACCTGCACATCGACCTCACCGAAGCCGAAACCGACGCCGGGACCGGGACCGGGACCGACGCCGGGACCGGCACCGGCACCGGCGCCGGTGCCGGCGGGCCGTTGAAGGTGCGGCTCAGCGGAAACGCCACCTTCCTGCGCCTGCCGCGCCTGCTGGACGCCCTGGAATCGCTCCCGGTCGGCCGCGCCGTCGAACTCGACTGGACCGGCCTGCGCCACCTCGACCACGCCTGCCGCACCGCCCTGCTCACCTGGGCCGCCCGCCACGCCGCCGACGACCCCGCCACCGTCAGCTGGGAGCCCCCGCTCACCGTCGCGACCTGAGCGGCCGCGACCGGCACGACACACGACGGGGCCCGGCGGTACGCAGGACGCGTACCGCCGGGCCCCGTGGCCTGCCCGGGACGGTCGACGGTCAGAAGCGGCGCCAGCGGGCGGAGGCGAAGGAGAACACGCCGTACAGGACCAGGCCGCAGGCCACCGCGGCGAGCAGCCACGGGCCCGCCGCACTGGAGGCGAAGGAGCGCAGGGTGTCGTCCATGCCCTTGGCCCGGTCCGCGTCGAAGCGGACGGCCGCCACCACCACGAAGGCCCCGGCGGCGGCGTAGACGCTGCCGCGGGCCACGTTGCCGGACAGGCCCGTGCCGGTCACGGCGCTGCGGGTGCGCGGGTGCATCGACGAGGTGTCGAGCTTGCGCAGGAAGCGCCGCTGCAGGGCGCGCACGGCGATGGCGGCGCCCACGGCGGCCAGCCCCAGGCCGACGGCGCCCACCAGCCAGCGCCCGCCGGGCTGGGCCAGCGCGGTGGCCGTCCAGTCCTTGGAGGCGGAGTCGCTGTCGGACCCGCCGCCGGAGCCCGCCGCGTACGCGGCCGTTCCCCAGGCCACCGAGGCGTAGAAGACGGCCCGGCCCGCCGACAGCAGCCGGGAGCCGGTCTTCTTCTGCCCGGCCTCGCCGAACACCGCCGTCGAGGCCCGCCACAGCGCCATCCCGACGAAGCCGACGGCCAGTGCCCACAGCAGCACCTCGCCGAACGGCTGCATCGCCACCTGGTGCAGGGCCCCCTGCCGGTCGGCGTCCTCACCGCCGGACCCGAACGCGATCCGCAGGGCCAGCACCCCGACCAGGGCGTACACCACGCCCCGGGCCACGAAACCCACCCGGCCGGCGACCGTCGTCACCCGGTCCACCGAACCGCCCTCGGGCTTGTTCGCTTCCATTGCCGTTCTCCTCCGTCGCTCTTCCTGCGCTCTACTGCTCTGACGATCGCCGCGGGCCGGTTCAGTCGAGGGCGCGGGCGCGGGTGACGAGGTTGCCGAGGACGACGTAGACCAGGGCGGGCAGGCCGTAGTCGAGCAGGACCTGACCGGTGTGGTTCGACACGCTGAACAGGCCGCGGGACCAGCCCGACAGCCAGTCGGCGGCGTCGTGGAACCAACTGACGACGGAGTTCCCCTGGTTGGCCTTGAAGAGGTCCAGCAGGATCCAGATGACCAGGACGGCCGCAACGGCGTGGGCCAGGACGGATATGACCGAAGTGATGCGTCTCATGGGCGTCGCTTTGCCCGGTAGGATTTTTCCAAACCGGTTGCGCCGCAAGGGAGTTCGTGATTCCGGACGTCGTCGGCGGGCTCGGCGTCAGAGGAAGTGCCGGATCGGGGCGGTGGCCGCCTCCAGGGCCCGCCGGGCCGGGCCGCGGCGGTGCCAGCGCTCCGGGACGACGGCCTCGCTGCGGGTCAGGTCCTCGTCGAAGTGCCGGTCCAGGCCGGCGGTGAACTCCGGGTCCACCACGGCCAGCACCACCTCCTCGTCGTGGTCGAGCGAGCGCCGGTTGAAGTTCGCCGAGCCGACCACGGCCGCCGTCCCGTCCACGGTCAGCACCTTGGCGTGCATCATCGTCGGCCCGTACCGCCAGACCGTGACCCCGGCGGCGGTCAGCCGGCCGAAGTGCCGCTCGCCCGCCAGCTGGCACACCCGCTTGTCGGTGTGCCGCCCCGGCACCAGCAGGTCGACCGCGACGCCCCGGCGGGCCGCGTCGCAGAGCAGGCCGACGAAGTAGTCGTCGGGCGCGAAGTACGCGGTCGCCAGGCGCAGCCGCCGCTCGGCGGAGGAGATCACCACCCGCATCAGGGTCTGCAGGTCCTGCCAGCCGACCGCGGCCGAACCCCGCACCACCTGGACCACCGAGTCGCCCGGCTGCTCGTGCTCCTCGAACCGGTCCGCCGCGTCGTACAGCGTGCCGGGGGCGCACTCGGCCCAGTTCTGCGCGAAGGCGGCGGCGATGCCGTCCACGGCGGGCCCGACCACCCGGACGTGGGTGTCGCGCCACTCGCCCGGGTGCCGGGCGTCGCCGCACCACTCCTCGGCGATCCCGACGCCGCCGGTGAACGCCGTCCGGCCGTCCACCACCAGGACCTTGCGGTGGCAGCGGTGGTTCTGCTTGAAGGGCGACAGCCGCACCGGACGCCGGAACCAGGAGATCCGGACGCCACACCCCTCCATCAGCTCGATCAGGTCCGGTTCGATCAGCCGGCTGCCGAACCCGTCCAGCAGCAGCCGCACCCGGACGCCCTCCGCGGCCTTGCGGGCCAGCGCCCGGGCGAAGGTCCGGGCGATGTCGCCGCGCCAGTAGACGAAGGTCATCAGATCGACCGTGCGCCGCGCGCCGTCGACGGCCTCCAGCATGGCGGGGAAGATCTCGTCGCCGTTGCGCAGCGGGGTCAGCAGGTTGCCCTCGGTCGCGGCGATGCCCAGCAGCCCTTCCAGTCGGCGGCGCAGCACCTGGCCGCGGTCGGAGGGTAGTGACGCGGGGACGGCCGTGAGCGAGGGGCCGGGGACGGCCGCGAGCGCGGGCCCGGCGGGTGCCGGGGTGGGCTCGGGCGCGGTCTCGGTGGTCATGGGGTCCCTCCGTCCGGGGCGGTGGCTGTGGCGGGCGCTCGGTTACCCGCTGCGCGGCGATCGACGCCTGGTCGGACCGGTCGGGGATGAAAACCGCGGACCGGGGGACACGGGTCCCATGACGAGGACACAGGGGCGGGCCGCACCGCTCGGGGTACTGGCGGCGGTGGTCGGGCAGGGGACGGCGCTGGTCGCCGTCGGGCTGCTGATCACCCACCCGCCGGGCGGCTGGTGGGACCCGGGCGAGAACGGGCTGGTCTCCTGGCTGGCCGGGCACCGCACCGACGCGCTGACCACGGCCAGCTCCTGGCTGTCCGCGCTCGCCTTCACCCCCGCGATCGTGACGGTGACGGCGGTCGTCGCGCTCCTGCTGCTGCTCGGGCGCCGGTGGCGCCCGGCGGCGCTGCTCGCGGGCGCGGTGGCGCTCCAGGCGACGCTGTTCGTGACCGCCGCCCACGTGGTGGACCGGGCCCGGCCGGACGTCGCCCGGCTGGACGGGGCGCTGCCCACCTCCAGCTTCCCGTCCGGGCACGTCGGGGCGGCCACCGCGCTGTACGGCGGCCTCGGCCTGCTCGCGCTGCACCTGCTGCGCGGCCGGTGGCGGGTCCTGCTGTGCGCGCTGGCCTGGGCGGTACCGGTCCTGGTCGCGGCCAGCCGGCTCTACCGGGGCATGCACCACCCCACCGACGTGCTGGCCGGCGCGCTCAACGGCGCGGCCGCCCTGTGGGTGGTGCACCGCGCGCTGCCCGCCCGCGCCCGCCGGACCCCGGCCGCTCCCGCCACCCCGGCCCCCGCCGTCCCGCTGCGGGTCGCGCTGGTCTACAACCCGCTCTCGGTGGACGACGCCCTGCTGCACCGGCTCTCCGCCGTGCTGACCGCGCACGGCCACCGGCCGCCCCTGCTGCTGCCCGGCGAGGCCGAGGACTGCGGCCGGGCCGCCGCCCGGCGGGCCCTCGCCGACGGCGCCCGGCTGGTGGCGGCCTGCGGCGGCGACGGCACCGTGACGGCCTGCGCCGAAGTCCTGGCCGGCACCGGCGCGACCCTGGCGATCGTCCCCTGCGGCACCGGCAACCTGCTGGCCCGCAACCTCGGCCTGCCGACCGACCCCGAGGCCGCGCTGGACGCCGCCCTGGCCGGCCGCACCCGCCGGATCGACCTGATGCGGGCCGAGGGCGACGACCTGCCCGCCCGGGCCGCCGCGACCATGGCCGGGATGGGACTGGACGCCGCCGTGATGGCCGACACCGGCCGCACCCTCAAACGCCGCCTCGGCTGGCCCGCGTACGTGCTCGCCGCCGCCCGGCACCTGGGCGACCGGCGCTTCACCCTGACCGTCGCCGTGGACGACGCCGAGCCGGTGCGCCGCCAGGTGCGGGCCGCCGTCGTCGGCAACGTCGGCTCCCTCCAGGGCGGCGTCCGGCTGCTGCCCGACGCCGAGCCCGACGACGGGCTGCTCGACCTGGTCCTGGTCCAGCCGCACGGGCCGAGCGGCTGGGGGCGGGCCGTGCACGCCCTGCTCACCGGCACCCACCGCCCCGGCCCGGCCGCCCCGCTCGAACACTTCCGGGGCCGCCGCATCGCCCTCACCGCCGAGCGCGCCCAGCCCCGCGAGTGCGACGGCGACCCGGTGGGCGACGGCCGCACCCTCACCCTGACCGTCCGGCCGGACGCCCTGCTGGTCCGCGTCCCCGCCGCCGCGCCGGAGACCGCCCCCGGGACGGCCGCCCTCGCGGCCCCCGTCCACCCCGCGGCGGGCGCCCTCGCCGCCCGGCGGGAAGTGGCCTGATGGGCACGGCGAGCCGGGTCAGGCCCGGCCGGGAGCACCTCTCCGCGGACGAGGCCGTGGTGGCCCTGCGCCGGCAGTCCTGGTGGCCGCTGGCCCGGGACGCCTTCGTGCGGTTCCGGTACGCGGACGGGTTCAGCCACGCCCGGGCGCTGGCCTTCCAGGTGGTGCTGGCCCTGGTGCCGTTCGCGATCGCGGTGGTCGGGCTGGCCTCCTCGCTGCACGGCGGTCCGGTGGGACAGCTGGTCGCGGCGAGCATCCAGCGGATGGTCCCGGCGTCCAGCGCGGGCCTGGTCAGCGAGGTGCTCGACCGCAGCCGGCACCGCGACGGCGGCACCGTCGCGCTCTGGTTCGGCGCGCTGTTCGCGGTGGCCAACCTGGTGACCGCGATGTCCCAGATCGAACGCGGGGCGAACCGGATCTACGGCATCGAACGGGACCGGCCGTTCGACCGCAAGTACGGGCGCAGCCTGCTGATGGCGGCGGGCGCGGGCCTGCCGCTGGGCGTCGGCTTCCTGGTCCTGGTGGCCGGGCCGCAGGTCGCCGCCGCCGCGGACGAGGTGTTCGGACTGGGGCCGGGCACCGCCGCCGCCTGGACCCTGCTGCGCTGGCCGGTCGGGGTGGTGCTCACCCTCGCCGCGGCGGCCGTGATCTTCCGCCGGGCCCCCCGCCGCCGCCAGCCCGGCTACAGCTGGCTGGCGTTCGGCGCGGGCGTCCACCTGGTGCTCTGGCTGGCGGCGACCTGGCTGCTCAGCCTCTACCTGCGCCTGAGCGGTTCCTTCGACGCCGTCTACGGCCCGCTCAGCGCGGTGTTCTCGCTGCTGGTGTGGGCGTACCTGACGGCGATCGCGCTGTTCCTCGGCCTCTCCTTCGCCGCCCAGCTGGAGGCCGACCGCACCGGCCGGCCCGGCCCGGTCCTGCCCGACCCGCTGGCCGCCGACCCGCTGGCCGCCGACCCGCTGGCCGCCGAGGCGCTGGCCGCCGAGGCGCGGACCGCCGAACCGACGCCCGCCCCCGACCCCGACCCGTCACCCGACCCCGACGCGTCGGCCCCCGTGTCCGACCCCGACCCGTCGCCCGCCCCGCCCCCCGGCCCCGAGAGGACGCAGTAGTGATCCGCCGCCCCACCCTCCTCCACCGCAAGCTGCGGGACGCCGACCTGCGCCTGGGCGAGCGGCTGCTCGCCGCCGTCGGCGCGTCCGCGGTGGCCGCGGTGCCGACCGCGCTGCTGCTGGTGCTGATCGAGGCGCACTGGGGGCCGCTGCACCGGCTCGACGCGGGCGCGGCGCAGCGGCTGCACGCCGTCGTGCGCGACCATCCGGCCGTGCTCTCGGTGCTGCGCGCCCTCAGCAACGGGGTGTGGGACCCGCTGACGATGCGGCTGCTGGTCGCGGCGGCCGTCGGCTGGCTGCTGTGGCGGCGGGCCTGGCGGCTGGCGGTGTGGGCCGCCGCCACCACGACCGCCGCCGGACTGATCGGCTGGGCGGTCAAGGCGGCGGTGGCCCGGGCCCGCCCGTCGCTGCCCGATCCGGTCGCGCACGCGCCCGGCTTCTCGTTCCCGTCCGGGCACGCGATGACCGCGGCGACCTGCTGCACGGTGCTGCTGCTGGTGTTCTCCCCGGCGCTGCGCCCGGGGTGGCGGTGGGCGGCCCGGGCGGCGGCCGGGCTGAGCGTGCTGGGGGTGGGGTTCACCCGGGTCGCGCTCGGGGTGCACTGGGTCAGTGACGTGCTCGGCGGCTGGCTGCTCGGGGTGGCCCTGGTGGCCGCCACCGCCTGGGCGTTCGAGGGCTGGCGGCGCGACACCGGCCGTCCGGTCCCGCCGCCGCTCAGCGAGGGGCTGGAGCCGGAGCTGGCCGCGGGCGGCCCGGCCCGCCCCGAGGGCTGACCGGCGCGGCCCGAGGAGTGACCGGGGGCGGGGGCTCAGCCGTCCGGGCGGAGCGCGCCGACGGCGGCGTCGACCGTGTCGTGGTGCGGCAGCAGCCGGTCCACGCCGGTCATGGTGAGCAGCCGCCCGACGTCGGCGCTGGTGCCGACCAGGGCGAGCGAGGTGCCCGCCGCCCGGGTGCGGCGGAACGCGAACAGCAGCTCGGCCACGCCGAGCGAGTCGCAGAACCTCAGCAGCGCGAGGTCCAGGACCAGCGGCAGTGCCTCGGAGGTCCGCTCCACCGCCCGGTGCAGGCGCGGCGCGGTGTGGTAGTCGAGCTCGCCCGCGAGCGCGACGACGGTCGCCCCCACGGGATGGGTGCGGACCTCGATGGTCAGGTCGTACTCGGGCACGGGGGCTCCGTACGGTGCAGGGGGCTTCCGGGTGGACGGGGAGCAGGTGGGAGCCGGCGGGAGCCGGTGCGGCCCGGCGGTGGCCGGGGACGCGGTCAGTCGAGCCGGGCGACGAGCAGGGCCACGTCGTCGGTCTGGGCCCGGGCGAACGAGGACAGCAGCAGGTCGCCCGCCCGGTCCAGCTCCGGCGGCGCGTCGGCGAAGGCGTCCCGCAGGGCGTCCAGACCGGCCTGGAGGTGCTCGCCGGGCACTTCGATCAGGCCGTCGGTGACCAGCAGCAGGGTGCTGCCGGGCTCGACGGCGTACTCGACGGTCGGCGGCTGCGGGACGTTCAGGCCGAGCAGGATGCCGTGCTCGGTCAGGTAGCGGGTCGAGCCGTCCGGCAGCCGCAGCAGCGGCGGCAGGTGGCCGGCGTTGGCGACCTCGATGCGCCGGCGGTCGGGTGCGATCAGCACCAGGCACACCGTCGCGGTCAGGCCGGGGCGCAGCCGGGTCATCAGCGCGTCCAGCCGGTGCAGCAGGGTCCGCGGGTCGTGGCCCTCGATGGCGTAGGCGCGCAGCGCGTGCCGCAGCTCGCCCATCGCCATGGCGGCCTCCAGCGAGTGGCCGGCCACGTCGCCGATCGCCAGCAGCAGGCCGTCGGGGGTGTCGATGGCCTCGTAGAAGTCGCCGCCGATCTCGCTGCGGGCCGAGGCGGGCTCGTACCGGACGGCGAGTTCGACGCCCGGGACGGCGGGCAGCCTGCTGGGCAGGAAGCTGCGCTGCAGGGTCAGCGCCAGGGCGTGCTCCTCGGCCTGGCTGCGCTGGGCCTCCAGGGCGAGCGCGGCGGCCTGGGTGAGCTGGGGGAGCAGGCCGCGTTCGTCCCGGTCGGCGACCGCGTCCCGGTCGGCGACCACGGCGAGCAGCGGCCGGCCGGGTTTGGTGCGGGCCACCACCAGGGCGACCGGCCCGGCCGGGAGGCCCGCGCCGTCCAGGCCGTGGTCGGCCAGCACGGCGCCCCACTCCGCGGCGTCCAGCAGGGCCGTGTCGGTGCCGGTGGCGTCGCCCAGGGTGTGGTGGGCGAGCACGTCGAGCAGGACGGGCGGGGCCGCCAGCAGCCGCACCGGGCCGTCCTCGGGCAGCGCCGGGTCGTGGTGGGCCAGGTGCAGGGTGTCGCGGTCCGGCCCGAGGGCGATCGCGGTGGCCCGGGCGGCGCCCAGCCGGACCGCGCCGAGCACGGCCGAGGTGACCAGGGCGTCCGGGTCGGCGGCCCCGTACAGGGCGAGGGTGCTGCGGTGCAGGGCGGCGACCCGGGCGGCCAGCCGCTCGGCGCGCCGGCGGGCCCGGGTGTAGCGCAGCACGGCGGTGACGGTGGCCTGGAGCTCGGCCGAGTCGATCGGCTCGGTCAGGTAGGCGTCGGCGCCGCGGTGCAGGCCCTGGGTGCGGTCGCTGGCCTCGATCGCGGTGGCGGAGATGTGCACGACGGGCAGCGCCGAGGTGCGCGGCACCCGCTTGATCCGCTCGCACACCTCGAAGCCGGTCATGTCGGGCAGGCTGATGTCCACCACGGCGATCTCGGGCAGCTCGGCGGTGGGGGTGCGCTCCAGCAGGGCGAGGGCCTGGGTGCCGTCGACCGCCTCGACGACGGTGTGCCCGGAGCGGCGCAGCCAGCTCCCGACGATGTACCGGGTGGTGTCGTTGTCGTCGAGCACCAGGACGGTGGCGGGTCCGGCGTCGGGGCTGGTGCTGGTCACGATCCGTCCTCGGGCGGCAGCGGTCGCCGCGGCGCGGCGGCGCGGGGGGCGGACAGGGCGGCGGCGATCCGCGCGGCGCTCAGGCCGGACTTGGGCAGCACGGCGCGGGCGTGCGCCAGCCGGGCCCGGTCGGCGGCGGTGAGCGAGGCGGAGGTGAGGATGACCACCGGGATCTGCCGCAGCCCCGGGTCGGCCCGCAGGTCGGCGAGCACCTGGTAGCCGTCGACCTCGCCCAGGTGCAGGTCGAGGACGATCCCGTCCGGCCGGGCGTCGCGGACGGCGGCGAGCGCGGCGGCGCCGTCGTGCGCCTCCACCACCCGGTCGGCGATCTCGTCCAGCAGCGGGCGCAGCACGCCCCGGAACACCGGGTCGTCGTCGACCGCGACCAGCACGGCCCACCGGGTGTCGGCCGGCGGCGCGGGGTGCGCGGGCAGCCGGACGGTGATCGCGGTGCCCCGGCCCGGCTCGCTGTCCAGGCGCAGCGTGCCGCCGAGGATCTCGGTCAGCCGCCGGGCGTACGGCAGGCCCAGGCCGGTGCCCCGGCGGCCGCGCTGGTGCGGGCCCCGGACCTGGTAGAACTCCTCGAAGACCCGCTCCTGCTGGTCGGCCGGGATGCCGATGCCGGTGTCGGTGACGGTCAGCACCAGGACCGGGCCGCCGTCCGGGCCGTCCTCGACCCGGGTGGCCAGCTCCACCGACCCGCGCTCGGTGAACTTCAGCGCGTTGGACAGCAGGTTGCGCAGGATCCGCACCAGCATCGTCTCGTCGCCGAGCAGCGCCCCCGGCCCGGCGGGCGCCGGGCCGATCCGCAGCGCGACGCCGGGGCGGGCCAGGCCGCGCAGGGTGCCGTCCAGGTGGGCCAGGACGGCGCGCAGGTCCAGCGGCGCCCACTGCGGGTCGAGGGTGCCGGACTCCGCCTTCGCGACGTCCAGCAGCTCGTCCACCAGGGCGAGCAGGGTGCGGCCGGAGTCGGCGATCAGCGACAGCTGGTGGGCCCGCTCCTCGGCCGGGGCGTCGGCGTCCGCGCGCAGCAGCTCGGCCAGGCCCACCACCGCGTTGACGGGCGTGCGCAGCTCGTGGCTGACGTTCGCCCAGAACCGGCTCTTGGCCTCGCTCGCCTCGCGCAGCTGCCGGGACTTCTCGTCGAGTTCGGCGTACAGCGCGACCACGCCACGGTTGGTCTCCTCCAGTTCCTCGGACAGCTCCGAGTACAGCGCCAGGACGCCCCGGTTGGTCTCCTCCAACTCGCTGTTCAGGCGGCGCAGTTCCTCGCGCTGGGCCCGGGTGTGCTCCAGCGCGGCGATCAGGTCGCGGGTCTGCGCCCGGGAATCCTCCAGGGCGCTGGGGCCGGTGTGCGCGGCGAGCAGGTCGCGGATCCGGCCGGCCAGCTCCGGGACGGGCCCGGGGACGGGACCGAGCCGCTGCTCGACCCGGACCAGGCCGCCGTCCCCGGTGTGCTCCTGGTGGGTGGGCAGCAGCCGGCCGGACGCCTCCAGCGCCTCCTCGGGCAGCCGGTGCCCGCCCTGCCAGGTCAGGGTGACCCGCAGGACGGCCGGTGGCCCCGGCTGGAGGTCGAACGCAGCGGCCAGCCGGTCGGCGCCGAGCAGGCCGCGGCCGAGTTCGCTCAGCGCGGTGGCCAGCCGGACGGCGTCCTGGCCGTCCGCGCCGAGCAGGTCGGCGACGGCGCGGGCGCTGCGGCGCAGCGCGAAGGTGTCCTGCACGGTACCCACGGGCGTGCTCTCCAGGTGTACGGACGGAACCTCCACCGCGTGCTCGGTGGAGGGGCCGGGGCGCGCGCTCACCAGGCGCCCTTCGCGACCACCACGCCCGCGTCGTCCCGGCGCACCCCCGCCTCGCGCAGCAGCAGGGCCGCGGCGGTGACGGGCAGGTGGGAGAAGATCCCGGGGACGTCGGCGGCCTTCCAGCGGTCGGTCAGGCCGTCCGAGTGCAGCACCACCGCGCTGCCGGGCGGCAGGTCCTGCCGGACGGTGTGCGGCGCGGGCAGCTGGTGCCCGACGATGCCGGGGGCGGAGGGCAGCGAACGGCGGTTCCCGGTGGCGGGGTCCACGACGAAGGCGCTGACGTTGCCCGCCCCGCAGAGCGTCACCCGGGCCTCGGCGGGCTCGACCAGGGCGACCGCGACCGCCCCGCCGCGCCCGCTGCGCAGCACCCGGTGCAGGTCGGCCAGCACCTGCTCGGGCCGGTGCGCGGAACCGCGGTGGAAGGCCGCGACGGCGTCCGAGGCGGCCCGGGCGGCCAGCGGGCCGTGGCCCAGGCCGTCGCAGAACATCAGCAGGAACGCGCCGGTGTCGCCGGCCCGTTCCGGGGTGGCGGCGAGGTGGGTGCGCGGCGCCCGGTTGGTCAGCACCGACCAGTCCAGCCGGGCCGCCGCGGCGGCTCCCGGCGGCTCGGCCGCCGCCGGCGCGGCCGGGACCGCCGACGGGCCCGCGCCGACCGCGCGCACCGCCCAGGCGTCCCCGCACAGCTCCTGCCCGCTCATCGGCCGGGTCAGCCCGGCGGCGACCGGCTCGCCCGCCGCGGCGGCCCGGCCCGCCGGGGTGCGGTTCCAGAACCGGGCGGTCATCACCGTCCCGCGGCCGGGCAGCGAGTGCAGGTCGAAGGCGTCGGCGAGCCGGGAGATCGCGCCCAGGCCGATGCCCAGGGTCGGACCGGAGGAGTAGCCGTCGGCCAGCGCCGCGGGCACGTCCGCCATCCCGGGCCCGCTGTCCATGGTGAGGAACTCCAGCGCCGCCTCGGTGTCGGTGCGCACCACGCGCAGCACCATCGCCCCGTCCACGGCGTGCCGGCGGAGGTTGGTGGCGGCCTCGCTGACGGCGAGCGCCACCTCGCCGACCCGCTCGGGCAGCAGCCCGATCCGGTGGGCGAGCTGCCGGGCCGCGCCGCGGGCGGCGGCGGGCAGCGAGTCCGAGTGCCGGAACCACACGGTGTCCTCGCACACGGCCAGGGCGGGCGTCACCGGGCCCACTTGGTCACCGAGACCCTCGTCCCGGAACCGGGCTCGCTGTGCAGCTCGAACTCGTCGACCAGCCGGCGCGCCCCGCTCAGGCCCAGGCCCAGGCCGCCGCCGGACGTCCAGCCGTCGGTCAGCGCGAGGTCCAGGTCGGGGATGCCGGGGCCGCTGTCCTCGAACACGGCGTGCACGCCCACCCGGGCACCGCTGCGCACGGCGGCGCAGCGCATCGAGCCCCCGCCGCCGTAGACCAGGGTGTTGCGGGCCAGCTCGCTGGCGGCGGTGACCAGCTTGGTCTGGTCGACCAGCGACAGCCCGCACTGCTGGGCGTACGTCCGGACGGTCTGCCGGGCCCGGACCACGTCGTCGTTGGACCCGATCGGTACGGCCTGCTCGTCCTCCACCACCCTGGGGCCGGTCATGGGCGGCCCGTACGCGCGGTACGGTCGCGTTCCAGCAGGGCCAGACCCTTCTCCAGGGTGAGCGCGGTGCGCACCCCGCCCAGCGAGAGCCCCAGCTCGACCAGGGTGATCGCCACCGCCGGGCGCATGCCGACCACCACCGTCTCGGCGTCCAGCATGCGCGAGATGGCGGCGGTGTTGGCGAGCATCCGGCCGACGAAGGAGTCGACGATCTCCAGCGCGGTGATGTCGATGACGACACCGTTCGCGCCGGTGGCGACGATCCGCTCGGCCAGGTCGTCCTGCAGGTCCAGGACGATCTGGTCCTCCAGGTCGACCTGGATGGAGACCAGCAGGACCTGGCCGATCTTCAGGACGGGGACGCGCTCGCTCACCGGGCGCCGCCCGAGGGGGCCTGAGCGCCGCTGAGCTGCAGGACGTGGCGCAGCGCGTCCTGCAGGGTGGCCTTGGTGACGATGTCGCCGAACTGCACGCCGAGCGCGACCAGGGTCTGGGCGATCTGCGGGCGGATGCCGGAGATGGTGCACTCGGCGCCCATCAGCCGGGCGGCGACCACGGTCTTCAGCAGGTGCTGGGCGACCTCGGTGTCCACCGCGGGCACGCCGGTGATGTCGATGATCGCGTGCTCGGACCCGGAGTCCACCAGGCTCTGCAGCAGCTTCTCCATCACCACCTGGGTGCGGGCCGAGTCCAGGGTGCCGACCAGCGGCACCGCGACCACGTTCTCCCACAGCTTGACCACCGGCGTGGACAGTTCGAGCAGCTGCTCGGCCTGCGCGCTGATGATCTCCTCCCGGGTGCGGGCGTACGCCTCGATGGTGAACAGGCCGAGCGCGTCGAGCAGCCGGGTCAGCTGCAGGTAGGCCGTGATGTCCTCGGCGGTGCTGGCCGTGCTGGGCTCCAGCACGTCCTTGCCGGCGAAGACGGTGACGGCCGTCTCGGTAGGCGTGAAACCGTACCGGGCCCGGCTGCGGGAGAGCTCCACCAGCAGGGCGCGCACCTCCGAGTACGCCTCGTCCTGCCAGTCCAGGCCGCTCTTGCCCAGGGCCTGGACCAGGGCCTGGTAGAGGTCGGTCAGTTCGCGCTCCAGCTCGGCCCGGCTGATCCGGCCGCCCAGGGACGCGGCCACGGCCGACACCCACTGCTCCTGCACCGCATCGTCCCGGGTCAGCAGCTCGACGAGCCGTTCGGACGCATGCTCCACCGCCATCAGGCGTTCTCCTCGCTCATCAAGGCCCCCGTTGATCGGGGACCCCGGCCGCCGTACGACGGCACGCGGCAAGCCCGGCCGGTCGGCCGGGTCACCGCGCGCCGTATGCCCCGGCCACCGCGAGGTATGCAGGGGAGGCCGAGAAATTTTTTTCCGCGACCGCCGCGCCCGGCCCCCGGAGGGTACCGGAACGGGCCGCGCCGCAGGTCGGAGCCGGTACGGGGCCGGTCGGGCCGGTTCGGGCTTTTTCAGGGCCGGTGCACGTGCTCGGCCCGGAACATCCAGGCGTGCTTCTCCAGCGCAGCGGTCACCGTGATCAGCAGGTCCTGCGTGACGGGGTCGGCCTCGCCGGTCTTCGCGATCCGCTCGCGCATCCGGGCGACCACCGCCGAGAGCGCCCCCAGCAACTGCTCCACCACCTCGGTGTCGACCTGCCAGCCGGGGGGCACCCCGGGCAGGCCGCCGGCCGCGACGGTCGCGGCCCGCCCGTCCGGGCTGACGCCGATCGCCGCCGCCCGCTCCGCCACCTGGTCGGCGAAGTCGCGGGCGGTCGTCACCACCTCGTCGAGGTGCAGGTGGACGGAGCGGAAACGGGGGCCGTACAGGTTCCAGTGCGCCTGCTTGCCGACCAGGGACAGGTCCACGAGGTCGACCAGGGCGCCCTGCAGTGCCTCCCCGACCGTGTCGCGGTCGTGCCCGTCCAGCGGGCTGCCGGTGGCGATGTCCATCGTCGGGTCCTCTCCACGTCAGGGGCGGTCGGCGGACGCCGACCGCCCCTTCGGCTGCCCGGCCCGGCGGAACGGAAACCCGCCCGCGCCGCGGTAACGGTTTCGCATCGTTCGCGTGGACCGCCCCGCCCGGGGTACCCGCGCTGGCGTCGCCCCGGCCGCTCGGCCCCTACCCGGGACCGGGTCGCTCCCGCAGGCACGCCACCGGCACACCAGCACGAACAGGAATGGGGACCCGCATGTCCGCCGCCGTGTCCAGGCCGATCTCCGTCACCCTCCCGGAGAGCCCCTACCCCCACGTCCCGGTCACCGGCCAACTGCGCTTCGACCCCGCGCTGCCCTACGGCGTCGGGCTGGCCTTCCCGCCGCACCGCCCCGGCGACGAGGACGTCGTCTGGTGGTTCGGCCGCGAACTGCTCGCCGAGGGCCGCCGCGCCCCGAGCGGCGAGGGCGACGTCCGGATCGCCCCCGGCATGGACGGCCGGGTGCTGATCACGCTGGGCGCCCGGGGCGAACGGGCGGTGATCAGCATCCCCGCCGACACGGTCGCGGCCTTCCTCGTCGACACCTTCGCCGAGGTGCCCCCCGGCACCGAGTCCGACCACCTCGACCTCGACCTCGGGCTGGCCCGGCTGCTGGCCTGACGCCACCACCGGTCACCGCCCCCGGTCACCGCCACCGCCCTGTCGGCCGCGCCGCGCCGGGCGGCTTCGGCCTGTCCGGACGCGGGACGTGGGACGTGGGACGCGGGGCGCGGGGTGCCAAGTGCCGGGTCGGCGGCTCGGCCGGTCACTCGTTCGGGGGAAATCCGCCCGGCCCCGGCCGCAGCCCGTCAGGCGCTCAGGGTGACGCGGATGAGCTTGCCGCCGCCGGGCAGCGGGTGGATCTCCCAGTCGGTGGAGATCAGTTGGACCAGGGGCCAGCCCCGGCCGCCCAGGCGGGTGGGGTCCTGGAGGTTGGCGGCGTCGCCGTGCGGGCGGGCGTCGGCGGCGTCCTCGACGTCGATCGTCAGGGTGCGGCCGCCGCCGCCGGTCCGGACGGCGAACCCGGTCACCCCGCCCGCGTGCCGGATCGCGTTGGTGACCAGCTCGGTGACGGCGAGACAGGCGTCGCCGTGCAGGCGGTCCCCGGTCGCGCAGTACCGGGCGAGCGCTTCGGTGACGGCGGCCCGGGCCTCGGCCGCGGTGCGCACCGGGAGGCGGGGGCCGGGGCGGGGGCGGTGGATGGTCGGGGGGTGCCGCCGTGTCGGGTCGGTCTCGGCACGGGACATCGGGTGACCTCGAATCGAACGGGACGGGAACGGTGCTTCAGTGATCCGGCTGCCCGGACGATGCGTTGATCACACCGGTGGAGTGCGCGGCGAACGGGTGACGCTCGTCCCGGACGCACTTCGCACCGCCGTCTCGGCGTCCGCCGCGAGGTGCAGGTACCCGGTGGCGGCGGCCAGGTCGAGCAGCCGGCGGACCGGTTCCCGCAGCGGCCCGGCCAGCACCAGCCGCCCGCCGGCGTCCGCCATCCGACCGTGGGCGATCAGCAGGCCGTGCAGCACCGAGGAGTCGGCGAAGGTGACCTCGGCGAGGTCGACCACCAGCAGCCGGGGCGAGCGTTCGAGCGCGGTCGTCAACCGCCGGACGAACTCCTGGGCGTCCTCCCAGTCCAGTTCGCCCCGCGCCCGCACCGTCTCGACGTCCGCCGGGTCCGCCCCGGTGGCACCGTGGGTGTGATCGGTCATGTCGGCATGGTAGTGGCCCCCGGTCCGGTGGGTGACGGCCGCTCCGTCCGACCGGGCCCCCACCGGGCCGCAGTAGCATGGCGGTTCGGGTGCGGCCCGCCGGATCCGCTCGCAGGACCCCGGCAGGACGCGCCAAACCCGTCGGCCGCAGCGGGCCCCACCCGGCTCCGGGGGCCGACGGAAACCGAATGCGAGGTGAGGGTCCGTCAGGGCCCGGACGATGGCATTTCCGACTTCTCCCGCGGCGACCACCGGCTGGGAGTTCCTCGCCGGCTCCCCCTACCCGGTGGCGGTGCTCGGACCGGACGGCGCACTGCTGCACGCCAGCGACAGCGCCCGCCGCCTGCTGGCCGCCCCGGCGGACGGCGCTCCGGCGGACAGCGACCCGGCCGACGGCGCCCCGGCCGACGCGGTGCCGCCCTGGCTGCGCCGGGCCCACCTGGACCTGCCCGCCGACGGCACCCGCCCGGCGGCCGTCCGGCACACCGACCCGGTCGCCGGACCGGTCGAGGCGCACCCCTCGCCCCGCCCGGACGGCAGCGCGGTGTGGTGGTTCGTCGTCCCGGAGGGCGGACCGGCCCTGCTCCCGCGGACCGCCGCCGGCGGCTCCCACGACTGGGAACTGCTGACCCGGCTGTCCGGACTGCTGCTGTCCTCGCTGAACGTCGACCGGATCCTGGAGACGGCGGTCCGCCAGGCCGCGCTGCACCTCGCCGACGCCGCCGTGGTGGTCGCCCCCAGCTCCGGCCGGACGCTGCGCTTCGTGACCTGCCTGCGCGGCGGCGACCCGGCGCACGTCCAGGTGCGGGCCGACCCGGCCGAGATCCCCGGGCTGGCCGAGGCGCTCCAGGGGTTCCCGCCGGTGCCCTCGCGGTGGATCGACCCGGACGCCACGCCGCGCTGGCTGGTGCCCGCCGGTTTCGGCCGGGTGGGCTCGGTGCTGGTCACCCCGCTGCCCGGGCACGGCGTCCCGGCGGGGGCGCTGGTGCTGCTGCGGGCGGCGGGCGGCGGCCCGTTCCCCGTCGACGAGGAGGTCTTCGCCCGGATGTTCGCCGCCCGGGCCGGGGCCGCCGTCTCTGCCGCCGTCATGTACTCCGAGCAGGCCGCCGTCACCGACCTGCTGATGCGCGAACTGCTCCCGCCGCGGCTCGAACACCTCAACGGGGTGGACTTCGCCGGCGGCTACCGGGCCTCGGTCGACCGGGACCGGATCGGCGGCGACTTCTACGACGTCCACCCCGCGGCCGACCCCGACGGCGAGACGCTCGCCCTGCTCGGCGACGTCAGCGGCAAGGGCCTGGAGGCCGCCGTCATGACCGGCAAGGTGCGCAACACGCTGCACGCGCTGCTGCCGCTGGCCGACGACCACCAGCGGGTCCTGCACCTGCTCAACCGGGCGCTGCTCACCTCCCACCACACCCGCTTCGCCAGCCTGGTGCTGGCCTCGGTGCGCCGCGAGCAGGACCGGGTCCGGGTCCGGCTGTCGGCCGCCGGGCACCCCGCGCCGATGGTGGTCCGGGCCGACGGCCGGGTCACCGAGTCCACCACCCTGGGTAGCATCGTCGGCGTCCTGCCGGAGACCACCACCCACACCGACACCGTGCTGCTCGACCCCGGCGAGGCGTGCGTCCTGTACAGCGACGGGATCACCGAGGCCAAGGGCGGGCCCACCGGCCAGGAGCAGTTCGGCGACCACCGGCTGCGCCAGGCGCTCGGACAGTGCGCGGGCATGCCCGCGGAGGCGATCGTGGAACGGGTCCAGATGCTCACCGCCCAGTGGCTCCGGGAGGGCCGGCACGACGACATGGCGGTGATGGTCATCGCCGCGCCCCCGCCCGGCCACCTGCCCGTGGTCGGCGCACGCCGGGGGGACGACGCATGAGCACCGACACGCCGACCGGCACGCTCACCCACGGCCGGCCCCCGGCCCCCGCCCGTCCCCGCGCCGCGGCCCCCCGGCCCGAGGAGCTGGTCGAGGAGCTGTGGGAGGTCGTCCTCGGCGGCGACCAGGCCGGGGCCGCCGCGCTCGCGACCGGCGCCCTGGAGCGGGGGCTGCACCCGGAGTCGCTGCTGCTCGACGTGATCGGCGCGCTCCAGGCCCGGATCGGGCGGGAGTGGGCGGCCGACCGGATCACGGTGATCCAGGAGCACGCCGCGACCGCCGTCAACGACCGGGTGGTGGCCCTGGTCTCCGGCCACCCGGCGTTCGCCGCCGCCGCCGGCCCGCGGCGGCCCGGCCGGATCGCGGTGGCCTGCGTCGACGGCGAGTGGCACGCCTTCCCCGCCCGGCTGCTGGCCGAGGTGCTGATGCTGCGCGGCTGGCGGGTCGACCACCTGGGCGCCCAGTGCCCCACCCCGCACCTGATCGCGCACCTGCACCGCACCGCCCCCGACGCGCTGGCGCTGTCCGCCTCGCTGTCCACCCGGCTGCCCGCCGCGCACACCGCGATCACGGCCGCCCAGGCCGCCGGGGTGCCGGTCATCGCGGGCGGCGCGGCGTTCGGCCCCGACGGCCGGCACGCCCGGCTGCTGGGCGCCGACGCCTGGGCCCCGGACGCCCGGACCGCCGCCGAGCGGCTGGCCCGCGGACTGCCGCTGCCGGCCTCCCCGCACCAGCCCGTCGACGCCCTCCCGCACCTCGCCGACCAGGAGTACACCCTGGTCGGCCGCAGCGCGCGCGAACTGGTGGGCGCCGTGATGGCCGCCCTGGAGCGGGAGCACCCCGCCGTCCGCTCCTACACCCCGCTCCAGCGCGACCACACCCTGGAGGACCTGTCCCACATCGTCGAGCACCTGGCCGTCGCCCTCTACACCGGCGACCCGGGACTCTTCACCGCGTTCACCGGCTGGACCAGGGAGATCCTGCTGGCCCGCGCCGTCCCGGACACCCTGCTGGCCTTCGCGCTCGGCGTCCTGCGCGAGCAGCTGCGCGACCTGCCGCGCAGCGTCGCCGTCCTGACGGCCGCGCTGACGGCCGCCCGGCCGTCCGCGCCCACCGACCCGAGCCCGCTGCCGACCCCGGGGACCCCCGCGTGAACGCCCACCCCGTCCCCCCGCCCCGGCCCGCCGCGGGCGCGACCCGCACGGCCACCGTCCCGGTGGACGGCGAACTCGACCACGAGAGCTGCGGGGAACTCGTCCGGGCGGTCGCCGGTCACCTGGCCGCCCGCCCCCGGGTCGACGTGGTCCGGCTGGACTGCGGCGGCATGTCGCTGTGCGACTCCATGGGGCTGTCCGCGCTGCTCCAGATCCGCCGGGACGTCGACGCCGCCGGCCGCCGCCTGCTGCTCGACCACCGGCCCGCCCACCTGGAGCGCCTGCTGCGCCTCACCGGCACCGCGGACTACCTGCTCGCCGACCGCCCGGACTGAACACCCGGACCGACCGTCCCGACCGTCCCGGCCGACCGCCCGGACCGACCTGCCGGACCGCCCGGTCCGGCAGGTCGGCCGTTCGGGGCCCGGCCGGTTTCCGATCCCCCGGCAGGGGCAGCCGACGGCCATGGACCGACGACGCGCCCCCTGGTGGGACAGTTCCCTCTCACTGCTGACCCGCGGCTACGCGTGGCTCCCCGACCTGCGCCGCCGCCACCCCGGGCCGGTGGTCCGGGCCCGGCTGGCCGGGCGGCCCGCGGTCGTCCTGCACGGACCGGAGGCCGTCCGCTTCTTCTACGACGAACGGCACGTCCGGCGCGCGGGCGCGCTGCCCGAGCCGGTCAGGAGCACGCTCTTCGGGCACGGCGCCGTGCACTCGCTGGACGGCCAGGTGCACCGGCTGCGCAAGGCGCTGTTCCTCTCGCTGCTGGCCGACCCCGCGCAGGTCCGCGCGCTGGTCGACGAGGTCGGCGCGGCCTGGGACACCGCGGTGGGGGAGTGGGCCGAGCGGCCCCGGGTGGTGCTGCTGGACGAGGTCGCCCGGGTCCTCACCGAGGGCGTCCGCCGGTGGGCCGGCCTGCCGCTGCCCGAGGACGGCGCCGACGCGTTCGCCGCCGACCTGGTCGCGATGGTCGACGGCTTCGCCACCCCCGGCCCGCGGCACTGGCGCGCCCGGCTGGCCCGCCGCCGCCGGGAGGCCTGGATCGCCGGGATCGTCACGGACGTGCGCGACGGCACCGCCCGCGTCCCGGCCGGCTGCCCGCTGGAGCGGGTGGCGCTGCACCGGGACGCGGATGGCGAACCGCTGGCGCCGCGGGTGGCGGCCGTCGAGGTGCTCAACCTGGTCCGCCCGACCGTCGCGGTCTGCTGGTTCGTCGCGTTCGCCGCCCACGCCATGCACCTGCGGCCGGAGAACCGCGCGGCACTCGCCGGCGGGGACCCGGCCCGGGCCTGGGCGTTCGCCCAGGAGGTCCGCCGGTTCTACCCGTTCGCCCCGTTCGTCGGCGGCCTGGCCGCCGCCGACCTGACCCACCGGGGCGAACCGATCGCCGAGGGCACCCTGGTGCTGCTCGACCTGTACGGGCAGAACCACGACCCGGCCCTGTGGGGCGACCCGTACGCCTTCCGCCCCGAGCGGTTCCTGGACCACCCCGCGGACGTCGGCCAGTCCGTCCCGCAGGGCGGCGGCGACCCGGCGCGCGGCCACCGCTGCCCCGGCGAGGCGGTGGTGGTCGAACTGCTGGAGGACCTCTCGGTGCGGCTGGCCCGGCTGGAGTACGTGCTGCCCGCCCAGGACCTCTCCATCCGGCTCGGCCGGATGATCGCCCGCCCGCGCAGCGGCTTCGTCATCGAGGCGGTCCGCGCCGGATGACGCACCCGCGACCGACCGCAGACACGCACCGCACGGAGAGGACGACCATGCCGAACGGCGAGCACGGAGAGCACGACGAGGACGGCCGCGGTGCCCACCGCGCGCCGGAGGGGCCGACGCAGGTGCCGGCCCGCGGCTGGGCCGCGGTGCTGCGCCGCACCACGAAGGAGTTCCTGGACGACGAACTGCCGGACCGGGCCGCCGCGCTGACCTACTACGGGGTGCTGGCGGTCTTCCCGGCGCTGCTGGTGCTGGTCTCGGTCCTCGGCCTGCTCGGCCACTCGGCGACCGACCGGGTGCTCGACAACCTCCAGCAGCTCGCCCCCGGGCAGGCCCGGGACGTGCTGCGCTCCACCGTCGAGCAGTTGCAGGACGGGCGCGGCACCAGCGGGGTGCTGGCCGCGGTCGGCCTGCTGGGCGCGCTCTGGTCGGCCTCCGGCTACGTCGCCGCGTTCATCCGGGCCTCCAACGCGGTCTACGACATCCGCGAGGGCCGGCCGGTGTGGAAGCTCACCCCGCTGCGGGTCGGCCTGACCCTGCTGATGATGGTGCTGCTGCTGGCCAGCGCCGTGATCGTGGTCTTCACCGGCCCGGTGGCCCGGCGTGCCGGGGACCTCCTCGGGGTCGGCCCCACCGCCGTGACGGTCTGGTCGATCGCCAAGTGGCCGGTCCTGGTCCTGCTGGTCTCCGTCATGATCGCGCTGCTGTACTGGGCGGCCCCCAACGTGCGCGGCCGGGGCTGGCGCTGGGTCTCCCCGGGCAGCCTGCTGGCCGTGCTGCTCTGGCTGCTGCTCTCCGGCGGGTTCGCCGCGTACGTCGCCAACTTCGCCTCCTACAACCGGACCTACGGCACCCTGGCCGGGGTGATCGTCTTCCTGGTGTGGCTGTGGCTGTCCAACCTGGCGATCCTGCTCGGCCTCGAGTTCGACGCCGAACTCTCCCGCGAACGGGCCGTCGAGGGGGGCCTGCCGCCCGACGCGGAGCCGTACGTACCGCCGCGCGACACCCGCAAGTGGCCCGACGGCGACGACGGCGCCCGGAGCTGACCTCCCGGAACGACCCCCGGGAACGATGCCGGCCGGGGCGGTCGGACCGGCGAAAACGGGCAGACGGCCCGGCGGGGGTGACCCCCCGACGACACGGACACCGAGAGCGAGGAGTCGTGATGACCGAGTACGGGTTCTTCCTGTCCTGCGAGGAGTTCACCCCGCAGGAACTGATCCACCAGGCCGAGCGGGCGCAGGCCGCCGGGTTCACCCGGCTCGCGATCTCCGACCACTTCCACCCGTGGAACGAGGCGCAGGGCAACAGCGCCTTCGTCTGGTCGATGATCGGCGCGCTCTCGCAGGCCGTCGACCTGCCCGTCACCACCCTGGTGACCTGTCCCACCGTCCGCCTGCACCCGGCGGTCACCGCCCAGGCGGCGGCCACCTCCAGCGTCCTGCTGGAGGGCCGGTTCACCCTCGGCGTGGGCACCGGCGAGGCGCTCAACGAGCACGTCCTGGGCGACCGCTGGCCCTCCTACGAGGAGCGCGCCGAGATGCTGGAGGAGGCGGTCGAGGTGATGCGCGAGCTGTTCACCGGCCGCCAGGTCAGCCACCGCGGCCCGCACTACACCGTCGACAACGCCCGGCTCTACACCGCGCCCCCCGGCCGGCTGCCGATCCTGGTCTCCGGGTTCGGCCCCCGGGCCGCCGCGACGGCCGCCCGGATCGGCGACGGCTTCGTCACCATGACGCCCGACGCCGACCTGATCGCCGTCTTCCGGGACGCGGGCGGCGCGGGCAAGCCCGTGGTCGGCGGACTCAAGGTCTGCTGGAGCACCGACCGGGAGAAGGCGATCGACGAGGTGCACCGCCGCTGGCCGACCGAGCTGCTCCCCGGCGAACTCGCCCAACTGCTGCCCACCCCGGCGCACTTCGAGCAGGCCAGCGAACTCGTCACCCGGGAGATGGTCGCCGACGCCGTGACCTGCGGCGACGACGTCGAGGCGCACGTCGAGGCGGTCCGCGCCTACGAGCGGGCCGGCTTCGACGAGGTGTACGTCGGACAGATCGGCCCCGACCAGGACGCCTTCTTCGACGCCTACCGGGACCGGGTGCTGCCCGCCCTGCGGGGCGCCGCGGCGGACGCGCACCGGCCGCTGGAGACCCCGGAGGCCCGGATGACCGGGGAGGGCGCCCCCGCCCCGGACGAGCGCACCAAGGACGCCGGGGACGGCCCCGAGTTCGCCCGCACCGATTCCGGACAGTGAACCGGACGCAACGTGCATGACCGGCGGCCGGCCGGTTAGACGGTGGTTGTTCGATTCCAACGTTCGGAAGGCAACGTCGTGACCAAGGCCTCTCGCCTCCCCGGCGCGCAGACGCACCACTGGGACTGGCAGCTCGAAGGCTCCTGCCGCACCGTCGGCAGCGAGGTCTTCTTCCGACCCGCGAACGAGGGCCGCGCCGAGGCCCGGGAGCGCGAGCAGGCCGCGAAGCGGGTGTGCGGCGGCTGCCCGGTCCGCCTGGAGTGCCGCCGGTACGCCCTCGCCACCCGGGAGCCCTACGGAGTCTGGGGCGGCCTGACCGAGGACGAGCGGCGCGCCCTGCTGGTGCGCCGCGAGCCCGCCGCCGCCCGGGTCATCCCCGTCGCCGCCTGACCGCGACGACGCCACGAGGGCCGACCGGACCCCGGTCGGCCCTCGGCGTTCCCGGCGGCCCGGTCCGGGCCGCCTGCGGCCGGGGCCGGACGACCGTCCGCACCCCCGCCTCCTCGACCGGCAGGTAGGGCGCGCAGCGGGTGATCTCCAGCACCCGGCGCACGCAGGGCGCCGGGGAGCCCAGCGCCAGCGCCACCCCGAGCACGCCCGCCGCCTGCCGGGCCCGCAGCAGGGTGTCCAGGGCGGACGAGGTGAACAGCTCGACCGCCCGCAGGTCGACGCAGAGCCGGGCCGGACGGGCCCGCAGTCCGTGGTGCAGGGCCAGCGCGAAGGCGTGCTGGTTGTCCTGGTGCAGGGCGCCGACCAGGGCGCACCGGACGGTGCCGCCGGTGCGCCGGGTCTCGATCCGCAGATCGGGGGCGTGCACCACGGCCGTCCGGTCGGTGCGCCGGGTCACCTCACGGCGCCGACCGCGGCACCGGCCGGAATCGCGGCGGCGGACCGGGCGTCAAGCCCGGAGCGGGGGGCGGGCAGCGACTCGGACCCGGTCGGCGCCTTCGCCACCGCGGCCCCCAGGATCTCCCACAGCGCGACGGCGTTGCCGCGCAGCTGGTCGGCCACCGGCGCGCCGTCCTCGGCGGCCGCGAGGTAGGCCCGCACCCCGGCGATCGCGTACCGCAGCTGCGGTGGCAGGTCCCGGTCGGCGCCGGCGCCGGCGGTCAGGACCGCGGCGAAGTGCTCAAGTCGCGCTCGGGTCAAAGCCTCCACCATCATCGCCTCCAGGCACCGGTGCGGGAGACCGGCAGGTCCCACTGTCCCCGCACACCCAACATGCGTCAATGAATGCACGAAAATTATGTCATGCATGGCGAGTCGTGAAATCCACTACCTATCCTGGGGCGGTGGAGCGAACCGCCGAATCCAGCCGCCAGTGGACCTTCCTGACCAACCACGCCAGGGTGCTGATCCAGATCTACCGCGACCCCGGCATCCGGGTGCGCGACATAGCCGCCCGCTGCCTGCTCACCGAGCGCGCGGTGCAGCGCATCATCGCCGACCTGGAAGAGGCCGGGTACCTCACCCACGAGCGCCGCGGACGCACCAACCACTACCGCGTCATCGACGGCCAGCTGCGCCACCCCGCCGACGCCGGGCCCACCATCGCCGAACTGCTCTCCGCCCTGCTCACCCCGCCGGTCACGCCCTGACCGGTCACACCTGACCGGTCAGGGCGTGACCTGCCGTCGACCCGCTGTGTCGACCCGCCGTGCCGTGCCCGGCCGTCCCCCGGTCCGCCGCCCGCGCGGGTCCGACCGGAAAACGACCGTCCCGGCCCCCGCCCCCGGAGGGACGGAGACCGGGATGGGTGCGGGCGCTCAGGGCGCCTGGCTGTCCGCGGCCGGCGGCTCGGGCTCGTCCTTCCGGCCGTCCTCGGCCTTCGCCCGCACGTCGGCGGGAGTCGGCGCGGTGATCTCGCGCTCCTCGGCCGACCGCTCGCGCACGCTCTCCTCGGGTGCGTCCTGCGCGGCCCGGTCCTTGCCGTCCTGCGTGGTCATGGCTGTTCCTCTCCGTCTCCGACTGGGACACCCGGCGGCTACCCCCGACCGGGGCCGTCACACCGGTCCGATCGGGTGAACCCGCGCGCCGGGCCCGGCGGCCCGGGCCCGGCGCCGCCCTCAGTTCCGGCCCGCGGGCCAGGTGCCCGTCACCCGCCGCCAGGCGACCGCCCCCGACCGGTCCAGGACCGCCTTCACCAGCGCGAACAGCGCGCCCTGGAGGGCGGCGGCGGTCAGCACCTGCCGCCAGCCCCGGTCCTCGTCGGTCGCGTTCGGGGTGTCCTCCTCGTGGGCGATCCGCCGCCACAGCCGTTTGAACACCGCCCCGGCCAGCACCCCGCCCAGCGCCCCCACCAGCATGCCGACCGGCTTGTACACCACCACTGCCGCGTTCACACCCGGCCTCCTCTCCTCCCGGCCCGCCGCCGGACCGCCGGGCCTCCCGCGCGGCTGCCCGACCGCCCCACCCGCAAACGACCGCCCCACCCGCAAACGGACCGCCTCCGGGAAGCGGGGCGCTCACCGCCCGGCGCGGTGCCCCCCGGACCGGCGCTCCTCGTGGCGCAGCAGCAGGGAGGGCAGCACCAGCCAGGTCAGCGCGAAGTAGGCGAGCCCGGCGGCGGAGACCACCGCGGCGAGCACGGCGTTGCCGGTCGCGGTGCGCAGCAGCAGCAACAGGGCGCAGCCGATGGTCAGCGCGAGCAGGGTCAGCCCCAGCCCGAGCAGCCGGGAGCCGGTGCGGATCAGCACCGGCTTCAGGTCGTGCCCGGCCAGCAGCCGGTGGAAGGCGACGGGGGCGATCAGCGAGGCGGTCGCGCAGGCGCCCAGGATGACGGTGGCCGTGTAGAGGTTCCGGTCGAAATCGTCCAGCGAGCCGAACCGCGGCGTGAAGGCGACGCTCAGCAGGAAGCCGAACAGGATCTGGGCACCGGTCTGGGCGACCCGCACCTCCTGGAGCATCTCGTCCCACTGCCGGTCGGCCCGCTCCTGCGGGCTCTCGTCACGGCCGGGCCCACCGCCGGGGGCCGAGGAGTCACTCACTGGGGTCCTTTCGATCGTCACGCCCGAACCGGGGCGCGGGCCCGGGCCGATTCTCGCCCCGCGCCGGGCTCCGGGTTCCGCACCCGGGCGCCCGCGGGGTCGTGTCGCGCCCCGGGGAGCGGCTGCCCGGCGGGCCCGCGCCCATGCCGACCCGGCGTGGGCGGCGGCCGACCGGGCATGCGAGGGGATATCCGACCCGACCGGAAGGCCCGTCCATGGACAGTGCGGAACGGCACGTCAACGACCACCGCGCGAAGGCCCTCCAGCGCTTCCCACGCCACGAACGCCGGGGCGAGGCCCGGCTGCCCGCCGTACTGGCCACCCTGACGGCCGTCCTGCTGTACCTGGCGCTGCCCGAAGAGCTGCTGGTCGTCCCCCGGTTCGTGCTGCCCGCGCTGGAGGTGCTGCTGCTGATCCCGCTGATCGCGGTCAACCCGCGCCGGATGACCCGGCAGAACCGCTTCTCCCGCATCCTGTCGCTGGTCCTGGTCGCCCTGATCGGCATCAGCAACCTGGTCTCCCTCGGCCTGCTGGTCAAGGCGATGGTGACCAGCCAGGCCCAGGAGGGCGGCCCGCTGCTGCTCGCCGCGCTCCAGGTCTGGGCCACCAGCATCATCGTCTTCGGCCTGGCCTTCTGGGAGCTGGACCGCGGCGGCCCGGTGGTGCGCACCCAGGCCGACCGCTCCGAACTGCCGCTCGCCGACTTCCGGTTCTCCCAGGACGAGAACGACGACGCCGTCGAGGAGGTCGCCGACAGCTCCTCCCGCACCAGCGACTGGGTGCCCACCCTGATGGACTACCTGTACGTCTCGGTGACCAACTCCACCGCCTTCAGCCCCACCGACACCATGCCGCTCTCCACCCGGGCCAAGGCCCTGATGGCGATCGAGAGCATCGCCGCGCTGATCACCTCGCTGCTCGTCATCGCCCACGCGGTGGGCGTCCTCGACCAGTAGCCGCGCCGCCGGACGGGGGACGCCGGGCCGCCGGACCCGGGAGGACCGCCCGCCCGGCGGAACCGGCAGCCCACGACCGACCGTCCCTCACGGGCATGAGCGACAACACCTTAGGACGACGCGGACTCCTCCGGACGGCGGTCGCGGGAGCCGCCCTGCTGCCGGTGGCCGGAGCCGTTCCCGCGGCCGCCGCCGCGGGCGAGCCGCAGCAACCGGGCGGCGGCGAGACGGCGTTCACCTGGCTGGGCAACAGCGGCTGGCGGATCGAGGGCAACGGGAAGACCGTGCTGTTCGACCCGTACCTCACCCGCTACCCCACCCACGGATTCGACCCGAAGACCCCGCTGACCGTCGACCCCGCCGCGGTCGACCCGCACCTCGGGACACCGGACCTGGTACTGGTCAGCCACAGCCACTGGGACCACGTCAACGACGTCCCGCACATCGCCACCAGCCGGGGCGTGCGGGTGGTCGGCACCGCCACCACCTGCCACCTGCTCCAGGCGATGGGCGTGGACCCGGCCCAGCTGATCGTGGTCAAGGGCGGCGAGGTGCTCGACTTCGGCGGGTTCACCGTCCGGGTGGTGGCCAGCCTGCACAGCCGCAACGCCAAGCACCGCTACTGGGCGCCGGGCACCCTGACCGCGCCGCCCGCGCAGGCCCCCACGACGATCGGCGAACTCGTCGAGGGCGACACCCTGGCCTTCCAGGTCCAACTGGGCGACGGCCCGCAGACCCTGCTGACCGGGGCCAGCGACTTCGTCGAGCACGCCTACGCCGGCCTGCGCCCCGACGTCGCGATGATCGCCGTCGAGAGCACCGCCCGCACCACCCACCGGTACGTGCCCCGGCTGCTCCAGGCGCTCGACTTCCCGCGCACCGTCGTCCCCGTGCACTGGGACGTCTTCGAGACGCCGCTGACCGACCCGGCCGTCCAGGACCCGTCGATGGACCTGGACGGCCTGCTCACCCAGGTCCGCACCCTCGCCCCGCGCACCCGGCTGATCCGCCCCGAGCACCTGGGCACCCTGCGGCTGCGCGCCTGACCCGCCCGGCGGCGCCGGCTACCGGACCTCGATGCCCACCAGACAGGTGTCGTCGTCGGTGTCGGCGCCGCTGAAGCGCAGCAGGTGGTCCAGGTGGGCGTCCAGGGCGGTCGCGCCCTCGCGGGGGGCGGCCTCGGAGAGGCTGACCAGGTTGGCGAGCGAGGCGTGCAGCCCCTGGTCGCGGCGCTCGATCAGACCGTCGGTGTACATCACGATCCGGTCGCCCGGCGCCAGCGCGATCTCGCTCTCCTGGTAGTCGGCCTGGTCGATCACGCCCAGCAGGATGCCGTCCACCTGCGGCAGGCACTCCGCCGCCCCGCCGCGCAGCAGGACCGGCGGCAGGTGGCCGGCCCGGGCCCAGCGCAGCAGGCGGCGCTCCGGGTCGTACAGGCCGCAGACCGCGGTGGCCGTGACGTTGTCGGTCAGGTGGTGCGTCACGCTGTTCAGCCAGGCCAGCAGCTGGGCCGGACCGGCCCCGGTCGCGGCCAGGCCGCGCAGCGCGTTGCGCAGCGCGACCATCCCGGTGGCCGCCTCGATGCCGTGCCCGGCGACGTCGCCGACGCACACCAGCACCTGCCCGGAGGGCAGCGGCAGCGCGTCGTACCAGTCGCCGCCGACCAGGTGGTCCTTCTCGGCCGGGCGGTAGCGCACCGCCACGTCGAGGTTGTTCAGCGTCCGCGACCTGACGCTGGGCGGCATGATCGCGTGCTGGAGCTGGAGCACCAGCCGGTGCCGCTCGGCGACCTGCTGCTCGCTCTGCGCCAGCTGGTCGCGGGTGGCGGCCAGCGCGACCTCGGTCCAGTGCTGCGCGGAGACGTCCTGGTAGGCGCCGCGGATCGCGCTGATCTGCTCCAACCGGTCGTGGACCGGCTCGGCCACCACCCGGATGTGCCGGGTCACCCCGTCCGCCCGCAGCAGGCGGAAGGCCGTGGACGCCGGGCGCCGGTGGTGCAGCAGGGTGCGCAGGAAGCGGCCCACCGCGTGCCGGTCGTCCGGGTGGGCGTGGTCGGCCAACCGCTCCAGCGCGATCGGCCGGTCGGTGGCCGGCAGGCCGTACAGCTCGAACAGCGTCTCGTTCCAGGCCACCTCGCGGGTGGTCAGGTCCTCCTCGAAGCCGCCGATCCGGCCCAGCCGCTGCGCGTGGTGCAGCAGCCGCGCGATCTTCGGGGTGCTGTCGGCCAGCCGCCACAGCACGGTGACGTGGTTGCCGTGCCGGCTGATCGACACGTACGCGTCGGTGGTCAGCGGCACCCCGTCGACCAGGGCGGCCAGCCGCATCCGGGGGTCCTTGAACGGCGCCCCGGTGGCGTGCACGTCCTCCACCGCCTCCAGCAGGTTGCCCTCCTGCGCGGCCAGCGGGTACGCCTCCAGCAGCGGGGAGCCCACGATCGCCCCGGTCGGGCGGCCCGCGAAGTCCACGAACGCCGGGTTGGCGTAGCGGATCACGAACCGCGGCGGGAAGGCGTCGTCGGCGGGCTCCAGGATCATGCACGGGTCGAGGATGCCGTCGACCAGCCGGCCCAGCTCCTCCAGCCGCCCGGCCCCCGGGGCGTCGTCCGGCGCGTCCCCGGTCCAGGTCTCCAGGGTGGCCGCGCACAGCTCGGCCAGCGCCTCGAACTGCCGGTGCAGCGACTGCGACCACCGCGGCAGCTCGTCGCGCCAGCACACCTCCAGCACGCCGATCAGCCGACCGCCGACCCCCGCCGGCACGGCGACCCGGCCGCCGCCGGCCTCGTGCTGGCCGATCGAGGGCACCGACGCGTCCGCCAGGGTGCGGTACGTCACCGGCCCCCGCTCGTCCAGCGCCCGGCGGGCCGCGGTGACCACCCCCGGCGGCACGTGGCGCCACCGCCGGGCCTCCGCGTCGGCGAAGCCCGCGCTGCCCGCCAGCGCCAGCGACAGGTCCGGCCGGGCCGCCCAGATCGCCACCGCGACCGCGCCCAGCGGCCGCAGCGCGTGCTCCAGCATCGCGCGGGCCGCCGCCGCCGCGTCGGTCGCGCTCAGCGCGTCCGCCTCGGTGTTGCGCAGCCGCACGCCGACCCGCTGGGACGCCGGGTTCGCCGCCCGCGCCACGAAGTCCTGGGCGGCCTCGGAGATCTTGTCCGCGGCGGCCTGGTTGACCAGGCCCGCCGCCAGCTCCAGCGGGGTGGAACCGGCCTGCCCCGCCAGCAGGTCCAGCTGCCGGGCGGCCTCGGTGGGACCGCAGCGCAGCCGCTCCACCAGGATGCCGACCGCCATCTCCACCACCGACCGCCCCGCGGCGTGCGCCTGCGCGTCGTCCAGCTGCCGGCGCAGCTCCTCCACGGTGCCGGCCAGCCGCCCGAGCGCCCCGTCGACCGCCGGGTCGTCGCCCGCCGGGTCGTGGCCCGCGGGGTGGCGGCCCGCGACCGGGCCGTCCGGCGCCGCGAACGGCACGGTCGGCAGGAGGGGCGCGGACGGGGCGGGGCGCTGGGCGCCGATCAGCCCGGACCCGGTCGGCGTGGTCGGCAGGCCCTGGTCGGGGTGCGGCTCCCGGGACTGGTGCACGGCGTGGACTCCTGCGGCTCTGCTGGACGGACGGGGGACGGGCGGGGGAGCGGGGCGGCTACTCGGTGAGCTGGGCCTCGATCCGGCCGATCAGCTCACCGGCGTCGACCGGCTTGGTGATGTAGTCGCTGGCCCCGGAGGCGAGGCTCTTCTCCCGGTCGCCCACCATGGCCTTGGCGGTCACGGCGATGATCGGCAGCGCCGCGTACCGCGGCATCGCGCGGATCGCCGCGGTGGCGGTGTAGCCGTCCATCTCGGGCATCATCACGTCCATCAGGATCACGTCGATGCCGGGGTTGGCGGCCAGCGTCTCCAGCGCCGCCCGGCCGTTCTCGGCCTGGAGCACCCGCATCCCGTGCAGCTCCAGGATGCCGGTGATGGCGTACAGGTTGCGGTCGTCGTCGTCGACGACCAGCACCAGGCGGCCGCTCAGCGCGGAGTCCACCCCGGCCGCCTCCCAGGTGGCGTCCTGCGGGGTGCCGCGCACCAGCGGCACGTCGCCCGGGTGGTCGGCGCTCATGTGCAGGGCGATCCGCTCGCGCAGCTCGTCCAGGCTGGAGATGACCTCCAGCGGCCGGGCGCCGGCCCGGGAGAGCGCGTCGGCGTCGCCCGGCGTGCCGCGGTTGCTGTGCACCAGCACCGGCACGCCCTGGAGCGCCGGGTCGCGGTCCATGTCGCGCAGCAGCGCCGGGGCGGCGCCGTCGGGCAGGTCGAGGTCCAGCACCACGCAGTGCGAGGGCGCCGAGGCCAGGACGGCCGCGGCCTCCGCCGCGCCGACCGCGGTGACCACCTCGACCCGGCGGCGGCCCTCCTTGGCCCCGGTCAGACCGGCCGGCTCGGCGGTGGCGTTCTCGGCGACCAGCGACAGCAGGCCGCCCTGGCGGTCCTCCACCACCAGCAGGCGGCGCGGCTGGAGCGCCGCCGCGCCCTCCTCGGAGACCTGGTGCGGCAGGTCGGCCGCCACCGGGCCGCCGACCGCCGCGTCGGCGCGCGGACCGGCCTCCAGGGCCAGGAACTCCGGCCGGGTCACCGGCAGGAACAGCGTGAAGGTGCTGCCGCTGCCCAGCACGCTCTCGGCGGTGATCGCGCCGCCGAGCAGGTAGGCGATCTCCCGGCTGATCGACAGGCCCAGGCCGGTGCCGCCGTACTTGCGGCTGGTGGTGCCGTCGGCCTGCTGGAAGGCGCCGAAGACGGTCTCCAGGTGCTGCGGCGCGATGCCGATGCCGGTGTCGGAGACCCGGAAGGCCAGCACCGGGCCGCCGCGGCGCACGCCCTCGGGGATCTGGTCCTCGGGGGCCATCCCGATCCGCAGCTCGACCCGGCCGCGCTCGGTGAACTTCACCGCGTTGGAGAGCAGGTTCCGCAGCACCTGGCGCAGCCGGTAGTCGTCGGTGACGATGTCCTCGGGCACGTCCGGGGCGGTGCGCACGGTGAAGGCCAGGCTCTTCTGCCCGGTCAGCGGCTTGAAGGTGGCCTCGGCGTACTCCAGCAGGCTGCGCAGCGCGACCGGCTCGGGGTTGAGGTCCATCTTCCCGGCCTCGACCTTGGACAGGTCGAGGATGTCGTTGATCAGCTGGAGCAGGTCCGAGCCGGCCGAGTGGATGATGCCCGCGTACTCGACCTGCTTGGCGGTCAGGTTCCGGGTGGGGTTCTGGGCGAGCAGCTGGGCCAGGATCAGCAGGCTGTTGAGCGGGGTGCGCAGCTCGTGGCTCATGTTGGCCAGGAACTCCGACTTGTACGTCGAGGCCAGCGAGAGCTGGTGCGCGCGCTCCTCCAGCTCCTGCCGGGCCTGCTCGATCTCCAGGTTCTTGGTCTCGATGTCCCGGTTCTGGGCGGCCAGCAGGGCGGCCTTGTCCTCGAGTTCCGCGTTGGACGCCTGGAGCTCCTCCTGCCGGGCCTGCAACTCCTGCGAGCGGACCTGGAGTTCGGCGGTCAGCCGCTGCGACTCGCCGAGCAGTTCGTCGGTGCGGGCGTTGGCGACGATCGTGTTGACGTTGACGCCGATGGTCTCCATCAGCTGGTCCAGGAAGGCCCGGTGGACGGCGGTGTACGGCCGGACCGAGGCCAGCTCGATGACGCCGAGCACCAGCTCCTCGACCACGATCGGGACGACCAGCAGCGACAGCTCCTCGGTCCGGCCCAGGCCGGAGGAGGCCGCCAGGTAGCCGGAGGGGAGCGTCTCGACGGCGATGGTGCGCCGGCTGCGGGCGGCCTGGCCGACGAACGACTCGCCGAGCCGGAAGCTGGTCGGCCGCTCGCCGTCCGGGTAGGCGTACGAGCCGAACAGCCGCAGCACCGTGCCCCGGTCGCCCTCCTCGGCCAGGTAGAACGCGCCGACCTGGGCGCCCACCAGCGGGGTGAGCTCGTCCATCACCGCCTCGGCGACCACCGCGAGGTCCCGCTGGCCCTGGAG
The DNA here is from genome assembly GCF_044750705.1 of Kitasatospora sp. NPDC088783. NCBI lineage: Bacteria > Bacillati > Actinomycetota > Actinomycetes > Kitasatosporales > Streptomycetaceae > Kitasatospora > Kitasatospora sp. NPDC088783. Next base: position 327,042 of record NZ_JBIVKJ010000002.1, read on the forward strand.
CAGGCCGGAGAAGCGGGCCAGGTTGGTCTTGAGCCAGTCCTGCTCCTCGTTGGCGCGGGTGGTCTCGCGCAGCGAGCCGACCATCGCGTTGACGTTGTCCTTGAGGTCGGCGACCTCGCCGGAGGCGTCCACGGTGACCGAGCGGGTCAGGTCGCCCGCCGCGACGGCGCTGGTCACCTCGGCGATCGCGCGGACCTGCCGGGTGAGGTTCCCGGCCAGCTCGTTGACGTTCTCGGTGAGCCGCTTCCAGGTGCCCGAGACGCCCTCCACCTCGGCCTGACCGCCCAAGCGGCCCTCGCTGCCGACCTCGCGGGCGACGCGGGTGACCTCGGCGGCGAACGAGCCGAGCTGGTCGACCATGGTGTTGATGGTGGTCTTGAGCTCCAGGATCTCGCCGCGCGCGTCGACGTCGATCTTCCGGGTCAGGTCGCCGTTGGCGACCGCGGTGGTGACCTGCGCGATGTTGCGGACCTGCGACGTCAGGTTGTGCGCCATGAAGTTGACGTTGTCGGTGAGGTCCTTCCAGGTGCCCGCGACGTTCGGCACCCGGGCCTGGCCGCCGAGGATGCCCTCGGTGCCGACCTCGCGGGCCACGCGGGTGACCTCGTCGGCGAACGCCGAGAGGGTGTCCACCATGGTGTTGATCACCCCGGCCAGCGCGGCGACCTCGCCCTCCGCCTCGACGGTGATCTTCTGGCTCAGGTCGCCGCGGGCCACCGCGGTGGCGACCTGCGCGATCGAACGGACCTGGCCGGTCAGGTTGGACGCCATCACGTTGACGTTGTCGGTCAGGTCCTTCCAGGTGCCGGAGACGCCCCGGACGGTGGCCTGGCCGCCCAGGTTGCCGGCCGTGCCGACCTCGCGGGCCACGCGGGTGACCTCGTCGGCGAACGCGGAGAGCTGGTCGACCATCGTGTTGATGGTCTCCTTCAGCTCTAGGATCTCGCCCCGGGCGTCCACCCGGATCTTCTGCGTCAGGTCGCCCTTGGCGACGGCCGTGGTGACCTGGGCGATCGCGCGGACCTGGGCGGTCAGGTTGTCGGCCATCACATTGACCGACTCGGTCAGGTCGCGCCAGGTGCCGGACACGTCGCGGACGTCGGCCTGGCCGCCGAGCCGGCCCTCGGTGCCGACCTCGCGGGCCACGCGGGTGACCTCCCCGGCGAACGAACTGAGCTGGTCCACCATCGTGTTGATGGTGTCCTTCAGCTCCAGGATCTCGCCGCGCGCGGTCACGGTGATCTTCTGCGACAGGTCGCCCTCGGCCACCGCGGTCGCCACCTGGGCGATCGCGCGGACCTGGCCGGTCAGGTTGCCCGCCATCGAGTTGACGCTGTCGGTCAGGTCGCGCCACGTCCCGGAGACGCCCTTCACGTCGGCCTGGCCGCCGAGGATGCCCTCGGTGCCGACCTCGCGGGCGACGCGGGTGACCTCCCCGGCGAACGAACTGAGCTGGTCGACCATCGTGTTGATGGTGGTCTTGAGCTCCAGGATCTCGCCGCGCGCGGCGACGTCGATCTTCCGGGTCAGGTCGCCGTTGGCGACCGCGGTGGTGACCTGCGCGATGTTGCGGACCTGGGTGGTGAGGTTACCCGCCATCGCGTTGACCGAGTCGGTCAGGTCCTCCCAGGTGCCGGACACCCCGGGCACCACGGCCTGGCCGCCCAGCTGCCCCTCGGTGCCGACCTCGCGGGCCACCCGGGTCACCTCGGAGGTGAACCGGGACAGCTGGTCCACCATGCCGTTGAACACGGTGGCGATCTCGCCCAGCAGCCCGTCCGAGTCACCGGCCAGCTTGGTGCTGAAGTCACCGTCGCGCACCGCGGTCAGACCCGCCAGCAGCAGCCGGAGTTCGGCCTCGCCGATCTGGGATCGGACGGCCGCCGCGTCCGGTTGCGGGTTCCGCGACGTCGTCGAGCCAGCCATCGAAAGCTCCGCCTCCTGCCACGCCCCGCCGTCCGGCGGGGCAACCGATCAAGCGCACGGGCTACCTGGAACGGCGGAACTGCCGTGATCCCGGACCCCCGGCGAGGCTACCCCAGTGGCCGTAACGCCGGAAAACCCCCAGGTGGGAGACCTGTCGGGGTCCCGACAGGGCGTTCGGCGGGGCCAGGGCGGGCCGTCCGGCGGGGTCCGGGGCCGGGCCCCGGCCGCGGCCTCAGCCCGGCAGGGCGGCCTGGACCACCAGCGCCTCGGGGCCCCCGGCGCGGGTGACCGTCACGCGCAGCCGGTCGGCGGTGGCCCGGGCGGTCAGCCGCACGGTGCCGTCGGGGGAGCGCGGGCCGCCGCCGTCGAGACCGTCGAGACCGTCGAAGCCGTCCGGGTCGTCGGGGTCGTGCGGGGCGTCGGTGCCGTCCGCGAAGGACTCGGCGAGGGCCGCCGCCCCGGCGGCCGACACCTCCCGGGCCGCCCCGGCCGGGACGCCGCACTCCGCCAGCCAGGCGCGCAGGGCCGCGCGGGCGGCCGGCAGCTCCTGCGGTCGGGCCGGGAAGGACAGGGTCAGGACGGCGGGCTGCCGGTACAGCAGGACGGCGACGTCGTCCTCGAAGCCCTCGGCGGGGCGCAGCAGGTCCGTCACGTGCTCGGGCAGGTCGGCGGTGGGCAGGGCCGCGCCCGCCACGACCGCCCGGCCGGCCCGCGCGATGCCCTCCGCCAGACCCTCGCGCCGCCGCTCCACCAGTCCGTCCGTGTACAGCAGCAGCGTGGAGCGGCCGGGCAGCACCGCGGTGGCCTCCGGCCGGGGCAGGCCGGGGCGGACGGCCAGCGGCAGGGCGCGGCCCCCTTCGAGCAGGGTCGTGGAGCCGTCGGCCCGGGCCAGCACCGCGGACGGGTGCCCGGCGCTGGAGTGGCGCAGCACGCCCGTGGCCGGGTCGAGGACGCCGCAGAACACGGTGGTGCAGACCGCGCCGGGGATGGCGGCGGCGAACGCGTCCAGCGCGGCGAGCGTCCGGGCCGGGCTGTGGTCCTGGAGCAGCAGCGCCCGGCAGGCGCTGCGCAGCTGCCCCATCACGCTGGCCGCGGCCAGGCCGCGCCCGACGCAGTCGCCGACGATGATGCCGATCCGGCCGTCGGGCAGCGGCACGGTGTCGTACCAGTCGCCGCCGACCTCCAGCGGCGGGGTGGCTGGCTCGTAGCGGGCGGCGAAGCCGGGCGGCAGCCGGTCCGGGCCCAGGATGGCCCGCTGGAGGGCGATGGCCGTCTCGCGCTGCTGGTCGATCCGCTGCGCCCGGGCCAGCCCCTGGGCCAGGCGCCCGCCCAGCAGCACGAGCAGCAGCTCGTCCTCCCGGGTGAAGGGGCGGCGTTCGCCCAGCTCGACCACCAGGACCAGCGGTCCGCCCGGCCGCTCCAGCCGGATGCCGGTCCCGGCGGGCCCCTCCACCGGGGTGAGGGCGGGCGCGGCGGCCAGCGCGGTCAGCGCCGCCCGGCGCTCCTCCGGCAGGTCCGGCCAGTCCGGGCAGGGCCCGGCGGCGGTGAGCCGGGGCGCGGCCCCGGCGCGGTCGAAGTGGACCGCCACCACCCGGCGGGCGCGCCACAGTCCGCGCATCTCCGCCAGGGCGCAGGCGAGCGACTCCTCGGCGCCGGTGGCCCGGCTCAGGCAGTCGGCGAGCAGGGCCAGGGCGCTCTCGCGCTGGATGGCGTAGTACTCGGCGGTGACGTCCCGGAAGGTGCCGACGGTGACGGTGCGGCCGGTCGCCGGGTCCGGGACGCGGCTGAAGGTGGAGTGCGTCCAGATCCGGTGGCCGTCCCGGTGGGTGACGGGGGCGGTGGAGCTGCCGCGGCCGTCGGCGGTCGCCCGGGCCAGGGCGTCGGCGGCCTGCCGGTGGGCGTCCGGGTCGGTGGCGGGGTCCGCCCACCACGGGTGCGGCGCCGGGTAGGGCAGCCCCTCGGGGCCGTAGCCGAGGATGTCGGTGAACGCCTGGTTGACCTGGACGACGGCGCCGTCCTCGTCGCAGACGAAGAACGCGTCCTGGAGCGAGTCGACCAGGGCGTCCTGCCAGCGGGTGTGCTGGTCGCGCAGCCGCGCCAGCCGCAGCGCGGCGCGCACCCGGGCCAGCAGGTCGGTCGCGGCGAAGGGCTTGACCAGGTAGTCGTCGGCCCCCGACTCGAAGCCGTCGATGGCGTCCTCCCGCCCGGCCCGGGCCGACAGCAGCAGCACCGGCAGGGCGGCGGTGCGCGGGTCGGCGCGCAGCGCCGCGACCAGCCGCAGGCCGTCCGTGCCGGGCATCATCACGTCGCTGATCACCAGCTCGGGGGCGGCGGTGCGGACGGCGGCCAGCGCCCGGTCGCCGTCGGCGACCGCGGTGACCCGGTGGCCCGCGCCGCGCAGGATGCGGCTGAGGTAGTCGCGCATGTCGGCGTTGTCGTCGACGACCAGGACGTGCGCGGGCGTGCCGGCGTCCGTCCCCGCACCGGCGTCCGTCCCCGCACCGGCGTCCGGCTCCGCACCGGCGTTCGGCTCCGGGTCGTCGTCCGGCTGCGGCCCGGCGGGCCCGGGGGAGGGGCGGTGCTCCCAGCGCAGGGCCTCCTGGACGAACGCCTCGGCACCCGGGCGGCCGGTGCCGTCCGGGTCGCCCGCGTCGTCCGGGCCGTCCTGGGCAGCCGGGGCGCCGGAGTCCGCCAGCGGCAGGCTGACGGTGAAGGAGGTGCCGCGGTCCGGCACGGAGTCGACGGTGATCGTCCCGCCGTGCAGGTCGACCAGCTCCTTGACCAGGGCCAGGCCGATGCCGCTGCCCTCGTGCGAGCGGGCCCGGCTGTTCTCGACCCGGTGGAAGCGGTCGAACAGGCGCGGCAGCTCCGCGGCCGGGACGCCCACCCCGGTGTCCTCGACGGTGACCAGGGCCCGGCCGTCCCGCTCGCGCACCCGGACCCGGACCGTTCCCTCGAAGGTGAACTTCAGGGCGTTGCTCAGCAGGTTGAAGACGACCTTCTCCCACAGCTCCGGGTCCACCGGCACCGGCGCGCTCAGCGGCGCGCAGTCGACCTCCAGGACCAGCCCGGCGCGCTGCGCGGCCGAGCGGAACACGGCGGCCAGCTCGGCGGTGAACCGGGCCAGGTCGACCGGCTCCGGGCGGGCCCGCATCCGGCCCGCCTCGATCCGGGAGAAGTCCAGCAGCGTGTTGACCAGGCGGCCCAGCCGCAGCGTGTTGCGGTGGACCGTCTCCAGGTCCTCCCGGACGTCCGGGTCGGCGTCCGCGAAGCGCTGCCGCAGGTCCTCGACCGGTCCGGAGATCAGCGTCAGCGGGGTGCGGAACTCGTGGCTGATGTTGGAGAAGAACGCGGTCTTCGCCCGGTCCAGCTCGGCCAGCTGCTCCGCGCGCCGCTGCTGCGCCTCGTGGTTGCGGGCGCTGGTGATCCCCACCGCCAGCCGGCCCGCGACCAGGTCGACGAAGTCCAGGTAGGCGTCGTCCGCCGGGCGGTACCGGTTGAGGCCGACGACCAGGAAACCGCTCGGCCCGCCGCCGCCCGGGCCGCTCAACGGCACCAGCCGGGCCTCCCGGGGCGGCTCCTCCCACGCCCCGCGCGGCAGCTCGGCGAACCGTTCGCCGGTCAGCGGCACCGACACCGCCGCGCCCCGGCGGACCGCCGCGGCCGGCCACGGGCCCGGCTCCCCGGGCCCGATCCGGGCCGGCGCGGCCGGGTGGCCCGCGGGCACGCCGGAGGAGGCGGCCAGCTCGGCGCCGCCCCGGTCGTCGAACAGGTAGGTCAGGGTGAAGGGCAGGTCGTACGGGTTGCGGGCGAGCTGCTCGGCGCTGAACGCCAGGAACTCGTCCTCGGCGCGCACCGCCCCCGGGTCGGAGCCCAGGTCGCGCAGGGTCGCCATCCGCCGCTCCGCGACCACCCGCTGGGTGTCCTCGCTGACCACGCACAGCACGCCGACCACCGCGCCGGCCTCGTCGCGCAGCGGGCTGTAGGAGAAGGTGTGGTAGCTCTCCTCGGGGTAGCCGGAGCGCTGCAGCCGCAGCGGCAGCGCCTCGTCCCAGGTCGCCTCGCCCTCGGTCAGCACGTGCTCGATCCGGGGCCCGGCGTCCTCCCAGACCTCCGCCCACACCTCGCGGAACGGGCGGCCCAGCGCCCACGGGTACTTGTCGGCCAGCGTGTCGCGCCGGTACGCGCCGTTGCAGAAGAACGTCAGGTCCGGGCCCCACCCCATCCACATGGAGAAGCGCGAGGACAGCATCATGTCCACCGCCGAGCGCAGGCTCTGCGGCCAGCCCGCCGGGTCGCCCAGCGGCGTGGCCGACCAGTCGACCCGCGCCAGGTCGGCACCCACCGCCGGGTCGGCGCCGAACACCCCCAGAGCCCGCTCCCGCGTCACCGGGTACCTCCTTCCGGCCCGGCGGCGCCGGACGCGGCGCCGCCAGCCTGCATTGTGCCGGGTCCGCGCCCGGTGCTCCTCCGGTTGCCCCCTCCCGGGCCGGGCAACCCCGACCCCCCGGGGGCCGGTCCGACGGGTGGGCCCCGGGCCCCGAACGGCAGGGCCTAGCATGGCCGACATGACCGACCACACCCCAGGGCCGCCCGAACCCACGGTGCTGCACCTGAGCGGCGATCTCGACCACGACAGCGAACGCGAACTCGCCGAGGCGGTGGACGCCGCCGTCACCCGCAGCACCGGCGCACTCGTCCTGGACGTCTCGGCGGTCACCTTCGCCGACTCCTCCGCGCTGCGGACCCTGGTGCTGACCCAGCAGCGGACGGAGGCCGCGGGCGGCGCGCTCGTCCTGCTCGGCCCGCTCGCGCCCGTGGTCCGGCGCCTGCTGGAGATCACCTCGACCGACGGCTACTTCACCGTGGCCGAGAGCCTGCCGCAGGCCAGGGAGGCCGCCGCCGCACTGCTGCGGCGCCACCCGCACGGGACCGGAGCCGGGTGACGCGGGTGCACCGTCCCGCATCATCCGTCCCCTCCGGGGCACAAGCACTCCGATCCCACTGGATCCCTCCTCTCCGTCCGGCCTCGCCGGCCGGCACGTACGGTGCCGTAGACGATTCGAGGTCGTTCATGCCCCACGACGACGCCCGGCCGCCGTCCCCGGAGGCCGCCGTCCCGGGAGAACGGCCGCCGGCGCCCGTGCGGACCGCGGGCCAGGCCCGCGCGGTCCTCGCCCGACTGCTGGAGTCCGCCGGACACCCAGGCGGCCGTGTCCTGGCCGACGCCCAGCTCGCGGTGACCGAACTCGTCGCCAACGCCCTGCGCCACGGCGGCGGCCTGACCTGCTTCGACGCCCGCCTCGGGCCCGGCGGGACCGAACTGGTCGTCGACGTCGAGGACGGCGACGACCGCCCGCCCGTCGCCCAACCGCTGCACGACCGCGACCCCGCCACCGCGGGGGGCCGCGGCTGGGCCATCGTCCAGGCGCTCGCCGCGACCTGCCGGGTCGACCCGCTGCCGGCCGGCGGCAAGCGGATCCGGGTCACCTTCGCCCTGTAGCCCGTCCGGGGGAATCCCGCGGGCCGCGGGAAAATCGGAGGATTCGATCGGTGACGGCCGGTCAGACCCAGGGCATGGACACCGACCGCCACCCGCTGTGGCAGCCCTTCTCCGAGACCGCCGCCCACCCGCCGCTCCGCCTCCGGGACGGAGAACGGCCGGCGCCGGTCACCGCCTCCCCGTTCCTCGAACCGGGCCCGCAGCCGGGCCCGCTCGCTCCGTCCGTCCCGCCCGAGCCACGCCGTCCCGCCGCCGGGCAGCTCTCCGGCCGGGCCCGCTGACACCCGTCCACGCCGACACACCGACCGGTCCCGGCCTGCCGCCGAGGCGGGGCGGGGCGGGCAACCGAAACGGGCCGCCCCCGGTCTCCGGGGGCGGCCCGTGGTGCGGGTGCGGTGCGGGTGCGGGTGCGGGTGCGGGTGCGGTGGGCTCAGCGGAGGCCGCCGTAGTAACCGCCGATCCGGCGCTGGTAGTCGGGGTCGCCGAGGTGGCGGTCCCGGTCGAACTCGGGGGAGTCCTTGACCTCCGCCTTGGTGCGGTTCACCCAGACCGTCTTCTCCGCCTCGTCGACCCGCTCGACCGTCCCGGCCGGGAGCAGCACCTCGCGGCCGAAGATCCACGGGCCGGTGTCGACCACGAGGTAGCCCGCGTCGACGTCCGCGGTGTGCTTGTCGACCTTGCCGATGTGGCCGTCCGTCGCCTCGACCCGGTACCCCGTCAGGTCGGAACCGGGGGTGTAGCCCTCGGCCTGCTCGTAGCCCCATATTCCGCCGGTCACGTCCGCCTCCTCGGTGCCGGCCCCCGGCCGTTCCGGTGGACCGTTCGTCGGCTACCCCCGCCAACCGGGGCCACTCGCACGGAAGATGACGGCCCGTCCGCTCCGGACCGGCCGGGCGCTCACAGCTCGATGTCCGGGTGCAGGCGGGCCACCGTCCACACCCGCTGCCGGCGCACCGCCAGCGCGGTGAGGGCGAGGAACACGGCGCCGAAGCCCGCCAGCACGATCCCGTCGCGCAGCAGGTGGGCGGCCTGGCCGCCGGAGACGGTGACCCGCAGCCCGTCGATCAGGTACGTCATCGGCAGCAGCGGGTGCACGGCCTGGAAGAACGCCGGGGTGGTGGGCATCGGGTACAGGCCGCCGGCCGCGGTCAGCTGGAGGACCAGCAGCACCAGCGACAGCACGTCGCCCGCGACCCCCAGCCAGGTCCGCAGGAAGTGGTCGACCGCCACGAACGAGGCCGCGCCCAGCACCAGCAGCGCGACGGTGGCCCACGGGTGCGCCGGGTCCAGCCCCAGCCCCAGGTCCACCACCGCGTACAGCACCAGCGCCGCCACCGCGCCCAGCAGCGCGGCGGGCAGCCACCCGGCGGCGGCCACGGTCGCCGACCGGGCCCGCCCGGCCAGCGCCCGGCGGTTGACCGGCCGCAGCAGCAGGTACGCGAACAGGCCGAACACCCAGAGCGCGATGCCGAAGAAGAACGGGGCCATCCCGCGCCCGTACACGCCCGCCGGGTGCAGGTTGGTCCGGTCGATCCGGGCCGGTGTGCCCAGCACCTGGGCGGCGCCCGCGATCTGCTGGTCGGTCAGCTCCGGGATGCGGTGCAGCCCGTCGTCCACGGTGCCCGCCAGCCGGGTCGCGCCGTCGTGCGCCTGGTCGGCGGCGGACTTCGCGGCGTCCGCGCCCGCCCGCAGCGCGTCCAGGCCGCCGGCCACCGTCGACGTCCCCGCGGCGACCTCGGCGGTGCCGCTGTCCAGCAGCCGCAGCGGGCTGTTCAGCGCGGCGGCGTTCTGCTGCACGGCGGTCGCGGTGCGCTGCAGGTCGCGGGCGGCGGCCAGGTTCTGCTGCGCGCCGGTGTCGGCCGCCGCCGCCCGGTCGTCGATCCCGGCGGCGGTGGCGTCCGCCTGCTCGGCGTCGCGCAGCGCCCGGGCGAACACCGCGTCCTGGGCCAACTCCGGATGGTTGGTCGCGAGTTGGCGCAGATCGGCGAGGGCGGTGTCGGCGCCCGCGCGGACCTGCGAGGTGCCGGTGTGCAGGGTGTGCAGCCCCTCGGCGGCCACCGAGGCGGCCGTCACCAACTGGGCGGCGGCCTGCGGCAGCCGGTCGGTCGCCGCCTTGGTCAGCGCCTCGGCGGCGTGGTCGACCTGCCCCACGGCCTGGCTGATCTGCTGCGCCCCGGCGCCGATCCGCTCGGTGCCCGCGTGCAGCCCGACGGCCGCCGAGGCGAGCGCCGCACTGCCCTGCTGCGCCGTCCCGGTCGCTCCGACCAGCTGCTGGGCGCCCTCCGAGGCCACCGCCAACTCCTTGCGGAAGTCGGTCAGTTCGCCGTAGACCGCGCGGACGTACGCCTCGTGCACCGCCGAGTCGACCTGGGCCTGGAGCTTGGACTGCACCACCTCGGTCATCACGCCCGCGATGTAGTTGTTCGCGTCGTTCAGCCGCAACAGGATGCCGCCCTGCTGCGGCTGCGCGTCGGTGGCGGTCGCCAGCCGGGCGCTGAAGTCCGCCGGGATCTCGACCGTGAACGCGTACCGGCCCCCGCGCAGCCCGGCGTCGGCCGTCCCCGCGTCGACGAACTGCCAGCCGAAGGTGCCGGACGCCTTCAACTGCTCCACCAGCTGCGCCCCGGCGTCCACCGGCCGGCCCCCCTCGGCGACGGCGGGCCGGTCCAGGTCCACCACGGCCACCGGAATCCGGTCGGTCTTCCCGTACGGGTCCCAGTTCGCCCACAGGTACATCGCCCCGTACAGCAACGGGATCAGGCACAGCAGCAGCGGCACCAGCCGGCGCAGCGGGCCGCGGAAGCGGCGCAGTTCGAGCCAGGCGAGCCGGACGGCGGTCACGCGGCCACCCCCTGACCGGACGCGGGGACGGGGGTGGCGGCGGGGGCGGCGGGGGCGGCGGGGGCGTCCGGGTCGGCCCGGTGCGGCAGGGCCAGCAGGACGGTGCCCGGGGGCGGCGGCGAGGGCGGTTGGGCGGCGGCGGCCAGCACGGTGCAGCCGGTGGCCGCCACCGTCGCCAGCGCCCGCCAGGCGAGCGCGCGGTCGCCGTCCGGGCAGTCGCGGTCCACGGCGTCCACGACCAGCACGGGCGGGCGGGCCGCGAGCGCGAGCGCCACGTCCAGCAGCAGTGCCTCCAGCGGCGGGAGGTCCTCCACCAGGGTCGCGCCGCGCAGGTGCAGGCCCAGCAGCCGGGCGGCCTCGACCGCCTGCCGCCGGGTCACGCCCTTTTCCAGCCAGCAGCGTTCGGCGACCAGCTCACGCACCCGCAACCGGCCCTCGGCGGCGACCGCGCCGTCCGCCCGGGCCACCGCGACCGCCCGCCGCACCCGCCCGGCCCCCGCCCCCGGCGCCCGGTGTCGGCCCACCCGCAGCGCGCCCGTGCCCAACCGCATCCGGCCGGCCAGCGCCAGCAGCACGCTGGTCCGCCCCGACCCGGCCGGCCCGTGCACCACCAGCAGCCCGCCGGCGGGCACCGCCACGTCCACGTTCTCGAACACCGGCCCGCGCGGGCCCCGCACACTGATTCCCCGAGCCGTCACGGCTTCCCCATGCACCATCACTACCGGCGGGTAACCGCAATCGGCCGGACCATGCCCGCGGCGGTCCGGGGCAGGGGAGTCACGGGTTTTCCGGGGGCCGGCTCGGCTGGGCAGGTCTGCGCGCGGGGTGCCCGTGCGGGCGATGGTGACGCGGCGGGCGCGGGGGCGGGGGCGGAGTTCTGGCTCCCGCCCGCACTTGCACGGCTCGAAGCCCTCGTACCGCGGCCCGGCGGCGAGGACCGCCGCGACCACCGCCACGCCCTCCGGTCGCGGCGGCGCGGTGCCGCTTGAAGCTGATCCGGCACCGCACACAGGCGTGGTGCAGCTCGTCGGGCCCCGAGGCATAGGTGCACATGGGCCGGAACGTACCGGCGGTGCGCCGCTGGGGGTCGGCGGATTGTTCCGGGCGGGGGCGGGCGGGTCTCGGCTCCGTGGCCCGGGGGCGGTCTGTGGGGCGGCGGGTTCCGGTGCGGTTCCTGCGGGTGGCCGTCGCCCTGGCCTCGGCGGTCAGTGTTTCAGCGGCCCGGGCCGGTTGCCAGGTCGGCCTGGACCTCGCGGGCCGCTCGGGCGCCGGAGGCCAGGGCGCCCTGGACCGAGCCGGTCGCCCGGTGGTCGCCGCACACGTAGCGGCCCGGGGCCCACCGGGTGGTGCGGGTCAGCGGGTGCGGGGCGGGCATCGCGGGGAGGGCGCCCGGGATGCGGTACGCGGCCAGGGGGTGCCAGGCGGAGGTGTCGCAGCCGTACAGCTCGGCCAGCCGGGCGCGTACCGGGCCCTCCTCGGCCGTCGTGCCGAGCACCGAGGTGGAGACCAGCGACAGGCCGCGCGGCGCGCAGCCGGGGACCACCTCCGACAGCACCACCGAGTTCAGCAGTCGGCCGGCGGCGTCCACCAGCAGGGTCGGTTCGGCCAGCGGGCTGCGTTCGGTCACGTGGTAGAAGGTCGTCACCGAGCGGGTCTCCGGCACCGGCAGGCCGGGCAGCAGCGTCGCGGCCGTCGCCGCCTCGGCGGCCACCACCACGCAGCGCGCCGCGACCTCCCGGCCGTCGGCCAGCAGCACCCCGTCCCGGTGCACCTCCGCCGCCCGGGCGCCCAGTTCCAGCGTTCCCGGGGGCAGCAGGGTGGCCAGCGCCCGCGGCACCGCCCCGATCCCGGCCGCCGGGAGGGCGAGGGTGCCCCGGACCAGGCTGCGCCAGTACAGGTGCAGGACCCGGCTGGAGGTGGCCAGTCCGTCCTCCAGGAAGACGCCGGACAGGAACGGGCGCAGCACCCCGTCGACGGTCGTCCGGGAGACGCCCGCGGCGCGCAGCGCCACCGCCGCGGGCACGTCGCGTCCGTGGCGCAGCAGCGCGGCGGGCAGCAGGGCGTCGCGCACGGTGAGCGCGGCCAGCGCCGCCGCGTCCCGGGGCGGCACCGTCCGGCCGGTCAGCAGGTCGCCGGCCAGGTCCGGTCGGCGCAGCGGGTCGATGACCCGGCGGCGGCCCGCCGGACCGGCCAGCAGGAAGCCGGGCGTGAACGGGCGCAGCCGCAGCGGGCGCAGGTTCAGGCGGCGGCGCACCTGCGGGTAGGAGGTGTTGAACACCTGGAAGCCGCGGTCCAGCCGGAAGCCGTCGCGCAGGTCGGTGCGCATCCGCCCACCCACCCCGTCCGACGCCTCCAGCAGCCGCACCCGCCACCCCGCCGCGGCGAGGTCCAGCGCGCAGGCCAGCCCGGCCACCCCGGCGCCCACCACCGCCACGTCCACCGCACCGTTCGTGTCCACCGCGCTCCTCCTCGACGACCGCACCGGCGGCCCCGCACCGGGCCACGTTCCCATTCGGAACCGGCCCGCCGGACGGATGGGTCGCCGGACGGACGGGCCGCCGGGTCGCGGAGGCCGGGCGGAGAGGCCGCCCGGCCGTCAGAGCACGTCGCGGCGGCGCTCCTCGACCACCACCTCGTCGACACCGCGCCCGCCCAGGTAGCGGCGGCGGCCCAGCACGCGGGCGTACACCACGACACCGATCAGGCCCGCCGCCATCAGGACGACACCGACCACCGTGAGATTGACGCCCGCCAGGTGCCAGTGCACGCCGAACGCGAGGATCGCTCCGACCGCCAGCAGGATGATGCAGCCACCGAGACCCATGATGCCTCCGTCGTCGTTTCGGCCCGCTCCTCTGACCGGGCCGGAACGGCGTCTACCCCCGACCGCCCGGAGGATTCCCCTTCCCGGCCCGTCTCCTGACGTCCCGTCGGTACGTCCCCCCGAGCGGGAGCGGGCAGGAGCGGGCAGGAGCGGGCGGCGGCGGGCGCGAGTGGCCGCCCTGCCGACGGGGCCGGGCGGGCGGTGGGGAGAATGGGGCGACACGTTGGGTCGGGGGGTTCGAGGAAAGGGCCGTGGAGTGCCGTACGTCGTCGTCAGCGCGCTCAGCCATGACGGAGTGGTCAGGGACCACAACGAGGACAGCCTGGTGCTGGGCCCGTGGACCCTGTGCGCCACCTCCACCGACAGCCCGCAGAGCATGGTCTTCCCGCTCGGCGGCCCCCCGGTGCTGGTCGCCGTCGCCGACGGGCTCGGCGGCCACCCCGCCGGGGACGTCGCCTCCGCGCTGACCGCCCGCCACCTCGCCGAGGCCGGGGCGCGGCTGCGGACCGAGCAGGACGTCACCGAGGCGCTCCGCTCCTGCCACGCGTCCCTGCGGGAGGCGGGCGAGGCCGACCCGGCGCTGACCGGCATGGCCACCACCGTCGCCGGGGCGGTGTTCGACGGGGAGCACGTGCTGGTGTTCAACGTCGGCGACAGCCAGGTCCACGAGATCACCCCGGACGGGGGCGACGGCCTCGGCCTGCGCCTGCTCAGCACCGACGACAGCCCGCCGCCCGCCCCCGGCCGCCGCACCAGCCACCTGGTCACCCGCACCCTCGGCGGCGCCACTGCCCCCGAGGACCTCCGGCCCCACCTGGTCCGGCTGCCGGCCGGGCCCGGCGCCCGCTACCTGCTGTCCACCGACGGCCTTACCGACCCGGTGGCCCCCGAGGAACTGGCCGCCCTGCTCACCGAGGCCGCCGCCGAGGCCGACGGCGACCCGCAGGGCGACGACCAGCGCGCCCTGGTCGACCTGTGGCGGGCCGCGATCCGGGCCGGCGGCCCGGACAACATCACACTCGCGCTGGTCCGGATCGAGGAGTGACCGCGCCCGGCGCGCCCCGGCCGGCCGGTCAGGGCGCGCACCCGGTGAGCGGCGCGGTCTCCCCGGCCGGGCGGCCGCACAGGTGGTCGGTGACCGGCGCGCCCTGCGCGTCGCGCCGCACCCGGATGATGTGCAGCCCGTGCCCCGGCTGGGGCTCGGTGGCCAGCGGGCCGACCTCGCGGAAGTCCACCGTCCCGGTCGGGCGGTTGTTCAGCTGCACCGCGCGCAGCGCCGCCATCACCGAGCCCGTCCCGGTCAGCTGCGAGGCCCCGGCCTTGGCGGCCCCCGCCTGCAGCGCGGCGGTCGCGTCGTAGGCCAGGGCCAGCGAACCGTCCGAGAACACGTCGTCCTCGTACGGGTTGGCTCCCGCGGGCACCAGGTGCAGGACGCTCGCGGCGGTCTCCGCGAGGTCCGAGCCCCGGGCCGTCGCGGCCGGGTCGCTCAGCGCCGTGTAGTACAGGGTGGCCTGCGGGGCCATCGCCGTCCCGCCGGTGCGGAACTGGGCCTTGGTCAGGTCGTCGCCGGTCAGCACGGTCAGCGGCCGGGCGCAGCCCTTGTCGTCGGCCAGCCGGCGCATCAGCTGGTTGACGTCGTCGGCCCGGCCGGCCAGGTACAGCACGGCGGGCGGGTGGTCGCCGTGGCAGGTGGTGGCCAGCGCCGCCTCGTAGTCCGGGTCCCCGTTGCTGGTCAGGCCGTACTCCAGGGGACGGCCGCCGATCAGGCGGTACCCGGCGTCGGTGAGCATCGCGCTGCCGTACCGGGCGTGCTCGGGGCTGTAGCGGTCGTCCGGCGTGGGCGTGCGGGTCAGGACGGCCGCCCAGCGGTCCTGCGGCGGGGTGGCCAGGCCGTCCACGATCAGGCGCAGCGCCGCCGCCTCCTCCTGGTCGGTGGCGGCCAGGCCGAAGTAGTTGACGTGGCCGCGGGCCAGGTAACTGGCCGAGTTGGTGGTGCTGACCACGGCCAGTCCGGCCTGCTGGAGCAGGGTGAGCGCGGTGTCGCTGTCCGAGGTGTCCCGCCCCAGGCCGACCACGCCCGCGATCGACCGGTCGCGGGCGGCCAGGTCGACGATCCGGTGCACCATCTCGGTCTGGAAGTACATGTCCTGCCCGCCGTTGGCGACCAGCACCTTGATCTTCAACGGGTCGCCCGCGTTGTTGCGGACCTGCGCCAGGTGGACGCCGGTCAGCTCCTTCA
Source organism: Kitasatospora sp. NPDC088783 (assembly GCF_044750705.1). NCBI lineage: Bacteria > Bacillati > Actinomycetota > Actinomycetes > Kitasatosporales > Streptomycetaceae > Kitasatospora > Kitasatospora sp. NPDC088783. Next base: position 342,375 of record NZ_JBIVKJ010000002.1, read on the forward strand.
GGCTGTTCAGCGCCCGGCCGTCCTGCCCGGCCGCGGTGGTCAGCGAACCCGCGTACACCACGGTCACGTATCTGACGTCCGGCAGCGCGGCCACCCGGTCGTTCTCGCGGCGGATCGCGTCCTCCAGCGTCCGCAGGCCGATGTCCGCCCCGGTGCGGTCGGCCCCCGCGCCCGGCAGCTCGCCGTTGAGCCGGATGCCGCCGCCGTCGCCCGCGAAGGTCACCGAGCCGGTGTCCACGCCGACGCACTCCCGCGTCCCGCCCGGGTCGGTGCGCCACACCGCGTCCGGGTTCGACCCCACCAGCCGGGCCTCGCAGTACCGCCCGGACAGCTGCTGCACCCGCAGCCCCGCCCCGGCCGCCACCAGCACCAGCGCCAGCAGCACCGACCAGCGCGACCACAGGAACCACCAGGAACGGCGCACCGGCACCGGCGCCAGCCGGGTGGTCTCGCCCGCCTGCAACTGGAGCCTGGTCAGCCGCACCGGCAGCGTCCAGGCCAGCGCCCGCCCCCGGCTCGGCGCCTGCCGCACCCGCAGGTCGCTCACCCAGTTCTCGTACGGGCCGCGGCGCGCCCCCAGGGTGTGCACCCCGACCGGCGCCGGGTGGTCGTCCTCCAGCCAGGCCGCCACGTCGGCGTGCGCGACGGCCGCCAGCACCAGCAACGGGTCCTGCTCGCTGCGGCGGCTGCGCACGTCCGAGACCGCGCCGAGCACCCGCAGCGCGCCGCTCGCGGCGTCCGCCCGGGGCACGAAGACCACCGGCGGGACGCGGCGCTTGCGGGCCCGGGCGTCCGGCGTCCAGGAGCGGTGCGCCCGGCGCAGGTCCTCCAGCAGCGCCAGGGTGCGCAGCTGGAGGTGGAACTGCTGGGCGCGGTCCCGCTCGGCGGGCGGGGTGTCCGGCAGTTGGGCCTTCAGGATCTCCCCGGTCACCTCGCGGGCCCGGGCCTGCGTGACGTCCCACGACATCCGGGGCCGCCACAGCGACCAGGCCGCCGCCTGCCGCCCCGAGGCCGCCAGGAAGGTGGTGGTGGCGAACCAGCGGCTGGCCGGGCCCAGCCAGGACAGCGGCGCGGTGTTGCGCCGCACCCAGCCGGTCGTTCCGAGCACGACCACCGCGGCCAGCAGCACCCCCGTGACCAACTGCCAACTCGCCTGCGTCAGCAGGCTGGTGAGCGCCGCCAGGACGAACGCCCCGATCAGCGTCGTGGAGTTCAGCACCGGCGACAGCAGTCGCTGCCACTCGCCCCCGGCGGTGCGCGGCTCGGGCCGCCAGTGCAGGTCGCGCAGCCGGACGAGCACCGCCTCCACCAGCTCCTCGAACGGCCGCGCGGCGGCGGGGCCGACGGGTGCGGCGGGCGCGTCGGCCCCGCCGGGGGCCGGGGAGCCGTCCAGCACGTGCCGGGTGGCGGCCTCGATCGCGGCGACCAGCCGGGAGCGCGGCGCCGGGTACCCGCGGTACCAGGACGGGCCGCGGCGCGCCCACGGGCCCCTCGCCAGCCCGTCCAGCACGGCGATCGCGTTCTGGTGCGGATCGCCGTCGGAGACGTGCGGCACCGAGCGGTGCGGCAGGTCGCCGCCCTCCTGCGCCTCCTGCACCGCCCGGACCACCGCGCGCACCTCGGCGTCCAGCTCCGGATCGTCCTCCTGGGCGTACAGCACCACCACCGGCATCGGCAGCCGGGCCGCGCTGAACTGCGCCACGAGGTCCTGGACCAGCGCGTCCACCTCGTACTTGGCCGTCGTGCGCACCCCGCCGATCCCCGGACCGCCCCGCACCGCACCCGATGTCATCCGCCACCCCCGTAGCCGCCACCGCCCGCGGCCGGGCCCGGGCCGTGCTCGCCCAGTCCCCGGCCCTGACCCTGCCCCTGATCCGACGTCAGGCAAACAAATGTAGACCTTCCCTCCGACGGCGGGAACGGAGTTCCCCGCTCCCGGGGGGGGGCTCCGCGCCGGGACAACGGCCTTGCGGCGCTCTGGCCTCGCGGCGCGGCGGCGGCTTCCTCCGCGGGGGCCGGCGGTCGGCGCTCCCGGGCGGGGCGGGGGCAGGACGGTGCTGTGGGAGCGCTCCCATATTCGGGCCGGGCCGTGTACGATCGCGCCGCGGCGGGTGGCCGCGGACCAGTGACCGCGCCCCGCACCAGCGCCGAAGCGATGCCGAAGCACCAACCGAAACCCGGGGAGCAACCCTTGTCCGACCCTGCGTTCACCGTCATCGACCTCGGCGGCACCACCCTGCGGACCGCCCGCTACGCACCGGACGACGACACCGTCACCGACGTCCGCCGCGTCCCCACCGACGGCATAGCCGCCCACCCCGACCTGCCGGTGGCCGCCCTGCAAGCCCGGGTGCTCGACCAGGTCGCCGCCCTCGCCGCCGAAGCCGTCGAACGCCACGGCAGCACCGCCGTCGCCGTCGCCTTCGCCGGACCCGTCACCGCCGACGGCCGCGCCCTCGCCGCCCCCACCGTCTGGGGCGGCCCCGGCGCACACCTGCCCGTCCGGCAACTGCTGGAAGAACGCCTCGGCCTGCCCGTCGTCGTCGTCAACGACCTCACGGCGGCCGTCTGGCGCTACGTCGACCCCGCCGACGACCGGCCGTTCTGCCTGATCACGGTGAGCTCCGGCATCGGCAACAAGGTCTACCGCGCGGGCGAGGTCCTGCTCGACACCGAGGGTCACGGCGGCGAACTCGGCCACTGGACCGTCGACACCTCCCCCCAGGCCCCGCCCTGCGACTGCGGCGGGCGCGGCCACCTCGGCGCGATCGCCTCCGGCCGCGGCGCCCTCGCCGCCGCCCGCCGCGCCGCCCGCACCGACCCCGCCGGCTACGCCCGCTCCGCGCTGGCGGCCACCGCCCCCGACCCCGAACTCCTCGACAACCACGCCCTGGTGGCCGCCGTCCGCGCCGAGGACCCCTTCGCCACCGCCGCCATCCACGGCGGCATCACCGCACTCGCCTCCGCGATCACCGCCCTCTTCACCGCCATCGGCATCCGCCGCCACCTCCTGATCGGCGGCTTTGCCCTCGCCATCGGCCCCCGCTACGCCGAACTCCTCACCGCCGAACTCGAACGGCTGGGCTGCTTCGGGCTCACCGGAGAGGAGATCCGCGAGATGGTGGTGCTGGGGGCTGAGGATGACGACTCCGGTCTGATCGGGGCGGGTCGGTTGCTCGCTGCGCGGGGGCTGGCTGCGGCTTCCTGAGGGGGCGGTGTCGACTGGGGGAGTCCGTGGCGCAGGGGGTTTCGGGTTCACCGGTGGGGAGGTTCGCGAGATGGTGGTGCTGGGGGCTGAGGATGACGACTCCGGTCTGATCGGGGCGGGTCGGCTGCTCGCTGCGCGGGGGCTGGCTGCGGCTTCCTGAGGGGCGGTGTCGGCTGGGGGGTGGGGCACGCGGGTCGGTGGCGCCGGGCGTCGGGGGCGACGGCTCCGGGCGAGCGCCCGGGCCGCGCCGTACGTTCCTGCGGGTGGGCGGGTGCCCGTCCGGCTCCGTGTACGTCTGCGGCATCCGGGCAGGCGCGGGCGGGACGACGACCCGAGGAGGCCGACATGGCGGATGCGATCGTGGTCGGGGCCGGCCCCAACGGGCTGGTCGCGGCCAATCTGCTCGCGGACGCGGGCTGGCACGTGGTCGTGCTGGAGGAACAGCCGTGGCCCGGCGGCGCGGTCCGCAGTGACCGGGGGGTGGACCCACGCTACGTCTCGGACCTGTTCAGCTCCTTCCACCCGCTGGCCGCCGCCTCCCCGGCGATCCGCTCGCTGGGCCTGGAGGAGTTCGGGCTGCGCTGGAGCCACGCCCCGGTGGTGCTCGCCCACCCGCTGTCCGACGGGCGCTGCGGCCTGCTGCACCGCGACGGCGACGGGAACGACGGCGAACCGGAGGCGGCCCGGCTGGAGCGGATGTTCGGCGCGCACGACGCCCGGGCCTGGCAGCGGCTGACCGACCGGTGGGACCGGCTGGAGCCGCACCTGGTCGACGGGCTGCTCTCCCCGTTCCCGCCGCTGCGGTCGGGCGCGGCGATCGCGGCCCGGCTGCGGGTGGCCGGCCTGCTGGAGCTGGCCCGCTTCCTGGCCCTGCCGGTGCGGCGGCTGGCGGAGGAGGAGTTCGAGGGGGACGCCCCCGGGATGCTGCTGGCCGGCTGCGCCCTGCACGCCGACCTGCTGCCGGAGGCCGCCGGCAGCGGCGCGTTCGGCTGGCTGATGGCGATGCTCGGACGGCGCTACGGCTGGCCCGTGCCGGTGGGCGGGGCGTCCGCGCTGACCGACGCGCTGGTGCGTCGGCTGGAGTCCCGGGGCGGCGAGGTGCACTGCGGTCGGCCCGTCCGCGAGGTGGTGGTGCGGGACGGGCGGGCGCTCGGGGTGCGCACCGCCGACGGCTGCGGCCACCGGGCCCGCCGGGCCGTCCTCGCGGACACCGCCGCCACCGCGCTGTACGGCGGGCTGGTCGCCCCCGAGCACCTCCCCGCCCGGCTGCGCCGGGACATCCGCCACTTCGAGTGGGACTTCGCCACCGTCAAGGTCGACTGGGCGCTGTCCGGGCCGATCCCGTGGGAGGCGCCCGCCGCCGGCCGGGCCGGCACCGTCCACCTCGGGGCGGACCTCGACGAACTCGGCGACTGGGCGCACCAGGTCCGCACCGACCGGCTGCCCGCCCGCCCGTTCGCGCTGCTCGGCCAGATGACCGTCGCCGATCCCACCCGCTCCCCGGCGGGCACCGAGGCCGCCTGGGCCTACACCCACGTCCCGCAGCACATCAAGGCCGACCTCGGCCCCGACGGCATCACCGGCCGCTGGGACACCCGGGAGGGCGAGGCGATGGCCGACCGGCTGGAGGAGCAGGTCGAACGGTTCGCCCCCGGCTTCCGCAGCCGCGTCACCGCCCGCCGCATCCTCACCCCGCCGGTCCTCCAGGGGCTGGACGGGAACCTGGTCGGCGGAGCCCTCAACGGCGGCACCGCCGCCCCCCACCAGCAGCTCTTCCTGCGCCCCACCCCCGGCACGGCCGGCCCCCGCACCCCGATCGAGCGGCTCTACCTGGCCTCCGCCGCCGCCCACCCCGGCGGCGGCGTCCACGGGGCGTGCGGCGCCAACGCGGCCCGCGCCGCCCTGAACGCGTACCGCCGCTCGCCCGCCCGCTTCCTGCCGTCCGGCCCGGACCCGCGCGGCTGACCGCCCGTCCCGAGGAAGCCCCAGGAAGCCCCAGGAAGTTCGAAGAGGCCGAAGAAGCCCGAGGAAGCCCGAAGGAGGGCCGTCCCATGGCACAGCGCCAACGACTGATCGACTCCCCGCCCGCACAGGTCTGGGACCTGCTGGCCGACGCCCACAGCTACGCGCAGTGGGTGGTGGGCACCCAGGACATCCTGGGCGCGGACGACCGCTGGCCCGAGGTCGGGGCCGAACTCCGGTTCCGGGTCGGGATCGGCCCGGTCACCCTGGAGGACACCTGCGTGGTCCGGATCTGCGAATCCGGCCGCCGACTCGAACTGGAGGCCAAGGCCGCCCCCTTCGGCACCGCCCGGATCGCGTTCACCCTCATCCCCTGGGGCCGCCACACCCTGCTGCTCCTGGACGAGCACCCGCTGCGCGGCCTCGGCGCCCGGCTGGAGAACCCACTGACCGAACTGGCCCTCCACCTGCGCAACCGCCGCCTGCTCGGCAACCTCGACCGCGCCGCCACCCGCGACCACGCCGGACGGGACTCCGCCGGACGACGGGACTCCGCCGCGAGCGGCCTGGCCGGGCGTCGCTGAGAACGGCGTCCCACCGGCGCACGGAGCAGGACGGAGCAGGACGGGGCTCGACGGCCCGGGAGCGGCCCGGGAGCGGCCGGCGGTTCAGCGGTGGCGGGCGGGCCGGTGGGCCAGCACCAGCGCCAGGCCGACGGCCCCCAGGGTGATCAGGGCGACCCCGCTGATCAGCAGCGAGACCGGGGGACGGCCGCCGCCGGTGGGGGCCAGCAGGTGCTCGGCCACGCCCGCGGCGGCCACGGCGGAGGGGGCCCCGGTGGCCGTCGGCGTGGCGGTGCCGCTCCGGGTGGGTTCGGGGCGGGAGTCGAGGCCGAGCGTCCCGGTGCGGGGGACCGACCCGGCGGCGGTCGCGGCCGGGGCGGCCGGGGCGGCCGACGCGGGCGGCGCGGACTCGGCGGCGGCCGGGGCCGGGCGGGTGACCAGGAACCTGGCGTGCGGGACGGACCCGGCGGGGCCCGCCGCACCGGACCGCAGGCCGAGCCGGACGTCCACCTGCTGCACGGCGGCGTCCCGGGCGGTCACCGAGAGCCGGAAGGTGTAGCGGACGGCCCGGCCCGGCGCTATGTCGGTGGCCAGGGAATCGCCGTCGCCGCGCAGCACCCCGTCGCAGCCGGTCGACAGCGGGAGGGGCTCCCAGCCCGCCGGGGTCGCCACCTGGAGCAGCAGGTCGTCGGCGCGCAGGGCCTGGCGCGCCTCCTGGGCGGCGTCGTTGCGCAGCGCGGGCAGCGGGGCGGCGGCGGTGAGCGCGGCGGTGCCGGTGTTGCCGATCTCCGCGGTGAACTCGGCCGGGGCGCCGCCCGCGACGAGCGTCCGGTCCGCCGGCGGCAGGAGCGCCACCGTGGCGGCCGGCTCCCCGCCGGACGCGGAGGCCGACGCCGACGCCGGTGCCGACGCGGTCGGCGAGTCGGAGGCGGGCGCGGAGGGGGCCGCCGGGGAGGGGGCGTCGGCGGCGGCGGCCGGGGCCGGGGCCGCTTCGCAGGCCAGGGCGGGGGCGGCCCCGGCGCCGAGGGTGAGGACACCGCCCAGGACGGTGCCGGCGCCGAGGACGGCGAGACGGGAGTGGACGGACACGTGGGCTCCCCGGGGACGGGATCGACGGGCGCACGTTCGGCACGCGCGCCCACCGTCTCCCCCCTGCCGCGCGGAGAATGCCGCCGATCCCGACTCCCGTTCGCCGCACCGGTTCTGAGCGCCCGTCGGCGCGGCGCGGCGGCCGTCACCCGATCGACGGCCGTTTGATCGGAGGCCCACGGGTGAGACGACCGCCGACAGAGTCCGGCCACGAGAGGAGTCAGACCATGACCACCGACACGATCACCGGCACCGGGGCGGGAACGACGCAGCCGCGGGAGGACGTCGTCGAGGTCCTGCTGGCGCAGCACGAGCGGATCCGGCGGCTGTTCGCGGACGTGCGGGACGCCCGGGGCGAGCACCGGCAGCAGGCGTTCGACGAGCTGCGGGCGCTGCTGGCCGTCCACGAGACCGGCGAGGAGATGGTGGTGCGGCCCGCGGCCAAGCGCGCGGCGGGGGAGCCGGAGGCGGCGGCCCGCAACGCGGAGGAGGCCGAGGCCAACCGCGCCCTGCTGGAGCTGGAGAAGCTGGACGTGACGAGCGCCGAGTTCGACGCCCGGCTGGTCGACTTCCAGCAGGCGGTCGAGGCGCACGCGCAGCACGAGGAGACGGAGGAGTTCCCGGCGCTGCGGGCCGCGTACGACGTCGAGCAGCGCCGGACGATGGGCCGCCGCCTGCTCGCGGCCGAACGCCTCGCGCCGACCCACCCCCACCCCGGCACGGCCGGCAAGCCCGCCCTCCAGTGGACGGTGGGCCCCTTCGCCTCCCTGCTGGACCGGGCCAAGGACGCCTTCACCCAGCACCGCGACTGACCGACCCGCACCCCCACCGCCGCGAGCGGCGGCCCCCGGACCGACGGGGGCCGCCGCTCGCGGCCGTGCGCCGCCACCCAGGCCGCGGGCGTTCACTCGGGAGGTGCGGTGCGGTGCGGTGCGGTGCCGCGCCAGGGCCGTGCCGTCGCCAGGGCGGTGCCTCGCCCGCGACCGCGCCGTCGTCCCTCGCGCCGTCGTCCCTCGCGCAGCCGTGCCGCCCGGGGCCGCTCCGTCCCTCCGCCCGGACCGTGCTCGCGCGGCGGATTCCCGCCCGGGGAGCGGTGCGTGGACGCCCCCCAGGGGGGTAGCCGCTGTCCATGGTGACCGTGGGTGTGGAAGAGGAGTACCTGCTGCTGGACGCCGCCACCGGCGTGCCGGTGGCGCGGGCGGAGCAGGTGCGGCAGCTGGCCGACCTGCAACCGGAGCTGGACGGGTCGGAGGTGCAGCGCGAACTGCTCCAGGCCCAACTGGAGGTCGCCACCCCGGTCTGCCGGACGCTCGACGAGGTCGCCGCGCACCTGGAACGGTTGCGCCGCGCGCTCTCGGCAGCCGCCGACGAGCACGGCTGCCTGCTGGCGGCCTCCGGCGCCGCGCCCTTCGCCGACCGGCTGTCGGTGCCGGTCAGCGACACCCCCCGCTACCGCGCCCTGCGCGCGCACGCCGCCCAGCTGACCGACGAGCAGCTGATCACCGGCATGCACGTCCACCTGGGCGTGCCCGACCGCGCCGCGGGCGTCGCCCTGCTCAACGGCCTGCGCCGCTGGCTGCCGCTGGTCGTCGCGCTGGCGGCCAACTCGCCGATGTGGAACAGCGTGGACACCGGGTTCTCCTCCTGGCGGACCGTGGTCTTCAGCCGCTGGCCGGTCAGCGGCGTGCCCCCGCTGTTCGACGGCGCCGCCGACTACGACGCGCGCATCCACGCGCTCGTCGACACCGGACTGATCGGCGACGTGGGCCAGCTCTACTGGCAGGCCCGGCTCTCCGAGCGCTACCCGACCGTGGAGGTCAGGGCGATGGACGTCCAACTCCGCACCGACGAGGCCGTGATGCTGACCGGCCTGCTCCGGGCGGTCGCCACCACCCTCCTCACCGACCCGGACAGGCTCCCGGCCGGCCCCGCCCCGCACCCCGAGGTGCTGGCCGCCGCCGTCTGGCACGCCGCCCGCCACGGCTGCACCGAACGGCTCCACAACCCCCTCACCGGCACCCTCGACTCCCCGCCGACAGTCATCGACCAGGTCCTGGAGACACTCACCCCCGCCCTCCGGCAGGCGGACGACACCTCCCGGGTCGTCCCGCTGCTCGAACGGCTCCTCACCGAGGGCAACGGCGCGGTCCGCCAGCGCCGCGAACTGCGCCGCAACGGCCGGGCCGGACTGGTCGCCCTGGTGAGCGGCGGCCCCGAGGGAGCGGACCCGGAGCAGGACGGCGACCCGGCCCCGTAGCACCCGGCGTGTGGACCGGGCCCGGCCGGACATACGGGGACCATGCGACAGACCTGGACGATCCGGATGGCGAAGGCCCGGCACGCGCTCCCGTACGCGGCGGCCACGGCGGCGACCGCGGCGGCGGCCTGGACGGGCGCGCGGGCCACCGGCCCGGCGAGCCGGTGGTACCGCTCGCTGGACAGACCCGCCTGGCAGCCGCCGTCCTGGGCCTTCCCGGTGGTCTGGACACCGCTGTACGCCTCCCTCGCCTGGAGCGCCGGCCACGCCCTCAATCGCACGACCGGCCGCGACCGCACCGCCCTGGCCGCCGCCTACGGCACCAACCTGGCCCTGAACGCCGGCTGGACCTGGCTCTTCTTCGGCCTCCGCAGCCCGGCCGCGGGCGTCGCGGGCAGCCTGCTGCTCGACGCCGACAACCTGCACCTGATCCGGCGGACGGCACGCCACGACCCCGCAGCCGCCGCCGCACTCGCCCCCTACGCCGCCTGGTGCCTGTTCGCCACCGCCCTCAGCACCTCCCTCGCCCGCCGCAACCCCTGACCGCCGGTCCGGCCGACCACCTCGGTGCGCGCCGGGCAGGTGGCGGGCGCGAGGGTCCGTCTTCAAACCCCCGTCGCAGCCCCGCGGCGTCCGGTGCGTGCTCTCGGCGTGCCGGGTGGAAGGTCGCGTACTGGATGTACTTGGCCTTTCGCCCGGTGTGGCGAGAGGGCGTGCCAGGCGTCGTGGGGCAGACGGGGGTTTGAAGACGGGCCCTAGGCCAATCCGGACAAGTCCGGTCGTCCGCCCAGGCGTTGGACGGTCGCGGCGGCGGTGGCCGTGGCCAGCCGGCCCGCGGTGACCGGGTCGGCGCCGCGCCGCAGGGCGGCGACCAGGCCCGCGACGAAGGCGTCACCCGCGCCGGTCGGGTCGGTGACGGGGACGTCGGCCAGCGGGAAGAGGTGTTCGCCGTCCGGCCACACCAGCAGGTCGCCCTCGTCGGGCAGGGCGAGGGCGACCAGGGCGGGGCCGGTGGTGAGCAGGTGGCGGGCCAGGGCGCGGGCGTCCCGGGCGGAGTGGACGGGGCGGTCGGCGAGGAGTTCCGCTTCGGCGGCGTCGGCGCGCAACACGTCGAGCAGGGACAGCAGTTCGTCACGGACGTCCGGCTCGGGCGCGCCGTCCGCCACCACCCGGGCGCCGTGCCGCCGGGCGAGGCGGGCGGCGGCCAGGAGGGTGGCCGAGGGCTGCTGGAGTTGCAGGGAGACGGTGTCGGCGGAGGCGAGGGCCGGCCGGGCCCGTTCCAGGTCCGCGACGGTGACCAGGCTCTCCGGCGGGACGTCCTCCAGCAGGCGGCGGCTGCCCGGCGCGTCGACCAGGTCGACCAGCAGGGCGGTCCGTCCGCGCCGGACGACCGCGGCGGTGTCGATGCCGTCCCGGTCGGCCCGGGCCAGCACCAGGGCGCCCGCGCGGTCCTCGCCCACCACGCCGACCAGCCGCACCGGCACGCCCAACTGCGCCAGGCCGACGGCCTGGTTGGCGCCCTTGCCGCCCAGGCCCTCCCACCGCTCCGCGACGTCGGCCGACCCGCCGGCCTCCGGCAGCCCGTCCGTCCGCAGCACCAGGTCCCGGCCGACCTGCCCGACCACCACGACGCCCGCCCCGCGCTCCCGCCCGTCCACCGCGCCTCCTCGATCAGCCGATCCGTCGATGCGCCGGTCCGTCGATGCGCCGGTCCGCTGCCGCCGGTGCCCGGCCGGTCGCGCGTGCCCGGCGGGCCGGGCGGCGAAACGCCCGGCCCGCCGGGAGCCGGGCGTGCGGTACCGCGGCCCCCGCCGCCGGGGCTGCGGCCGGGTCCGCGGGCGCGGATCATGAGTGGACCGTCCGCGTCGGGGCATCCGCGCGGGGAGCCGGAAGGACCGGCGGACGTGACGGACCGGAAGGAACCCGCCGTGACCGACCCCGATCGAGCGCCCAAGACGCCCGACCTGCCGCCCCCGGACGGCATCGAGGTGCCCGACATCGTCCCGGCCGACGGCGAGGAGCGCCGCGACCCGACCGAGGAGCCGACCTCCGACCCGGACCGCGAGGCCGCGGAGACCACCAAGGCCGACGGCGGGGACGAACCGCCGGACTGATCCCGACGACCGATCCCCGGGCCCCGGCCCGGACACCACCCGAGGAGTTGCCGATGACCGAGTACGAACGTTCCCGCACCATGCCGGCCCTCCCGGAGCCGGTCTTCGACGAGGCGACCGACCCCGCGCGGCTGGACGCCTGGATGCCCCGCGACCTGCACGTGCGGGTCGACGACCCGCCCGCCGTGACCGTCCACGAGGACCGCAGCGGCACCGAGGAGCGCGGGCTGCTGCGCACCCGCCAGGACCAGTTGCGGATGGAGTGGGGCACCCGCGACGACGGCCGGTACGCCGGGTGGCTCCAGGTGGCCGGGCTGGACACCGGGACGAGCCAGGTCACCATCCACCTCTCCTTCTTCGAGGACGGCGCCGGGCCCGCGCCGGAGACCGTCGAGCGGGAGCTGGACGAGAGCCTGGCCCGGCTGGAGGAACAGGTCCGCCTCCGGGTCGACGGCGGCGGCTGACCGTCCCGCCCCGGGGCCGGGTACGGACCCGGCCCCGGGGCCCGGAGCGTTTCAGACCACCAGGACCCGCCGCCCGCGGGTGTGGCCGGCCCGGCTGTCGGCGTGGGCCGCCGCCGCGTCGGCGAGCGGGTACGTCTTCGCGACGGGGATGCGCAGGCGGCCCCGGGAGATCAGGTCGGCGGCCACCGCGAGCGCCTCCGGCACGCTGCCGGCCGTGTCGGAGAACCGGACGCCGTGCTCGGGCGCGCCGAGGTCGGCGATGGAGACGACCTTCCGCGGGTCCCCGGTCAGGTCGACGAGTTCGCGGATCACGCCCGCCCCGGCCAGGTCGAGGGCCGCGTCGACCGGACCGAGCCGGCGCACCCGTTCGACCCAGCCGTCGCCGTAGGTCGTGGCGGCGGCCCCCAGGGAGCGCAGGTAGTCCTGGTTGTCGGCGCCGGCCGTGCCGACCACCTCGATGCCCCGGTCGCGGGCGATCTGCAGCACGGCCGAGCCGACCCCGCCGGCCGCGCCGCTGACCAGCAGCCGCTGCCCGGGCCGGACGCCGACCTCGCGCAGGACCCGCAGCGCGGTCTCCACCACGGACGGGTAGCCGGCCGCCTCCTCGTACGTCAGCCCGTCGGGCATCGGGGCCCAGGCGGAGAGCACGGCGAACTCGGCGTAGGTGCTGCTGCCCTCGCCGAAGACCCGGTCGCCGACCGCGACCCCGGTGACGCCCTCGCCGATCCCGTCCACCACCCCCGCGGCGTCCAGCCCGAGCCCGGAGGGCAGGCGGAGCGGGTGGGCCTTGAGCGCCTGCCCCTCGCGGATCCGCCAGTCGACGGGGTTCACGCCCGCGGCGCGCACGGCGATCCGGAGCCGGCCGGGCCCGGGGTGGGGCTCCTCGGCGTCGACCAGGTGCAGGACTTCGGGGCCGCCGAACTCGGCGAAGACCATCTTTTTCATGCGGACGAGACTAGCCCTAACGGTTAGCTTTTTGGAACTGTTGTCATTTGCTAGCTGCTAGGGTAAGGGCATGACCGAGCCGACCGGCCGCCGCGAACGCAAGAAGGCCGCCACCCGCCAGAAGATCGCCGACACCGCCCTGCGGCTCTTCCTGGAGAAGGGCTACGACGCCGTCGGCCTGCGCGACGTGGCCGCCGAGGCCGACGTCGCCGTGACCACCGTCTTCTCCCACTTCGCGGCCAAGGAGGCCCTGGTCTTCGAACAGGACGGGGACTTCGAGCAGCGCCTCGTCCGGGCGGTCGCCGACCGCGACCCCGGCGAACCGCTCGTCCCCGCCCTGCACCGCGAGGTCCGCGCCCTCGTCCGGCACTGCACCGCCGACGGCACCGCGCCGATCTGGCGGATGATCAACTCCTCGCCGGCGCTGCGGCAGTACGAGGAGACGATGCGGCTGCGCCACGCCGAAGTGCTGGCCGCCGCCATCGCCGCCGACCCCGGCCCCCCGCGCAGCACCACGGCCGTCCGCACCCTCGCCCGGTTCGCGGTCGACGCCCACGCCCTGGCCCGGACGGCCGCCGACCCGGACGCCGCCCTGGACGAGATTTTCCGGATGATCGAGGCCGCCTGGCAGGCCGCGCCCGCGACCGGGAACCCGCAGGTCGGAACGGCTGAACCGGCCTCGCGCTGAACCGTTCCGGCAGCGCGCCCGGTTCACCCGATCGGGCGAGTGGGCCAGTCCGACCAATCCGGGGCCACCGGGGCCCCGAACGGGGGATGTGACCAACCACCCGACCCCCGCCGCCGCACCGTCCGGCCACCCGCGCCGCCGACGCGTCGCCCGCACCCTGGGCGCGGCGGCGATCGGCCTGGCCGCCGCGGTGGCGGCGCTGGGCGCGGGCGAGTTGGCCGCGTACGCGGTGGGGGCGCGGAGCGCGCCGGTGATCGCGGTCGGGTCGGCGGCGATCGACCTGACGCCCACTCCGCTGAAGGAGTACGCGGTCCGCACCTTCGGCACCCACGACAAGGCGGTGCTGCTGGGCGGCATCTACCTGACGATGGCCCTGCTCGCCGCGCTGGCCGGCCTGCTGGCGGTGCGCCGCCCGCTCGCCGGGGCCGCGGTGTTCGGGGCGTTCGGCGGGCTCGGCGCCTGGGCCGCGCTCTCCCGCCCCGGCGCGGCGGCGGCGGACTGCGCCCCGTCGCTGGCCGCCGGACTGGTCGGCGCGGCCACCGCCCTGGCCCTGGCCCGGCTCCGGCGGCGCACCACCCCCGCACCGCTCCCGGCGACGGCGGAGCGGGAGACGGCGGAACGGGAGACGCCGGAACGGGAGACGCCGGAACGGGAGACTGCGGCCTCGGACCAGGTGTCCGCGACCGCGCTGACCGGCCGTCGCACCGTGCTGACCGCCACCGCCGCGACCTTCGCGGCGGGCGCACTGGCCGGGGTCGGCGGACGGGTCCTGACGGACCGCCGGTTCGACGTCACCGCCGCCCGCGACGCCGTCCGCCTCCCGGTGCCCGCCCGCCCGCTGCCGCCCCCGCCCGCCGCCCTGCACCCGAAGGTCCCGGGCCTGTCCCCGTTCACCACCCCGAACGCGGACTTCTACCGGGTCGACACCGCGCTCACCCTGCCCCGGATCGACCCGCGCGACTGGGCGCTGCGCATCCACGGCCTGGTCGACCACCCGCAGTCGATCACCTTCGACCAGCTGCTGCGCGAACCGCTCGAAGAGCTCGACCACACGCTGTCCTGCGTCTCCAACGAGGTCGGCGGCCCCTACGTGGGCACCACCCGCTGGCTCGGCGCCGCCCTGCCCGCGCTGCTGCGCCGGGCCGGGGTCCGCGCCGGGGCCGACCAGCTGGTGGGGCGCTCGCAGGACGGCATGACCATCGGCACCCCGCTGGAGTCCGTCCTGGACGGGCGGCGCGCGCTGCTCGCCGTCGCCATGAACGGCGAGGCGCTGCCGGTCGCGCACGGCTTCCCCTGCCGCAGCGTGGTGCCCGGCTTCTACGGCTACACCTCCGCCACCAAGTGGCTGGTGGAGCTGGAGGTCACCACCTTCGCCGCGTTCGACCCGTACTGGGTGCGGCGCGGCTGGGACCGCACCGGCACCGTCCGCACCGCCTCCCGGATCGAGGTCCCGGCCCCGTTCGCGAAGGTCCCCGCCGGGGACGTGGACGTCGCGGGCACCGCCTGGGCCACCCACCGGGGCGTCGCGGCCGTGGAGGTCCGCGTCGACGGCGGCCCCTGGCAGCAGGCCGACCTGGCCGCCGACGCCGGGCCCGACCTGTGGCGGCAGTGGTCGTACCGCTGGCGCGGCGCGCCGCCGGGCACCCACCGGATCGAGGTGCGCGCCACCGACGCCGCCGGTGCCGTGCAGCCCGAGCAGCGGGCCGCGCCGTTCCCCGCCGGGGCGACGGGCTGGCACAGCACCGTCGTCACCGTCACCTGACCACCACGTACCTGACGAACCGTCACCCGCCTTTTCACCAACACCACTTCACCCGTATCGAGGAGCGTTCCGCCATGTCCGTCACCACCCGTCGCCGTACCCTGACCGCCCTGCTCGCCACCGGTGCCCTCACCCTCACCCTGGGGGCGTGCAGCAGCAGCGGCGAGACGAGTTCCACGTCCGCCTCGGCCTCCGCCGGGAGTTCCTCGTCCGCCCCGATGTCCGGTTCCGACAGCAGCACCGCCTCGGCCGCCGCGATGGCCGGCCAGCCGTTCGGTGCGGCCTGTACCGCCGTGCCGAAGGACGGTGCCGGGTCGTTCTCCGGCATGGCCATGGACCCGGTGGCCACCGCGGCCTCCAACAACCCGCTGCTGTCCACGCTGGTGGCGGCGGTCAAGCAGGCCGGGCTGGTCGACACCCTCAACTCCGCGCAGAACATCACCGTCTTCGCGCCCACCAACGACGCCTTCGCCAAGATCCCGAAGGCCGACCTGGACGCGCTGCTCGCCGACAAGGCCAAGCTCACCAAGGTGCTCACCTACCACGTCGCCCCCGAGCGGCTGGCCCCCAACGCGCTGACCGGCACCCACAAGTCCCTGGAGGGCGGCGACCTCACCGCCGCCGGCGCCCAGCCGGACTTCACCGTCAACGGCAACTCCAAGGTCCTGTGCGGCAACGTCCAGACCGCCAACGCCACCGTCTACATCGTCGACACCGTCCTGATGCCGACCTCCTGACCCGTCACCGGACCGCACCCCGGTCCGTCCCGGCGACCACGCGCCGGGACGGGCCGGGGTGCTCCGTGCCCGCTCCGCGCCGCTCCGGGTCAGGCCAGGCCGAGCGCGGGCAGGACGGCGGACTCCACGTACCGCCGGAGGTAGTCCGCGTCGGCGGGGCGGCCGGAGAGGAGCGGCCTGATCCGGGTCGCGCCGAAGACCATGTCCGGTACGAACTCGAGGGCCGGGTGGTCGGCCGGCACCTCGCCGCGGGCCACGCCGCGCCGCAGGATCTCCTCCAGCGCCGCGACCTCGGGGGCGATCACCGTCTCCCGCACCGCGTCCCGGAGGTCGCTGTCGGTCATCACCGCGTAGCCGAGCGCCTGGAGCAGGGCGGTGTCCCGGTCGGACCAGGTCCCGGTGGCCGCGGCCACCCGGCGCAGGTCGCCGGCCAGCGAACCGGTGTCGATGCCCGCGCACCGCGGTTCCCGCCGGGCGCGCAGGGCCGCCGCGACGAACCGCGCCTTGGTCCGCCAGCGCCGGTAGAGCGTCGACTTGCCGCACCGGGTGCGGGCGGCCACGCCCTCCATGGTGACGGCCTCGTAGCCGCCGGTGCGGATCTCGTCGAGCACCGCCTCGAAGAACTCCCGCTCCCGCTCGGACGTGATCTTCGACCGGGTCGAGCCGCAGACCGGCTCCTCGTCCCGCACGCCCTCCACCTCCCGCACCTCCCGCACGCCCCGCCCGGGGCGTGGTGTCGTCCCGCCGTCCCCGGGGTGTCGGGGCGGCGACGGCCGTATGTACACTCCACCAACGTATCGATACGCGACTGTATCGATACGTCAGCGTATCGGCACTCGCACGCGGGACCCGGGAACCGGGCCGCCCGCCAGTAAGGGGGAGCGGTTGCGCACCGCGACGGACTCCGCCGGAGCCCCGGCAGGAGACATACCCCGGCCCCCGGTGCTCCGGGAACTCCTGCTCGTCCTCGGGCTCTTCACGGTCTACAAACTCGGCCGCCGACTGGCCATCGGCCACACCGCCACCGCCTTCCACAACGCGGACCGGGTCTGGGGCCTGGAGCGCACCGTCCACCTCCCCGGCGAGGGCGCCGTGCAGGACCTGCTGCTGCGCAACGAGACGGTGGTGCACCTGGCGAACGTCTACTACGCGACCGTCCACTTCCCCGCGACCGGGCTGTTCCTGGTCTGGCTCTACCTCCGCCGACCCGCCCACTACGTCTGGGCCCGCCGGGTGCTGGCCGCCGTCACCTCGGCCGCCCTGATCCTGCCCTTCGCCTTCCCGCTGGCCCCGCCCCGGATGCTCGCCTCCACCGGGCTGGAGGACACCGGCCGGCTCTACGGGCCCGCGGTCTACGGCCCGCCCACCGCCGACCACCTCTCCAACCAGTTCGCCGCGATGCCCTCCCTGCACTTCGGCTGGGCCCTGATGGTGGCCGTCGGCCTGATCGCGGCCACCCGCTCGCGCTGGCGCTGGCTCTGGCTGCTGCACCCCCTGGTCACCCTCACCGTGATCGTCGGAACGGCCAACCACTACTGGCTGGACTCCATCGCCGCCACCCTGATGTTCCTGCTCGCCTTCACCTTCATCCGGGCCCCCGCCACCACCACCGGCTGCCGGGCCCGCCGCCCCCGGCCCCCGGAGGACCGCGCCCTGGTCCCGGTCGCCCACTGACCCCGGCAGCCCCGGCAGCCCCGGCGGCCCCGGCAGCCCCGGCAGCCCCGGCAGCCCCGGCCGCCCGCCGGCCCGCACGACCCCGTCACCGCGTGAGCGGCGGCGGGGTCGTGCCGTTCCCGCCCCCGCGCGCACCGATAGGTAAGCAATCGACATATGGCGACAGCAGCCCTATGATCGCCGCATGACCGAACGTCAACTCCGGGAGCCGACAAGACTCGTGCTCACCGCGCTGGCCGACGCCCCCCGGCACGGCTACGCGATCATCCAGGAGGTGCTGGCCATCTCCGGCGGCCGCACCCGGCTCAGCACCGGCACCCTCTACACCGCGCTCGACCGGCTGCTCCAGGACGGCCTGATCCGGATCGAGAGCGAGGAAGTGGTCGACGGCAGGCTGCGCCGCACCTTCGCCCTCACCGGGCAGGGCCAGGACCTGCTGGCCGAGGAGGCCCGCCGCCTCCGGCTGGCCGCCGCCGAGGCCGAACGCCGACTCGGCGCCGCCGCCCGCCTGCGCCCGAACGGAGCCGGCGCATGACCGCCCGCCCCGCGCCGCAGGCCGGGCGCCTGCTGATGAGCCTCTACCCCGTCCGCTACCGGGCCCTGCACGGGGAGGACATCGCCGCGGTCTTCGCCCGGACCGCCGAGGGCCTGCCCCGGCGGGCGGTGCTCCGGGAGCGCTTCGACCTCGCCGCGCACGCCCTGCGGCTGCGGCTGCGGATCGGCCCCACCGACCCGGCCGGCCGGGTGCTGGCGGGCGCGGCGCCCGTCACACTCGCCATCGCCGCGGGCCGCTGCCTGTTCTTCCTGCTGTCGCGGCTGCACGAGAGGGTCCACCGCATCCGGTACCCGTTCCCCGGCAGCGGCCTCGGCCACGCGGTCCTGGACGCCGTCCTGCTGGTGGCCGGCACCCTGCCGTGGCTGCTCGCCCTCGCGCTCGCCGCGGTGGGCCGGTGGAGGGCGGCCCGGATCACCGGCCTGCTCGCCGCCCTCGTCGAGGTCGGCATCCAGGAGCTGGAGGGGATCTACCAACTGTGGCTGGTGGGCTACCTGTTGGGCCTGCTGCTGGTCGGCGCACTGCTGCTGCTCGCGCCGCCCGACCTGGTGGACGTCACCAAGCGGGGGCGGTGGGAGGCCGCCGGGCTGGCGCTGGGCGTCGGACTGCCGCTGATCGCGGCGGACCGGTACCAGCTCACCCGCCACCTCTCCCTGAACATGGCGACCGTCGGGCTGTTCCCGCTCTGGCTGTGCGCGGCGACGGCCGTGGTCCTGCTGCTGCGCCTGTCCGGCCGCCGTCCGGACGGGCTCCGGGCCGCCGGAGTGGCGCTCGCCGTCCTGCCCTGGCTGGTCCACCTGGTGTTCGCCGCCGTCGACGACCCGGCGCGGGAACTGCGGAGGATCGTCCGCTACGGCGGAGCCTGCCTCGTCCTGCTGGGTCTCGCCGCCGCGCTGGCGGCGGCGGTCCACCTGGTCCGCCGGACCTGGTGGGACAAGCCCACCGACCCCGCCTGACCCCGCCTGACCCGGGGAGCCGGGACCGCCGGGGCGCCCGGCGGTCCCGGCGCCTCAGCGGCCGCCACCCGCGGTGAGCGTCGGCTCCGGCTCGAACCCGCCCTCGGCCGGGGCGGGTTCGAGCTGCTCCGGCCCGTGGCCCCCGGCGGCCGGTGCGGCGGCGCGCAGGGCCGCTTCGACCCGGCGGTTGCCGGTCATCGAGGCGGTGACGGCCGTCATGGTGAGCAGCAGGAACGCGGCGGCGTACAGCGGGGTGCGGACGTCGTGGGAGGCGGCCAGCCAGCCGCCGAGGAAGGCGCCCAGCGGCGCGGCGCACATGGCCAGCATCCGGGAGGTGGAGGCGACCCGGCCCATCAGGTGGGGCGGCACGATCGCCTGCCGGAGGGAGGGCGCGAGCACCATCGTGGCGCCCATCCCGGCGCCGCAGAGGGCGAGGGCCAGCCCGGCCGCGTACGGGTTCGGCGCGGCGGCCAGGCCCAGGACGGCGAGACCTTCCAGCCCGGCGGTGCAGGTCAGCGCGGTGCCGGTGCCGAGCCGCCGCCCGAGGAAGGAGGCGACGGCCGCGCCGAGCAGGCCGCCGGTGGCCTCCGCGGTGAGCAGCAGGCCGAAGCCGGAGGTGCCGACGCCGAGGCGGTCGTGCGCGAAGAGGGCCAGCACGGTCTCCACCGCGAGGAAGGCGACGTTCCCGACCGCCGGGCGGAGCGCGAGCCCGAGCAGCACCCGGTCCCGGAAGACGTACGAGGCGCCGGCCCGGGCCTGCCGGAGCAGTGACTCGCGGGCCGCCGGCACCGGCCGGGGCCCGGCGGGCAGGGTGCGCACGAGCAGGGCGGAGAGCAGGAACGACACCGCGTCGGCCAGCAGCGGCACCGCCCGCCCGAGGGCGAGCAGCGCGCTGCCCGCGGGCGGCCCGGCGAAGCCGGACATGGCGGTCTGGGCGCCGCGCAGCCGGGAGTTGGCCCGCTCCAGGAGCGCGGGGTCGCGCCGGAGCAGCTCCGGCAGGTAGGCGGTGGCGGCGGTGTCGAAGAACAGCCCGCCGACGCCGAGCAGGAAGGCGACGGCGGCGAGCAGCGGAACGCTCAGCAGGCCGAGCGCGGCCGCCACCGCGGCCGCCGCGAGCAGCGCCGCGCGGGCGGCGTCCGCGATCCACATGGTGCGCCGGCGGTCCCAGCGGTCCACCAGCGCGCCGCCGAGCACGCCGAGCAGCAGCCAGGGCAGCGTCCCGGCGGCCGTGACGACGGCGAGCGCCAGCGGGTCCCGGGTCAGGGTCAGGGCGAGCAGCGGCAGCGCGGCGTGCATCACCCCGTCGCCGAGCGAGGAGACGGTCTGCGCGGTCCACAGCCGGCCGAAGCCGGGCGGCAACCTCCTTGCGCCGGTGGTCATTCGGAGCCCTCCTCGGCCTCGGCCCGGGCGCGCGGCGCCGGGTGGAACAGGGCGAGGACCAGCGAGGCGTCCGGCAGCGCGGGGTCGGAGAGTGCGCGGTACTCGTCCGCCAACGCCTCCAGCCGGGCGCCGAGTTCGGCGAACTGCCGCTCGGTGAGCCGCAGGTGCGCCATCCGCACGTACCGCTCGCCGTCCGCGGGCGAGGACTCCAGGTCGGCCACCGCGTGGCGCATCAGCACGTCCGGCCCGCCCTCGCCCGGGTCGGGCAGCACGATCGCCCGGGCGGCCATGGCGTAGTACCGCTCGGTGACCCCCCGGACCTTCCTGGTCCGCACCACCTTCACCAGGCCGGCCCGTTCGAGCAGCCGCACGTGGTAGCTGGAGCTTCCCTTGGCGAGGCCGACCCGCTCGGCGATCTGGGTGATGGTGGCGGGTTCGAAGCGGAGCACGGCCATGATCCGGTGGCGGGTGAGGTTGGAGACGGCGCGCAGTTGCTCGTCCGTCGTGACGTGGAACGTCTCGGGAAGATCGTCGTCGGTGGGCACGGAAGCAATGGTCAACGTTTCTTGACCATTGCGCAAGGGGTTTCGCCCGAACTCCCGCGATCCGTCGCCCGGCCCGCGGGCGCGGACCGGGGCGAACGGGCGTGCGTCAGCCCGGCGGGCCGGTGCCCACCCCTCCGGGCGGGTGGGGTGGCACCCGTTCCGACCTGCGGTGATGTCCGGGAGCGGGGCGGCTCGGGGCGCGGGTGGCCCGGAGGGTGCCTAGCGTGGGCCGGGTGCGCCCGTCCGCCGGGCGGTGCCGGAGTTTCGCGGGTCGGTGCTGTCCGGTCCCGCCGCAGGGGAAGGGGAGACCTGATGGAGAGTCTGCTGACGGACCGGACGGCGGTCGTCTACGGCGCCGGGGCGGTCGGCGGCGCGGTGGCCCGGGCCTTCGCCCGGGAAGGGGCCCGGGTGTTCGTCGCGGGCCGGGGCGAGGCCGGGCTCAAGCAACTGGCCCACGACGTGGAGTCCGAGGGCGGCTCGCTGGTCACCGCGCAGGTCGACGCGCTCGACCGGGACGCGGTCGAGGGCTTCCTGGACTCCGTGGTCGAGCGGACCGGCGGCCTCGACGTCTCGTTCTGCGCGACCTCCACCCGGCGGCCCGGCGGCGCCCAGGGCGCGGCCCTCGGCGAGCTGTCCTTCGAGGACTTCGCGCTGCCGATCATCGACTTCACCAAGGCGCAGTTCGTCACCGCCAACGCGGCGGCGGCCCGGATGGTGCCGCGCGGACGGGGCGCGATCATGATGATGACCGCCGCGCCCGCGCGCGTCCCCTACCCCTACACCGCCGGGTTCGGCCCGGCCTGGGCGGCGGTCGAGGGCTTCGCCCGCACCCTCGCGGCCGAACTCGGGCCGCAGGGCGTGCGGGTGCTCTGCCTGCACTCCGCCGGATCGCCGGAGGCGGCCCGCAGCATGGAGAGCACGATGGCGACCGGCCTGCCCGAGCTGCCGGCCCGGCAGGCGGGCTGGCAGGAGCGCTCCGCCGCCCGCAACCTGCTGGGCCGCTGGCCCGCGCTGGCCGACGTCGGGAACATGGCGGCGTTCCTGGCCTCGGACCTGGCCCCCGTCTCCACGGGCACCACGGTCGACCTGACCGGCGGCATGGTCGGCCGCTGACGGCGACCGGACCGCGCACGGCGGCCGGACCGCGCACGGCGACCGGACCGCGCACGGCGGGCCCGCCGCCCTCCCGGTGGGGGAGGTGGCGGGCCCGCCGTCCGTGATCCGGTCGCCCGGACGTCCTCAGATGTACAGCGTGTTGGGCTCCAGGCCGCACAGGGCCCGGCCGTAGAGCTCGGTGTTGGTGTCCGGGTTGATCAGGGCGTGCAGGGCGACGCCCTGGATGTCCCGGGCGATCCGCTGGAGCGGGACGTCGAGGTGGATCGAGCTGCCGCCGCTGATGCTCACCAGCAGGTCGACGGCGTGCTTGGCCAGCCGGGTCGCCTCGCCCTGGTCGTTGCGGACCTGGGCCCGCTCCTCCAGCTTCCACTCCTCGCCGCCGGCGGCCTTGGCGTCCACGGTGGCCGCGCCGCGCCGGGCGTGGAACTCCGCCTGGTCGATGCTGTTGACCGCCTCGGCCACCCGCAGGTGGGTGATCGGGGCCTCGGCCTGCACGGTGTAGTCGGTGTAGGTGATCTTCCGGCCGGGCAGCCGCTCGAAGAACACCTCCCGGGCCGCCTTGGCCAGGCCGACCGCCACGCCGACGCCGGAGGCCGCCGCGACCAGGGAGGCCGGGGTCCGCCAGACCGGGGAGTCGGCGTTGGCCCGCGACAGCCCCTGCGGGCGCATCGCGGCCCCCATCGGGATGATCCGGTGCTCCGGGACGAACAGCTCCTCCGCCACCGTGGTGACGCTGCCGGTGCCGCGCAGCGCGCTGGTGTGCCAGTCGTCGACGATCTTCAGGTCGGTCATCGGGACCAGCGCCATGACGGGCTCGGGCTCGGCGTCCGGGCGGAGCAGGATCGCGGCGATCTCCTGCCAGCCCGCGTGCCAGGCCCCGCTGACGAACTTCCAGGAGCCGTTGAGCACGATGCCGCCCTCGGTCGGCACGGCCGTGCCGGTGGGGCTGTTGGTGCCGCAGACCCGGGGGGCCGCGGAGGTGAAGACCTCGTCCTGGGCGGCGTCCGGGAACAGGCCGGCGATCCAGGTCGGGATCCAGAACACCGAGGAGGTCCAGGCGATGGCGCCGTCGGCCCGGCCCAGCTCCATGGCGACCTCCACCAGCGTGCTGGTGTCGCACTCGTAGCCGCCGTAGCGCACCGGCGTCCGGAGCCGGAAGACGCCGGCCTCGGTGAGCGCCGCGATCGTCTCCTCGCTCAGCCGGCGGTTCTCCTCCGACCAGGCCGCCTGCTCCCGGAGGGCCGGCACCAGCGCGGAGACCCGTTCGACGATTTCTTCCCGGGTCGGTATTCCAGTGGACGACATCATTTCCTCCTGGACGGTTCGATTGAGTGGGTGACCGGACCGGAATTCCCATTCACGTGGTCACCGGAGAACGATTCCACCGGGCCCGCCGACGCGTCCTCTTCTGAATTGCCTGGTCCCGGCGGAGGTCTTTCCCGGTTGAGCAACCGCGGAGAAGGAAAGGGGTGCCGCGCGTGCCACCTTGGTCCCAGCATCGTTCCCGCCCGCCGATTCCCGGCGGCGGTGCCGTACCTGGAGGCCAGTGTGGATCTGTCGCCCATCGTGACCAAGGACGAGTGGCTCGCCGCCCGGAAGGACCTGCTGGAGCAGGAGAAGGAGCTCACCCGCCTGCGCGACGCGGTCTCGGCGTCCCGGCGCGCGCTGCCCCGGGTGCGGATCGAGAAGGAGTACGTCTTCGAGGCGCCCGGGGCCTCGCCCACGCTGCTCGACCTGTTCCAGGGCCGCCGGCAGCTGATCGTCCGTCACTTCATGTTCGACCCGGCCTGGGAGGAGGGCTGCCCCGGCTGCTCGATGCAGGCCGACTCGGTGGGGCACCTGGCCCACCTGCACAACCGCGACACCTCGTTCGTCATGGTGGCCCGGGCGCCGATCGCCAAGATCGAGGCGTTCCGGCAGCGGATGGGCTGGGACCTCCCCTTCGTCTCCTCCCACGGCAACGACTTCAACCACGACTTCCACGTGACCACCGACAAGGGCGAACTGCCCGGCGTGAGCTCCTTCCTGCGCGAGGGCGACGAGGTCTTCCACACCAACTCGGTGTACGACCGCGGCAGCGAGGTCACCCTGAACACCTACAACTACCTGGAGATGACCCTGCTGGGCCGGCAGGAGGAGGGCCTGGCCCGCCCCTGGGACTGGTGGCGGCACCACGACCGCTACGACGACGAGAGCGCCAAGGGGCCCGGCGAGAACTGGTGGAACGGCCAGGACAAGTTCAGCTCCTGACCGGCCCCGCCCGGCCCTGAGCACGCGCGAGCGCCCCCGGGCGTTCGCGCGCACTCGCGTGCCCGCGCGCCCGTCCGCCCGCCCACCGGTACGCGGACGCGGAAGCGGACCCGCCGGGACCGGACGGCCCGGGTGGCCGGCCCGCAGCGGGCCGGCCACCCGGGCCGTCGCGGTGCGCCGCCGCTCAGAGGTCCCCGGCCAGGAAGCGCAGCACCAGGCGGTTGACCTCGGCGGGCCGCTCGACCAGTCCGAGGTGGCCCGCGCCCGGGACCACCTCGGCGTGCGAGCCCGCGGGCAGGCCCGCGACGATGTCCGCCAGCACCGCCTCGGTGATCACGAAGCTGGGGTCCTCCGAGCCGAAGAGGTTGAGCACCGGCCGGCTCGGCGGGGCGCCCCAGACGGCGGCGTGCTCCTGGATCCACTCCGGCGTGCCGAAGCGGTCGGGCGGGAAGGCCGTCCGGTACAGGGCGAGCGCCGCGGCCAGGTTCTCCGGCGCGCGCAGGGCGTCCTTGGCGTGCTTGAGGTCCTCGGTGGCGTCGAAGCCGTCCGCGGTGAACTTCCGGTAGATCCAGTCGAGGTAGCCGAGGTCGTCCGCCGCGACCACCTGCTCGGCCACCGCCGTCTGGAAGAACCAGAAGTGGCTGAGCGCGTCGGTGCCCCGGGGCGTCAGGACCATCGGCCCGAACACCGGCAGCGGCGGCACGTCGCAGACCACCGCCCGCGACCAGCGCTCCCCGTCCTGCGTCGCGCCCCACACCGCGGGGGCGCTGAAGTCGTGCCCCACCAGGACGGCGTCGCCGTCGCCGCCCAGCGCCTCGTGCAGGCCGTTGATGTCGGACACCAGGTCGGCGATCGCGAAGGAGCCGTCCGGCGGCAGCGTCGAGGGCGCGAAGCCGCGCAGGTACGGGGCGACGGCGCGGTAGCCCGCGGCGGCCAGCGCGGGCATCAGGTGGCGGTAGGTGGCCGGGGACATCGGGAAGCCGTGCATGAGCAGGGCCAGTGGTCCGTCGCCCTGTTCCAGGTAGGCGAATTCGATGGCGTTGACGGTGGTTCTCTTCACTGTCACGGTCGGGGTCCGTTCCTCGCGGGGGAAAGGGAATGCGCGCGGCGGCCGAATCGCATTCGGCCGCCCGGCGCCGACGGGCGGCGGAACGGCCCCCGCGGAAACATCCGCCGGTCCGTTCCGCCGATCGCCCTCCGATGGTCCCGGCAATTCCCCCGGACCTCTTCTCCGTGAATGCCGTCTTTCCCCGCCGCGCACCGGCCCGCCGGACCGTTCGGGCGGACCGGTCGGGCCCGGCCGGTGGTGCCGCTCAGCGGCCCGCGGGCTGCTCCTCGACCTCGACCCGCGGGTCGGCCGCGGTCGCGGGCGGCGCCTCGGCGCGGGGGCGCAGGCCCACCCACACCAGGCCCACCGCGAGGAGCGTGACGATCACGTCGACGCCGAGCGCCAGCCGGATGCCGTCCAGCTGCACGGCGCGGGAGGCCGCGACGGCGCTGAGGATCGGGATGCCGATGGTGGCCGCCACCTGCTGGCTGAGCGCGGCGAGGCCGGTCGCCAGCCCCTGCTCGGAGTCCGGCAGGCCGGAGGTCGCGGTCACGGTGTAGGCGACGATCGAGGTGACGTGCCCGAAGAAGCTGATGAACAGGGCGGGCAGCAGCACCGCCAGCATGACCCGGTCGGTGCCGAGCAGGACCAGCGGCGCGGTGGCCAGCCCCTGCACCGACAGGCCGACGGTCAGCACGGCCCGGGTGCCGAAGCGGCCGATCACCCGGCCCGCGATGACGCCGGCGGCCACCGCCGCGAGCCCGGGGACGCCGAAGATCAGGCCGGTGGTCAGCGGGGCGAAGTGCAGCACGTCCTGGAGGTACAGCGTCATCAGGAAGATCAGCGCGCTCTCCATCGCGAAGACGACGAGCCCGGCGAAGTTGCCCCACTTCACGGTGGGGCGCTTGAGGATGCGCACCGAGGCGAGCGGCGCGGGCGCGCGCAGCTCGATCGCCCAGAACACGCCGAGCAGCACCACGCCGACGGCGGCGACCAGCAGGTTCTTGCCGATGATGCCGTAGGTGAACGCGAGCAGGCCGGCCGTCACCGAGACGGCGCCGGGCACGTCGAGCCGGACCTTCTCCGGGGCCCGGCTGTCGGCGATCAGCCGCGGCGTCGCGATCAGGATGGCGACGGCCACCGGGACGTTGATCAGGAAGGCCCAGCGCCAGCTGAGCAGCCCGACCAGGGTGCCGCCGACCAGGGCGCCCACCGTGAACCCGCCGGACAGCAGCGCGCCGTTCAGGCCCAGCACCCGCTCCCGCATCGCGCCCTCGGAGAACGAGGTGGTCAGCAGGGACAGCGCGGCCGGGGCGGCCATCGCGGTCGACAGGCCCTGCAGGACGCGCGCGGTCAGCAGCGGGCCGCCGCTGTCCGAGACGCCGCCGAGCACCGAGGCCACGGTGAGCAGCGTGATGCCCGCGAGGAAGAGCCGGCGGCGGCCGAACAGGTCGGCGATCCGGCCGAACAGCAGGGTGAAGCCGGCGGCCGGCAGCGCGTAGGCCGACGCCACCCACGGCAGGTCGTCGGAGGATATCCCGACCCCGGAACCGATCTGGGGGAGCGCGACGTTGAGGATCGAGAAGTCGACGGAGAGCATGAACTGCGCGCCCAGCAGCACGAACAGGGTCAATCTGAGCCGGGTGCTCATGCGGTTCCGCGGGTCGGGAATCGTGGTCATGCCAGCAAGCGTGGGAGATCACCCGCCGGCTAGCCAGACACCTGCTGTTCGTCCCACTGCGAAGGCTAGGCTTGGCAGTGCGACTTTCAGCATAATGAGACGCATGGATGAGCTCGGGAAATTCCTCAAGTCCCGTCGTGCCAGGCTGCATCCGGCGGACACCGCGCTCGGGAGCTACGGCGGGCGCCGCCGCGTCCCGGGGCTGCGCCGGGAGGAGCTCGCCCAGCTGGCCGGGGTCAGCGCCTCCTACTACGCCCGGCTGGAGCAGGGGTTGGGGCAGAACGTCTCCGACGCCGTCCTCGACTCGCTGGCCCGGGCGCTGCGCCTGGACGACGCCGAACGGGCCCACCTGCTGGCGCTGGCCCGCCCCAACCGCGCGGCGGCCAGCTGCGCCGCCCGGGTGGCCCGCCAACTCCCGGACGGGTTACAGCGGTTGATGGCGATGATGGGCGACGTGCCGGTCATGGTGCTCTCCCCGACCTCCGACGTGCTGGCCTGGAACCCGCTGGCGCGCGCGGTGTTCGGCGCGCACCACGAGGACCGCGAAGGGGATGAGGGGCGCGAGGTCCGGGCCGGGCACGAGGGGCTGCCCAACATGACCCGGATGATCTTCCTCGACCCGCCGACCCGGGCGCTGTTCGCCGACTGGGAGGGCAAGGCCCGCTCGGTGGTCGCACACCTGCGGATGGTGGCGGCCAGGTTCCCGGCCGACGGCCGGGTCCGCGCGCTGGTCGGTGAACTGCTGTCCTCCGGAACGGAGTTCGCCGCCCTGTGGGAGGACCACTCGGTGGCCAACTGCGACTCGTTCACCAACGTGCTGCGCCACCCGCAGGTGGGGGAACTCACCCTCTTCCAGGAGGTCCTGCGGACCGAGCAGCCGGAGCTCATGGTGGTGGCCTTCACCGTCGAGCCGGGCTCCCCGTCCGAGACGGCGCTGCGCCTGCTGGGCGCGCTGACCGCCGACCGCGCGGACCACCGGGTCGCCGTCTCCTGAACTCCCCGGCCGAACTGCCCGATGGAGGAGCGCAGGTGACGGACCGTCAGGCGGGGCGGGCCACCGCGGTGATGGCCGCGGTGACGGTGGCCTGCAACTGCCGGGCGTCCGCCCCGGCGCGGGAGCGCAGGTTCACCCCGTGGGCCAGCAGGGCCAGGACGTCGGCGGCCGGGCCCGGGTCGGTGTGCGCGGCGAGCTGGTGCTGCCGCTGCGCCGACACCAGGGCGGTGTGCAGGGCGGTGCGCAGCCGCTGGTGCTGCCGGTCGAGGACGGCCCGCACCGCGGGGTCGGCGTTCTCGCTGCCCGCGTGGGCGTTGGAGAACATGCAGCCCCACCGGGCGAACTCGCCGGTGCAGCGGGTCTCGACCAGCCCGGCGAAGAACTCGCGGACGGCCGGCAGGCCGCGGTCCCCCTCCTCCAGCGGCCGGAGCAGCAGCCGGGAGCGCTCCCGGGCGTAGCGCTGCAGCGCGGCGCGGTAGAGCTCCTGCTTGCCGCCGAACGTGGCGTACAGGCTGGAGCGGTTGAGCCCGGTGGCGTTGACGATGTCCTGGATGCCGGTGGCGGTCACGCCCTGCCGCCAGAACAGGCGCATCACGGTGTCGAGCGCCGCGTCCGGATCGAAGTGCTTGACGTCCGCCATGTCCCCACCACCCCGTCTCGAACCGTCGGTTCCAAGATATCCGGATCCGCCCTTGACCGGGGGAGCGCCCCTGCCGCTATCTTGGAACGGCTGTTCCAGGATGACCGCGGGAGGGGACCGATGAGCGTCAACGCCGAACTGCGCGCCTTCTACGAGCGCCGGCAGGAGCAACTGCCCACCGAGGTGAGCGAGGTGATGCAGCGGGCGACCCGGGAGCTGGCCGCCTCCGGGCAGGCCGACCGGGCGCTGGCCGCCGGGGCGCGGGCGCCGTCCTTCACCCTGCCCTCGGCCACCGGCCGGAGCGTCGACCTGGCCGCCCTGCTCGCCGACGGCCCGGTCGTGCTGACCTTCTACCGGGGCGCCTGGTGCCCCTACTGCAACATCGCCCTGCGCTCGCTCCAGCAGCACCACGCGGCCATCGCGGCCCGCGGCGCCCGGCTGGTGGCCGTCTCGCCCCAGATCCCGGACGAGTCGCTGTCGCAGGCCGAGAAGAACGGGCTGGACTTCGAGGTGCTGAGCGACCTCGGCTGCGACACCGCCCGGCGGTACGGCCTCGCCTTCGACCTGCCGGAGGACCTCGCGGCCGTCTACGCCCGGGTCGGCATCGACCTGGACCGCTCCCAGGCGGGCCACCCACGCACCCTGCCGATCCCGGCGACCTACGTCATCGACCGCGCGGGCACGATCCGCTGGGCCTTCGTGGACGCCGACTACACCGCCCGGGCTGAGCCGGCCGACGTCCTGGCGGTGCTCGACGGGCTCGACGGGCCGGACGGGCGGGGCTGACCGGCGGGACCGGTCGGCGCTACCGATCGGCCGCCGTCGCATCGACCACGTCCTACCGGTGGCCACCGGACGTATCCGGAGACGAACTCGGGGTGATCGGGCACCCGGCCGGGAAGCCCCGGCCGAGTGCCCGCGCGGACGCCCGGCGGCCCGATCGACGGCATGTGCGTCGAGGCCATTCCGGAGGGCCGGGAACCGGGGGCGGGGATTCCGGTCGTGTCCGGACGGTACCGGGGAGGCGGGGCGGGGAGAACCGGCGGGCATCGGGTGATTGTTCGATCGATCCGGTGGTTTCTAGCGGGTGCCGGCCCGGCTCAGGCGCCTGGCCCCGTCCAGCTCCGGAAGGGCCAGCAGGATCGGCAGGTCGAGCCGGGTCACCTCGCGCAGCTGGACGTCGGTGCTGTAGGCGCGCCCGCCCCTGGCTCTGACCGCCCAGCCCGAGCCGACGAGTCTGGGCGGACGGATCTGGTGCCGGGGGAAGGCGTCGTCCGTGGCCACGGCCGCCGCCCGGATGAACCACAGCCCGTCGGGGACGTGCAGGTGGAACGGCCGGGCCTCGTCCAGGATGTCGCAGGCCTGCGGGTAGCCCTCCACGATCGGGGTGTTGAACGCGCCCACGTAGACCCGGACCGGGCCGACCTCGAAGGGGAAGTGCAGCTGCCCGGTGACGGAGGACAGGCCGTGCCCGGCGCGGGCGGTCGGCGGGACGAGCGGCGGCAGGTCGTCGTCCTGGGCCAGCGCGCGGTAGCGGGTCGGCGAGACGCCGACGCTGCGGGTGAAGCGGCTGGTGAAGGTGCCCAGGCTGTTGTAGCCCACCCGGTAGGTGATGTCGGTGACACTGTCCTGCGTCTCCAGTAAATGCTGCTTGGCCATGAAGATGCGGATCGCGGTGAGGAATCGGCCGGGCGAGGTTCCGGTCAGCTGGTTGAAGATCCGGGAGTAGTGGAATTTGCTGTAGGAAGCGATTTCGGCCAATTCCTCAAGGGAAATCGGATCCGCGTGATTCTGCCACATCGTCCCTATGCTCCGCTCTATTGCCGCCGCAATCGACATTCGGATATCCCTCACCTGGGCTCGTTGTCCGCTCGCTCGCCTTGCCTTGGATCGGTGGTCCGGCTCGGACCTTGACGGGGACACGGCAGAACCGCCCCGGGTGCGGGGCGGACGGGGTGGCCCGGTCCGCGCTGAACTGGCGCCTCGGAGGCCGGACGGCCCGGGGGCTCCCTTATTCGGCACGTTCCTCCCCGGCTCGTCGGAACCACTCGTCGGAACCGGCCGCGAAGCACTCGGCCGGCTTTGGTCCAGACACATCGTTTTGCCAATGCGTGACTATTGCACCTCCTGGATTGCGGTCTGGGTCAAGCGGCGGAATTCAGCCACCGGCAGCGGTGCCCTATACGCCCCCGAACGCCCGCCGCCGGCTACCGGCGGCACGCACGGAGAAGCCCGCCCCGGAGCGTCCCCGGAAAATGAACGCGGGACCGGATTGAACGCGCTTCACCGGGGAAGGGAATGCTGACATGACCGCAATGCAGGACGTCCGCGCCGACCTGGCGGCGGAGGGGTCCGCACTCGCCCGGCTGGTCTCCGGCCTGCCGCCCGACCGGTGGTCCGCGCCGACCCCGGCCGCGGGCTGGACGGTCCGGCACCAGGTCGCGCACCTGGCGCTCGTCGCCCGGCTGGTCGACCTCGCGGTGCGCGACCCGGCCGCCTTCGCGGACGAGAGCGCCCCTGTCCGGGCGGACTTCGAAGCCGGCATGGCGGCCCTGCTCGCCCGGCACCTCGCCGAGCCCGCCCCCGAGCTGCTGCGGCACTGGGCCGAGTGGCGGGCCGCCGCCGAGCGGGGGCTCGCCGCCGCGGACCGGCGCCGGACGGTGCCCTGGCTGGCCGACCCGCTGCCGGTCGGCGTCCTCGCCGCGGTCGCGCTGACCGAGCTGTTCGCCCACGGCCAGGACGTCCACGACGCCCTGGGCGTCCCGTACCGCTTCACCGACCGGATCGGGCACGTCGCCTTCCTCGGCACCAGGACCAGGGACCTCGCCTACCGGGTCCGCGGCCTGGAGCCGCCCGCCGAGCCTTTCCGGTTCGAGCTGACCGCCCCCTCCGGCACCTCCTGGACCTTCGGCCCCGAGCAGGCCGACCAGCGGATCAGCGGCCCCGCCGCCGACTTCTGCCTGCTCGTCACCCGGCGCCGGCACCGCGACGACCTCGCGCTGAGCGCCGTCGGCGCCGCCGCCGACCACTGGCTGGGCATCGCCCAGACCCACCCCGGCCCGCCCGGCGGGGGCCGCGCGCGCATTGGGCAATATCGCGGATAGCAGGCCCGGTCGGCGGCCTGGTTTCCTCGCTGTCGGGCCCCAGGGTCCGTCTTCGCACCCCCGCCCGCCCCACGGCACCCGGCACGCACCGGACACCGCGGGGCCGCGCCGGGGGTGCGGAGACGGACCCCGGTACGGCCCACCCGCCACGAGGGACCTGGAGGCACCGTGCCGGAACGACGCACGCGTGGGTGGCTGCTGATCGGCCGGGCCTGCGCCACCACCGCCATCATCGCCGGACACCTGATCGCCGCCCTGCCGCTGCTGGCCACCCGCCGCGGCCGGGCCCGGATGGCCGACCGGACGCCGCGGCTGCTGACCGCGCTCGGCCCGTTCTTCGTCAAGGCCGGACAACTGGTCAGCACCCGCCGCGACCTGCTCCCCGAACGCTGGTGCGACGCGCTGGCCGAACTGGCCGACGAGGTGCGCCCGCCGCGCCGCGCCGCGGTCGCCCGCACCCTCGCCGGGGCCGGACTCACCGACGCCTTCGCCGAGTTCGACTGGGAGCCGGTGGCCTGCGGCAGCATCGCCAGCGTCCACCGCGCCCGGCTCGCCGACGGCACCGAGGTCGCCGTCAAGGTGCAGCGGCACGGCATCCGCCCGGTCCTGGAGGCCGACCTGCGGCTGGCCCTGCTCGGCGCCCGCGCCGGACGCGTCCTGCCCGGCATGCGCGACCTGCCCGCCGAGGAGATGATCGGCCAGCTCGGCGGCGCCGTCCTGCACCAGCTCGACTTCACCGCCGAACGCGACGCCCTGCTCCTGCTGCGCGCCAACCTCGGCGGCCACACCGACCTGCGCATCCCGGCCCCCGTCGAGGGCCTGTGCGCGCCCGGCGTGCTCACCATGGAGTTCGTCCCCGGCCTCGGCCGCTTCCGGCCGCTGGGCATGACCCCCGAACGCCGCCGGGAGGTGGTCCGCGACGTGCTCCGGGCCGTCTACCGGATGCTCTTCGTCGACGGCCTGGTCCACTGCGACCTGCACCCCGGCAACCTCTGCCTGGACGCCGAGGGCCGGGTGGTCGTCCTGGACGCCGGGTTCGTGGTGCAGCTGCCCGACCCCGTCCGGCGCTCCTTCGCGGGCTTCTTCCTCAACATGGCCCAGGGCAACGGCCCCAGGTGCGCCGACATCGTGCTGGCGAGCGCCGCCCGGCTGCCCGCCGACCTCGACCGCGAGAGCTTCCGGACCGCGGTGACCGCGCTGGTGGACGAAGCCTTCGGGGCGCTCTCCAAGGACTTCGAGCTGGCCGCGTTCGCCCCCCGGCTGTTCAAGCTCCAGCGCGACTTCGGGGTGTTCGCCGCCGCGGAGTTCGCCTTCCCGCTGCTGTCGCTGCTGGTGCTGGAGGGGATGATCAAGGAGTTCGACTCCGAGGTCGACTTCCAGGCCGAGGCCGTCCCGGTGCTGATGGCCTCCTTCGCCAAGGACGTCGAGCTGGACGCCGCCCGCACCCCGCAGGACCGGGCGTGAACGCCGCGGCGCCGGGCACGGGCCCCGCCGGACGGGCCGGGGGAGCGGCCGGCCCGCTGGTCGCCGTCACCGGGGGCACCGGCTTCCTCGGCGCGCACACCGTCGCCGCCCTCACCGCCGCCGGGGCCCGGGTCCGGCTGCTGGTCCGCGACCCGGCCCGGACGGCCCCCGCGCTCGGCCCGCTCGGCGTCCCCCCGGACACCGTCCGGACCGTCACCGGCGACGCCACCGACCCGGCCGCGGCGGCCCGGCTGTGCGCGGGCGCGGACGCGGTGCTCCACCTCGCCTCGGTCTACTCCTTCGACCGCCGCCGCCGCGCCGACATCGCCCGCACCAACGTGCTCGGCACCGAGACCGTGCTGCGGGTCGCGGTCCGCTCCGGCGCCGGAGCGGTGGTGCACGTGTCGACCGTCGGCGCGCTGATCCCCAGCGCCGACCCCGAACTGCACGCCGACAGCCCCGTCGGACACCCGGCCGAGCCCTACCTGGCCAGCAAGGCGGAGTGCGAACGGATCGCCCGGCGGCTGCGCGACGGGGGCGCACCGGTCCGGATCGCCTACCCGCCCGCCCTGCTCGGCCCGCACGACCCCGGACTCGGCGACCAGACCGGACGGCTGCGCGACACCCTGCGCGGCCTGATGCCGCTCTGGCCCACCGGCGGCTTCCCGCTCGGCGACGTGCGCGACACCGCCGCCGCGCTGGCCGCCCTCGCCACCGCGACGGCCCCCGACACCCCCGACCGGGTCTTCACCCCCCACCGCTACCTCACCACCGCCGACTACCTGGCGGCCCTGCGCACGGCCACCGGCCGCGCCCTGCCCGCCGTCCGGCTGCCCGGCCGGGCGATGCTCCCGGCCGCCCGGCTCGCCGACCTCCTCCAGCGCTGGTGGCCCTGGCACATCCCGGCCGAGTACGGCGCCGCCTACACCTGCGTCCACGCCGCACCCGTCGCCCCGGCCGCCCCCCTCGGCGGCCCGGCGGCCCGCCCGGTCGAGGAGACGATGGCCGAAACCGCCCACTGGCTGTACCGGACCGGTCTTCTGACGTACCGTCAGGCGGGCTCGGCGGCCGAACGGACCGGACCGTGACGGCGGCGCCGCACCGCGCCCGCCCCGCCGTCCGTCCCGCCGTCCGCCCCCGTGCCCACTCCTGTGTCCGCCCCTGCCGCCCCACCCCCACCCCGAGGAGACGACCGTGACAGCGGAACCGACCCAGCAGGACGCGTCCGTGCCCGCCCAGACCCCGCCCGCCCAGACCCCGCCCGCCCCGACCCTGCACGCCTCGACCCCGCCCGCTCCGACCCCGCACGACCCCGCCGAGCAGCTCGCGGCCTACCGGCGCAGCCGGGCGGCGATCGCCGCCCTGGCGTCCGGGCTGCCTGACCCGGCCGCCGTCGGGGTGCCCGCCTGTCCGGACTGGAGCGTGCGGGACCTGATCGGGCACCTGGTGCACATCTGCGAGTCCTTCGTCGCGCTGGAGGACAGCCAGATCGACCTGGCCCCGCTGACCGGCGCTCCGGCGGCCGAACTGCTGGACCGCTGGGAGGAGTTGGACGGCGCACTGCCCGCGGCCCTGGAACGCACCCCTGAGCTGCGCCGACGCATCCTGCTGCTCGACGTGTTCTCGCACGAGCTGGACCTGCGGCTGGGCCTGGACGTGCCCGCCGAGCCGACCGCCCACCCCGCCTTCGACGGCGCGCTGGACCTGTCCACCATGGGCTTCGGCCTGGCGGTGCACGGCGGCGGGCTGCCGGCGCTGCGGATCGAGACCCCCGGGCGGGCCTGGGTGGTGGGCGAGGGCGACCCCGCCGCGACCGTGCGCGGGTCGGCGGTGGACGTGTTCCGCTCGCTGACCGGCCGCCGCACCCGGCCGCAGATCGAGGACCTGGAGTGGTCCGGCGAGCCGGCCGGGAAGTGGGCGCAGGCGTTCGCCTGGGGCCCGTTCGCGCCGCCCGCGGCCGAGGTGGAGCCGCTCGTCGGACGCTGAGCGGGACGGGACCACCCGCGGCGCGGCGGAGGGCGCGGCGCGGGGGAGGGTGCGCGTCGGAGGGGGACGCGCACGACGGAGGGGCGGGACCGCTGTCCGGCGGTCCCGCCCCTCTCGCCGCGCGGCGGCCCCTCGCGTCCCGGTCGGCCCTCACCTCCCGGTCGGCCCTCACCTCCCGGTCAAGGAGGGCACCCGCAGCGCGACGCCGTCCGGCCCGGGGCGCTGCGGGGAGTCCAGCCCCGGCAGGGCCAGCAGGATCGGCAGGTCCAGCGCGGTGAGCGGACGGGCGGCCAGCCGGACCGGGGCGTTCTCGTGACCGTGCCGCACCGTCAGCTCGGGGCCCGAGGCGACCAGCAGCGGACGCCGCTCCCACGGCGGCGCCGGGAAGTCGCTCGCGGCGACCACCGCCGCCCGGAGGAACCAGACGCCCTCCGGCACCCGCAGCGTGAACGGGCCGGGCCCGTCCAGGATCTCGCAGGCCACCGGTCGGCCCTGCACGATGGGCTCGCGGAACGCGCCGATGTAGATCCGCACCGCGCAGCCGGTCTCCGGCGAGCGGATGCTGCCCTGCACCGTACAGCTGCGGCGCTCGCCGCCCGGGTGCGCGGTGCCGGCGCCCTCGGTCAGCCCGGCCCGGGCCAGCGCCCGGTAGCGGGCGGGGGAGAGGCTGACGCTGCGGGTGAAGCGGCTGGTGAAGGTGCCCAGGCTGTTGTACCCGACGCGGTAGGAGATCTCGGTGACGCTGAAATCGGTCTCCAGCAGCATGGTCTTCGCCTGGTGCAGGCGGACGGCGGAGAGGAACCGTCCCGGCGAGGTGCCGGTGAGGTTGCGGAACACCCGGGAGAAGTAGAACTTGCTGAGGATCGCGGTGTTCGCGATCTCGTCCAGCGAGAGCGGCTCCTCGTATCTGTCCCACATGGTCGCTATCGCGCGTTCAACAGCGATCTGCACAGCGTCTCTCCAAGTTCGTCGACGGGTTCGAGGGCGGCCCGGGAAACTCCGGGGAATCCGGGGAGTTCCGGGGGAATCCGAAAGAATCCGAAGGAATCCGAAAGCTCTCCTCCGGCCGGTTCGGTGCCGTTCTCCGGAGGCGGACCTGGGGGTGCGGACATCGGTGGAACCGCGCCTCCCGGCGCGTGGAGAAACCGCCGGGTCGGGCGGGTTCCGCGGCCCGACCGCCGGAATTCCCGGGTGCCGGGAAATCCGTTCGGCGGTCGGTTCGGTGCTCGGTGCTGCGCTCGGTTCGACGGACGGACGGACGGTCGGTGCGGATCGGTGGTCGGGCGGCCGGTTCAGCCGTCGGACAGCAGCTGTCCGACCCGGCGCCGGGCCGCCCGTTCGCTCGCCCAGGCGCAGGCGGCGAGGATCTCCCGGTCGCCCGCGCCGGCCTGCCGGGCGGCGGCGACCACCCGGTCGTCGACCCGGTAGGAGGCCAGCGCGGTGAGCAGCGCGAGTTCGCCCACCGGGCGTTCGCCCGGCGGGAGTTCCGCCAGCGGCGCGTCCAGCCAGGCCCGGCCGAGGCCGGGGTCGGCGCCGTCCCAGCGGGCCAGCGCCTCGGCCACCACCGCCCGGACCCGGGCGGGCAGCAGGGCGGTGCCGACCCGGTCGACGGCCGCCGCGCTGCGGGCCAGCGCGTCGGCGATCCGCGGGTCGGCCGCGGCCCAGGCCAGGTCCGGCGGCAGCGGGGCCGGCGGCAGCAGCGAGAGCGAGGCGCCCGGTGCGGCGTCCGCCCGGGCGGACCCGCGCATCAGGCCGACCAGCACCCGCATCACCGGCCCGAGCGCCCGCACGGGGGCGTTCGGCGGCAGCGGGTGCGGGCCCAGGAAGACGTTGACCACGCGGTTGAGGTACTGCAGGCAGAGCGCCGTCCCGGCCAGTTCCGGGAGCAGTTCGGGCGGGAACGGCGGCGCGCCCCCGGTGCTGATCCACGCGGTCAGCCGCTCGGCGTCCGACCCGGGCCGCTCGGCGTCCGCCCCGGGCCGCTCGGTGCCCGACCCGGGCCGCCCACCGCCCTGGTCCGGCCGCGAGCCGTCCGGCCCGGGTGGCCCGCCGTCCCGCTCCGGCCGTCCGGCACCGTCCCGGCGGCCCGGCAGCGGGCGCAGCGAGAGCGAGTCGAGCATGGTGCCGTGCACGGTGGTGCAGAACGGGCAGCGGTTGCCCGCCGAGACGGCCGCCGCCACCGCCTCCTTGGCCGTCCGCGGGGCGCGCCCCGCGACCAGCATCGTCTCGCGCAGCGTCGTCCAGGACGCGGCGAGCAGTTCCGGCACCGGGGCGTGCAGCGCCACCGGCGGGGCCAGCACCCCGAAGTCCCGTTCCAGCTCCCGGTAGACCCGGGCGGTGTCGCCGGCGGCCTCGCCGAACCCGACGGTCGACAGGTGCCGGACCTGGAGCAGGGAGAGCCCCCGGAGCGGCGCCTGGACGAGGCGCCGTCCGCCGCTCACGGGTTCGTCCCCGATCCGGCCCGCGGGCCGCCGGGGTGTGCCGCTGCCTCGTCACCCGCAGGCATCCGCGAGTCCTCCTTCGGCTCGTCGACCTCTTGCGTGGGTCTCTTCCGTCGGTGCTCCACCCGATCGTGGCATTCGGAGCGGGTCCTTCCTTCTCCGTCCTTGCGCTGTGCCCCGGCCCGGGCCGGTCGAACCCCGCGGCCCGCCCCGGGCCGGGCCCGAGCGGGCCGGAGCGGCGAGGACCGGCCAGCGCCGACCCGGGGCGGGCGCGGGCGCGGGCGCGGCCTAGGGGATCGGGAAGAACGCCCGGACGAAGCGCTCGAAGAACGCGTCGCCGATGGTCCAGCGCATCCGCGGCAGCAGCCGGGACGGCATCCCGATCCGGTAGCGGATGCGGGGGCGGTCGCTGGTGACGGCCTTCTCGATCACCTTCGCCACGGTCTCCGCGCGCACCGCCATCCGGCCGCGGCCGGTGGGGTTCTCGGTCTCCCGGTAGGCGCCGTGCCAGTCGACGAAGTACTGCCAGAACTCGTCGTACAGGCCGGTCCGCTCCTGCCCGGTCATGCCGAGGTCGGCGACCGAGGTCGGCACGAACCCGCCGAGCACCGGGGACGGCTCGATCAGCACCACCTTGATGCCGTCCCGGGCCACCTCCAGGCGCAGCGAGTCGCTGACCGCCTCCAGGGCGTGCTTGGTGGCCTGGTAGTAGCCGCGGCCGGGGGTGGCGAACTGGCCGAAGATGGACGACATCATGACCACCCGGCCGCCGCCCTGCGCCCGCATCCCGGGCAGCACCAGCTGGGTCAGCCGGCACAGCCCGAACAGGTTGGTCTCGAACTGGCTGCGCACCTCGTCGATCGGGGTCTCCCCGATGGTCCCGTTGAGGCTGTACGCGGCGTTGTTGATCAGGGTGCCGACCGCGCCGTGCTCGGCGCTGATCTTCTCCACCGCGGCGGCCATCGACTCCTCGTCGTTGACGTCCAGGTGCAGCACCCGGATGCCCTCGGCGGCCAGGTCGGCCAGCGCCTCGGGACGGCGGGCGGTGGCGTAGACCGGCAGGCCGGCCCGGTGCAGCCGCAGGGCGGCGGCCCGGCCGGTGCCGGAGGACATGCCGGTGCTGGAGGAGGCGCCGGTCAGCAGGATCGCCCGCGAGCGGCCGCTCACCTGCCCTCCGCCAGGCGCTCGGCGGAGACGGTGGCGTCCTCCGGCTGCGAGGCGATCCGGCTGCGGGTCACCGAGTTGCCCAGACCCAGGCCGTCCACCAGGCGGTTGATGAAGGCGAACAGGGCGGCGGTGAAGACCGCCTCCAGCATCTCCCCGTTGCTCCAGCCGGCCGCCTCGGTGGCGGCCCAGTCCTCGTCGGTGATCCGGAAGGCGCCGGTGCCGACCTTGGTGACCAGGCGCATCAGCACCTTGGTGCGCTCGTCGATCGGCAGCTCCTCGACCGAGGCGGCGCCCTCGATCGCGTCGGTCAGCTCCTGCGGGCCGCCGAACTGGGCCAGGAACCAGTTGTGGGTGCCCACGCAGTAGGGGCAGCCGTTGACCCGGGAGCTCCAGGCGGAGATCATCTCGCGGGTCGCGCGCGGCAGCACCCCGTCGTTGAAGACCCCGCCGTAGCCGGCGATCACCACCTCCAGCAGGTCCGGGCGGCTGGAGACCAGCCGGAACATGTCCGGGACGAAGGGGATGCCCATCCGCGACTTGATCGCGTCGTACAGCTCCTTCGTGCGGCCCTCGGCCGCCGCCTCCTCGACCAGTGGGACGCGGACCGTGCTCAGCACGTTCGGATCGGTCATGGGTGATCGCCCTCCCTTTCGACGGTGCGGCCGCCCGGCGGAATTCCCCGAAATGCCGGGGGAATGCGCGAAATGCATTCCCGGCGGGCGGCGGCGCGGTTTTCCCATGGTGGCAGGAATGGGCCCGGGCTCTCGTCTCCCAGATTGCCCTGGGTGGGCCGGGCCCGGGAACTGCGACGGCCGCCCCGGGGGAGCGGGGCGGCCGTCGCGGTGCGGGGTCGGTCACTCGGCGCGCAGCCAGTCCGCCAGCCGCTCGCCGATCATGGTCGAGGTGAGGTTGGTGTTGCAGTTGACGATCTGCGGCATGACCGAGGCGTCGGCCACGTACAGCCCCTCGACGCCGTGCACCCGCAGCCGCTGGTCCACCACCGCGCCCTCGTCCTCGGCGGTGCCCATCCGGGCGGTGCCGACCGGGTGGTAGCCGCTGTCCAGGCTGGTGCGGACGTACTGCTCGACCATCGCGTCCTTCTCGACCAGCCGGTCGCTCAGCACGATGTAGCCGTCGCCGCGCGAGGCGATGCCGGGGTGGTTGGCCAGCTCCCAGCAGGTGCGCACGCCCTCGACCAGCTTCTCCAGGTCGCGGTCGGTGGAGAGGAAGTCGAGCCGGATGTCGGGTCCGGCGGCCGGGTCGGTGGAGGCCAGCCGCAGCCGGCCCACCGACTCCGGCTGCTGGTCCACCACCATCACGCCGAAGATCATCGGCGCCTGGGCGAGCATCTGGAGCTCGGGGAAGAGCGTCAGGTCGAAGTGGTTGACCATGTAGTACTGCAGGTCGTTGAAGTCCGCGGAGCCCTTGGAGGTGGTCCGCACCATGGTCTGCAGGAACGGCACGTCGGTGGAGACCTCGCCGTCCTTGGGCCGCAGGAAGACGCCGGTGCGCGGGTGGTCCTGGAGGTGGGCGCCGACGCCGGGCCGGTCGAGCCGCACCCGGATGCCCAGCCGGGTCAGGTCCTCGGCCGGTCCGATGCCCGAACGCATCAGCAGCGTCGGGGAGTTGACCGCACCGGCGGACAGCACCACCTTGCGCGCCCGCAGCTCCTCCGGCACTCCGCCGCCGGCCGCGGCCAGCACGCCGGTCGCGCGGTCGCCGTCGAACAGCACCTCGTGCACCAGGACGCCGCCGCGGATCGCCAGGTTGGGGCGCGCCCGCACCTCGGGCGTCAGGTAGGCCATCGCGCTGGAGACCCGGAAGCGCGGGTCGCGGCGGTTGGACGGGATCGGGCCGATGCCGGTCGCCTCGGGGTGGTTGTGGTCGGCGACCTCGGGGAACCCGGCCGCCAGGCTCGCCTCGGTGAAGGCGGTCTGCAGCGGCGTGGTCTCCGCGGGCTTGAAGCGGCGGATCGGCACCGGGCCGCCGCTGCCGTGGTAGCGGTCGGAGAAGTCCAGGTCGTCCTCCAGCCGCCGGTAGTACGGCAGCACCTGCTCGTACGTCCAGGCCGGGTTCCCGGCCGCCGCCCACCGCTCGAAGTTCTCCGGGACGCCGCGCAGGGCGATCGTCGCGCCGACCGCGGAGGAGCCGCCGGCGATCTTCCCGCGCGGGAAGATGATCCGCCGGCCGTCCAGGATCTCGGCGCGGAAGCGCCAGTCGTGGGCGTGCATCGACATCGCGTTGCCGTCGGTGATCTCGTGCGGGATGTCGGCCCGGTCGGGAAAGTCCGGACCGGCCTCCAGCAGGAGCACCGAACGGCCGGGGTCCTCGCTCAACCGGGCCGCGAGGGCGGCGCCGGCCGAACCGGACCCGACGACTATCACGTCATACGTGTGCACCATGGATTAAACCTCGCCAGACGGGGATTCGAAGAGGCCGATCTCAGCCGAGTTTCGCAGCGGGCCGCTGCCGGGTCTTCTCCGAGAATGCTCATTCCGGTACTCCGGGAAATCCCCGCCCCCGTCGCGCCGGACGGCCGGGCCGAACCCCGGCAACGTCAGAGAAGCACGCTTTGACGGCCCGGGACATCCTCAAGTGTCAGGTTCGGCGGCGGGATAGCGGCGGATAGGTAGAGAATTCTTTTGCAGCCGCCCCGGACAGCCGATTCTCCGTCACCCACGGGAGGGAATTGAAATGTCGCCACGACGACGATTCCGCAGACTCGTACCCGGGTTGGTCACCGTATTGGTGGCCGCCTCGATGTTCTTCGTCATCCGGTCCTCGGTGGCGGTCGCCGGTGGTGATGACGCGGCAGCGGCCTACAGGTTCAAGGAACTCCCGATCGCGATGCCGCCGGGCTACGAGTCGCGGCCGATGAACACCATCCGCAAGGTCAATCCGGCGTACGAGAAGATCCGGGCCTGGATCTCCTCGGTCGGCGCCAGCATCGCCATCAACGACGTCACCGGCCACGGCCTGGCCGACGGCATGTGCATCGTCGACACCCGCACCGACTCCGTGGTGGTCACCTGGACCCCGACCGCCCCCGAGGCCGACCGGTTCACCCCGTTCGTGCTCGACGGCAGGCCGCTGCCGATGGACGACACCATGGCGCCCACCGGCTGCACCCCCGGCGACTTCAACGGCGACGGCCGCAACGACTTCCTGGTCACCTACTGGGGCCGCACGCCCGTCCTGTTCATGGCCCGGGCCGACGCCGCCGCACCCGCCGCCGAGTCGTACGCGCCGCGCGAACTGGTCGCCTCGGAGAGCCTGGACGGCCGCT
This sequence comes from Kitasatospora sp. NPDC088783, assembly GCF_044750705.1. NCBI lineage: Bacteria > Bacillati > Actinomycetota > Actinomycetes > Kitasatosporales > Streptomycetaceae > Kitasatospora > Kitasatospora sp. NPDC088783. The sequence goes on from NZ_JBIVKJ010000002.1 coordinate 384,449, forward strand.
ACCACGGCCCGCGCTGGAACACCGACGCCGCGTACGTCGGCGACCTGGACGGCAGCGGGCACCCGTCGATCATCATCGGCAACTACTTCCCCGACTCCGACGTGCTCGACCCGCAGGGCATCCGCAACGTCCAGATGAACGACTCGCTGTCCAGCGCGAAGAACGCCGGCGGCGACCACGTGCTGCGCTTCCACTCCTCGACCGCCGGCGCCGAGCCGGACGCCCGGTTCGTCGAGGAGAAGGACGCCATCGCCTTCGACGCCTCCACCGGCTGGACGCTGGCCATCGCCGGCGCCGACCTGACCGGCGACGCCCTGCCCGAGGTCTACATCGCCAACGACTTCGGCCACGCCCACCTGCTGCACAACGTCTCCACCCCGGGCCGCATCCGGTTCGAGGAGGCCACCGGCGAGCGCACCCCGACCACCCCGAAGTCCTTCGTGCTCGGCAAGGGCTCCTTCAAGGGCATGGGCGTCGACTTCGGCGACGTCGACGGCAACGGCAGCTTCGACATGATGGTCAGCAACATCACCGTCGCCTGGGGCCTGGAGGAGAGCAACTTCCTCTGGATCAACCAGGCCAAGGACCCGGCCGAGATGAAGCGCAAGCTCACCGACCGGGTCGCCCCGTTCACCCAGGAGGCCGCCGACCACGGCGTCGCCTGGACCGGCTGGGGCTGGGACGCCAAGATGGGCGACTTCCGCAACAGCGGGCAGCAGGACATCCTCCAGGCCGACGGCTTCGTCAAGGGGAACATCGACCGCTGGCCCTGGCTGCAGGAGATGGCCATGACCAACGACGACCTGCTCTCCAACCCGAAGCTCTGGCCGAACGTCGGCCCCGGCGACGACCTGGCCGGCGACGAGGCGATGGCCTTCTACGCCCGCACCGACAGCGGCAAGTTCGCCAACATCAGCAAGCAGCTCGGCCTCGACGTGCCGATCCCGACCCGCGGCATCGCCACCGCCGACACCACCGGCACCGGCGCCCTGGACTTCGCCATCGCCCGCCAGTGGGGCCCGCCGGCCTTCTACGCCAACCAGTCCGCGGCCCTCGGCCACGACCTGACCCTGCGCCTGTACCGCCCGGCCACCGACGCCGCGACCGCCGCGACCGCGACCGGCACCGCCGCGACCACCGCGACCGACGCCACCGCCGACCGGGGTCTGGCCACCACCGGCACCCCCGCCTACGGCGCCACCGTCTGCGTCACCACCCCCGACGGCAGGAAGCAGATCGGCCAGCTGGACGGCGGCGGCGGCCACGGCGGCTTCCGCAGCTTCGACGTCCGCTTCGGCCTCGGCACCCAGAGCGGCCCGGTCACCGTCGACCTCGCCTGGCGCGACAACGGCGGCGGCCTGCACACCGAGACCCGGCAGCTCACCCCCGGGAGCCACACCCTCATGCTGACCGACGACATCCAGGAGGTGGCGGCCCGATGACCGCGACCGACATCTCCGGCGTGGCCACCCGCGCCGTGCGCCCCCCCGCCGCCAAGAAGCAGCCCAACCGCGACCCGCGCTACCTCGCCCTGCGCAACTTCGCCCTCTCGATGAGCGTCTTCAACATCTTCGGCTACACCCTGCTGGGCTTCGAACAGCCCTGGCTCTGGCCGCTGATCTGCGCCCCGTTCGGCTACGTGGTCGAGATCGTGCTGGAGCTGATCAGCGCCTGGGCGCAGCAGCGCACCCCGCGCTTCCGCGGCAACGGACTGCGCGGCCTGTACGAGTTCCTGCTGCCCTCGCACATCACCGCGCTCGCCGCGAACATGCTGCTCTACGCCAACGACCGGCTGCTGCCGATCCTGCTCGCCGTGTTCATCGGCGTCGCCGCCAAGCACGTCCTCCAGGCCCCCGTGTACGGCCGGATGCGGCACTTCATGAACCCGTCGAACTTCGGCATCACCATGGCGCTGGTGCTGTTCGGCTCCTGGATCAGCATCGCCCCGCCGTACGAGTTCACCGAGAACGCCAACACCTTCTTCCGGATCGGCATCCCGCTGATCATCACCACCGCCGGCACCGTCATCAACGCCATGCTCACCAAGCGCGTCCCGCTGATCGTCGGCTGGCTCGGCGGCTTCGTCATCCAGGCCCTGCTGCGGCACTGGATCTGGGACGTGGCGATCTTCTCCGCGCTCGGCCCGATGAGCGGCGTCGCCTTCGTCCTCTACACCAACTACATGATCACCGACCCGGGCACCACCCCGTCCAAGGGCCGCAACCAGTTCATGTTCGGCGCCTCGGTGGCCATGGTCTACGGCGTGCTGATGCTCTTCAACGTCGTCTACACGCTGTTCTTCGCCACCACCATCGTCTGCGGCCTGCGCGGCGCCGGCTGGTGGGTGGCGCACTTCCGGAACAGGCGCAAGCAGGGGGGCGGGCCGGTCGAGGTCCCCTCCGGCCAGTCGGGCGCGCCCGAGCGGCCCATGGGCAACGAGGCGGTGGCGGCGTGAGCGACAGCGCAGGACGACCGGCCCGGGACGGCGGACAGCCGACCGGCCGGGGACGGATCGCGGTGGTCGGCATGGCCTGCCGCTACCCCGACGCGGACAGCCCCGAACAGCTCTGGCAGAACGTGCTCGCCGGCCGCCGGGCCTTCCGCCGACTGCCCGACGTGCGGATGCGCGCCGAGGACTACTACTCGCCCGACCCCGCCGCGCCCGACCGCTTCTACAGCGCCAAGGCCGCCGTCATCGAGGGCTTCGAGTTCGACCGGGTCCGCCACCGCGTCGCGGGCAGCACCTTCCGCGCCACCGACATGACCCACTGGCTCGCCCTGGACACCGCCGCCCGCGCCCTGGAGGACGCCGGCTTCCCGTTCGGCGAGGGCCTGGCCGACGCCAACACCGGCGTCGTCATCGGCAACACCCTCACCGGAGAGTTCAGCCGCGCCAACCTGATGCGCCTGCGCTGGCCCTACGTGCGCCGCACCGTCGGCGCCGCGCTGCGCGAACAGGGCTGGGGCGACACCGAGCTGGGCGCCTTCCTGGACGGCCTGGAGGGCCGCTACAAGAGCGCCTTCCCGCCGATCGGCGAGGACACCCTGGCCGGCGGCCTGGCCAACACCATCGCCGGCCGGATCTGCAACCACTTCGACTTCAAGGGCGGCGGCTTCACCGTCGACGGCGCCTGCTCCTCCTCGCTGCTGTCCGTCTCCACCGCCTGCGACGCCCTGCTCGACGGCCGGATGGACGTCGCCGTGGCCGGCGGCGTCGACCTCAGCATCGACCCGTTCGAGGTGATCGGCTTCGCCAAGACCGGCGCGCTCGCCACCGCCGAGATGCGGGTCTACGACAAGGGCTCCAACGGCTTCTGGCCCGGCGAGGGCTGCGGCATGGTCGTCCTGATGCGCGACGAGGACGCCCGCGCCCAGGGCCGGTTCCGCTACGCCACCATCCCCGGCTGGGGCTACTCCTCCGACGGCCGGGGCGGCATCACCCGGCCCGAGGCCAGCGGCCACCGGCTCGCCCTGGCCCGCGCCTACCGGGCGGCCGGCTTCGGCATCGAGACGGTCGGCTACTTCGAGGGCCACGGCACCGGCACCGCCGTCGGCGACGCCACCGAGCTGCGCGCCTTCTCCGAGGCCCGCCGGGCCGCCGGCGCCGCCGCGCCCGCCGCGCTCAGCACCGTCAAGGGCAACTTCGGGCACACCAAGGCCGCCGCCGGCGTCGCCGGACTGCTCAAGGCGATCCTGGCGGTCCGCCACCAGGTCATCCCGCCCGCCACCAGCCACGTCGACCCGCACCCCGAACTCACCGGCCCCGCCCCGGCGCTGCGCGTCCCCGACCGGGCCGAACTGTGGCCCGCGGACGCGCCGATCCGGGCCGGGATCTCCTCGATGGGCTTCGGCGGCATCAACGCGCACGTCGTCGTCGAACACGCCGACGGCGTCCGGCGCACCGCCGTGCCCGCCGTCGCCCACCGGCTGGTCGCCTCCCGGCAGGACGCCGAACTTCTCCTGCTGGACGGCGCCGACCCGGCCGAACTGCACGCCAAGGCGACCCGGCTGGCCGCGTTCGCCGCCCAGCTGTCGTACGCCGAACTCGGCGACCTGGCCGCCGCCCTGCAGCGCGACCTGGCCGACCGGCCGCTGCGCGCCGCCGTGCTGGCCGACTCGCCCGAACAGGCCGCCCAGCGGTTCACCGCGCTGGCCCAACTGCTCGACTCCGGGGCCCGCTCGCTGCTCGGCCCCGCCCAGGGCGTCTTCCTCGGCAGCGCCGGCCGGGCCCCCCGGATCGGCTTCCTCTTCCCCGGCCAGGGCGCCGGCCGGCGCGGCGACGGCGGAGCGCTGCGCCGCCGCTTCACCGCCGTCCGCGACCTGTACGCGCGCCTCGACCTGCCCGCCGACGGCGACCAGGTCGCCACCGACGTCGCCCAGCCCCGGATCGTCGCCGCCTCGGTGGCCGGCCTGCGGGTGCTGGACCTGCTGGGCGTCGAGGCCGCCCTCGCCACCGGCCACAGCCTCGGCGAACTCACCGCCCTGCACTGGGCGGGCGCCATGGACGAGGACACCGTGCTGCGCGCCGCCGCCGCCCGCGGCCGGATCATGGCCGCCGCCGGCGACGGCGGCGGCACCATGGCCGCCCTGGCCACCACCCCCGCCCTCGCCGAGGCGCTGATCGTCGGCGAACCGGTCGTCGTCGCGGGCCTCAACAGCCCCACCCAGACCGTGGTCTCCGGACCCGTCGACGCCGTGGACCGGGTCTGCGCGCTGGCCGCCCGGCAGGGCATCGGCGTCGGCCGGGTCAACGTCTCGCACGCCTTCCACTCCCCGGCCGTCGCCCCGGCCGCCGCCGGACTCGCCGAACACCTCGCCGGGGAGCGCTTCGGCCCGGTCGGCCCCGGCCTGGTCTCCACCGTCACCGGCGCGCCGCTGCCCGCCGACACCGACGTGGTGGACCTGCTCACCCGCCAGGTCGTCCAGCCGGTGCGCTTCACCGACGCGCTGCGCGCCATGGACGGGCAGGTCGACCTGCTGATCGAGGTCGGCCCCGGCCAGATCCTGCGGACGCTGGCCGCCGAGGTGCTGCCCGCCGTGCCCGCGGTCGCCACCGAGGCCGACGCGCTCTCGCTGACCGGGCTGCTCGCCACCGTCGCCACCGCCTGGACGATGGGCGCGCCGGTCCGCCACGAGCGGCTGTTCGCCGACCGGTTCACCCGGCCGCTGCCGCTCGACAAGGAGTTCCGGTTCTTCGCCAGCCCCTGCGAGACGGGCGGCGAGGACTTCGTCCTGGAGCACGCCGGAGTGACCCCCGCCACCGCCGCCGCGCCCCGGCCGGCCGCCGCCGCGGTGCCCGCCGCCGGGGAGGCCACCAGCCTGGAGGTGCTGATCCGGCTCGCCGCCGAGCGCGCCGAACTGCCCGCCGAGACGGTCGACCCGGCCGCCAACCCGCTCGACGAACTGCACCTCAGCTCCATCACCGTCGGCCAGATCATGAACCAGGCCGCCCAGGAACTGGGCATCTCCGCCCCCATGGTCACCACCGCGTTCGCCACCTCCACGCTCAGCCAACTCGCCGACCTGCTGGACGAGTTGGCCCAGCAGTCGCCGCAGGACACCCGCCCCGGCGCCGCCGCCGGCGTCGCCCCCTGGGTGCGGCCCTTCCGGATCGACCTCACCGAGACCCCGCCGCCCGCCCCCGCCGCCGGACCCGGCGGCCACTGGGAGGTCTTCGCCACCGACCGGCACCCGCTGGCCGGACCGCTCGCCGAGCGGCTCACCGCCACCGCCCCCGGCGGCGGCGTCCTGCTCGCCCTGCCCCGCGACTGCGACCAGCGCCACCTCGGCCTGATGCTCGCCGCCGCCCGCGCCGCCCTCGACCCGGCCCGCCGCGCGGCCGGCACCCGGTTCGTCGCCGTCGGCGACCGCCGCGGCGCCGCCGGCCTCGCCAAGACGCTCCACCTGGAGGCCCCCGACATCCCGGTCACCGTCGTCACCCTGCCCCTGGACGAGGACCTGCCCGCCCCGGCCGCCGAGCGGGCCGCCGCCCGGATCGCCGCCGACACCGCCGCCACCACCGGCTTCAGCGAGGTCCACTACGACGCCGACGGCACCCGCCGGGTCCCCGTGCTGCGCCCCGTCCCGCTCGAACCCGACCCCGGACGGCAGGCCCTCGGCCCGCGGGACGTCCTGCTGGTCACCGGCGGCGGCAAGGGCATCACCGCCGAGTGCGCCCTCGCCCTGGCCGGCGGCAACGGCGCCGCGATCGGCCTGATCGGCCGCTCCGACCCCGCCCGGGACACCGAACTCGCCGACAACCTGGCCCGGATGGCGGCCGCCGGCATGCGGGTGCACTACGCCCGCGCCGACGTCACCTCCGCCGACCAGGTCAAGGCCGCCGTCACCGAGATCACCCGCGAACTCGGCCCCGTCACCGGCCTGCTGCACGGCGCCGGACGCAACGAACCGCAGTCGCTGGCCACCCTCGACGAGGACTCCTTCCGGCGCACCCTCGCCACCAAGATCGACGGCGTGGAGGCCGTCCTGGCCGCCGTCGACACCGCCGCGCTGCGCCTGTTCGTCACCTTCGGCAGCATCATCGGCCGGGCCGGCCTGCGCGGCGAGGCCGACTACGCCACCGCCAACGACTGGCTCACCGACCTCACCCTCCGCTTCCAGCAGGACCACCCGCACTGCCGCTGCCTGGCCCTGGAGTGGTCGGTCTGGTCCGGCTCCGGCATGGGCGAGCGGCTCGGCGTCCTGGAGGCGCTGGTCCGCGAGGGCATCGAACCGATCCCCACCGAGGACGGCGTCGCCCTGCTCGGCCGCCTGCTCGCCACCCCCGGCACCGACACCGCCCTGGTGGTGATGGGCCGCGCCGGCGGCCTGCCCACCCTCACCCTCGAACAGCGCGAACTGCCGCTGCTGCGCTTCCTGGAGCGCCCGCAGGTCCACTACCCCGGCATCGAACTGGTGGCGGACGCCGAACTCACCGGCGGCGGCGACCGCTACCTGCCCGACCACCTGCTCGACGGCGACCTGCTCTTCCCCGCCGTCCTCGGCATGGAGGCCATGACCCAGGCCGCCACCGCGCTGACCGGCCGCCGGGACACCCCGGTGCTGGAGGACATGGAGTTCCTGCGCCCCATCGTCGTCCCCGTCACCGGCGCCACCACCCTGCGCACCGCCGTCCTCGCCACCGGCCCCGACACCGTCCAGGCGGTGCTGCGCAGCGGCGAGACCGGCTTCCAGGCCGACCACTTCCGGGCCACCCTGCGCTTCGGCGCCGCCCGGCCCGAGGACGAGCCCGCCCCCGTCACCGACGAGGTGCCCCGGGTGCCGCTGACGCCCGCCCAGCTGTACGGGCCGGTGCTGTTCCAGGGCGACCGCTTCCAGCGGCTGCTCGCCTACCGCGACCTCGCCGCCACGCACTGCCTGGCCGAGATCGACGACACCCCGCGCACCGACTGGTTCGCCGGCTACCACCCCGGCGAACTGCTGCTCGCCGACCCCGGCACCCGCGACGCGCTGATGCACTCCATCCAGGCGTGCGTCCCCGACGCCACCCTGCTGCCGGTCAGCGTCGAACGCCTGCACCTGGCCGAGGCCGCCGCCGCCCGCACCGGACGGCTGCTCTTCCTCGACGCCCGCGAGCGCTCCCGCGACGGCGACAGCTACCTGTACGACCTGGACGTCCGCGACGCGGCGGGCTCCCCGGTCGAGCAGTGGGAGGGCCTGCTGCTGCGGGCCGTCCGCAAGCAGGACGGCTCCGGCCCGTGGCTGCCCGCGCTGCTCGGCCCCTTCCTGGAACGGCGGGTCGAGGCGGCGCTCGGCCACCCCGTGCGCTGCGTGGTCCTGCCCGGCGGCGAGGACGCCGACGGCTCCGTCACCGACCGGCGCCGGCGCACCGCCGAGGCCGCCAGCTGGGCCCTGGGCCGGGCCACCGAAGTGCACCACCGCCCCGACGGCCGGCCCGAACTCGCCGACGGGCGGCGGATCTCCTCCTCGCACGCGGCGGGCGTCACCTTCACCGTCGTCGCCGACGCCGGCCGGCCGCTGGCCTGCGACGTCGAACAGGTCGCCGAACGGACCGCCGAACAGTGGGCGGGCCTGCTCGGCCCCGACGCCGAACGGCTGGCCCACCTGCTGGCCACCGAGCGCGGCGAGCCGCTGAGCACCGCCGCGACCCGGGTCTGGGGCGCGGTGGAGACCCTGCGCAAGGCCGGCCACGCGGTGGCCGCGCTCAGCCTCGCGGACGGCTCCGGCCTGCCGCCCGGCTGGGTGGCCCTCCGGGGCGGCGCGCACCGGATCGTGAGCTTCGTGACGGCCCTGGACGGCGCCGCCGACCCGGTGGCCTTCACCGTCCTGACGGGAGGCGCCCGGTGACCGGGCCGGACCACTACGAGTACCGCCACCTGGTGGGCTTCGAGGAGACCAACCTGGTCGGCAACGTCTACTACGTCAACTACCTGCGCTGGCAGGGACGTTGCCGGGAGATGTTCCTGCTGGAGAAGGCCCCCGAGGTGCTCGCCGACATCCGCGCCGACCTCAAGCTGTTCACCCTCAAGGTGGACTGCGAGTTCTTCGCCGAGATCACCGCCTTCGACGAGCTGTCCATCCGGATGCGCCTCGCCGACCTCACCCAGACCCAGGTCGCCTTCACCTTCGACTACGTCAAGCTCGGCCCCGACGGCACCGAGTACCTGGTCGCCCGCGGGCAGCAGCGGGTCGCCTGCATGCGCGGCCCCAACACCGACACCCGCCCGACCCGGGTGCCCGAGCCGCTGCGGCTCGCCCTGGAGCCCTACGCCGTCCCCGCGACGGCACCCTCCCTGACCGGCACCACCACCGTGGGGTGATCGCGATGTCCTCCTACCCGCCCGCCTCCGCACCGCTGCCCGGCTCGCTCGACCTGCCCCCGCTGCCCGCGGAGGCGCCCGAGGCCGACGTCCACGACCCCCGGGCGCTGCGCGGGGTGCTGGGACGCTTCGCCACCGGGGTGACCGTGCTGACCGCCGGGCGCGAGACGCCGTGCGGCATGACGGCCAACTCCTTCACCTCCGTCTCGCTGGAACCGGCGCAGGTGCTGGTGTGCGTGGTGAAGTCGGCCGCGGTCCACGCGGCCGTGCTGGCCGAGGGGGCGTTCGCGGTCTCGGTGCTCGCCCGCGACCAGGAGTGGCTGGCCCGGCACTTCGCCGACCGCCGACGCCCGCGCGGCGCCCGGGAGTTCGACGGGATCGGCCACACCCGCGGCCGCCACACCGGGGCGCCCGTGCTGGACCACGCCCAGGCGTGGCTGGAGTGCCGCCTCGCCGACGCCCACGAGGGGGGTGACCACACCATCTTCGTCGGCACCGTCCTGGGCGCGGGCCGCTCCACCGGCGGCGACCCGCTGCTCTACCACGGCGGCGCCTTCGCCCGCCTCGCCGGCTGACACCGCGCCACCTCCCCACCGACGCCCGGCCGGACCCTCCCGGCCGGGCGTCCGGCGTGCCCGCCCTCTCCTGCCCGGAGGCGGAGTGCACCACCGCCCGAAGCACGAGCCCGCAGGTGCCCACCAACGACGAGGCGTGCGAAGACCCGCGGACGCGGACGCACGACGGTGATCTCCGCGGACACACCGGGCGGACCCACCGGCCGCAGAGACCACCACCCGTCGATCGCACCGGGCAGTGGATCCGTGACCCGGCACTTTCCGAGGGTGGAGAACCGCTGGTGCGTGCGGTCCGGCGGTCGGCACGATCGCGGGACCACGACGCCTCCGGCAGCCTGTTCGGCGTCCGCGACCCCGCCAACTTCGCACCGTCGGCCGCAGGCCGGGGACTGCCCGAGCGCCCGGACCCGGGCTGCGGCGCCGGGAGGCCGGTGGGCCGGTGGGCCGGGCGGGGAGCGGGGGCCGGTGGGGGTGGCGATGCGGTCGCTCGCCGAGGTGCACGGCGGTGCGAACGTCCGGCTGGTGGTCCGGTTCGGCTGACCGGCGCGGACCGGCCCCGCCCGCCGGACGGCGGACGGGGCCCCGGGCTCACTTCCCGGGCACCACCCAGTCTCCCCAGGCGTCCCGGTCCTCGGCATCCACCGTGGTGTCGGGGGGGAACTCGTGGACCCCCCGGGCGGGGAGGTGGGCGGCGAGGAGCAGGCCCAACTCCTGTACCAGGAGGGTCGGCGCCTGGGGGCTGGCCTGTACCAGACGTTCGAACAGGACCTTCGCTTCGGCCTGTTGGCGCCGGTCGTCGCGGTGCCGGAGCCAGACGTCGAGCAGGACGGGGTACCCGTCGTAGGCGTTGACCTCCTCCGGTGACGGGTCCTTCTCGGCGAACACGTTGTGCTCGACGTGGCACCTGACCTCGACCTCGGCCCCGGCGGAGGAGCTGCTGAGCACGAGCGAGATCCGCTCCGGGGAGGAGTGCTCCGGGTCCACCGAGGCGCCGACGGCGCGGGCGATCTCCAGGGCGGCTTCGGCGAGCGGACGGTCGTCGGCGACGAACACCAAGTCCTGCTGGGACATTCAGGAACGCCTTTCGTACGAGACGATCTCGTCGTCTCCGAGAATGATGTGCACTGCCTTCGCTATCCGGGTCGCGGGCTTCTCCGGATCGTCCGATCGCTGCCCGGCGGCCCGGCGGTACGCCCGGTCGGCCTCCTCCCTGGTGATGGAGCTCTCGCGGACGTCCACCACCACCTCGCCGTCCGCTTCGGCCACCTGCTTGCTGCCGAGCCGGATCTCCTGCTTCAGGGCGTTCTGATTGCCGGTGACGGTCTTGAACTCCGTGACGACACCGGGCTCGTCGGGTCCCTTGCGGACCACCGTGTCGGGGTTCTTGCCCTCGGCGCCGTGGTCGGCCGGGCGGGCGTCGACCCGAGCGCCCCGCTCGGCCAGCAGTTCGGCGATCGCCAGTTCCTTGGGGAGGAAGGCCCCGTCCGGGTCCCGGACTTCCGGCCGGAATCCGCTGCCCAACGGGCGCAGGTCGAAGGCCGGGTCGAAGTCCTCCTCCGGGGCCTCGTCGGGGGCCGTCAACTCCAGGTCGAGGGCGGGTGGTTCGTCCTCCGGTTCCGGTTCGGGGGAGTGGTCCAGCTCGGCCTCGTAGCGGGCGGCCGGCTGTTCGGGGACGGCCGGGGCGGGGTCGGGGGTGTCCGGGTCGTCGGTGTGCGGCCGTGCGGTGTCCACGCTCATGCTCCGGCCCTCCTGGTGGAGTGGGGTGCGGTGGTGGTGCGGGCGGCGGCCTCGGGGTGGAGCCGGGCGATCGGCCAGGGGCGGGGCAGGCCGAGGAAGGCGATCGCGCGGCGCAGCCGGGTGACCGGGTCGGGGGAGACGTCGAGCAGGGCGGCGGCCCGGTCGGCGGCGGGTGGGTCGGACCGGCCGGTGACGAGGGTGGGCGGGGGCAGGTGGTTGTCGGGGTGGCGGCGGAAGGCGTCGAGCTGCTCGACGGTGTCCGCGCCCGGCAGGTCGAGGCCGCGGGCCCGCCAGGCGGCGGTGTCGGGGTGCGGCCGGCCGTCCGGCGGGTGTGCGGTGAGCGCGCGGTGCACGTCGACCCAGCGGAACCGGCCGGCCTGCCAGTGGGTCTCGCGGCCGTCGCAGGGCGGGGGAGCCCCGGGGGCGGCGAGTTGGCGCAGCGCCACTTCGGCGAGGTGGGCGGCCAGCTCGCCGGGCTGGTAGTGGACGGCCAGGCCGGGGCGGTCGGCCAGCGCCTCGGTGATCCGGTGGCCGACCGCGCACTCCAGGGTGCGGGGGTCGGCAGGGGCGGCCAGCGCGGCGAGCCAGCCCGGTTCGGGGGCGGGCGCCGGCTCGCCGGTGAGGTGGGCGAGCACCAGCACCTCGACCCACAGGACCAGCCGGGGCTGTTCGGCCAGCCGGGCGGCGGCGCCGATCTCCCGCAGGGTGCACGGCCGGGCCCGGCACCTGCTGCCGCAGACCGGTTCGCGCGGCTGCACCGGCGGGAGGCGGTCGGCACCGACCGGACTCTCGGCGGCCTCGCGCAGCGGCAGCGAGAGCAGCACCGGCCGGTCCATGCCGTCGGTGAAGACCGCCGCCCGGCCGGGCGGGAGGGCGACCAGTTGGCGGGACTGGTCCTCCGTCAGGTTCATCGTGCTGCCGACGGCGGCCCGGTCGTCCTGGGCGGGCAGCCTGTGGACGATCTTCACGGCCGAGTTCTTCAGCACATCGGGGATGATCTTCGAGGGGATCTGCTCGGCCACCACGATGCCCTCGCCGTAGGCGCGGACCTCGGCGAGCAGACCGGCGAACAGTTCGACCGCGTGGGCGGCCGGGGTGCCGGGCGCCGCGTTGCGCAGCAGCCGGTGGGCCTCCTCGATCACGGTGACGTGCCGGAGGGCGACCGGGCCGGTGGTGGCGCGGCGGCGCAGGTGCTCGGTGATCCGGAGCAGGACGGCGCCGATCAGGAAGGCCTTGTCCTGGTCGCTGCCGATGTCCTCCAGCTCCAGCACCACGTTGCGCCGTAGCAGGGCGGGCAGGTCGAGCGGGTGGCCGCCCTCGAAGAACCGGCCGGGGGTGCCGAGCCGGAGCGAGTTGAGCCGGACGTCGATGAAGCCGCGCACGTTGTCGGTGGTCTCCCGGCCGTAGCCGATCTCCTCGACCACCTGGAGCGCCGCCCGGCGCAGGTCGCCCAGGCCCGGGTGGCGTGGCGCCGGGCCCGGGGCGAGCGGCTCGCCGAGCGCGACGTCCCAGCCGGCCTCCCGGTAACACCTGGTCAGGGCTTGGGCCAGGACCTGGGGGAACGGCTCGACCGCGTCGAACGAGGCCAGGAAGAGGGCCCGCACCAGGTCGACGTGGGTCTGCAACGGGAAGCCGGGCGCGGGCTCCAGCGGATTGAGGCAGCCGGGCACGGCGTCCGGATCGCCGGGGCGGATCACCAGCACCCCGCCGTGTCCGGCCAGCCGGCCGGCCATCCCGGCGTATTCCGACTTGGCGGGTTCGACCACCAGCCAGGGCACCGGTTCGGGGAGCCGGGAGAGGCCCTCCAGCAGGGTCCTGACGGTCTGTGACTTGCCCGCGCCGGTCGCCCCGCAGACGAAGGCGTGCCGGTTGAGCGAGGCCAGCGGGACGGGCAGCGCGGCGGTGGGGGAGCCGTACCGGTCCAGCACCCGGCCGAGCGGGAGGGCGGGGCCGTCGGCGGCGGGCTCCGGGGTGACGTCGAAACCGGGCGCCTCGACCAGCCGGACGCCGGGCACCTCGGTCTCCGGCACCCGGACCAGCTCGGCCAGCAGCTCGGCCCCGGCCGGGAACGGCACCCGGTGCCCGCCGTCACCCCAGAGGTCCGAGGGGCCGTCAACAGCCCTTGGTGGCAGGGTGGGTGGTGGCGCGGCGGCCGACGGAGCCGGTGGCGGGGCCGGTGCTCCGGCAGGTGCGGGGCGGTCGAGGGCGAGGGCGGTGGCCAGGCCGGGCACCGGTGGCAGCGGGGCCAGGGCGTGCGGGGTGGCGTCGAGGTCGTGCCCGGCCACCAGCAGGCTGGCCACGGTGGCCGCCGAGGCGGCGTCGGTGCCGCCCGCCAGCAGCCGGACCCGCCAGAGCCCGGTGGAGCGGGCCGCCCGGACCTCGCGGTGCAGCCAGGCGTACCGGTCGGCCCGCAACTGGTACTCCGGTGAGCCGCCCCGGCTCCGGGCGTCCCGTTCGGCGGCGGCCAACCGGGCCGCCTCGGCGTCGAGTTCGTCCGGTCCGAGCGGGTGGGCCAGCAGCAGCCGGGCGAACGGGCCGGGCCAGCAACCGGGCAGCGAGAGCTCCGGTCCGCCGGTCGGCCCGGCAGTGGTCTGCGGCAGGCCGGGCGGCGGCGGAGCCGGGAGGTCGACGGCGGCGGTGAGCGGAACCCACCACGGGAAGGCGGCCAACTCGGCGGCGAGCCGGTCCCGTTCGGTGGTCCCGCCGCGGGTTCCGGGCAGGAACGGGAACCCGCCCGGAGCCCCGGCCACCACCCGCACCGGCCCGTCCGGCCGGAGCCGGTACCACCCGGTGAGCAGCGGCCGCCCGCCGGAGGCCAGTGCCCGGTGGTACGCGGCGACCAGCGCGGCCCGGGCCGAGGGGAGGGGCGGTCCGGCCGGACCGGAGGGCCGCAGCACCTCCTCGATCCAGTACGGCCGTTCGGGCCAGTCGGCGGTGGGCGGGGCGAGCGGCGGCGCGGGCACGGCGGTGGTCATCCGGTACCGTCCCGTCCGGCCTGCCCGTCAGGCCGGCACCGTGCGGCGGCCGCGAGGGGGTGCGGTACGGACGGTGGTGCGTCCAGGTAGACGGTGTCGTCGGCCGGGTCCAGAGCGGCGGCCGGGCCGGTGCGGGCGAGTGCGGCGGTGCGGGCGGCCCGGAGTAGGGCGATGCCCGGGTTGACCTCCACCGCGCCGACCCAGCGGCGCCCCGCGCCGTGGCCGGCCAGCACCATGGCGTAGTCCGGCAAGCGTTGCAGCACGCCCGGCTCGACGGTGTGCTCGTGCACCCGCTGTCCGGTCCGCGTGGTGCTCCAACTGGTGCCGTCCGCCTGGCCCAGCGTGCTGCCCCAGGTGCGGGAGACGTTCCAGGCGTGGGTGTCCGAGCGGCTCCAGGAGGCGCTGCCGGGCGGGCCGCCGGAGCGGGACCGGGAGGTGGTCAGTCCGCCGCCGTCCGAGCCGCCGTCGGTGACCGTCGTGCTGTGGGTCTCGCTGCCGCCCAGGGTCTCGGTCAGCTGGGAGAGTTCGATCCGGTGCTCGCGGCCGATGAAGTCGGCGGCCCGGGCGGCCTCCTCGTGGTTGCCCAGCCGCATGAAGGCGACCGGACCGGCGCCGAGCAGCCCGGCCGACACCTCGCGCAGGTGGCGGAACATCACCACCAGCCGGACCCCGCGCCGTTCGCACAGGTCGGTCAGCCGCTCCAGGTGCCGGGCGGCCAGGCCGTCCGCCCCGGCCACGATCAGGGTGGCCGACTCCGCCGGGCCGCCCGCCACCCGCCGGGCCGCCCAGGCGACCACCAGGTCGGCCAGGAAGTCGGCCGAGCCGCTGTGCCACTCGGTGGAGAGCGCCACGCAGCGCAGCGCCGCCGGGGCGCGCGGTGTGCGCCGGGTGCCCAGCGGACCCAGCGCGTGCGCCAGCGCCTCGATCCGGCGCAGGCCGTCGGCCGCCCCGGCCCGGTAGTCGGCGGAGAACAACTCGTCGGCCAGGAAGGCGCGTTCGGCGGCGCTCAGGGCGTCGGATCCGGCCGGGTCGGCCGGTCCGGCGGGCTCGCCCAGCAGCACCCGCAGACCGGCCGCGATCCGGGCCATCGACAGTCCGCCGACGGCCAGCACCTCGCAGACGGCGGTCAACAGCCGGGTGTCGGTGGCCCGTTCGGCCCGGCCGGCCTCGGCGCCGCCGCCGTGCAGCGACTCGACGAACACCTCCACCAGAGCGGGCACCGCCAGCCCGGTCAGCAGGTCGCTCCCGGCCAGCTCGGCCGGGAGCAGCTGGACGTCCACGGTGAGCCCCGATTCGGCCGCGCCCCGGGCGAGTTCGCGCACCACCAGTTCACCGGACAGGTCCAGGACGGTGGCCGGTCCCCGGCCGGCCAGGGTGGAGCAGCCGAAAACGGTCAGGAACGCCTCCCACCCCCAGAGGTTCCCGCCGACCACGTCGATCCGGCGCCAGCTCTCCGGTACTTTTGCGGGCCGCCATTCCTCGACGGTGGAAAGCCTTTCCCGTTCTGCGAGTTCGTGTGCGTCACGGCGGTGTTGCCAGGCGTCCCGGGCGGTCCGCAGCCGCTGCCGGTGCACCCGGCGGCGCCAGGCCCGGAAGGCGCGGAGCAGGGCCCGGTGGGCGGCCAGCAGCAGGCACCAGAGCGCCCCGGCGGCCAGGCCGACCACCGCGGCGCCGCCGAACAGGGCGGCGGGCTCCAGCGGGCCGCCGGTCCGGAGGGTGTGCCAGGCACTGAGCGGGAGCCCGGCGGCGGTGCCCAGGACGGTGGCTCCGGCGGTCTGTAACAGGATGTCGAACGTCCGTTTCCACGGCGGGAGTTGGACGCCTTCCGGGATGTCCGGCGCGGTGCCGGACCGGTCCGGCGGGGCGGGCTCGGGGTCCGGGAAGGGGCGGCGCAGCCGGCTCAGGTCGGTGAACGTCCAGCCCAGCCGCTCGCCGGGCGTGAACAGCTCCCGCCAGGGCGCGCCCTGAAGATCCGTCACCCGCAGTCCCCTCCCCCCGGTACCGCCGGGCACACGTGCCGGAAGGACCTCGGCAAGCGGTACCCACAGCCACTCCGGCGAAAACCGCCGGAATCGGCGAACGGCAAAACGGTAGACCGGTGATCGACTTCCGTGCGGCCTTGCCGGGCGCATTCTGCCGTCGCCGGAAGCGAGTCACCCGGAAGGATTTCATCCCCCCCTGAGTTATCGCACGACCGTGCCCGCACGCGCCAGGGCGCACGTACGGACGTACGGATGCGCCGGGGGCGGATCCGAGCGCCCCCGGGGACCGGGCGGGACGGTGACGGGGGGACGGCCAGGATCCGTGGCACCGTCCTCGCTGCCGCCGGCCCCGCTGCCACCGCCCCGTTCCGGGCCGCCGCGCCGGGCGTCCGTTGAGGTTCCCGCGCCGGCCGGTCGTCGGCACCGTGCTGTACGCGCTGGTCAGCGGAGGTGCGTGGAGGTCGGCGCCGCGCGCCCCGAAGGCATCCCTTGCCCTTGCCCACCCCGCCGAACGGCGATGGCCTTTCCTCCCCCGCCGACACGGCCCGAAAGACCGGGGCCCGCACCGCCGGCAGCGCAGCCGGACGTTCGGGGCCGTGGGCCGGCAGGTCGGTGCCCCCGGGGAAGTACTGCCGCAGCAGGCCGCCCCGGGCAGAGCCGCGCAGCGGACCTTCGCGCGGCAGCCCGCGCTCCCCGGGACGGAACCTGCGCGCGGCTGCGGCCCGGTGCGCCGCGTCGGGGCGTCCCGGGTGCCCGTGGTTCACGTCCGGATCGATCTTCCTGCCGCCCAGGTCCTCGCCACTCCCCCGAATCGTGGGTGTGGCGAGGACCGCCGGACCCCGGGAGCGGTCCGGGCCCTTCGCGGTACGGGCGTACGGGCGTACGGGGTGCGGGGGTCAGTCGCGCGGGCGGACGGTCATCGGGAGGCCGCCCTTGACGCGCAGGGTCAGCATCGGTTCGGCCCGCACCCGGTGGCCGGGCGGGACGGCCAGGTGCAGGCGGCGCAGCAGGACGGCCAGCACCACGGTGGCCTCCAGCATGCCCAGGCTGCTGCCCACGCAGACCCGCGGCCCGGCGCCGAACGGCACGTAGGCGTAGCGGTGGCGGCCCGCCGAGCGGCCCCGGGCGAAGCGCTCGGGGTCGAAGCGCTCCGGCTCGTCCCAGAACTCCGGGTGCCGGTGCAGGGTGTAGGGGCAGAGCACGACGTCGGCGCCGGCCGGCACCCGGAAGCCGCCGACCTCGTCCTCGGCGAGCGCCTTGCGGGGCAGCAGCCAGACCGCCGGGTACAGCCGCATCACCTCCTGGAGGACCATCGAGGTGTAGGTCAGCCGGTGCAGGTCGTCCAGGGTCGGCAGCCGGTCGCCGAGCACCTCGTCCAGCTCGGCGCGGACCCGGTCGCCGACCTCCGGGTGCCGGTCGAGCAGGTACAGGCTCCAGCTGAGGGTGCTGGCGGTGGTGTCGTGCCCGGCCAGCAGCAGGGTGACCAGCTCGTCGCGCATCCGGGCCCGCCGGGCCGCCGGGTCGCCCTCGTCCGCGGTGGCGTCGATCAGCCGGGACAGCACGTCGTCCCGGGTGCCGTCGGAGGCGGGCCGGCGGCGGCGCTCGTCGGCGAGCGCGGCGACGATCCGGTCCAGCTCGGCGCGGGCCCGGCGGAACCTGAGCTGGAGCGGCAGCGGCACCCAGGAGGGCACCGAACTCAGGCTCATCATCTCGAAGATGGCCTGGTCCTGGACCACCTCGAACGCCTCGCCGATCGACGCGTGCGCCCCCAGGTCGGCGTCCAGCAGGGCGCGGCCGAGCACCCCGAGGGTGAGCGAGGTCATCTCCTGCCGGACGTCCACCGGGCCCGGGCCCGCCGTCCGGCGCAGGCGCTCGGCGAGCAGCGCCGCCTCCTCGGCGATCACGTCGACCTGCCGGTTGATCCGGCGGGCCTGGAACACCGGCTGGATCACCTTGCGCTGGGCCCGCCAGCGCTCGCCCTCGCTGGTCAGCAGCCCGTCGCCGAGGGCGCGCCGGGCGTGCACCAGGCCGATGCCCTTGTGGTAGTTGGCGCTGTTGTCGGTGAGCACCCGGCGGACGTGGTCCGGGTGGTTGAAGAAGTAGAGCGTCTTCGGGCCGAGCGGCAGGCGCACCGCGTCGCCGTAGGCCGCCGCCGCCCCGGTCATCACCGCCAGCCGGTCGGCCGCCATCCGGGCCAGCAGCAACGGCGTGGCGACCCGCGACGGTCCCGGTGGCCGCCGGGACCCGCCCCGCCGCGGCCGGACGACGGCGGGACCGGCGAGCGGGGCGGGCGGGGAGGGTGTGGCGGGCGTGGCGGGCGTGGCGGCGGGCGAGTCGGGGGGGACAGGGGGGACAGGGGTGGCCGGGACGGGCTCGGGGGCGCTCACCGGTGGGCTCCGGCGGCGAGGTCGGCGATCCGGTCGGCGATCTCCTGCCGCCACACCTCGTACGCGGGGACCGGGCCGTCGACCGCCGGCCGCGGCCGGGCCCGGGTGCACACCCCGGCGGCCTGCTGCGGGGTGAGCCCGCAGAGCACCGCGGTGGCGGCTTCGGCGTGCTCGGTGAGCAGGCCGGACTCGATCCGGGCGGTGGCGGCGAAGGCCGCGCCCTGGGCGAGTTGGGGCCGGTGCGGGCCGGCCCGGTCGAGCAGCAGGCGCAGTTCGGCGTCGGTGGCCCCGGCCGCGTAGCAGGCGGCCAGCCCGACCCCGGCCCACAGGTCGGCGTGCCGGTCGGCCTGGTAGCCGTCGACCAGGTCGGCGACCACGGCCGGGTCGGTGCCGCCGATGAACCACAGGGCCCGGCCGACGCCCTGGTCGATGGCGTGCCCCGCGTAGCGCCGGGTCCCGTCGCCGGGCCACGGGAAGTCGCTCTCCCGGTGGTGCTGGTGCACGTACCGCGCGGTGCGGAAGTACGCCTGGTGGAAGCCGTACCCGTCCAGGGCGAGCCAGCGCAGCAGCGGGTCGGGGGGCGCGATCGAGGCCCAGCGGAAGCGGGGCAGCCGGGCCATCGCCCAGCCGACCCCGACGTGCACCATGTAGTCGTGCGGCGCGCCGTGGCCGGCCAGGAACCGGGCGACCCGGTCGTTGCCGGGCAGCGGCAGGCCGTCCAGCATGGCCAGGCCCATCGCCGCGCCCTCGTAGGCGAAGCCCCGGTAGCGCACCGGTATCCGTTCCAGCCGCTCGTGCGCCTCGTCCTGGTCGCGCGCCTCGACGGCGATCGCGTAGCCGTCGAGGAAGGTCCCGCCGACGGTCTCCAGGTTGGTCCGCGCCGCGTCGTCCTTGAGGTGGAAACCCCTGGTGGACAACTTCGTCTCGTTGTGACTCGGTGTCAACAGGCGTCGTCGGACCGCCCGCCAGCCTCCGCTCATCACTGCCTCCCGCCCGCCGCGCGCCCGGATGGCCGCAGCTCTCCGGTTACATGCTCGGGACCCCGGCGGCGCGGGGCTTCTCCCACCGTGCCGATGCCGGGCAACCCGGAAGTAGTCACCCGACCGGTCCGATCCACGACACTCTGTGACGCCCCGCGCGCCACCCGTTCCCGACACCCTTCGGGAGCGGCCCTCCGTGAGCCGAGGAGACCCCACGTGACCGAGACCATCACGGGCCGGACGGTGAAGGCGCCGCCGCGCGCCACCTCGCTGTTCGTCAACGGCCTGTTCCCGCGCCGCCGCGCCCTGGTCGTCCTGCTGGGCCTACTGGGCGGGCTGCTGCTCGCCTACGCCTGGTCCTCGAAACTGGCCGACGACGAGATCGGCTTCACCACCGCCAACCACCTGCTGGGCCACGACGCCCGGTCCACCCCGCTGAGCGGCGTCGCCGCCGGGGTCCTGTTCGCCTTCGTCTCCGGCCTGGCCGGCTCGTTCACGGCCTGCAACGTGGCGGTGTTCGGCGCGGTCGGCCCGCTGGTCGGCCAGATGAGCCTGACCCGCCGTCAGCGGCTGGGGCACGCGCTGCGCCCGCTGGGCTGGCTGGCGGCCGGGATGCTGCCGGTCTCCGCCGGGTACGGGGTGCTGGTCGGCCTGTACGGCACCCACCTGCCGCAGTTCTCCACCGCGTCCGCGCCCGGGACGCTCTCGCCGCGCATCCTCCAGGCGATGATCGTGTTCGGCGTGATCGGCCTGGCCATGCTGGTGATCGGGCTGGCCGCGGCCGGGGTGCTGCCCGACCCGCTGGCGGGGGTGGCCCGCCGGTTCCCGAACGCCCCGCTGGTGCTGGTCGGCGCGCTGGTCGGCGGCTTCCTGATCGGCCGCCCCTACCCGCTGTTCCGCAACCTGTTCCGGCACGCGGCGCAGGAGCACGACCCGCTGTACGGGGCGGTGGCGTTCGCGCTCCAGTCGATCGGCAACGTCCTGGTGATGGCGCTGCTGTTCCTGCTGCTCTCCTTCGCGCTGGGCACGCCCGTGCAGCGCTGGCTGGCCACCAAGCCGGGCCGGGCGGCGACGCTGACCGCGACCGCGTTCCTGGTGGCGGGCGCGTTCACGGTCGTGTACTGGGACGTCCGGCTGCTCGGCAACCTCGGCTACCTGTGGTGGCCCAAGGCGCCCTGGAACGCGTAGGCCGTTCCGTTCGGATCGGCTGACCGCCCGGTCCGGGGTGCCGTCGACCGGTGCCCGGTGCCCGGTGCCCGGTGGACGCGGACCGAGCCGTCGTCGTCGGACCGGACGCCTCGTCGGACCGGACGCCTCGGTGGTCCGGGCCGTGGAAGGGTGCCCGCCACCGGCTGCGGAGGCGGGCGCCCGACGGCACCGGGCGCGCGCGTATCCCCATCGCCCGGCTTGCTTCTACCGCGACGCCCGCAGGCGGCGGTTCCGGCCGGGCGAAGGGCCGGGTGGAGAGAGGGCCTATGCCTCGTGCACCCGGGTCAGGAGCTCCATCAGCTGTCGGCGTTCCGCCGCGCTGAGCGGTGCCAGCAGTTCGGCGTTGGCCTGCTCCGCCAGGCGTGCGCACCGCTCCAGGGTCCGGGTGCCCGCCGGCGTCACCGTCACCGCGTTCTTGCGGCGGTCCCGCGGATCGGGTGCGCGCCGGGCCAGCCCGGCCTCCTCCAGGTGGTTGAGCAGGAGGACCACGTCCTTCGCGTCGAAGCCCAGTCGGCGCACCAGGTCCGCCTGGGCGACGGGCCCGTACTCGGACACTGCCGCGAGCACGGCGTGATGGGGCGGTTTCAGCCCTTCCGCGGCGATCGCCTCGGCGACCAGGCTCCGGCCGCGCGCCGCGACCCGGCCGGCCAGCCAGCTCGGCAGGGACTGGATCCGAGCCAGGGCGCCCTGGCCCTCGGTGCAAGTCATGGGAGCAGGCTATCCCGAAATCGTTGGACTTCCCCATGACCTGCCCCTAGGCTGCCGTCCATTGGGAATCCCAACGATCGTGAGTCGTGCGTCAAGCCCGGAGGTGTCCATGCGCCGTGTCCGCTACGAGGTCAACGGCGGTCCCGAGGTCCTCTTCACCGAGGAGGCCCCCGTTCCGGAGCCCGGTCCGGGCGAACTGCTCGTCCGCAGCGAAGCGGTCGGAGTCACGCTGCCCGCCGTACGGCGGGTGCGCGAGGGCGCCGGACCGGGCCCGCTCGGCGGCGAGGTGGCGGGCACCGTCGTCGCCGTCGGTGAAGGCGCCACCGGTTTTGCCGTGGGCGACCGCGTCACCGGTCTCTGCTTCTCCCACAGTTACGCCGAACTGGCGCTCCTCCACCGGGCGATGGCCTCGCACATTCCGGACCGGGCGACTGCCGTGGACGCCGTGGCCCTGGTCCGCAGCGGCCTGGTCGCACGCGGCGCCCACGATGCCGGCCGCCCCCGCCCCGGCGACGCCGTCCTGGTCACCGCGGCGGCCGGCGCGGTCGGCACCCTCGCCCTGCAGTACGCCAGGGCGGGCGGGGCCTCCCGCGTCGTCGCCGCCGTCAGCAGCGCGGACAAGGCGGAGTTCGTCCGCGCCCTCGGCGCCGACGAGGTCGTGCTCTACGGGGACGAGTCCTGGGGCGATCCGGTCGACGTCGTCCTCGACGGGGTCGGCGGAGAACTCCTCCGCCCCGCGGTACGCGCGCTGGCCGAAGGCGGCCGACTGGTCGCCTTCAGTTCGGGCGGCGGCACGATCGACGCGTACGAACTGCTGGTCCGGAGCGCCTCGGCCACCGGCTTCCAGATGGCCGCTGTCGCCCGGGGCGAGCCCGACACGTACGCGCGCTGGCGCGACGAGCTGTGGGAACTCCACCGCAACGGCACCCTGCGCCCGCGCGTGTTCGCCGAGATCCCGCTCGCGGAAGCGGCCCGCGCCCACGAGATCATCGAGTCCCGGCGCAATCTCGGCAAGGTCGTCCTGATCCCCCGGGGCTAGGAACTGTTCAAGGTGCGGATCAGGCGGCCGGAGTCAGGGGCTCCGGCCGCCTGATCGATCCGCGAAGGTGCCGGCCGGGGTGACGGCGAGCGGGGTGCCGTGCCGGTGATCAGGTGGTGCTCGCTGCCCGGTCGGCCCGGTCGGCCCGGTCGGCCCGGTCGACCGGCGAAGGTCCGGTGTGCGGCCCCTTGAGCGCCCTGACGCGCGAGCCGTCGATCGCCGCGTCGGCCGTCTCCGGCATTCCCGTCTCCAGCAGACCCGTCTCCAGCAGTCCCGCCGCCCGCAGTTCGACGGGCAGCGCCTCGTGCGGGTGCGGCCACCCGCCCGCCCCGGTCCGGTCCCGCAGCCGCCGTCGGGCCGTCAGGCCGCCGCATCCGGTCCGCGACCCTCGACTGCCGGGCCCCTGGACCGAACCCACTCCGAAACGACCAGTCAGGGCGTCAGCCCGTCGGGCCCGACGGGGTAGCGGGCGAGGATCTTCTTCCTGGCGTCGGCGGACGGCCGGTGGAAGTACACCAGCTCACGCGTCGTCCCGGCGCACTGGGCCGGTCCGGCCAGCACCGCCCGCTCCGTGTCGTCCAGGATCAGCAGATCGCGTTCGGCGGCCAGCGCGGGCAGCCGGGCGAGGACGTCCCGGGCGTTGTCGTCGTCCACCTCCAGCAACGCGTACGAGGTCGGTTCGGGCAGGCGGCCGGCCAGCGCCCGCGCGGCGTACTCCATCCGGACCGCGCAGTCCAGCCAGCCGAGGGCGCGTTCCGCCTCCGCCGGGTCGAACGCCCGGCAGATGACCTGCTGGATCGCCACATCGGCCGCCCCCGCGTGCCTGGCGACGAAATGGTCGAGGTTGGTGCGCCACTGGGCGAGCATCTCCGCCGTGACCTCGCGCCGCGTCTGGTAGGACAGCGCCTCCGGCTGGAACGCGAACGCCAGCCCCCGGCGCCGCAGCCGGTAGCCGAGCTCGGAGTCCTCCAGGCCCCAGCCCAGGAAGCCCTCGTCGAAGCCCCCGACCGCGAGCAGGTGCTCGCGGCGCACCGACAGGTTGCAGGTGAACGCGTAGTGCCAGCAGGTCTCCAGGTTGTCGAAGTTCTCCGAGAACTCGGCCAGCAGGAACTCCCGGCCGTCCCATCCGACGATCTCCGGCATCGCGTCGAGCGAGAACTCCCGTGCCAGGCGCTCGTCGTCGATCTGACCCTCGTCCATGTCGCCCCGGGGGCCGGCCACCACCAGATCGGTGCGGAGCCGGTGGTACCGGGCGTGCGCGGCGAGGAAGCCGGGCTCGACGACCTGGTCGGCGTCGACCAGGACGACCACGTCGCCGGAGGCCGCGCGGATCCCCGCGTTGCGCGCCGCCGCCCGGCCGGAGGCCGAAGTCCGCGGCAGGAACAGGTACTCCAGGGGGTACGGCGGCGCCAGTGCGGCGAGGAGTTCCCCGGTGCCGTCGTCGGAGCCGTCGTCCACCACGACGACTTCGAACGAGTCGCCGGCGTCGAGCTCGCAGAGGGCCAGGCACGACAGCAGCCGCTGCACCTCCGGACCCGTGTTGTAGGACGGGACGACCACGCTGATGTTCATCGTGACCCGACCAGGCGTGCGCTCACTTCGACTCCCCGTCCCGGTGTTCCACCGCAGCCGCATCCCGCTCACGCCAGGGTCCCACAGGGCCGGCGGGCCGGGCTAGGTGTTCTGTCCTGTGAGGTTGGGGACGCGGCCGGCGGGTGGTTGGCCTGCGCCTTCGCGGATCGATCGTGGAGTTGAAGTCCCTGACCCCGGCCGCACGATCCGAACCTTGAACGGTCCCTGGGGCGGTTCCGTCCGGATCGTCCGGATCGTCTTGCCGGCCGGCCGAACGGTCAGGCGGCCGGACGGGGACGGCGGCGGGGTGGGGGGTGGCGGTCTCGTCGCGGCGGGGGTGGCCGGGCCGTGCCGCTCCGGGCTCAGACCGGCCGACGGGCCGCCCGGGCGACCGACTCCCGGGCGCGGGCCGGGTCGTCGCCGGCGCCGAGGACCATGCCGCAGACCTGCGCCTCGAAGCAGACGTCCGCGGTGAGCGGTTCCACCAGGTAGCCGCCGAGGTCGAGGGTGACCAGGCCGTGCAGGGCGATCCAGAGCTGATGGGCGACCAGTTCCGGGTCGGCGGGCCGGAAGCGCTCGGCGGCCACGCAGCGCTTGACCGCCCGGACCAGGGCGTCCAGGGTGTAGCGGCCGTGCTGCCGGTCGGCGTCGGTGAGCGAGAAGCTGCTGAGGCCGGCGCCGCCGAACATCACGTTGTAGAGGTGCCGGTGCTCGCGGGCGTTGGCCCGGTACGCCCAGCCGAGCGCGACCACGTCGGCGACCGGGTCGTCGGTCTCCTCGACCGCCTCCAGCCGCCGGTTGAGCAGCGTGAAGCCCTCGCGGACCATCGTCCGCACCAGGTCGTCCATGCCGCCGAAGTGGGTGTAGACCGCCATGGTCGAGGTGCCCACGGTGGCCGCCAGCTTGCGGGTGGACAGCGCGGCCGGTCCTTCTTCGCTGAGCAGCTTCGCCGCGGCCTCGATCAGCTGCGCACTGAGGTTCGGGTCGACCCGCCGTGGACTCACCCTTGACAGTATGTCAGTCGCCTGTGACCCTCATCAATGACGGCGTTATGTAACGGTGCTATCGACGGAGGGGGCAACCATGCCCGGCACCACCGCACACCCCACCAGGAGCCACCCGCACAGCACCACCCACCTGCTCGGACCCGGCTACCGGCCGGTGCCCGCCGAGACCGCGCGCACCGACCTCACCGTCCGCGGCACCCTGCCGCCCGAACTGGACGGCACCTTCCTGCGGATCGGCCCCAACACCCGCGGCGAGCACGACCCCGCCGTCCAGCACGCCTTCGCCGGCGCCGGCATGGTGCACGGACTGCGCCTCGGCGGCGGACGCGCCCACTGGTACCGCAACCGCTGGCTGCGCGACGGCGCCCTCAGCCGCGAACTCGGCGAACTGCCCGTCCCCGGCCCGCGCCACGGCCCGGACGGCAACGTCAACGCCAACCTGGTCCGCCACGCCGGCCGCACCCTGGCCGTCACCGACGGCGGCACCCGGCCGCTCCTGCTCGACCCCGAACTGCGCACCCTCGCCCGCACCGACCTCGACGGCACCCTCCCCGGCGGCCTCTGCGCCCACCCGCTCACCGACCCGGTGACCGGCGAACTGCACGCCGTCGCCGTCGACCCGGACGGCGACCGGGCCGTGCTGCTCACCGTCGACACCGGGGGCCGGGTCCGCGAGGCGCGGCCCGTACCGGTCAAGGGCCGCCCCTGGATGCACGCCTTCGCGCTCACCGCCCGCCACACCGTCCTGTTCGACCTGCCGGTCGCCCACGACCCCGCCGAGGCCGCCGCCGGCTCGGCCTTCCCCCACACCTGGCAGCACGACCGCGACGCCCGGATCGGCATCGTCCCCCGCGACCGGCCGGACGCCGCCCCGCTCTGGCTGGACGTCCCGCCCTGCTTCGTCTTCCACCCCGTCAACGCCTTCGAGGACGCCGACGGCCGGATCACCGTCGACGTCATCCGCCACGAACGCGCCTTCGACCGCGACCGGCTGCACCCCAGCGAATCCGCCCCCGCCCTGTGGCGCTGGACCCTCGACCCCCGCGAGGGCGCCGTCCTCGAACACCGGCTCGACGGCCGGACCCAGGAGTTCCCGCGGATCGACGAACGCCGCACCGGACTGCCCTACCGCTACGCCTTCACCCTCGAACTCGCCCCCGGTCAGGGCGCCGCCCTGTGCGGCCCCGCCCTGCTCCGCCACGACCTCACCACCGGCCGCACCGACCGACACCCCTTCGCCGACGGCCGCCAGGGCGGCGAAGCCGTCTTCGTCCCGCGCGACGCCCGCGCCCCCGAAGGCGACGGCTGGCTGCTCACCCTGGTGTACGACCCCGCCGCCGACCGCAGCGAACTGCTCGTCCTGGACACCGCCGACTTCACCGGCCCGCCGATCGCGGCCGTACCGCTGCCGGTACGGGTGCCGCACGGGTTCCACGCGCAGTGGGTGCCGTCGGGATGGTGACCGAGGGCACCGGGCCCGGGCGGGGGAGCGGGGTGGTGATGGCGGTGGTGTCGGCGGGCGGCTCCGGGTGCGGGGCGGTTGCGGCTGTGGTGCCGGGAGGTGGCTACAGGTGTGGCGCTGCCGTGGTGCCGTGGGGCGGTTCCGGGAGCGGAGTCACCGTGGTGTCGATGGGCGGCTCCGCGCGCGGCGCGGTTGCGGCGGTGGTGCCGGGAGGTGGCTCCAGGCGTGACGCGGTTGCGGCCGTGGCGGCGGTGGGTGGCCCCGGGCGCAGCGCGGTCGCCGCGCCCCGCAGCAGGACCCGGCCGAAGAACGCCGCCAGCACCGGATCGGGCAGGCCGGTCGCCGAGGCCACCGTCCGCCACAGCACCCCCCAGTGCCGGGCCGCCGCCGCCCGGACCACCGGGTCGCCGGCCGCCGCCGCGTGCAACTGCCACTGGAGGGCGAAGGGACCGCCCGGCCCGAGCATCCGCCGCCAGGCCCGCTCCCCGGCCCGCAAGGCGGCGAGGCCGTCCGCGCCCCCAGCCGCCGCAGCCCGTAGCGCGGCGAGGCGGCCCGGGTCCGGGGCACCGTCTGTGTCCCGGGTTGCGGCTCTGGCCCCGCCCGACTGCCCGGCGTCTTCCCCGCCCGGCAGCGCGGCGAGGCCGCCCGCAGCCCCGGCCTTGCCCACGTCCCCGCCCATCTCACCGACCACGCCCGCCTCCTCTGCCGTGCTCGCCTCCCCGGCCGTGTCTCCGGGCCGCAGTGCGGTGGGGCCGATCACGTTCCCGGCTTCCTCCCCGGCTGCGGCTCTGGCCCCGCCCGCCTGCCCGGCGTTCTCCCCGCCCGGCAGCGCGGCGAGGCCGCCCGCAGCCCCGGCCTTGCGCACGTCCCCGCCCATCTCCCCGACCACGCCCGCCTTCTCTGCCGTGCTCGCCTCCCCGGCCGCGTCTCCGGGCCGCGGTGCGGTGGGGCCGGTCACGTTCCCGGCTTCCTCCCCGGCCGTGGCCCCGTCCGTGTCTCCGACCCACAGCGTGGCGAGGCCGCCAGCGTCCCCAGCCCCGTCCATGTCCCCGACCGGGTTCCCGGCCCCGCTCGCTTTCCCGGTCGCGTCCCTGGCCCGCAGCGCGGCGAGGCCGACCGCCTCCCTGGTCCCGGCCTCGGCCGCACCTGCCTCCCCGGCCCCGGCCACGCCCGCGTCTCGGGCCGCAGCCGTGAACGCCCGGGCGGCTTCGTCGGTGGCGAGCTCGGCGGCGGCCAGGAACACCGCGCGCTTGGTGGCGAACAGCCGGAACAGGTAGGGCTGGGACACCCCGGCCCGCTCCGCGATCGCCGCGGTGGTCGCGGCGTGGAACCCCTCGCGGGCGAACACCTCCACCGCCACCCGCACCACCACCTCGCGCCGCTGATCCGCCGTCATCCGCACCGGCACCCACCTCCAGCGCCGAGTCTCACCCCCCGGTCGCCGCCCCGACTTCTCCGAGCGTGCCGGGGCCGGGCGCCGGGTCCTGCCGTTTCCCCGGCCCGTGCCGTCCCCCGGGCTCCGCCGTTCCCCGCCCGTGCCGCCTTCCCGCCCGTGCCGTCCCCCGGGCAATCAGGGAGAAGTCCCGGCCGGGCGCCCGCAGGTACCGTGCGGGGCATCCAACCACCCGTCCCAGTCCCCGCTCGCGCCCCGTCCCCGTTCTCGCCCAGGCCCGCTGCCGTGCCCCTGCCGTGCCGTGCCGTGCCGCGAACCGGGAGACGGGGCCAATCCCGCTGGTGTACAAAATTCCTGACGTTCCATCAGTCATCTTTGGGTCGCTCCCGCCCCGTGACCGAGAGGCTCCCGCATGACCCCCACCGGAACCCGCCCCAGGATCGTCGTGGTGGGAGCAGGTCTGGCCGGCACGGCCACCGCCATCAGGATGCTCCGCTTCGCCCGCCGCCCGGTCGAGGTGGTCCTGCTGGAGCGGCGTTCCGACTACCGCTGTGCCGGGGTCGCCTACCACCGGCACGGCAACCCCTGGGACCACGTCTTCAACATCCAGGCCGGACGGATGTCGGTGTTCCGGGAGGACGTGCTCGACTTCGTCCACTGGGCCAACCGGGAGGCCGACCGCGGCGGTTGGCCCGCGCAGTGGGCCGACCACGAGTTCACCGAGCCGGGCCCGGCGCCCCGGCGGATCTTCCAGGACTACCTGGAGCAGCGGCTCGCCGAGGCCGCCCGGGAGGCCGCCCCCGGCGTCCTGCTCACCGAGGCCGACGGCGAGGCGCTCGACCTGGTGCCCACCGCCGCCGGGGTCGACGTGGCGGTCGGCGGGAGCGACGGCACCGCGCACGTGCTGCCCGCCGCGCACGTGGTCCTCGCCACCGGCCTGGAGCTGAAGGAACTCCCTTTCGCCGCCGAGGTGCTGGAACACCCGCGCTTCGTCCGCCACCCCTATTCGGCCGACGGCGTGCGCCGGCTGGAGGCGCTGCCGCCGGACGCCGAGGTGGTGATCGTCGGCTCGGTGCTCAGCGCCTACGACTCGGCGGGCCTGCTGCTGCGTCGCGGCCACACCGGGCGGATAGCGTTGGTCTCCCGGACCGGGACGATGTTCCGCTCCTACCCGGGCGCCCACGAGCACGGCGTCCTGCGGCTGGCCTGCCCCCGCACGCTGCTGGAGCCCTACCGCGACCGCGAGGAGTTCCTCGGCCGGGTCCGGGCCGAGTGGACGGCGGCCTGCGCGAGCGTCGCCCGCGACCATCCCGAGATCGCCCCCGAGGTGGTCGCCGAACGGGTCGCCAAAGCCTGGGAGCCCCACCTGCCGGAGGCCCTCGCCCGCATCCCGTCCCCCGAACTGCGGTCGCTGCTGGACGAGTTCGGGACCGCGATCGCCGCCCTGCGGGTGGGCGCGGTGCCCTACACCCTGGAGGTGATCGAGCGGGCGATGCACCCCGGCCCGGTGCGGCTGCTGGTCGGCGGCGTCCAGGCGATCGTCCCCGCCGGATCCGGCCTGCTGGAGGTCACCGTCGCCACCGCCGACGAGAAGCTGACCGTCCGGGCCGACCTGGTGGTCTCCAACTTCGGCCGGGAGAGCGACTACCGGCGGGTCGAGGAGCCGCTCTGGCGCAACCTGCTGCGCCGCGGCCTGGCCACCCCCCACGAGCGCACCGGCCGCGGCCTGGAGGTCGACCACCGCGGCGTCCTGCTCACCCCCGCCGGGGCGCCCGGCGCTCCGCTCACCGCCGTCGGGCCGCTGCGCGAGGGCGACGAGATCGTCCGCAACGGCCGCACCGGCGCCTTCGCCTTCAACCTCGCCGCGATCAAGAACCACTCCATCGCGGTCGCCGCCCACGTCGTCGAGCAACTCGAACTGCCCGGCGCCGCCCCCGAACCGGACCCGCCGTCCGCCCGCGACTTGGCCGGATCCCGCACCTCCGACGGCACGTTCGAGGAAGCGACCGACCCCGCGTTCGATCAGGCTGTGAACCTGGAGGTGCGGAGGATGGCGACCCGGGCCCGGGCCCGTCGGGAACGGCTCGACACCCGCCTGGACGCCCTGATCGGCCTCCTCACCACCCCGGACGACCCGGGCGGCCGCCGACTGCGGGCGGCCGTCACCCGGTCCGCCGTCCGGAGGCTCACGGACGTCTCCGTGACGCCGCGCCAACTGCGCCGTCACCTGGGGATCGCGGACGGGGGTGACACCGACGAGGACACGGAGGACTGAGTGAACGGACGACGGATCCAGGGCTTCATGCTCACCGGCGGCACCCGCGCGACGCTGCGCGGCACCTGCAACCGCACCGGCCGCCCGCAGGAGGGCTCCATCCTGATCGCCCCCCACCTGGAGGCGGGCCTGTACGAGGCCATCGTCACCGCCGGGGCCGTGGTCTGCGGCGGCGGCGGCCAGACCGGCCACATGCAGTCCCTGTGCCGGGGCCGCGGCATCCCGGTGCTCCGGGTCGACGAGGCCGACCTCGCCGCCCTGGTCGGCGAGGTCACCCTCGACTTGGAGAGCGGAGCGATCCTGCTCGACCCCGACCCGGCCGCGCACCCCGCCCCCGGGCGGGGCGCCGCCGCCCCCACCGCGGCGGACCTCGGCGCGGCCTGCGCGGTCATCGCCGACTTCCAGGACATCCGGACCGTCAACTCCTCCGGGCCCGAGGCGGCCCGGGTCGACTCGTTCTTCATCCGCGAGGAGTTCCTCTGCCTCGCCGCCGGGCTCAGCCCGTTCGACGCCCTCGACGGCGGCCCCGCCGAGATCGCCGGCTACGGGCGGGCCGTCGCCGAACGCCTCGGCGCCTTCGTCGAGGAACTCCTGCCCGGCCAGCGGCTGGTCCTGCGCCTGCTCGACCTGCGCTCCGACCACGCCGCCAGCGTCACCGAGCAGTCCGCCGTCGCCGTCGAGCCCAACCCCGAACTGGGCCTGCACGGCGCCCGCTGGCTGCTCGGCTCGGCCCCCTACCGGGACGCCCTGCGCACGGTGCTCGACACGCTGCGCACCCGGCTCGGCGACCAGGCGGACCGGATCCACCTCTCCGTCCCGTTCCTCAACGACGCCGACGAGTACGCCCAGCTCCGCGCCCACCTCGAACTCCCGGACAGCGTCCCGCTCTCCGCGTTCATCGAGACCCCGGCCGCGGTCCACGCCACCGGGGGGATCTGCGCCGCCGGGGCCAGCGAACTGTTCGTCGGCGTCAAGGACCTGGTCCAGTTCTACCTGGCCGCCGACCGGGGCAACCACCTCGTCGCCGACTCCTACCAGACCCGGCACCCCTCCGTCCTGGACGGCGTCCGCCGGGTGGTCGAAGCCGCCCGGGCCGCCGGCACCCCGGTCCGGGTCTTCTCCCTCGGCACCGACCTCACCCACTACCTCGCCCACCTGCCCACCCCCGACGGCTACATGATGTGCACCGCCGAGCTCGTCCAGGTCCTGCACCCCCGGCCCGAACCCGCCTCCGCGGCCCCCGCAGCCCGCCTGATCGGAGTCAAGTAGCCGACCGCGCACACTTGCTGACGCACCGTCAAGCCACCGGGGCGGGCAACTGAGCACGTTGGAAGAAGCCCGCCCCGGCGCGCGGCCACCAATCTGGGGCACGCGCCGCCACCGAGCGTGCCGGCCGAGCTCCCGCATCCCTCCCTCCGCTAGGAGATCCAGACCGATGACGACGCACACCGCACCGTCGAGAACCGGCTCCCAGGGGCCGGTCGGCCACCTGAACCACGGATCGCACCGCGCCGCACTGAACGTCTTCCTGGTGGTGGTGCTCGGCCACTGGGCCGAGCACCTCGCGCAGGCGTACCAGATCTGGGGCCTCGGCTGGCCGGTCCCGAAGTCCAAGGGGCTGCTCGGGTACGCGTTCCCGTGGCTGGTGACCTCGGAGTGGATGCACTACGGCTACGCCCTGGTCATGCTGATCGGCCTGTTCCTGCTGCGCCCCGGCTTCGTCGGACGGGGCCGCACCTGGTGGACGGTGGCGCTGGCGATCCAGTTCTGGCACCACATCGAGCACCTGCTCCTGCTGCTCCAGGCCCAGACCGGGCACTTCCTGTTCGGCAAGCCGGTTGCCACCTCGGTGCTCCAACTGGCCTTCCCCCGGGTCGAGTTGCACCTCTTCTACAACACCATCGTCTTCATCCCGATGGTGATCGGCATGTACTACCACCTGCGGCCCAGCCGGACCGAACTGGCTGCGATGACGTGCAGCTGCCGGCCCGCCGCCCACCAGCACGAGGCCGCGGCCCTCGCGTGAGCACCCCCGCACCGCGGCGCCCCTTCCAGCGCGTCCTGCTCCTCGGCACCGCGTTCGCCGTCCTGCTGCTCGTCGGACTCCTCTGGATCAGCGCCCGCCAGCCGGTCCGGCTGGCGGGCATCACCCCGGCCGACGGCAGCGCCCTCACCCGGGCCCCCGGCGAGGTCGCCCTGACCTTCTCCGGCGACGACTTCCACCCCTCGGCGGTCTACCTCCAGGTCAACGGCCCCGACGGCACCCCCGTCACCGACGGCCCGCCCCGCCTGGACGGCCGCCGCCTGGTCGCCCAGGTCCGCACCGACGCCGCGGGCACCTACCGCGTCGTCTACCGGCTCGTCCTGGACACCGACCGCGAGGTCTCCGGCACCACCGCCTTCGACCTCGGCACCACCACCGCCCCCCGCCCCGGCACCCCCCTCGCGGAGGACACCGCACCGGCCCACAGCCACGCCGTCGACGGCGCCTGGAACCTGCTGCTGCTCGCCGTCGACGCCGTCCTGCTGCCCGGCGCCCTCCTCCTGATGCTCCGCCGCCCCCGGCTCCGCCGACCCCGCACCCCCCGTCCGGTCCGCTGACCGGGCCGGGGGGCGGGGAGCCCCGCGGGGTCAGCCGGCCGCCGGGGCGTAGCCGCGGGCGACGATCCGCTCCGCGCCCTCCTCGTAGTAACCGGGGTCGGCCGGAAGCTCGGTGTCCAGGCAGGTGACGTACCGGTTGAACAGGCAGAACGCCGCCGCGATCAGCACCGTGTCGTGGATCTGCCCGTCGTCGGCCCCGGCCGCCCGGGCCTCCGCCACCAGCTCCGCCGGCAGCGCCCGGACCGGCCCCCGGACGGCGCCGGCGATCCGCAGCAGCGCCCGCAGCTTCGGGGTGACGGGCGCCTCGTCCAGCCCGTGCAGCACCGCCTTCACCAGCTCCGCACCGCCGTCCAGCTGCGCCGCGGCGAAGGCGCTGTGCGATTGCGCGCAGAACTCCGTCTCGTTGAGCTCCGAGGTGTAGGCCGCGATCAGCTCGCGCTCGCCCCGGCTCAGTGCGGAGGACGCCGGGCTGCGCAGCAGCGTCTCGGCGAGCTGGTTCAACGGGGCTGCGGTGTCCGGGCGTTGGGCCATCAGGCCGCTGATGCCCGGAAGGCCGTTGGTGATGCTGATGTGAGGCATGGGTGTTCTCCCGCGGGGTCGGCCGGACGGAACGGACGGTCCATGCTGGGGCCCGGGCCGCCCCGCCGCCCACTCCCAGGTTGCCCTCTCGACCGTCCCCGCCCGGTCCCGCCCGTCCCCGGCCGCCCCCGGCCACTTCGATGCGGGAACGCTGCGACTTCCCCCGGCCGGGCCGGGCCCCGACGGTGGAGGGCGGAGGCACCCGCCTCCCCTGTCGAAGGAGAGAGTCGTCATGGACTTCCGTGATGAGCTTCCCGTGGACCACCCCCTCGCCCGGGTGTACCGGTTCGGCGCGGGCCTGTGCGGTGTCGTGCTGCTGGTGTTCGGCTGCCTGGGCCTGGCCGACGGCCTGGCGTTCTTCAGCACCCGGGGCGAGAGCGTCGCCGGGCTGTCGAGCAACGGCCTGCTCAGCCTGGTGTCGATCGTGACGGCCGTGGTGCTGATCGTCGGCGCGGCGATCGGCGGCACCACGGCCTCGACGGTCAACATCGTGGTCGGCACCCTGTTCGTGCTCAGCGGCTTCGTCAACCTCGCCCTGCTCGACTCCGGCGCCAACGTGCTGGCGTTCCGCATCCCCAACGTGGTCTTCAGCTTCGCGATGGGCCTGCTCATCGCGACCTTCGGCATGTACGGGCGGGTCAGCGGCCGACTGCCGTACGACAACCCGTACTGGCGCCACCGCCACCCCGAATCGACCGCACCGGACGCCGCCGCGCGGCCCCGCGCGATCGACCCGGCCGACGCCCGCCCCGGAACCCTCGCGGCCGGGACCGGCCACCGCCCCCCGGCGCTCTGACCGGGCCGGGCCCGGACACCGGCCCGGCCACCACGCGGGCCCGCCGCCGTGCGGGCCCGCCGCCGTGCGGGCCCGCCGCCGCGCCGGGCCGGGACCGCCGCACCGGCGAACGCGACGGCGAACGTACCGGCGAACGCTGCACGGATCGATGCGACAACGCTGCAAGTGGCGGGAAACGCTGCGGGCGAGGAGCGTGCGGAGCATGTCAGCCACCTCGACCACGACGTCCCGCCCCGGCCGCGCCGAGTCGCTCCGGCACCTGCTGGAGCGCACCGCCCGCGGCGACCGCGCGGCGTACGCGGACCTGTACGAGGAGATCGCGCCCACCGTCCACGGCATCGCCCTGCGGGTGCTGCGCGACGCCTGGCAGGCCGAGGAGGTCGCGCAGGAGGCGCTGCTGGAGGTCTGGCGCTCGGCGCCGTCCTACCGGCCGGAGCGCGGCTCGGCCGCGGCCTGGGTGGGCACGATCGCCCACCGGCGCGCCGTCGACCGGGTCAGGTCGGTGCGGGCCCGCACCGAGCGCGAGGAACGCGTGGTCCGCGCCGACCGGACGGCGACCGCGCCGGCCGCCGAGCCGGTGGCGGACGAGGTCGAGCGGTCCATGGAGGCGGCCCGGGTGCGGCAGGCCCTGGCCGCCCTCGGCCGGGCCCAGTGCGAGGCCCTGGTGCTCGCCTACTACGGCGGCTACTCGCAGAGCCGGATCGCGGCCCTCCTCGACGTCCCGCTGGGCACCGTCAAGAGCCGGATGCGGGACGGCCTGCTGCGGCTGCGCGCGGCCTTCGACGAGGCGTGAGGCCGCGGGGACGGGTGAGGAGGAGAACCGTGCACCACGAGGACCGTCCGACCGAATCGGTCTGGGACTACCCCAGACCGCCCGCCCTGGTGCCCGACGGCCGGCTCGTCGAGGTCTTCTTCGCCGGGCGGCTGCTCGCCTCCACCCGCCGGGCCCTGCGCGTGCTGGAGACCAGCCACCCGCCGGTGTTCTACCTGCCGCGCCCCGACGTGGCGACGGCCCTGCTCCGGCCGGCCGACGGCGGCACCCTGTGCGAGTGGAAGGGCCGCGCCCGGTACTGGAACGCGCTGGCCGACGGGCGGCTGTCGCCCCGGGCCGCCTGGAGCTACCCCGAGCCGCTGCCCGGCTACCGCGCGCTCCGCGACCACCTGGCGTTCCACCCGGACCGGGTGGACCGCTGCACGGTGGACGGCGAGACCGTCCGGCCGCAGCAGGGCGGGTTCTACGGCGGCTGGATCACCGACGAGATCACCGGCCCGTTCAAGGGCGCGCCCGGGACGTCCCGATGGTGAACGAGACGGCGGCAGGAGGCCGGGCCCTCGTCACGACGGACACCGGCGGCCCGCGCCCTGACCACGATCCGGCGGACGACGCCCTGGCCGGGGTGTCGACCGGGGCGGTCGCCCGGCGGCTGGGCGTGTCGCCCACCACGGTCCGCTCCTGGGAGCGCCGGTACGGGATCGGCCCCTCCCACCGGGAGCCGGGCCGGCACCGCCGCTGGAGCCCCGCGGACATCGCCCTGCTGGAGGAGATGTGCCGCCTCACCTCCCGGGGCGTCCCCCCGGGGGAGGCCGCCCGCGCCGCCCGGCCGCCGGAGCCCGGCCCCGCGCGGCCCGACCCCGCGTCCGCGGCGGCCCCGGCCGGGCCCGGCCCCCGTCCGCCCGGCGGCAGCCGCGCGATGCCGGTGGGCACCGTCCGGCCCGAGTGCCGGGGCCTGGCCCGGGCGGCCGTGCGGTTGGACGGCCCCGAGGTCGCCGACATCCTGCGGCTGGCCCTCGCCGAGCTCGGTCCCGAACGGGCGTGGACCGAGGTGATGATGCCCGCGCTGCGCGCGGCCGGCCGGAAGTGGGCCGCCGACGGCGAGCAGTACGTCGAGGTCGAGCACCTGCTGTCCTGGCACGTCTCCGCGGCGCTGCGCGCGGTGGCCGTCACCCCGGCCCGCTTCCGGTCCGGGCCGCCCGTCCTGCTCGCGGCGATGCCCGCCGAGCAGCACACCCTGCCGCTGGAGGCGGTGGCGGCCGGCATGGCCGTCCGGGGACTGCCCTACCGCATGCTCGGCGCGACCGTCCCGGCCCGGGCCCTGCTCGACGCCGTCCAGCGCCTGGGCCCCTCCGCGGTCCTGCTCTGGTCGCAGAGCGAGCGCACCGCGGACCCGCTCCTCGCCCGCCAGGTCGACCGAGCCGTCTGGGGCCCGCCCGGCTCCCGGACCCGCTCTTTGGTCGTCGCCGCCGGCCCCGGCTGGCACCGCCACGACCCGCCCGCCCCCACCGGCCGCCCCCGCACGCTCGAAGCGGCGCTGGACCTGATCGAACAGTCCTTCACCGACCGGCCGCCCACCACCCGCCCGGCTGAGCCGCCCCGCTGAGCCACCCCGCTGAGCCGCTTCACAGCGCGGGCCGAGCGCTCGCCGCCGTGCGGACGACCCGCGAGCGGAGGCGACGGTACCGGTCCGGATGCCGCCGAGCGGCCGTCGGAACGCGGTGCACTGCGGGCTCTGCCTGCATCCCCGGGGCGGCGAGGCGCACGTCGGTGCCGCCGGTGTGGCGTTCCGGGCCGGCCCGGGTATCGCTACGGCGGGGGTGCCGGACCCGGCCCGTCGGTGTCGGGGCGGGGCCGGGGCGGGGTGCCCGGGCGGGTGGCGAGCCAGGAGTCTGCGTCGCGGAGGGCGGATTCGAGCGGGCCGAAGAGGACGCCGGTGGCGGGCACGATGCCGCCGGGGCCGAGGTGTTCGGCGAGTCCGGTGTCGGCGGCGATCTTCGCCAGCGGGGGCTGGACTCCGGCGAGGACCAGCCGGCCGCCGGCCCGGTGCAGTTCGTCGGCCTTGCGGCGCAGCAGCTTGATCATGGCGGACGACGGTACGTCGGGGAGGGCGCGGAGCACGAGGATCAGGACGGCGTCCGGTGCGGGGGCGGGCCAGTGCCGCTCGATCCGGGGCAGTTCGGCGAACAGGCTGACCCCGTCGTAGTCCAGGACGGTGACCCGGCCGGGGGCGAGCCGGGCGGGTGGGGCGGCGGTTCGCCAGCGGCCGTCGCCCGCGGGCTCCAGGGCGAGGAGACGGGACCGGCGGGCGGCCTGCGCGCAGTACATCAGCAGGGACAGCACCGCGCCCAGCACGATCGCCTGTTGCAGGGGCAGTTGGGTGGTGGCCAGGAAGGTGAGGATCATCGCGGCGGCGGACAGCGGCGAGGTCCTCAGGACGAGCCGGACGTCGGAAACCTTGCCGGCCACGAGTTCGGCGCCGACGACGAGGATCAGGCCGCCGATGACCGGCATCGGGATGTGCTCGGCGAGCGGTGCGAGGGCGAGGACGATCGCGGCGAGCCAGAGGCCGGAGAAGATCCCGGCCCAACGGGTGCGGGCGCCCGCCGAGACGGCGACGCCGGTGCGGGAGAGCGACCCGCCGACCGGCAGGGACTGGAACAGCCCGCCCGCCACGTTGGCCAGGCCCTGGGCGGTGAAGTCCCGGTCGGTGTCCGGCTTGGAGCCGTCGGGGTTGGGAACGCTCGGCGAGATGCCCGCCGCCTGGGCCAGGGCGACCAACGCGATGGAGACCGCGCCGCCGATCAGGTGGGGGAGGGCCGACCAGGCGGGAGCGGTGAAGTGCGGCAGCGCGGAGGGGATGTCGGCGATGCCGCCGACCAGCTCCACGTCGGTGCCGAGCACCGCGACGGCGACGCTGACCACCACCATGGCGATCAGCAGCGCGACGGTGCGCAGCCGCCGCGCCGCGTGGGCGAGTGCCCAGACGGCGACGGTGGCGGTGGCGGTCAGGGTCGCGGCGAGCTGCCAGGATCCGATGTGGGCGAGCCAGTCGGCGAGTTGTGCGAGCTTGTTGTGCCCGTGCGGCCGGTAGCCGGTGGCGTCCTTGAGGACGCCGGTGACGATCTGCAGGGCGATGCCGACGGAGAACCCGGTCATCACCGCGTTGGAGACGAAGGTCAGCACCACCCCGAGCCGCAGCACGCCCAGCACCAGCATCACCGCCCCGGTCGTCAGGGCGAGCATCGCGACGTTCCCGGCGTCGGCGGCGTCGAGGCCGGCGTCGGTCAGGACGCTCTGCGCGGTGAGCGCGATGGCGCTGGTCAGGGTGGTGACCATCAGCACGGTGCGGGCGGCGAGCGAGCCGACGACGGCGGGGACGACGCCGGAGAACAGCCCGGCGACCGGGTCGAACCCGGCGATCGCCGCGTACGCCATGCCCTCGGGGATGGAGAACAGGCCGGTGACCAGACCTGACGACACGTCTGACGGCGTCGGCCTCCCCGACCTCGACCGGTGGGCCCTGCGGGGCACGTCCCCCGGGCCGGGGTCGGGGTCGGGGCCGGGCTGGTCACCCACACTGCTCTCCCGTCTGTGTGGCGCACGGTCTGCTCGTCGCACCGCGTCCCGGTGCCCTTGGCGGTCGGCCGCACGGTGGGTGCGCGGGCCGCAGTCGGGGGGACCGGGAGGGGCCGGTGCGTCAGGCGGGGGTGATGTCGCCGAGTTTCCAGCTGCGGTCGAAGTACGACTCGAGGGGTCCGTAGAAGCGGAAGTAGGAGAACCAGTGCTTGCCGGGCAGGGTCTGCACCCAGTTGGACTCACCGCTGGGCGGGGGTTCGGGGCCGAAGTGGAGGTCGACCGAGCCGTCGGCGTTGCGGGCGAGTTCGGGATCGCGGGAGCCGCGGTCGCCGCGCTGCTGCGGGTTGTCGATCAGGCAGCGGGTGGCGGTGTCGTACACGGTGGCGGACCAGAACAGCCTGGCGGGGACGTCGGCGGGCACGTGCAGGGTGTAGGCGCGGCCGCCGTCCAGCCACTCGCCGCGGTCGTCGGTGTAGGCGGCGAGGTAGCCCTGGCCCTGGCCGGGGGTCCGGCTCTTCATGGCGGCGGAGAAGCTGACGGCTTCGTAGAACCAGGCCGCGCGTTCCAGGAGTTGGTCGTGGTGCTCGGCGCGCTGGTCGGAGCGGTCCAGCATCAGCGCCAGGTCCCACTGCCGGTCGTCCCAGTAGCGTGAGCCGTCGAAGCGTTTGGCGAAGGTGTTCACCCGGGCCATCAGCTCGCCCGCCGCGCTCGCCTCGGTGAGGAGGCGCACCAGGCGCTCGTCGGGGGTGAAGGGCCTGCCCTTCTCGATGCCGAGCTGCTTGAGCATGGCGAGGTAGAAGCGGTCGCGTTCGTCGACGACCTCGTCCTGGTAGATGGCGTGCAGGCGCTCCCAGTACTCCAGCCCTCCGGGTTGGTCGCCCGACCACGGGCGGCCGTCGGGAGAGACGACGCGGGTGGCGGGTGTGCTCTCGCGCTGCCCGTGGGGGTAGAGGCGGACCGCGTCCACGAGTTCCTTGGCGCGGACCGGGTCGGGGTCCAGGGTGCGGAACCCGAACATGATGTTGGTGCCGGTGGAGGTCAGCAACCGCAGGTCCTCGGCGTCCGCCGGGGCGTCCTGGCCGGGGGCGAGGACGAGGTAGCGGCCGCCTCGGCCCCGGTCGGGGCCCATCTCGCCCATCACCGCGATCTCGCGCTGCCAGAAGTCGGACACCCCGCCGGCGGTCGGCCCGGCCGGGAGCTCGATCACCAGCGGGCCGGTGGCGGCGAGGTCGATGAAGTTCAGGATGTAGGGGGTGGTGGCGTTCG
This sequence comes from Kitasatospora sp. NPDC088783, assembly GCF_044750705.1. NCBI lineage: Bacteria > Bacillati > Actinomycetota > Actinomycetes > Kitasatosporales > Streptomycetaceae > Kitasatospora > Kitasatospora sp. NPDC088783. The sequence goes on from NZ_JBIVKJ010000002.1 coordinate 424,144, forward strand.
CGGTGATCAGCCCGAGCCGGTCCCGGTAGGTGACGTAGTGGACCAGGTCGAACGGGCCCGCCCCGAACACCTCCCGGTGCACCTTCTGCCACTGCGCGTAGGACACCAACGGCAGTGCCCACAGGTACGCCTGACAGGCCATCTGGTGGTCGAGCTCGTCGAACACCAGGCCCAGATCCGCCCGTTCCGGGAGCTCTCCCGTCATCCGGACCGAACCGAGCCTGCCGGGAAGTCGCACGTCATCGCCCATGCCCAGACGCTACGGGCGAACCGCGCCCCTCGCATTCCGGGCCCCGGGCGCGGCCGGATGCCCCGGCACCGTGTCGCCCTGCGGGCCGGTGGCCGCGTCCCTACGATCACCGCGAGGAGCACGAGACGTATCGACCCGACATGAGGACGGCTGATGAGCGGCATGGATCTGGACGCGGTACGGGCGACGGCGGCGCAGGGCTGGGTGTACGGGCATCCGGTGCTGGAGAACTACCGCACGCTGTACCGGCAGGCCGTCGACGCGGACGACCACCGCTACGTCGGGGGGTTCGGGACGTTCCGGCACTACCCGCAGCCGTCGCGGCCGGAGAACACCGACGTGGTCACCCCGAACAACGACACCCCGTACTCGTGGTGCTGGCTGGACCTGCGGGCGGAGCCGTGGGTGGTGTCGGTGCCGGCGATGGACCGCTACTACGTGCTGCCCTTCCACGACCTGGACACCACCTACGTCGGGTTCGTCGGCGCGCGCACCACCGGCCAGGAGGCGGGCGACCACCTACTGGCCGGGCCCGGGTGGGACGGCGCGGTCCCCGACGGGATCACGGGGGTGCTGCGCGCGGACACCCAGCTGGTGGGCTGTCTGGGCCGGACCTACCTGGCCGGGACCACCGACGCGGACGTCGAGGACCTGCGGGCCGTTCAGGAGCGGTACCGGCTGCGGCCGTTGAGCGCGTACACCGGCCAGGACGCCCCGGCGCCCGCGCCCGAGCCCGACTGGCCCGTCTGGCGGGAGGAGGCGGGCACGAGCATCGAGTTCTTCACCGTGCTGGACTTCCTGCTCGGCTTCTTCCCCGTCCTGCCCTCCCAGCGGGACCTGCGCGGGCGCCTGGCCGCCCTCGGCGTCGACGGCTCCGGCACCTTCGAGCCCGCCGCCCTCTCCCCGGAGGTGCGGGCCGCGATGGAGGCGGGCATCGCCGACGGCCGCGGGCAGTTGGCCGCCGTGCTGGACTCCGCGACCGACTCCAGCTCCTTCTTCGGCACCCGCGAGCAGGTGGGCGAGGACTACCTGACCCGCTCGGTCGCCGCGGACAAGGGCCTGTACGGCCTGCCCGCCGCCGAAGCCTGGTACGGCGGCTGGGTCGCCGACAGCGCGGGCAACCGGCCGCCGAACGCCGCGGACCGCGACTACACCGTCCACTTCCCCGCCGACCGGCTGCCCGGGGCCCGGTTCTTCTGGTCGGCCACCCTGTACCGGCTGCCCGAGCGCCTGCTGGTGGACAACCCGATCGACCGGTACTCCATCGGCGACCGCACCCCGGGCCTGGTCCACGACGAGGACGGCGGCCTGACCCTGTACGTCCAGCACGCGCGTCCCGCCGACCCGGACCGGGCCGCGAACTGGCTGCCCGCCCCCCGGGGGCCGTTCACCGTCATCGTCCGGATCTACGGCCCCGGGACCGCGGTCCTGGACGGCACCTGGACGCTGCCCGCCCTGACCGCGGGGAGCTGACCGTGGGGGACGCGATCGGGCAGATGCTGCCCTCCGCCGTCGGCATCGCGATCAGCCCGCTGCCGCTGATCGCCGTCATCCTGATGCTCGCCACGCCCGAGGGCCGCACCAACGGCATCGCCTTCGCCGCCGGCTGGACCTTCGCGCTGGCCGCCGCCACCGCCCTCCTGGTCCTGCTCGGCTCCGGCGCCGACGCCGCCGGCGACGACGGCACCCCGGCCGCCTGGACCGGCTGGGTGAAGCTCGCGCTGGGCGTGCTGTTCGTCCTGCTGGCCGTCAAGCAGTTCACCGGCCGCCCCCGGGAGGGCCGCGTCGCCGCCCCGCCGGGGTGGATGGCGGCGATCGACCGGTTCACCCCCGTCAAGTCCGTCGGCCTGGCCGCCGCCCTCGCCGTCGCCAACCCCAAGAACCTCGTGCTGGTCGTCGGCGGGGCCCTCGCGATCGCGGGCAGCGGCGCGGGCACCGGCGGCAGGACCGTCGCGGCGGTCCTCATGGTGGTCGTCGCCTCGCTCTGCACCACCCTGCCGCTGGCCGTCTACCTGCTGGGCGGCGAGCGCTCCGCCGGGACCCTCGACGGCTGGAAGGCCTGGATGTCCGTCCACAACGCCGCCGTCATGACCACCGTCCTCGGCATCCTCGGCGCCAAGTACGTCGGCGACGCCCTCACCACCCTGGCCTGACGCGACCGCGCGGATCGCCGCCCCCGACGGGTCACCTCGGGTGGCGGCCCAGGGCTTCGAAGGCCGCGGTGGTGGTGTAGGCGGCGGTCGGCAGGTAGGGGCCCATGACGGCGCGTTCGTCGCCCGGCACGCGGGTGTCCTGCACGGCGTGCCCGAAGGCGGCGGAGGGCAGCATGTTGCGCAGGATGAGCATGGAGTTGTCGAGGTGGCCGGCGCCGTCGCCGCGCGGGGACAGGCTCAGCCAGTTGACGCCGTTCGCGCTGGTCGCGTTGCGGGGGCGGTCCTGCGGCAGGCTCAGGACGACGGTGTAGTCGCCGTCCCGGTCGGTGACCAGGTCCTCGTCGTCCAGACAGCCGACGGCGGCGGTGGTGGCGACCGACTCGTTGCTGCACAGCGACCAGTACCGCAGGTCGGTGCGGGTCGCCACGAAGGGCTGGCGGCCGACGGTGGCGGGGGTCCTGGGCAGCTTGCCGTGCAGGACGAGGACGCTGCCGTAGGCCCGGCTGACCTCGACGCTGACGTACTCGTTGTCCCGGTTGGAGTACTGGCCGCCGCTCTTGGCGGGCGTACCGCCGCACTGCCCCTGGAAGGCGCAGGCGATGGTGGTGGCCGAGTTGTAGAAGGTGTGCCAGACGGGCGACGGGTCCGCGGGGAAGCCGGCGGGCTTGCCGGGCTGGTCGCGCAGCGCCCGGTAGGTGTCCGGCGCCAGCGAGGTCAGCGGCAGGGTCGCGCGGTGCTGGGCCCGCACGGCGTCGCAGGCGGCCCGGCCGGTCACCGTGGTGCCGTCGGCCAGGTGCAGCGAGGGCCGGGGCAGCCCGGTGCCGCCGGTGGCGTCGCGGCCCCGGTCGGGCAGGTAGACGCGGTACAGCAGGGCGATGTCGCGCTGGCCCGGCACCCCGGCGTAGAGCGTGTTGGCGGCCCGGGCGGCCGGGTCGGCGGGGCGCTGCTCGCCCAGCACGGTCGCGGTGTACGAGCGGTGCGTCCCGCCCGCGCGGAGGGCGCCGGGCAGGTACGGGTTGCGGGAGCCCGGGTCGGGGGCGGTGGAGACGTCGTTGAGGGCGTCGGTGGGGACGTGGGTGGTGACGTCGTAGCTGTTCAGCGACTGGTAGCGGGCGTGCGCGTACTCGCCGTCGAAGGTCAGCGTCGCGCCGACCGGCAGGGTGAACATCGCCGCCCAGTACGTCGCACCGCTGTCGGGGTAGGCGTAGTTCTGCTCGCGGCTCGCGAGGCTGGGGGTGGGGCCGAACCAGAAGCAGTCGGCCGCGGCCCGGCCCTGGTCGGTCCGGCCGCCGTGGGCGGCGGCGAGGGCGGGCGGGGCCAGCACGGTCACGCCGAGGGCGAGGGCTGCGGCCGCGCCCGTCGCGGTGATCTTTCCACGGAGAGAAGGCATGGTGGGGGGCTCCTCTGGATGCGCACGGCTTCGTTACCGGCGAGTTGCGACGGGACGCTAGCCCCCCGGTGGAACACTCGTCAATAATGTTCCACATGGCAGAGTCGGAACACCCCCGCGCTCAGGACGGCCCGGGCAGGGCGACCCGGGACGCCGCGCTGCGCCTGGCCCGCGCGTGGTTCCTGCGCGCCGAACGCATCGACATGCGCGAACTCGCCGCCGCGCTGCGCGTCGGCCGCACCACGCTGTACCGGTGGTTCGGCGACCGCGACGGCCTGGTCGGCGAGGTGCTCGCCGGCCTCGCCGAGCAGACCTGGGACCAGCTGGTCGCCGACGGCCGCGGCACCGGCGACCGGCGCGGACTCGAGGCGATCCGCCGCTTCATGCAGGTCACCGCCGACTTCCCGCCCCTGCGGACCTTCGCCGTGGCCGAACCCGCCGCCGCCCTGCGGGTGCTGATGGCCGACGGCAAGGCCGTCAGCCGGGCGCTGCGCACCGGCTTCACCCGGGCCCTCGCCGCCGACGGCGCCACCCCGGCGCCCGAGCAGATCGAGATCATGGTGCAGCTGGCCACCGCCCTGGAGTGGGCGCCCATCGTGATCGGCGAGGAGCCCGCGATCGACCGCGCCGTCGCCCTGATGCGCCACCTGCTCGACGCAACGGCCTGACACCGCCGCGGGTGGGACCGCGGCGGCGCCCCTGGGGCGCGCGGACGGCCGAGCGGGAGCGGAGGCGTTTTCGCAGCTCGGAGCCCCGCAGTGGGCTCGCCGGGCAGCGCTGAGCAGCGCTGAGCAGCGCCGACCGCCCGGCGGGCGGGGCGGGTCGGGCACGCCGTCGGCACCGGGGGTGACGCTGCAGGAGCGGAGACCGCCGTCGCTCCGGCTCCGGGCCCCCGGCGCGCACGGACCCCTCGCCCGACCGGACTCCCGTTCGACCGGCACCTCCCGGGACCGGGACGACGACGCCCGCCGAGCCGCTCCGCCGGACCGCCCGTCCGGTCGGCCCGAGCCGCCGCCGGGGCCGCGGCCGGAGGCCGGGGCGGCCGATTCGTGGCGCGGGTGACCGATCCGCGGGGCGGTCGGCTCCGAACCCGGGGAGCAGACACCAGCGCGAGGCCGCCCGGCGGCCCGTCCGGCGGAGGGGACCCATGACCGTACCTGCCACCCGAAACAGCCCGGCACCCGAACGGCGCGCGGGCGCGCGCACCGGGGCCGCCGAGGTGCTGGCCCCGGTGCTCCAGGAGCTGCTCGGAGGGCCGCCACCTTTCGGCTTGCGGCTCTGGGACGGTTCGACCACCGGCCCGGCGACCGGGCCGCAGGTAGTGGTGCGCCACCGCCGGGCGTTGCGTCGGCTGCTGTGGCAGCCGGGCGAGCTGGGGCTGGCCGACGCGTGGATCAGCGGTGAGCTCGACGTCGAGGGCGACCTCGCCGAGGCCCTGTCCGCCGTCCGCCGGGAACTCGCCGGACGGCGGCTCGGCCGACCGTCCCCGGGCAGCTGGCCCGCCCTGCTGTCCGCCGCCGCCCGGCTCGGCGCCGTCGGACCGCCGCCGCCCCGACCCGGCGGCCGGGCCCGGGTCCGCGGCGCCCTGCACAGCCGGGGCCGGGACCGGGCGGTGATCAGCCACCACTACGACCTGTCGAACGAGTTCTACGCCCTGCTGCTCGGACCGGCGATGGCCTACTCGTGCGCCTACTACACCTCCGACGACCAGTCCCTGGAGGCCGCCCAGCAGGCCAAGTTCGACCTGATCTGCCGCAAGCTCGACCTGCGCCCCGGCACCCGCCTGCTCGACGTCGGCTGCGGCTGGGGCGCGCTGGCCCGGCACGCCGCCGTCCACCACGGCGCCCGGGTCACCGCCGTCACCCTCTCCGCCCGCCAGCACGCCCACGCCCGGTCGCTGGTGGCCGAGGCGGGCGTCGCCGACCTGGTCGACGTCCGGCTGTGCGACTACCGGGAGATCGCCGCGGACGCCTACGACGCCGTCAGCTGCGTGGAGATGGGCGAGCACGTCGGCCGGGACCAGTACCCCGACTTCGCCGCCCGGCTGCACGGACTGCTCCGCCCCGGCGGCCGGCTGCTGGTCCAGCAGATGTCGCGCGGGGCCGCCGCGCCCGGCGGCGGCGCGTTCATCGAGGCGTACATCGCCCCCGACATGCACATGCGCCCGCTCGGGCAGACCGTCGACCTGATCGAGGCGGCGGGCCTGGAGGTGCTGCACACCGAGGCGATGCGCCCGCACTACGCCCGCACCATCGACGCCTGGCGGGACACCCTGACCCGCCACCAGGACCGCTTCACCGCCCTGGTCGGCCGGCCCGCGGTGCGGCTGTGGCAGCTCTACACGGCGGGCAGCTCGCTGGCCTTCTCCGAGGGGCGGATGGGGGTCGACCAGATCCTCGCCCGCCGCCCCGGCGGACCGGACACGACCGTCAGGCCCGCCGGATGGTACGGCGGCTGAGGGGCCGTCAGCCGCGCGAGACCCGCAGCGCCCAGGCGATCAGCGGGGCCTGCAACGGCAGCCGGGCGAACGCGACGGCGCGCAGCGGGGCCGGGCGGTGGCGCCAGTCGTAGGCCATCTTCACGTTGGCCGGGAAGACGGCGGCGAACAACCCGGCCGCCGCCAGCCCGCCGCCGCGGCGGCTGCGCGGGTGCAGCACCGCCGCGCCGACGGCCAGCTCGGCCAGGCCGCTCGCCCTGGTCCAGGTGCGGGGGTCGCCGGGCAGGCTGCGCGGCACGATCGAGTCGAAGGGCTTCGGCGCGGCGAAGTGCGCGACTCCGGCGGCCAGCAGGAGGCCGCCCAGCAGGCGGGCGGAACGGTCGGCGGTCATCGGTTCTCCTGGTCGTCCGGGCGGTGCGGGATGTTACCGAACAGTAGACCCGGTGGGCGCCCTTCGGGAACACCCCGGGTCCCGGCTCCGGCCCCCGGGGCCGGAGCCGTCAGCGAGCCGTAAGGCCGTCCTGGGCGGGTCGGCCGCCCGCCCTCCTTAGGGTGGGGGCATGACCACTGCTTCTGCACAGGGAAACCCGCCCCGCGCCGACGGCGTCCCGAGCGCCGAGCTCGGGGTGATCGGGGGTTCGGGGCTGTACGCCTTGCTCGGGGACGCCGTCGAGGTGCGGGTGGAGACGCCGTACGGGCCGCCGTCCGACGCCCTGTTCGTCGGCGAGGCGGCCGGCCGGCGGGTCGCCTTCCTGCCCCGGCACGGCCGGGGCCACCGGCTGCCGCCGCACCGGATCAACTACCGGGCCAACCTGTGGGCGCTGCACGCGCTGGGGGTGCGGCAGGTGGTGGCGCCGTGCGCGGTGGGCGGCCTGCGCCCCGAGTACGGGCCGGGCACGCTGCTGGTGCCGGACCAGTTCGTCGACCGCACCTCCGGGCGGGCGCAGACCTACTACGACGGCCGGATACTGCCGGACGGTTCGGTGCCCGAGGTGGTCCACGTCTCGATGGCCGACCCCTACTGCCCGGCCGGCCGCGCCGCCGCCCTGGCCGCCGCCCGCGACCTCGCCTGGGAGCCCGTCGACGGCGGCACCCTGGTGGTGATCGAGGGCCCGCGCTTCTCCACCCGGGCGGAGTCGCGCTGGTTCACCGCCAACGGCTGGTCCGTGGTCGGCATGACCGGCCACCCGGAAGCCGTCCTGGCCCGCGAACTCGGCCTCTGCTACACCTCGTTGGCCCTGGTGACCGACCTGGACGCGGGCGTCGAGAGCGGCGAGGGCGTCACCCACGCCGAAGTGCTGGAGGTCTTCGCCCACAACGTCGAGCGCCTGCGCACCGTCCTGTTCGGGGCCCTGGAGGCGCTGCCCGCCGTCCGGCACTGCCCGTGCTCGCACGCCCTGGACGGGCTGGTCACCGGCCTGCCCGGCGTGCCCGCCTGACCCCCCGTCGGACCACGGCGGTGAGCGCGGCCACGGCCGCGCCCACCGCCAGGAACAGCAGCCAGTTCCGCAGGTAGGGCAGCGGCAGCAGGGTCGGGTTGCCGTGGTCGTCCCCGGCCCGCAGCACCGCCGGGACGGCCACCGCGCCCACCGCCGCCGCCACCACCAGCCAGCCGCGCAGCACCGGCCGGCCCGCCGCGGCCACGCCGACCGCGCACACCAGCGGCAGCCACAGCCCGTCGTGCAGCACCAGCAGCCCGGCCGCCCACAGCAGCACGCCGAGCGGGCCGGTCACGTACGGGTCGGTCAGCAGGCCGGTCAGCCCGCAGGCGAGCAGGGCGAGGCCGCCGAGCAGCAGGGCACCGCGGAAGATCCGCACCTCAGACCACCTCGATCCGGGCGACCCACTTGGTCTGCAGCACCCCGGGCCGGTTCGGCGCGACGATCCGTGCCGGGAAGCCGTGGTCGGGCGTCAGCGGGCGGCCGTCCAGGGCCAGGGCCAGCAGGGTGAGCGGGTCGTCGGCGTACCCGGCGGGCATCTCGGTGACCCGGTACGGCCCCTCTTCCTCCAGGGAGGTGATCCGCACCGCCGACCCGGCCGGGACACCGGCCCGGCGCAGCAGGTCGGTCAGCCGCACGCCCGTCCAGCGGGCGTTCGCGCTCCAGCCCTCCACGCAGGAGATCGGCAGCTCGGCGGTGGTCTGCGGCAGGGCGCGCAGTTCGGCCAGGCCGATCCGGTAGCCGGCCGGGCCGTCGACGGCCAGCCGCCAGTCGGCCGGGACGGCGCCCGTCCCGGCCTGCGCGGCGGTGCGGTTCACCGGCAGCCCCCGGCCCCCGGCGCCCGGGCGGCGCGGGGCGAACAGGTCCAGGGCGCGCAGCCACGGCACGGACTGGCCCGCGGTGGTGAGGGTGACCGCGCCGACGGCGGCGGCCGTCGCCGCGAGCACCGCCCGCCGCCCGGGCAGCGGGACGGCGGCGGCCCGGCGCCAGTGCGCGGCGATCACCGGCGCCTTGACCGCCAGGTGGACCAGCAGCGCGCCGACCGCCGTCCACGCCGTCCAGTAGTGGGTCTGCCGGAACGGGAACGGCCACGGGTACCACTGGAGGGTGTTCAGCAGCCCGGTGAACAGCTCCAGCAGCACCGCCGCGACCAGCAGCGCGATCGACAGCCGCTCCAGCAGGTGCAGCACGCTCCGGGCGGGCGGCCAGGCGAACAGCCGCGGGTACACCGTCCACAGCTTCGCGCCGGTCAGCGGGACCGCCGCCAGCCCGGAGACCACGTGCAGCCCCTGGGTGACCCGGTAGCCGTTCACCGGGCGGGACGGCAGCCGCGGTGCCAGCCAGCCCGGCGGGTCCTGGAGCAGGTGGCTGACCAGACCGGTCGCGAAGCACAGCAGCAGCGCCGCGCCCAGCCACCGGCCGAGCACCACCGCGGTACGCGGCTCGTGCGCGGCGGAGCGGAACGCGCCCGGACGGAACGGGCCGCGCCGCAGCACGGCGGGCGGGACGGGCAGCGGCGGGTCGAAGCGCCGCCGGGCGGGGGAGGGGTCGGAGTCCACGGGCCCATCGAAGCGCGCCCGGCCGCCCCGACGGCGCTGCGACGTGCTTACGGAATCCGAACGGCCCGGCCCGACGGCCCGCGACCGGACGGGTGTTCGGGGCGGGTGTTCGGGACGGGTGCTCGGCGGATGCTTACGGAATCCGGACGGCACCCCGCGCCGCCGCCCCCCGGACGCCCCGAACTGCGAGGGTGGAGCGGTGACCGCACGCCCCGCCCTGCCCTGCGCCCTCGCCGTCACCGCCCTGGCCGGCTGCCTCGCGCTGACCTTCACCACCGGCGGCACCCTCGGCGACCGGACCCCGCTGTACGGCTGGTACGCCGCCGACGCCGCCCTGTTCGCGACGGCACTGCTCCTGCTGCGCCGGGTACCGGCCCGACAGGTGACCCGGCTCGTGCTGGCCGGCGGCGTCCTGGTCGCCGCGACCGGCCTGCTCGCCCCGCCCCGGACCAGCGACGACGCCTACCGCTACGGCTGGGACGGCAAGGTGCAGGCCGCGGGCGTCTCCCCGTACGCGCACACCCCCGAGGACCCGGCCCTGACCCGGCTGCGCGACCCCGGGCGGTTCCCGGTCGGCGACGGCTGCGCGGAGTGGGACGAACGGCGCACCGCCGACGGCGCCTGCACCCGGATCAACCGCCCCGCCGTGCACACCGTCTACCCGCCGCTGGCCGAGGCGTGGTTCCTCCTCCAACGCCCCTTCGGCGACGGCGTCCGGGTCGCCCAGGCGGCCGGGGCGACCCTGGCGGTGGCGACCACCGCCCTGCTGCTCACGGCGACGGGCGGACGACGACGGGCCGCGCTCTGGGCCTGGTGCCCGGGCGTCGCGGTCTGGGCCGTCAACGACGCCCACGTCGACACGCTGGGCGCCCTGCTGACAGTGGCCGGCCTGACCTGGGCGGCCCGCACCCGGCCGGTGTCGGCCGGCGCGGCCCTGGGCGCGGCAACGGCGGTGAAGCTCCTCCCCGCACTGGCCCTCCCGGGCGCCCTCTCCGGCGTCCTCTCCCGCCGCCCGTCCGGCACCGCGCCGGTACGGCCCCCGGCCGGCCCGCCCGCCGTGGCGGTCGCGGACTCGGGCGCGCCTGGTCCGGGAGTTTCCGGCCGGCCTGCCGGGGGTGGGTTGCGGCTGCTGTTCCGGTCCGGGCCGTGGCAGGCCGTCGCCGGTCCGTCCGCCGTACCGGTCGCGGACTCGGGCGTACCCGACCCGGTGGCCTCCGGCCGATCCGTCGGGGGTGCGTTCCGGCCTGCCGCGGCCCTGGCGCTGCTCGTGGCCGCCGTCGGGGTGTTCGTGCTCTGCTACCTGCCGTACGTGGCGGCGTCCGGGGCCGGGGTGTTCGGCTACCTGCCCGGCTACCTGCGGGAGGAGGGCTACCAGCAGGGCCACCTCGACCGGTTCGGGCTGCTGCGCCTGGTGCTGCCCGACCGGTTCGCGCCATGGGTCGGGGCGGCGCTGCTGGCCGTCCTGGTGTGGCGGGTGCTGCGGCACGGTGACCCGGGGCGGCCCTGGCGGGGCGCGTTGCTGGTGACCGGCGGGGCGCTGCTGCTGGCCGCCCCCGGCTACCCCTGGTACGGGCTGCTGGTGGTGGCGCTGGTCGCTCTCGACGGCCGCTGGGAGTGGCTGGCGGTGCCCGCCGCCGGGCAGCTGCTGTACCTGGCCGGCGGCGGCCGGACGCAGCAACTCGCCTACGGCGCCGCCCTGCTGGTGATCGTGATGGTGTCCGCGCGGCGGGCCGGACGGTGGCCGCGGCCGGTGCGCGCACAGATGACGGAAGTCTGACGGTCCGCCCGCGCCCCTGGGCAACGGCGGCCCCGCCTGGTCGAATCACCCCGTGGACGACGACAACGACGACAACGACGACAACGACGGCAACGACAACGACGACAACGGCGGCAACGGCAACGACGGCAACGGCGAGAACGACGACGGGACCCGCGGCACCCCCGTCGGCCGCCGGGTGGTGCTCGGCCTGCTCGGCCTCGGTGCCGCCGGGGTCGCGGTCGGCCCGTGGCTGCAACGCGCCCAGGACACCCTGGCCCGCAACGACCCGACCGGGCTGAGCGGGTTGCTGCCCGGCGGGGGCGGGTTCCGCTACTACTCGGTGACCGCCTCGGTGCCCGAACGCGGCGAGGCCGACTACACCCTCACCGTCGACGGCCTGGTGGAGCGGCCCACCACCCTGCGACTGGCCGACCTGCGGGCCCTGCCGCAGCGCCGGATCGTCCACGACGTGCAGTGCGTCACCGGCTGGCGGGTGCCCGCCACCCCGTTCGAGGGCGTCTCGCTGTCCGCGCTGCTGGCGGCCGCCGGGGTGCGGCCGGAGGGGCGCGCGGTGAGTTTCGGCTGCTTCGACGGCGCCTACACCGAGAGCCTGACGCTGGACCAGGCCCGCCGCGACGACGTCCTGGTGGCGCTGCGGATGCAGGACCAGCCGATCGGCCACGCGCACGGCGGCCCGGTCCGGCTGTACGTCGCCCCGATGTACTTCTACAAGTCCGCCAAGTGGCTGTCCTCGATCACCGTCACCGACGCCGTCCGCCCGGGCTACTGGGAACGGCTCGGCTACGACGTGGACGCCTGGGTCGGCCGATCGAACGGACGCGACGATGCACCCACCGGCTGACCGCCGCCCCCGGTTCACCCGCGCCCAGCGCTGGACGCACCGCGCCACCGCCGCGCTGATGCTCACCTGCCTGGCCACCGCCGCCTGCCTCTACCTGCCGCCGCTGGCCCAACTCGTCGGCCGCCGGCGCCTGGTGGCCGGGCTGCACGAGTGGTGCGGCCTGCTGCTGCCCGTCCCGCTGCTGCTCTCCCTCGCCTCCCGGGCGATGCGCCGCGACGCCGTCCGCCTCGGCCGCTTCACCGCCGCCGACCGCACCTGGCTGCGCACCGTGCGCCGCCGCCGACTCGGGCCCCGGCCCGCCGGGAAGTTCAACGCCGGGCAGAAGCTGTACGCGCAGTGGACGCTCGGCACCACCCTGGTCATGCTCGGCACCGGCCTGCTGATGTGGTTCACCGGCCTCGCCCCCGCCGTGTGGCGCACCGGCGCGACCTTCGTCCACGACTGGTTCGCGCTCGCCGTCGCCGTGGTGGTGCTCGGCCACCTGCGGATGGCCCACCAGGACCCGGAGGCCCGGCGCGGCATGCGCACCGGCACCGTCGACCGGGAGTGGGCCGAGCGCGAGCACCCGCAGTGGGCCGAGCGCGACCGACCCGCCGCCGGGTGACCCTCCGTCAGGTCTTCCGCCGTCAGGGGCGGGTCAGCGCCAGGAACGAGCGGCCGTGCGACAGCCAGCGCTCGGCCTGCTCCAGGCCGACCGCCCGGGCGTGCCGCAGCGTCGCGGCGGGCCCGCAGCGGGCCCAGGCGAACGGCGGACCGGCGCCGTCCGGGCCCTCCACCCGGACGTCCGCGACCTCGTCCACCTCCTGCGTCGCGGTCTCCACCAGCAGCAGCCCGCCCGGGGCGAGCAGCGCGCCCGCCCGGGCCAGCAGGGCCGCCGGGTCGCCGCCGATGCCGAGGTTGCCGTCGGCCAGCAGCACGCCGCCCCAACGGCCCTCGGCGGGCAGCCGGTCGAACACCGAACGGCGCAGCGCGAGACCGCCCAGCCCCGCGGTGCGCTCCACCGAGGCCGCGCAGATGTCCACCCCGAGCGCGGGCACGCCCGCCTCGGACAGCGCCGCCACCAGCCGACCCGGCCCGCAGCCCAGGTCCAGCACCGGCGCGGACAGGCCCAGGCAGCGCAGCACCAGCCCGTGGTCCGCCCCGGCCACCGGCGCGCACCAGCGCTCCACCTCCAGCACCAGCCGCGAACCGTCCGCCCGCCGCAGCCACAACGGCCCCCGTCCGGCCCGCACCGCCCGCCCGAACGGGTCGTCGACCCAGGGCTCGGCGTCGACCCGGGGCGCGGCGGCGATCCGGGGCGCGGCGGTGTCGACGCCGCGTGCGGGGGAGAGGCCCGCGCCCGCACCCGCCGGGTGGGTGTTCACCGGGCGGCCGGTCCGGGGGCGGTCCCGCACTCCCGCAGCCGGGCGGCGAACCGGGTGCCGGGTGCCAGCGCGGCGACCCGGACGGCGTCGTCCGGGCCGTCCACGTCCAGCAGCGGCGGCAGCTCGCCGACCGTCAGACCGGCGGCCCGCAGCCGGTCCAGGACGTCCCGGCCGGTGCCGGCGGTCGACATCGGCACGCCGTGCAGCAGCCGCGCCGCGAGGCGGGCGTCCGGGCGGGCCAGACCGAGGGCCCAGAAACCGCCGTCCTCGGCGGGGCCGAACCAGGCGTCGACGCCCGGACGCCGCGCGGCCGACAGCGGCGCGGCGAGGACGGCCGGGTCCAACTGCGGGGTGTCCATGCCGACCAGCAGCGCCGGGGCGTGCGGCGCCAGGCGGGCGGCGTGGGCGAAGGCGGCGGCGAGCCGGCGGTCCAGGCCGCCCGCGCACTGCGGCACCACCTCCCAGCCCGGCGGCAGCCACCGGCCCGGTGCCCCGTCCAGGACCAGCAGCCGCCGTCCGGCCGGGGCCAGCGACAGCGCGGCCAGGGTGTCGGCGAGGGCCGCCTCGGCCAGACCGGCGGCCCGCTCGGCGCCGAACGCCGGGATCAGCCGGGTCTTCACCCGGCCCGGCACCGGCGCCTTGGCGATCACCAGCAGGGTCGGCGGCACGGCCGCGAGCACCTTCCGCATGTCGCGCACCGCCTGCCGGGTCCCGCGCACCGTCCCGGTCACCTTCGAACGGCCCGCCCGCGGCCGGTAGTCGACCGGCACCTCGGCGATCCGCATCCCCGCCGCCGACGCCGACAGCACCATCTCCAGCGGGTAGCCCGAGCGCCGGTCGCCCAGCCCCAGTGCCAGCAGCCGCTCCCGGCGCGCCGCCCGCATCGGCCCGAGGTCGTGCAGCCCGGCCCCCGTCACCGCGCGCAGCCGCCGGGCCAGCACCAGGTTCGCCAACCGGGCGTGCGGCGGCCACGCCCCGAACGAGACCGGCCGCCGCCGCCCCAGCACCAGATCGGCCGCGCCCGTCGCCACCGGCCCGACCACCCGCGGCAGTTGCGCCGGGTCCAGCGAGCCGTCGCAGTCCAGGAAGCACACCAACTCGGCGTCGGCCGCCAGCAGCCCGGCGTGACAGGCCGCGCCGAAACCCCGGCGCGGCTCCACCACCACCGTCGCCCCCAGCGAGGCGGCCAGCTCCGCCGAGCCGTCCCGCGAACCGTTGTCGACCACGATCGCCCGCCAGCCGGCCGGCATCCGGCCCAGCACCCAGGGCAGCGCCCGCGCCTCGTCCAGGCAGGGCAGCACCACGTCCACCGAGGACGGGAGCAGAGGAGACGGAAGGAGAGGAGGAGTCACGCCCGCCACGCTAACCACGCCCGCCCCCGCCGCGGCCGAACCACGCCCTTACGGAAGTCGTACAGCGCAGGGGAGCCGCGCGGGACGGAGCCGCTCGGGGCGGCAACCAGTGGGCGGTGTGGGGGAGCCGGTCGGCGCGGAGCCGTCCGGGGCGGCAGACGGCCGGTGGTGCCGTGACCCGGTCGGCGTGGAGTCGGCCGACCGGTCCGTTCCGACGGACCGTTCCGACGGTCCGTTCCGGCGATCCGTTCGGGCGGCGGATCTTACGGAACCCGAACGAGGGCCCGGACCGGGGCCGTCGGCGGGGGAGGGCTCGTATCCTCGGGCGGGTGAACCACGGCCCCGCTCCCGTCCCCGCTCCCGCCGATCCGCCGGAGCCCGCCCGCATCCTGGTCGTCGACGACGACCCGACCGTCGGCGAAGTGGTGGCGGGCTACCTCACCCGGGCCGGGCACCTGGTCGACCGGGCCGAGGACGGGCCGAGCGGGCTCGACCTGGCCGAACGCCACCGGCCCGACCTGCTCGTCCTCGACCTGATGCTGCCCGGCCTGGACGGCCTCGAGGTGCTGCGCCGCCTGCGCGCCCGCCCGGACCGGCCCGACCTGCCGGTGGTGCTGCTCACCGCCAAGGGCGACGAGGCCGACCGCGTCCTCGGGCTCGAACTCGGCGCGGACGACTACGTCACCAAGCCCTTCAGCCCGCGCGAACTCGTCCTGCGCGTCCAGTCGATCCTGCGCCGCGCCCGCACCGCCCCCGCCCCCGCCGCGTCCGGGCCGCTGCGCTCCGGCGACCTGGCGCTCGACCACCGGGCCCGCCGCGCCCACCGGGCCGGACGCGAACTCCCGCTCACCAGCCGCGAGTTCGATCTCCTCGCGTTCCTGCTCCGGCACCCCGCGACGGTCTTCTCCCGGCAGGAACTGATGCAGCGGGTCTGGGGCTGGGACTTCGGCGACCTGTCGACCGTCACCGTCCACGTCCGCCGCCTGCGCGAGAAGATCGAGGACGACCCCGGCGCGCCCGCGCTGATCAGCACCGTCTGGGGCGTCGGCTACCGCTACGACCCGGCCGAGCCGACCGGCCCGACGGGCTCGACCGAGCCGACCGGCGCGACCGGCCCGGCCGGTTCCGTGCGGGGCGGTGCGGCGTGAAGGACCTGCTGCTGATCGCCCTGTTCGCCGCGCTCGGCGCCGCCGCCGCCGGACTGCTCGGCCTGGCCGCGCTGCGACTGCTGCGCCGCCGCTCGCTGGCGCTCACCCTGTTCGCCGTCGCCGTGGTCAGCGTCCTCGCCGTCACCTCCGGGACGTTCGCGGTCGCCCAGGCGATGTTCCTCTCCCACCACGACCTCGGCGTGGTCGGCACCGTCCTGGCGATGGCCTCGGTGGTCGCGCTGCTCACCGCCGCGCTGCTGGGCCGCCAGGTCACCGCAGGCGGCCGGGCCCTGGCGGTGGCCGCCCGCACCGTCGGCGGCGACGCCGGGTTCACCCCGCCGGACCGGCCGCTGGGCCGGGAACTGGCCGCCGTCAGCGCCGAACTCGCCGCCACCAGCGCCCGGTTGGCCGAATCCCGGGACCGCGAACGGGCCCTGGACGCGTCCCGGCGGGAACTCATCGCCTGGATCTCGCACGACCTGCGCACCCCGCTGGCCGGCCTGCGCGCGATGGCCGAAGCCCTGGAGGACGGCGTCGCCGAACAGCCCGAGCGCTACCTCGCCCGGATCCGCACCGAGGTCGAGCGGCTCACCGGCATGGTCGACGACCTGTTCGAACTCTCCCGGATCCAGGCCGGCGCGCTCTCCCTCACCCTCTCCCGGGTCTCGCTGCACGACCTGGTCGACGACGCGCTGGCCGGCGCCCACCCCCTCGCCCGGCAGCGCGGCGTGCGCCTCGAAGGCCGCCGGGTCGAACCCGCGCCCGTCGAGGCCGACCCCCGCGAGATCACCCGGGTGATCGGCAACCTGCTGGTCAACGCGATCCGCGCCACCCCGCCGGACGGCCTGGTCGCCGTCTCCACCCACCGGGAGGCCGACGCCGTCGTCCTCGCCGTCACCGACGGCTGCGGCGGCATCCCCGAACCCGACCTCCCCCGGGTCTTCGAGACCGGCTGGCGCGGCACCCCCGCCCGCACCCCCCGTCCCGCCGCCCCCGGCACCCCCGACACGGCCGACAGCGGCGCCGGCCTCGGCCTCGCCATCGTCCGCGGCATCGTCGAGGCCCACGACGGCCGAGCCCGGGTACGCAACGTCGACGGCGGCTGCTGCTTCGAGATCAGCCTCCCGACCACCCGCCGCCCCTGACGACCGCACCGCGCCCCACCCCCCGGGCCCCGGAAACACCGGGCCCGGTCCGGTCCGGCCCCGCCGGTGCCCGCCCAGCCCCCCGCCGCGCGCCGACCGGCCGTCAGGCCCGTTGTGGGGCGGCCGCGAACTCGGCCACCCCCGCCTCGAACGCCACCCGGGGCCGCCAGCCGAGTTCGGTGCGGAGCCGTCCGGAGTCCGCCGTCACGTGCCGGACGTCGCCCAGCCGGTACTCGCCCGTCACCACCGGGGCCGGGCCGCCGTAGGCCGACGCCAGCGCCCGGGCCAGGTCGCCCACCGTCCGGACGTCCCCGCTGCCCACGTTGTACGCCCGCGCGCTGCCCGTCGGCCGGTCGGGGAGGGCGGCCAGGGCCGCCGCGTTGGCCGCCGCCACGTCCGCGACGTGGACGAAGTCGCGGCGTTGGCCGCCGTCCTCGAAGACCCGCGGTGCCTCGCCGCGCGCCAGCGCCGAGCGGAACAGCGAGGCGACCCCCGCGTACGGGGTGTCGCGCGGCATCCCCGGCCCGTACACGTTGTGGTAGCGGAGCGTCAGGACCCGGCCCCCGCAGGCGCGGGCCCAGGCGGAGGCCAGGTGTTCCTGGGCCAGTTTCGTGGCCGCGTACACGTTGCGCGGGTCGGCCGGGGCGTCCTCGCCGACCAGGCCGGGCAGCAGCGGTTCGCCGCACACCGGGCACGGCGGCTCGAAGCGTCCCGCGTCCAGGTCCGCCGCCCGGCGCGGCCCGGGGGCCACCGGCCCGTGCGCCCCGCACCGGTACGCGCCCTCGCCGTACACCACCATCGACCCGGCCAGCACCAGGTCCCGCACCCCGCGCCGGGCCATCGCCGACAGCAGCACCGCCGTGCCCAGGTCGTTGCACCCGGCGTAGGCGGGGGCGTCGTCCAGGTCCACCCCCAGCCCGACCATCGCGGCCTGGTGGCAGACCGCCGCCACCCCGTCCAGCGCCGCCTCCACCGCCGCCGCGTCCCGCACGTCGCCGTGCCGGAACTCCGCGCCCGCGGGCACCGCCGACGGCAGCCCCGACGGGTGCACCGCCGGCAGCAGCGCGTCCAGCACCCGCACCTCGTGGCCGCCCGCGAGCAGCGCACCCACCACCGCGGAGCCGACGAAACCGGCCCCGCCCGTCACCAGGATCCTCATGCCCCGCGACGCTACCCACGCCCGGCCCGGGAACGGCGCAGGCGGACGGCGACGTCACCGACCGGTAAGGACCGGCGACCCCCGCCCGCCCGCGCCGCCGCAGCGCCGCTCACCCGAACGGCCCACCGTGCGAGGCGCCCGGCCACCCCGTTGGGAAGGGTGGCAGCGACACGGAGCCCTCTCCCCGGGAGTCATCGATGGCGCAGCACACCCAGCCCGAGCCCGCCGAGGCGAGCATCGCGGAGGCCAACCGGGCGGTGCTCGGCCGGTTCCCGTTCGAGGACAGCCGGGACTTCGAGGACGCGAGGCGGGGGTTCCTGGGGACGGCGGCCGATCCGCTGGTCAAGGACGCGGACGGACGCACGGTGTGGGACCTTCAGGCGTACGGGTTCCTGTCCGGTGAGTGTCCGGACAGCGTGAACCCGAGCCTGTGGCGGCAGAGTCGGCTGGTGTCCGACCACGGCCTGTTCGAGGTGGTGGACGGGATCTACCAGGTGCGCGGCTTCGACCTGTCGAACATGACGGTCGTGGAAGGGGAGCGCGGCGTCCTGGTGGTCGACCCGCTGATCTCGGCGCAGACCGCGGCGGCCGGCCTGGCCCTGTACCGGGCGCACCGGGGCGACCGTCCGGTGACGGCCGTGCTGTACACGCACAGCCACATCGACCACTTCGGCGGGGTGCGCGGCGTGGTCCCGGACGGCGCGGAGGTCCCGGTCCTCGCGCCGGAGGGCTTCCTGGAGCACGCGGTCAGCGAGAACGTGTACGCGGGCACGGCGATGGGCCGACGGGCGGCGTACATGTACGGTGCGGCGCTGCCGAAGGGGCCGCGCGGGCAGGTCGGCGCGGGCCTGGGGCAGACCACCTCGACGGGAGCGGCGGGGCTGATCCCGCCGACCCTGGACATCACCCGCACCGGGCAGGAGGAGGTGGTCGACGGCATCCGGATGGTCTTCCAGCTGACCCCGGGCACCGAGGCCCCGGCCGAGCTGAACATCTTCTTCCCGGACCACTCGGCGCTGTGCATGGCGGAGAACGCCACCCACAACCTGCACAACCTGCTGACCCTGCGCGGCGCGCAGGTGCGCGACCCGCACGCGTGGTCGCGCTACCTGACCGAGGCGGTCACCCTGTTCGGCGCGGACGCCGAGGTCGCGTTCGCCTCGCACCACTGGCCGGTGTGGGGACGCGAGCGGGTGGTCGCGTTCCTGTCCGAGCAGCGCGACCTGTACGGCTACCTGCACGACCAGACGCTGCGGATGCTCAACACCGGCCTGACCGGCCCGGAGATCGCCGAGCGGATGCAGCTGCCGCCCGCGCTGGAGAAGGCGTGGCACACCCACGGCTACTACGGCTCGGTCAGCCACAACACGAAGGCGGTCTACCAGCGGTACCTGGGCTGGTTCGACGGCAACCCGGCGCATCTGTGGCAGCACCCGCCGGTCGAGGCCGCCACCCGGTACGTCGCGTTCATGGGCGGGGCGGACGAAGTCCTGCGCCGGGCCCGGGAGTCCTTCGCGGCGGGCGACCACCGCTGGGTGGCCGAGGTGGTCAACCACGTGGTCTTCGCCGACCCGGACAACGCCGCCGCCCGCGCCCTCCAGGCCGCCGCCCTCGAACAGCTCGGCTACGGCAGCGAGAACGGCACCTGGCGCAACTTCTACCTGATGGGCGCCCTCGAACTGCGCGACGGCAACGTCGGCACCCCCACCGAGAGCGTCTCCCCGGACCTCCTGGCCGCCCTCACCCTCGACCAGCTCTTCGACTCCCTCGCCATCCGGATCGACGGCCCCGGCAGCTGGGACGCCTCGCTCGCGATCCGCTGGAACCTCACCGGCCACGAGGAGCCGATCACGCTGCGCCTGCACAACGGCGTCCTCACCCACACCGCGGGCGAGGGCCCGGCGGTGGCCGCCCCCGACCTCACCGTCACCCTCGACGAGGCCGACCTGCGCGCCGTCCTGCTCGGCACCGCCCACCTGGAGGAGCTCGCCGCCGACGGCCGGGCCCGGGTGACCGGCGACCCGCACACGGTCACCGAACTCCTCGGCCACCTGACCGCCCCCGACCCGGGCTTCGCCATCGTCACCCCCTGACCCGCCGCGCTCCGGCCCCGTTCCCGTCCGTCAGCCGATGACCTGGAGGGCGACCAGCGCGCCGACCGCGCTCAGCCCCATGAAGATCGGCGACAGCACCTTCACCTCGACCTTGCTGCCGGCCCGGAACCGCATCCCCTTCGGCGGGCCGACCGGGTACCAGCGCTTGCGGCCGATCGGGATCGGCCACAGGACCGGGCAGCCCGAGACCGTCAGCGCGTCGCCGACGCAGTGCACCAGCGCGCCCAGCATGATCGGCAGGCCGATCCACAGGTACTGCTGCCCCGGCCCGTCGAACAGCCACCGCGCGCCGTTGCCCGGCTCGTCCAGGATGTCCGCCAGCATCCACGCGCTGGTCACCCCGAGCAGCCACACCAGTACGTCGCTGGAGACCCGGGCGTGCCGCCACAGCAGGCCCTCGATGGCCAGCACCATGTGCACGAACAGCACGGCGAGCACGCCCCACCGGCCGCCGTACACCGCGACCGCGGCGGCCACCGCCCCGCACATCACCGCCCACGGCCAGGTGTGCGTCAGCGTCCGGTGGCCGCCCGAGCGCCGGGCGTCGCCCTTGCCCCGGGTGGACTTGTAGACCGCGGCCGAGAGCTGGTCGATCACCTCGCACAGCCAGCGCGACACCGGCCCGAACGCCCGCGATATCGTCGCCGCCTTGTGGTCCAGGTCCGGCGCGAGCGCCGCGCCCGCGGTGATCAGCGCACCGACCAGCAGTACCGGCCAGGGCATCGGCTCGTCCAGCACGGCCGCCACCGCGCCCACCGCCACCCAGGCCGCCGCGCCCGACAGCGCGTGCGCCGGTCCCATCATCGTGACACCACCCTCTCGTTCCGCCAGGGCCGTCCGGCACCTGACGGAGCGTGAGCATAACCATTCATGATCACCGGCTGGTCACACCGTTCCCGGAGCCGTTGGGACCGGTGCCGCCGCCGTCCGGGTGGGCATCCCCGCCGTCCGGGTGGGGCCCGGCCGGACGCCGTGTGGCCGGGGCCCGCGCCGGGAACCCTCGGGCGGTGCTGAGAGAGATCACCGTCCACGTCGACGGGACCACGCGCCGGCTGACCGTCGACACCCGCACTACGCTGCTCGACGCCCTGCGCGAGCGGCTGGGCGTGACCAGTCCGAAGAAGGGCTGCGACCACGGGCAGTGCGGCGCGTGCACGGTGCTGTCCGGCGGGCGCCGGGTGCTGAGCTGCCTCACCCTCGCGGTCACCCAGGACGGCGCCGAGGTGGTCACCGCCGAGGGGCTCGCCGCCCGCGCGCCGGAGGCCGAGGACGGGCTGCACCCCGTGCAGCGGGCGTTCATCGACTGCGACGCCTTCCAGTGCGGCTACTGCACCCCGGGGCAGGTGGTCTCCGCGGTCGGCGCGCTCGACGAGTTCGCCCGGGGCTGGCCGAGCGCCGTCACGGACGGTGCCCGACCGCCGGAGCTGGACCGCGCCGAGGTGGCCGAGCGGATGAGCGGCAACCTGTGCCGCTGCGCCGCCTACGTCAACATCGTGCCCGCCGTCCAGCGGGCCGCGGTCGCCCTGCGCACCGGCGGGCGACCGACCGCGGAGGCCGCCGGATGAAGCCGTTCGACTACCTGAGCCCCGGCGACCCGGCGGAGGCCGTCCGCAGCGTGGCCCGGAACCCGGCCGCGGTGTTCCTCGGCGGCGGGACCAACCTGGTCGACCACCTCAAGCTGGGGATCGTCGCCCCCGACCTGGTCGTGCACGTCGCCGACCTGCTGCCCGCCACGGTCGAGGACCTCGACGGGGGCGGCCTGCGGATCGGCGCGGGCGTCAGCAACAGTGCGCTCGCCGCCGACCCGCGGGTGCGCGAGCGCTTCCCCGTGCTGTCCCAGGCCCTGCTGTCGGGCGCCTCGGGGCAGCTGCGCAACATGGCCACCACCGGCGGCAACCCGCTGCAACGGACCCGCTGCGCCTACTTCCAGGACGTCACCACCCCCTGCAACAAGCGCGAGCCCGGCTCCGGCTGCTCCGCCCTCGGCGGCTGGACCCGCCACCACGCGATCCTCGGCGCCTCCGAGCACTGCGTCGCGGTCCACCCCTCCGACCTGGCGGTGGCACTGGCCGCGCTCGACGCCCGGGTGCGGGTGCTGGGCCCGGACGGCGAGCGCACCGTCCCCTTCACCGACCTGCACCGGCTGCCCGCCGACACCCCCGAACGGGACACGGTGCTCGAACACGGCGACCTCGTCACCGCGATCGACCTGCCCGCCCTACCGCCGGCCCGCCGCTCGGCCTACCGCAAGGTCCGCGACCGCGCCTCGTACGCCTTCGCCCTGGTCAGCGTGGCCGCGGCGGTGGAGGTGCGGGGCGGCGTGATCACGGACGCGCGCGTCGCGTTCGGCGGCGCCGCCCACGTGCCCTGGCGGGCCCGCCGGGCCGAGCGGGTGCTGCGCGGCGCCCCGGCGACCGAGGAGTCCTACCGGGCCGCCGCGGACGCCGAACTCGCCGACGCCCGCCCGCTGGAGGGCCTGGACGGCGGCAACGCGTTCAAGATCCCCCTGCTGCGCCGCACCCTCGCCGCCACCCTGCGCGAGCTGGTCGGAGAGGACGCCCGATGACCTCCGTCGACGAATCCGCCGCCATCGGCCGGGACCTGCCCCGCCGGGACGGCGCCGCCAAGGTGCGCGGCACCGCCGCCTACGCCGCCGAGGCCCCGGTGGCGGACGCCGCCCACGCGCACCCCGTCCAGGCCGACGTCGCCCGGGGCCGGATCACCGGGCTGGACACCGCCGCCGCCGAGGCGCTCGACGGCGTGCTCGCGGTGCTCACCCCCGACCGTGCCGAACGGCTGGCCGACACCGGGAACCGCGAGCTGGCGGCCCTCCAGGACCGGGAGGTCGCCTTCCGGGGCCAGGTCGTCGCCCTGGTGGTCGCCGACAGCTCCGAGACGGCCCGGCACGCCGCCGCCCTGGTCCGGGTGGAGTACGAGCGGCAGGAGCACGACAGCGAGCTGCGGGCCGACCGCGACGACCTGTACGCGCCCGAGAAGGTCAACCCGGACTTCCCCACCGACACCGTCGAGGGCGACGTCGCGGCGGCCGTGGCGGCGGCGGAGGTGACGGTCGAGCGGACGTACACCACCGCGATGTACCACAACAACCCGATGGAGCCGCACGCCACCACGGCCCGCTGGGACCAGGCGGAGGGCTTCCTCACCCTGTGGGACTCCACCCAGGGCGTCCACCCCGCCCGGACCGCGCTGGCGGCCGTGTTCGGCCTGGACGAGGCGAAGGTCCGGGTGATCTGCCCGTACGTCGGGGGCGGCTTCGGCTCGAAGGGCGAGCCGCACGTCAACACGGTGCTGGCCGCGATGGCCGCGCGCGCCGTCCCCGGCCGGCCGGTGCGGCTGGTGCTGACCCGGCAGCAGATGTTCGCGCTGGCCGGCTACCGCACCCCCACCATCCAGCGCTGCGTGCTGGCCGCCGACCGCGACGGCAGGCTGACCGCCCTCGCCGTCGACGTGGTCGAACAGACCTCCCGGATCAAGGAGTTCGCCGAGCAGACCGGCGTGCCCGCCCGGATGATGTACGCCGCCGCCAACCGGCGCACCACCCACCGGCTGGCCGCCCTGGACGTCCCGGTGCCGTCCTGGATGCGCGCCCCCGGGGTGTGCCCCGGCATGTTCGGGCCCGAGGTGGCGCTGGACGAACTGGCCGAGCGCCTCGGCCTCGACCCGATCGAGCTGCGCATCCGCAACGAGCCCGGCACCGACCCCGACACCGGCAAGCCCTTCTCCAGCCGCAACCTGGTCGGCTGCCTGCGCGAGGGCGCGGCCCGCTTCGGCTGGGCCGGGCGCGACCCGCGGCCCGGGGTGCGCCGCAGCGGCGACTGGCTGGTCGGCACCGGCGTCGCCGCCTCCACCTACCCCGTGCACCTGATGCCGGAGTCGACGGCGACGATCCGGCGGGAGGGCGACCGGTACGTCGCCGAGATCGGTGCGGCCGACCTCGGCACCGGCACCTGGACCACGCTGGCGCAGATCGCCGCGGACGCGCTCGACGTCCCGGTCGAGCGGGTGGAGGTGCGGATCGGCGACACCGCCTACCCGATGGCGACGGTGGCCGGCGGCTCCTCGGGCACGGCGACCTGGGGCTCGGCCGTGGTCGAGGCCGCCCGCGCCTTCCGGGCCCGGTACGGGGCCGAGCCGCCGGAGCGGGCCGAGGCGTCCGGCTCCGTCCGGCCGGGGTCCGACCGCTGGGCGATGCACGCCTTCGGCGCCCAGTTCGCCGAGGCGCGGGTCCACCTGGACACCGGGGAGGTCCGGGTGCCGCGCCTGCTCGGCGTGTTCGCCGCGGGCCGGATCGTCAACCCGCGCACCGCCCGCTCGCAGTTCGTCGGCGGCATGACCATGGGGCTGTCCATGGCGCTGCACGAGAACAGCGTGCTCGACCCCCGCACCGGCCACGTCGTCAACCACGACCTCGCCGGCTACCACATCGCGGCCCACGCGGACGTCGCCGAGGTCGAGGCCCACTGGCTCGACGAGCACGACCCGCACGTCAACGTGCTGGGGACCAAGGGCATCGGCGAGATCGGCATCGTCGGCACCGCCGCCGCGGTGTCGAACGCGGTGTGGCACGCCTGCGGGGCGCGGGTGCGGGACCTGCCCGTCACGCTGGACAAGTTGCTGCCCGCGCTGGAGGAGCGGCCCGGGCGGTGAGGCCCGGGGCCGCCCGGCCGGGACCCGGCCCTCAGCCGGCGCCGTGCGCCTCCACCAGGGCCAGGAAGACCGACAGGTTCGGGACGCTCTTCGCCATCGCGCGGGCCCAGGGCGAGGGCTCGTCGTCCCGCACCACCCGGACGGCGCCGCCGCCGAGCTCGACCCGCCCCAGCCGGTCCCAGGGGAGCAGCTGGCGCTGGTGGGTGATGCCCGCGCCGGAGAGGTCGAACGGGCCGAAGTCCAGCACCTCGCCCGAGCGCAGCGCCTCCTGCGCCCCGGGGCCCTGGGCCCGCAGGACCGCGTGCTGCATGGCCCGGGCCCAGACCGCCGGGGTCCGGTAGAAGTCGGTGACCGTCACGCTGGCGCCCGGGGTCCGCAGCAGGCAGGTGTAGCGGACCGGGCCCGGTATCCCGTTGATGATCTTCTGGGTCTGCTCCTCGTGCAGCCGGACCTCGTCCCACCGCAGGGCCACCGCGCTCGGGCCGGTCTCCTGGTCGACGATCAGGCCGTGTTCGAACAGGTGCAGCCGCTTCGCCGCCTGCCGGGGGTTGAAGTCCGGCTGGCGGCGCAGCGACAGGTAGTAGAAGACCACGGCCGGCACCACGAAGAGGAAGAGCAGGACGGCCAGGGTCAGGTAGAACGAGACCTTCAGCAGCACCCCGTACCGCTGGGGCTCGAAGGTGGCGGTCGGGGCGCCCAGCCCGTGCCGCGCCGCCAGTTCGGCGTGGGCGGGGGAGAGGGTCGCGGGGGGAGCTGTCGCTGGCATGGGCCTCAACTTCGTCCGTGGGGAGGGGATCGCCGCCGGCCCGTGCACCGGCGCTGCCCGTAGTCTTCCCCACCCCACCCACACCGCCCCAGGGAAAACCGGGAACTGACGCCGGGTCAGCACGCGGGCGCTCGGCCGTTCGGGTGGGATGCCGTGGACCCCGGGCCTGCCGGTGCGGTCCCGGGCGCGGGAGGAGCTAGAGAGGGCTGAAAGTACTGCAAATACTGCGATGAAAGGGTCGGACGATGAAACGGTTGATGCCGGTCGGCTGTGCGCTGACGAGCGTGGCGGTGGGCGTCTCGGTGCTGTGCGGGGCGGGTGCCGCCACGGCGGTCGACGCGACGGGGAGCGCCGCCGCGGCGGGATGCGGCCTGGCGCGTGCGTGGGCCGCCGCGCTGAACGGGGACGACTCCGGCGCGCGGCTGTGGCAGGCCCAGTGGCCGCAGGCGGGCGGGGTGCCGCAGGAGCGGGGCCCGTTCGACGGAAGCGTCTCGGTGGGCCGGTCGACCCGGTCCGGCCTGGCCGACCTGGTCGGGATGTCCCCGTTCGCCGGTCCGGTCGGTTTCCCCGGCGTCGTGTCGCTGCCCGGCGTGAGCGCGGCCGCGGTGCCGACCGCGGCGGCCGACGGGCAGGACATGGCGGTGCGCACCGCCGCGAGCGGAACGTTGGGCGCGCGGTCCGGTCCGGAGGGCTGCCGGCTGGAGGCGTCGGTGCAGGCGCGGACGCTGGGGCTGTCGGTTCCGGCCGCGGTGCCCGGCGCGGACCCGTTCGCGACGGCCGGTTCGGCGGCCGTGGAGGTGCGGCTGTCGGGGCTGCGCGTCTCGGTGGTGGCGGGGGCGGGCCGCGCACCCGAGTTCACGATGGCGCTCAGCGGCGGAACGGTCCGTTACGGCGGCATCGAGGTGGCGAGCATCCCGCAGAACCCGGCGCCGGGGACGCGCATCAGGATTCCCGCGGACCTCGCGCGGCCGATGGTCGCGGAGGTCGTCCTCAACGACCGGACCGCACCCGTCACGGCTCCGCCGCTCCCGGGCCCTCGGAGCACACCAGCGGCGGAGGCCGCACTCGCGTCGCCGACGAGCCCGACGAGCCCGACGAGCCCGATGAGCCCGACGGTGACCGGCCTGAGCGGCCCGACCAGTCCGACTGCCTCGACCGGTCCGAGCGACCCGACTACTCCGACCGGTCCGAGCAGTTCGATCGGTGGTGGAGCGGGGAGCGCCGGTGCGAGCATCGATGCGGTCCGCGTCACCGTCACCGGCGCCGAAGCCCGCCAGGCCGTCCTCGGCCACGCGGACGCGACGCTGGCCGAGACCGTCGGCCCCTGACCCGGACGCGAAAGCGGTCGGCCGCGGGGGAGACGTGCACGAGTCCTCGTGCGCGTCTCCCCGCGGCCGACCACCGGGGCGCGGGGTGGGTCAGCCGGTGAAGACGTGGCTGCCGACGCTCTGCACGCCGGCGCCGGCCGGACCGGCGGCGATCATGGTCTGCTCGTAGCCGGCGCCCGCGGTGCCGTTGTCGCCGTTGAAGACGTGCGACTTGACCTCGGACAGGGCGGCGCCGTTGGGGCCCGCCGCCAGGTTGACGGCCTCGAAACAGGCACCGTTGCCCGCGCCGCCGACGCCGTTGCCGACCTCGCTGATGATCGACGAGGCGGCCGCACCGGTCGGACCGGCGAACTGCTGGTCCTGGTGGTAGCCGGCGGTGTCGGCGAAGGCGGCACCGGTCAGACCGGCGAGGAACGGAACGGCCATGGTGCCGACAGCGATGACACGGGCGATCTTGCGCATGGAAATGCCTCTCTCGGAAAACGGTCCGCCGGGCGAAGGCCGCCGACGTCTCGTCCATCAAGACACGTGATGACCGAAAGTGCATGTCGAGATGCGCAAGGTGACCGAGTTCGGCGCAAGGGGCACCCGGACGGGCGAGCGACTCCCCGGGGCCGCGCCCCGAACGGCCCGGCCTCCGGCGGGCGGGGCGGGCGTCAGGCGCCGGAGGGGACCGGCTCTCGGACGGGGGCGGGGGCGGGGCGCTGGCCCTGGCTGACCGCGTCGAGGTACTCGGCGACCGAGTCGCGGTTGCGGATCAGGCAGTTGATGCGCTCGGTCATCCGGTCCCGTTCGCGGCGCAGGGTGGCCAGCATCTCGGGGGTGGCGTCCGGGAAGTGGATGGTTCGGGGCTTGTCCAGGCAGGGCAGAATCTGTTTGATGATCCTGACGGGCAGCCCGGCGTCGAGCAGCCCGCGGATCTGCAGGACCCGGTCGACGAAGCGCTCGTCGTACTCCCGGTAGCCGTTCGGCATCCGGGCGGAGACGATCAGCTGCTGTTCCTCGTAGTAGCGGAGCAGGCGGCGGGAGGTGTTGGTGCGTTCCGACAGCTCTCCGATGCGCATGTGACCCACCTCACATCAGGATTGATTGACCCTCACATATATGTGAGGGTTCAAACATAGCCGCCATGAGCACACAGTCGCCACCGGACATCCAGAACCCGACCGACGACGGCGCGCAGCCGGAGAGCCGCAAACTGCCCCTCCTGGCGCTGTTGGCCCTGACCACCGCGGTCTTCATCACCTCCCTGACCGAGACCCTCCCGGCGGGCGTGCTGCCCGCGATGAGCGCCGACCTCAAGGTCAGCGAGTCGGCGATGGGGCAGTCGGTGACGATCTACGCGATCGCCACCGCGCTCACCGCGATCCCGCTGACCGTGGCCACTGCCGCCTGGCGGCGCAAGCGGCTGCTGCTGACCGCGATGGTGGCGTTCGTGGTGGCCAACACCGTCACCGCGCTGTCGACCGACTACGTGCTGACCATGGCGGGCCGGTTCGTCGCGGGCGTGGCGGCCGGTCTGGCGTGGGCGCTGCTGGCCGGGTACGCCCGCCGGATGGCGCCGGTGCCGCTGCAGGGCAAGGCGATCGCGATCGTGATGACCGGCATCCCGGTCGCGCTGTCGCTGGGCGTGCCGGCCGGCACCTTCGTCGGCCGGGTGTTCGACTGGTGGGTGGCGTTCCTGGCGATGTCGGTGCTGGCCGTGATCGTCATCGGGTGGATCGCGGCGACCGTGCCGGACTACCCGGGGCAGCGCCCCGAGGGCCGCACCCGCATCCTGGGCGCGCTCTCCGTGCCCGGCGTGACGCCGGTGCTGTTCGTGACCCTGGTCTTCGTGCTGGCCCACACCATCCTGTACGCGTACGTCGCGACCTACCTCGACCACCTCGGCATGGGCGACTCCACCGACCGGGTGCTGCTGGTCTTCGGCATCACCTCGATGCTGAGCATCTGGATCGTCGGCGCCCGGATCCACCGCCAGCTGCGGGTCCTGACCATCGCCAGCACCCTGCTGGTCGCGGTCGCGGCGGCGGTGCTCGGCCTGCTGTCCGGCACCCACGCGCTGGTGTACGTCGCGGCGGCGCTCTGGGGCCTGGGCTGGGGCGGCGTGCCGACCCTGCTGCAGACCGCGGTGGGCGACGCGGGCGGCGAGCAGGCGGACGGCGCGCAGGCGATGCTGGTCACCCTGTGGAACGTGGCGATGGCCGCGGGCGGCATCATCGGCGGCCTGCTGCTGGACGGGATCGGCGCCGAGTCCTTCCCGTGGACGGTGCTGATCCTGCTGGTCCCGGTGCTGGGCGTGGTGGTCTCCGCCCGGGCGCACGGCTTCCCGGTCCGGCGCGGGTGACCCGCCGTCAGGTGGTCCGGGGCGCGGGACGGTTGCCGTCCCGCGCCTGCGGGCCGCGCCGCGCCGTGGCGGGGCTGGGCTGTTGCGGGCGGCCCGCCGCCGCCGACCCGGACCGAATACCCCGCTGAACCAGCGCACACCGCACCAGGAGAACGTTCGCCGTGCCAGTGAAACAGATCCACCTCGCCGCCCAACTCCCCAGCGTCCAGCACACCGTGATCTGGTCGGACCCGGCCGCCGGGAGCCAGATCGCCTTCGACTCCTTCGCCCGGCTCGCCCGGACCGCCGAACGTGGCAAGTTCGACTTCTTCTTCCTCTCCGAGGGCCTGCGGCTGCGCGAGCACAAGGGCCGGGTCCTCGACCTCGACGTGGCGGGCCGCCCCGAGGCGCTGACCGTGCTGAGCGCGCTCTCCGCCGTCACCACCCACCTCGGGCTGGCCGCGACCGTCAACTCCACCTTCAACGAGCCCTACGACGTGGCCCGGCGGGTGGCCACCCTGGACCACCTGAGCGGGGGCCGGGCCGCCTGGAACGTGGTGACCAGCTACGACGCGTTCACCGGCGAGAACTTCCGGCGCGGCGGCTTCCTGGACGAGGCCGACCGCTACACCCGGGCCGCCGAGTTCCTGCACACCGCCCGGGAGCTGTGGGACAGCTGGCGGCCGGGCGACTTCCGGCCCGACGCCGCCACCGGCGAGTTCATCCGGCCCGGGGCCGGCCGGTTCGCCCACCGGGGGCAGCACTTCGACATATCCGGCCGGTTCAGCACCCCGTCCGGCCCGCAGGGCCACCCGGTGATCATCCAGGCGGGCGACTCGCCCGAGGGCCGCGAGTTCGCCGCCGCCGACGCCGACGTCATCTTCAGCCGGCACAGCGACCTGGCGGCCGGGCAGGCCGCCTACCGGGACGTCAAGGCGCGGCTGGCCAAGTACGGCCGCTCCCCGGAGGACCTGAAGATCATCCCGTCGGTCAGCTACGTCCTGGGCGACACCCCGGAGGAGGCCGCCGAGCGGGCCGAGGAGGTCGCCCGCGCCCAGGTGAGCCCGCAGACCGCGCTGATGCTGATGGAGGCGGCCTGGGGCCGCGACCTGTCCGGCTACGACCCGGACGGCCCGCTGCCGGACGTCGACCCCGTCCCGGAGAACGTCGTCACCAAGGGCCACAACCTGTACCGCAGCCGGGGACGTGAGGAGACCGTCCGGCACTGGCGCAAGACCGCCGAGGAGCGCGGGCTGAGCATCCGGGAGCTGATCGTCGAGGTCACCGCGCGGCCCACCTTCGTCGGCACGCCGCGCCAGGTCGCCGACGCGATGAACGAGTTCGTGCAGAGCGACGCCGCCGACGGCTTCGTCTTCTCCCCGAACGTGGTGCCCGGCGGGCTGGACGAACTGGTCGACCGGGTGGTGCCGCTGCTCCAGGAGATGGGCGTGCACCGCGCCGACTACACCGGCCCCACGCTCCGCGACCACCTCGGCCTGAAGCCCGCCCGCCGCCACTTCGAGGAGACCCCGTGACCCACCTGCACCTCGCGGTCGCCCTGGACGGCACCGGCTGGCACCCCGCCGCCTGGCGCGAGCCCGACGCCCGGCCCGCCGAGATCCTCACCGCCCGCTACTGGGCCGACCTGGTCACCGAGGCCGAACAGGGCCTGCTCGACTTCGTCACCATCGAGGACACCCTCGGCCTGCAGACCTCGGCCTTCCACCTGCCCGACGACCGCACCGACCACGTCCGGGGCCGGCTGGACGCCGTCCTGCTGGCCGCCGCGCTCGCCCCGCTGACCTCGCACATCGGGCTGGTCCCGACCACCAACGTCACCCACACCGAGCCGTTCCACCTCGCCATCGGCATCGCCTCGCTCGACCACGCCAGCCTGGGCCGGGCCGGCTGGCGCCCGCAGATCACCTCCCGGGCCGCCGACGCCGCGCACTTCGGCCGCCGCACCACCCCGCAGCTGACCGACGAGGACGTCCGGGACTCCGAGCTGATCGCCGCCCGGCTGCGCGAACTCTTCGGCGAGGCCCACGAGGTGGTCGAGGCCGTCCGCCGGCTCTGGGACAGCTGGGAGGACGACGCGGAGATCCGCGACACCGCCACCGGCCGCTACCTCGACGGCGACAAGGTGCACCACGTCGACTTCACCGGCGAGCACTTCTCCGTCCGCGGCCCCTCGATCACCCCGCGCCCGCCGCAGGGCCAGCCGGTGGTGGCCGTCCTCGCCCACGCCAGCACCCCGTACGAGCTGGCCGCCGCCGGGGCGGACGTCGTCTTCGTCACCCCGCAGTCCCGCGCGGACGCCGTCACCAGGCTCGGCGAGTTCGACCGGGCCCGGCAGCGCTTCGAGCGGCCCGCCGAGGAGCCGATCCGGACCTTCGCCGACCTGGTGGTCTTCCTCGACGAGGAGCCGGGCCGGGCCGCCGAGCGCAAGCGGCGGCTGGACGAGACCGACGGCAGCGTCTTCGGCTCGGACGCCCTGGTCTTTACCGGCACCCCCGCCGAACTCGCCGACCTGCTGCTGGACTGGCGGGAGACCGGCCTGGACGGCTTCCGGCTGCGGCCCGGCGCCCTGCCGCACGACCTGACCGCGATCACCCGCGCCCTGGTGCCGGAGCTCCAGCGCCGCGGCGCGTTCCGCACCGCCTACGCGGCGGACACCCTGCGCGGGCTGCTCGGCCTGCCCCGTCCGGTCAGCCGCTACGCCCGGGCCGGTGCCCCGGCCGGCGCCGCCGGCTGAGGCCCGGAGGAGCGGCGGAATAAGGAGGAGCTGTTTCAAACATTTCCGGTGAGACAGCCGGATGAACGATTCCGGAAGCGACCCGCCGGACAATTACTGTCCGCGACGCAGACCGCCGCGGAGCACACGCGCAGTGAGGATTCGCGGCGGGGACGCTATCGCCGGGATCGGGGCGCGGCCCCCCGGGGTCCGAGGGTGGAAACCCCCGGCCTTCGGGGGGCCGCGCCCGCTTCCATTGCCGCTGTGTGAAATCCGGAGCGGGTCCTTCGGCTCGAATCGGTACCAATTTGGACAGATTCCCTGGAGAGCCGGCCCGTCCGCGCGCGGCGGGCTTCGGCATATGCTTGCCCTCGGCGGCACGGGGTGTCAGGATATGGGCGAATCGCACTCGGAACGGACGGAATTCGCACGGGCGTCTTCCACCACTCCAGCCCCGTCCGCACCGGTGCCGGAAGCCGTTCGAATCCTCAGGGGAGCAGGTCGGATGCAGAGCCGTCGCGAACCGGCCGCCGCGCCCACCGTACGATGTCGCGCCGGTCGGTGACCTGACTCCCGGCCCCTGCCGGCCGCCCCGACCCGTCCCTCCGGGACGCGCCGGGGCCCCTCCGTGCCGTTTTCGCCCCGGGACCGGGCGACCGGGACGGGACGTCGTGATGCGACCGTTTATGGAGAGGACGAGGAAACATGGTACGCGTGCTGTTGGTCGGGGAGCATTCTACCGTGGCCGAATCTGTTCTCTACAGCCTTTTGCGAAAGGGGTACGAGGCCAAGATCGCCGGCACCGGCCGGGAGGCCCTGGAAATGATCCCCGACGTCGATCTGGTGCTGCTCGACCTCGATCTCCCCGATATCGAAGGGCTCGAAGCGTGCAGACTCCTGCGATCCTCCGGCAGCACGCCGGTCATTGCCTTCGCGGCCAGGGACCGGGAGTCCGACCGGGTGCTCGCCCTGCAGGCCGGGGCGGACGACTGCGTGACCAAATCCTGCCCCCCGCAGGAAATCGTGGCCCGCATCGAGGCGGTCATGCGCCGCACCCGGGCCCCCGCCCCCGACCCCGAGTCCGCGGTGAAGGACATCTCGCTGCGCCCGCTGCACATCAACGGCCGCACCCGCGAGGTGCAGGTGGACGGCCGGGTGGTCAACGTCACCGCGAAGGAGTTCGAGCTGCTCTACGTGCTGGCCTCCAACCCCGGATCGGTGCTGTCCCGCAAGGAGCTCATGGCGAAGGTCTGGGAGTGCGACTGGACCGAGTCCAGCCGGACCATCGACACCCACGTCAGCAGCCTGCGCAGCAAGCTCGGCGGCAACAAGTGGATCATCACGGTGCGGGGCGTCGGCTACCGGATCGGCAGCGGTTGAAGCCCGGGCCCGGCCCGCGCGGAGCGGCCGGGCCCGGGGGCGGCCGACTCAGGCCGCGACGGCCCGGCGCGCCAGCCGGCGCAGCAGCGGGTGATCGCCCGCCGCCTCGCCGGGCCGCCCGCCCGCCGCGCGCAGCGCCCACCAGACACTGGCCAGGTTGGAGCTGAGCAGCACCCGGTCCGGGTCGCCGTCGAGTTCCGCCAGGGCGTCCAGGGTGAACATCCCGGTGCCGGTGAAGAGCAGCGTCGCGTCCTCGGGCCCGTCCTGCCGCCGCAGCTGGGCGAGCAGCCCGCCGGTGGTCACGGTGTACGGGTCGAACCGGCCGTCGGTGGACACCTGCACGACCCGCTCGACGGTCAGCCCGGCCCGCTCCCAGTAGGAGCGGGAGAGCTCGGTCAGCCACGGCTCGTAGGGGGAGACCAGGGTCAGCCGGGTCAGGCCGAGGGCCTGGAGGGCGTCCAGGGTGGCCAGCGCGGAGGAGCGCACCGGGAAACCGGTCCGCTCGGACAGCTCCGCGCAGAACTCCCGGTCCCCGTCCGGCGCGTGCAGGTAGTGCGAGGCGCTGCAGGCCACCACCGCGGCGTCCAGCGGCAGCCGGCCGAACCCGGCCAGCACGTCCGGCAGCACCTCGTTGTAGGTGTCCAGCATTTCCCGCAGGGTGCTGTCCGGGGTGGTCGGGAAACGGGTCGTGTGGAATGTCGGGCCGCGGCCCAGGAGCTGGGTGTACTCCGGCTCCGCATTGGGGTTCTCCGGAGGAACGACCAGCCCTATCCGGGGTGCGGAAGGAATGCCCATGGCGATCTCACCCATCGGTCGGAGGTATTCCTCCCAGGCTATTGTCGACCGACCGTGCGGACACTACGGGAAACCGTAGCGGCGGGTGTTCAGGCGATTTGTTCCGGCAGTCCGCCCGTATTTACCCGGCCGTTCAACGCGAGGGCGAGTTGGGCCCGGCGCCGAATGGCGAGCTTCCGGTAGATACGGGTCATCTGGAGTTCCACCGCGCGGGTGGAGACCGACAGCGCCGCGGCGATCGCCCGGTTCGTCATGCCCGCCACCGCCATCGCCGCGACCCGCTCCTCGTGCGGGGTCAGCGCCCCGGCCGCGGCGGCCGGCCGCCCGGCCCGCCGCGCGACCGGCGGGGCGGCCGATGTGGACGGGACGGCGGGCGCGGGCGGCGCCGACAGGTCTCCGGCCGGCTGCCAGGCCCGCACCGTGTACCTGGTCACGGTGCGAAAGCGCAGGTAGGGGTCCTGTTCGAGCAGGCGCAGCACGGCGGCCCGGTCCGGGGCGCGGCACAGCAGCAGCTCCCCGGAGCCGTCCTGCCAGGGGCCGCCGGCGATCAGCACGCCCTCCCCGGCCAGGCCGTCCCAGTACGCCCGGTGCTCCCGCAGCCCGCGCGGAGCGCCGCCCGCGCCCGCGGGCAGGACCAGCTCGACCGCGAAGATCACCCGATTCCCCCCGTCCCCGTGCCCCGGCGTTCCCGCATTCCGGCGGGCCGGCCGCCGGGCTCCGGGAACTCTATCCCGGAATCCCGGCGGACGCACCGGTTCCCGGCGTGAGCGGGAACACGCCGCCCGGCCCGGCGGATTCCGCGGCCCTGACATCGGCCTGACATTCGCCTGAGGAATATTGACACAGCTCTGACACGGAGGATCTTGACCCCGGATCGGGCGAGCGGCGAGGCTTGACCCCGGCTTCACCGCACCGCGTCGCACTGATTCCGTACGATTCATGACGGTCAATGAGGAGTGAATGCAATGGCACCTCCGGAGAACGTCGAAATACCCCCGGGAGAACTCCCCCGGATATCCGACGCCACCCTGCGCGACTCGGCCCACATGGCCGGCGTCGAGTTCGACGCCAAGGACGCCGCCACCATCGCCGACCTGCTGGTGAGGACCGGCGTGGAGCTGGTCGAGGTCGGCATGGTGTCCGGCCCGAACTCCGGTGACGCGGACCTCGTCCTGGCCGCCCACGAGGCGGTCGGGCCCGAGCGCAGCCTGACCCTGGTCATGGTCCGCGACCGCCAGCAGGTGGTGAAGGCGCTGGACGAGGCGCTGCGGCTCGGCGTGCGGTCGGTGATGTTCTCGATCCCGACCTCCGAGGAGCACGCCCGGCTCAAGCTGGCCTCGCCGAGCACCAAGTACCTGATCTCGCTGGCCCGCACCGCCATCGAGGAGGCCAAGGACCGCGGCTTCCACGTCACCTTCAGCGGCGAGGACGGCGCGCGCACCCCCAAGGAGCGCCTGGTCCCCTACGTCACGGCCGGCTTCGAGGCGGGCGCCGACCGGTTCCGGCTCGCCGAGACGGTCGCCTGCCTGTCGCCCTGGCAGATGGAGTCGGTGATCGGGGAGATCACCGCGATCGACGGCTCCGAGATCGAGATCCACTCGCACAACATGCTGGGCATGGCGGTCGCCAACTCGCTCGCCGCCTACCGGGCCGGCGCGCGCTGGATCTCCGCCACGGCCGGTGGCATCGGCGAACGCGGCGGCAACGCCCCGCTCGCCGAGCTGCTCACCTCGCTGCGGGTGGTGTACGGCGACACCCGCTTCGACCTCAGCCACCTCACCGAGCTGACCAACGCCGCCCTGCGCGGCTCCCGGCTCGGCCACGCCTTCCAGTCCGGCCCGACCGCCCCGCACGCGTTCGCGTACGAGCTGCCCGGCCAGCTGACCCACCCCGAGGCGTACGAGACGCTCCCGCCCGAGGTGGTGGGCAACGCCCGCGGACTGCGGGTGCGCACCCGGCTCACCGCCCCGCTCGTCCGGTGGGCGCTCGGCGACACCGCCGACTCCCTCGACCTGGCGGCCTTCACCACCTGGCTCACCGAACGCCAGGCGCACGGCGAGGAACTGCTCGACCGGGACGCGATCCGCGCCGCGGCCGACCGGTACCAGGCCGCCTGAGCCGCCCCCGCCGCCCTCCCCGTCCCCCGTCCCCTTCCCACCCCCGCTTCCGGTCCACCGACCCGAACCGATCACGGAGAACACCATGTCTGTAGCCACGCTCACCGGCCTGTGCCCCGAGTGCGAGACCGACCTCACCACCCCGCCGCTGGTGCAGGGCGAGACCATCGCCTGCCCCGAGTGCCTGCTGACCCTGCGGGTGGAGGACATCGAGGACGGCCGGCTGAGCCTGCAGGCCGTCGAGGTCCAGCTGCGCGACTGGGGCCAGTGAGCCGATGACACGCACCGTCGCCCTCATCGCCGACCGGGTCGGCTGGGAAGAACGCCGACTGATCGACACCGCCGCGGGCCTCGGCCTGCGGATCGAATGGGTCAACGACGAGTCGCTGGCCCTGGGGGACCGCGACGCGGCCTCGCTGCGCGAGCACGCCGCCGTCCTGGTCCGCAGCCGCAGCTACACCCGGGGCGGCCTGATCGCCACCCTCACCGAGGCGGCCCGCATCCGCACCCTGAACACCGCCCCGGCCATCCACGCCTGCGAGAACAAGCTCACCCTGCGCGCCCAACTGCGGGCCGCGGGCGTGCCGGTGCCCGACTTCCGCCTGGTCCTCTCCCGGCGCGACTTCGAGAAGGCGCTGACCGAACTCCCGCCGCCCGTGGTGCTCAAGCCGGTCTTCGGCGGCATGGGCAAGCGGGTCACCCTGCTGCGCGACGCCGACAGCGCGCAGTCCGTCTACGACTACGTCGAGGACCTCGGGCACGGCTTCGAACAGGCCGGCCTGGTCGAGCCCTACCTGGCTTCCGGCACCTCGCTGCGCTGCTTCACCGTCGGCCGCGAGACCGTGGCCATCGCCGAGTTCCGCAGCGCCGGCACCGACTGGCGCAGCAACGCGGCGCTCGGCAACCGCAACCGGGCCGTCGACCCGGACCCCGAGGTCCGCAAGACCGTCGAGGGGGTGCTGGACGTGCTCGGCCCCGGCATCTACGGGATCGACCTGTTCGCCACCCCGAACGGCTACGTCGTCAACGAGGTCAACCACGCCCCGGCCTTCCGGGCGGTCGCCTCGGCCACCGGGGTGGACATCGCCGCCGCCGTCGCCCGCTACGTCCAGGAGGAGACCGGATGATCCGGGTCGGCATCGTCGGGGCCTCCGGGCTGGCCGGCGGCGAACTGATCAGACTGGTGCTCCAGCACCCCGAACTGGAACTGACCTTCCTCGGCGGCTCCTCCAGCGCCGGCCGGCGCCCGTCCGAGCTGCACCCCGGGCTGCGCCTCGACCTCGGCCTGACCATCGAGGCGCTCCCGGACAGCCTGGCCGACCGCTGCGACGTGGTCTTCCTGGCCACCCCCGCGCCCGCCTCGGCGGCGCTCGCCGCCCGACTGGCCGACCAGGTGCCCTGCGTGGTCGACCTCAGCGGCGCCTTCCGGATCCGCGACCCCGAGCTGCACCGGCGCTGGTACCCCAAGGTGCCGCGGACGGACGACCTGGCCGACCGCTTCGTCTACGGCGTCCCCGAGCTGGTCGGCGACCAGCTCGTCGGGGCCGCGCTGATCTCGCTGCCCGGCTGCTTCGCCACCGCGATCACCCTCGGGCTCGCCCCGCTGGTGCTCTCCCTCGGCCTCAACCTGAAGACCGTGGTGGTGGACGGCAAGACCGGCTCCAGCGGCGGCGGCCTCGAACTGCGCACCGCCAACCTGCACCCGCTGCGCAACGGCGCCATCGCCCCGTACGCCCCGTCCGGGCACCGGCACGCCGCGGAGGTCAAGGACTTCCTGGACCGCGGCAAGCCGGGCGGCGTCGAATCGCTCAGCATGTCGGCGTACGGCGTCTCGCACGTGCGCGGACTGATGGCCAGCAGCTACGTGTTCACCGACGACCCGGTGGACGCGCGCACCCTGCAACGCGCCTACCTGCGGTTCTACAAGGACCACCCGTTCGTCCGGGTGCGCCGCTCCAACGAGACGCTGATCCCGGTGCCCGACCCGCAGGCCGTGCTCGGCTCCAACTACTGCGACGTGACCGCCCTGCACGACGAGGAGGGCGGGCGGATCGTCGTGCTGGCCGCCTTGGACAACATGGTCAAGGGCGCGGCCGGCCAGGCGATCCAGGTGACCAACATCCGATTCGGCCTGCCGGTCCAGACCGGCCTGACCATGCAGCCGGTGATGCCCGCATGAGCGCGACGACACCCGAGTCCACCCCCACCGTGGTCAAGCTCGGCGGCAGCACCGTCGACGACCTGGCCGACGCCTGGTGGGACGACCTCGCCGCGTACGCCCGGCAGCGGCCGCTGGTCCTGGTGCACGGCTGGTCCAAGCCGCTGAAGAACCTCGGCGCCCGCTACCGCGACCCGTCCGCGATCCTGCGCGACCGGTACGGCAACCAGAGCCGCTGGACCACGCCCGAGGTGATCGGGGACATCAAGCAGGTCAGCGCCGAACTCGCCGCGGACGTCCTGGCCCGGCTGGAGCGGCGCGGCGTCACCGGCGAGCGGCTGCTCGGCAGCGACGGCCTGGTCACCGCCGGCGAGGGCGAGCGCTGGTGGTGGAAGGACAAGCAGCTCGTCGAGCTGGAGAACCTGGTCGGCCCGATCACCGGCGTCGACCCGGCCCCGCTCAAGGCGGTGCGCCCCGGCCACGTCCACCTGGTCACCCCGCTGGCCCGCAACACCGCCGGCCAGGAGGTCAACACCGACGCCGACCGGGCCGCCGCCGCCGTCGCCGGGGGCATCGGGGCCGGGCAGCTGGTGCTCGTCACCGACGTCGCCCACCTGCTGATCGACGACCGGCCGGTGCGCCGGATCACCGCCGAGGCCGCCGCGAAGTTCCGCGACAAGGGCGCCACCGGCGGCATGCGCAAGAAGCTGCGGGCCGCCGGCGAGGCCCTGGACGGCGGCGTGGAGCGCGTCGTCATCGGCAGCGCCCCCGTCACCGACCTGGTCGCCGAACGCACCGGCACCGTCATCACCCGAACCTGAGCAGCGAGGAGCACCGCACGTGGCGAAATCCCGAGTGCTGGTCGTCAACAACGGGACGCTGTCCCTGAAACAGCTCCGCAGCCGCTTC
Source organism: Kitasatospora sp. NPDC088783 (assembly GCF_044750705.1). NCBI lineage: Bacteria > Bacillati > Actinomycetota > Actinomycetes > Kitasatosporales > Streptomycetaceae > Kitasatospora > Kitasatospora sp. NPDC088783. Next base: position 463,456 of record NZ_JBIVKJ010000002.1, read on the forward strand.
GAGGAGCTCGGCTCGGAGACCGAGGTGGCCGCCGCCGCCGAGCTGCCCGCCCGGCTGGACGGCCGCTACCAGGCGATCGTGCTCAGCGGCACCAAGGTCCGCGCCTACGACGGCGAGTTCTACAAGCCGCTGATCGACCTGGTCAACGAGGCGGACGTCCCGGTCTTCGGGATCTGCGGCGGCATGCAGGTCATCGCCGTCGCGGCCGGCGGCCGGCTCGCCGAGGGCCCGCAGCGGGTCGGCGGCCACCGGGCGCAGGTCGACAAGGAGGAACCGCTCTTCGCGCACGTCGGCCCGGAGGTGACGGTCTTCCACCGGCACACCCTCTACCTCCAGGAGGCGCCCGCGGGCTTCCGCTCGATCGGCCGCTCCGAGCACGCGCCGGTGGAGTTCATCCGCTCCGACGACGGCCGCATCCTCGGCTCCCAGGCCCACCTGGAGTTCCGCAGCGACGGCCGGGAGATCCTGCGCGGCTTCGCCCAGCTCTACCAGTGACCCCCGTCCGGCCCGCCGAGGCGGCACACGACCCCGAACCGTCCGTGTACTGGAGGACCCCGCAATGACTTCGACAGACCCGCAGCCGCCCGCCTTCACCACCCACCTCAACGGCAGCGGCGGCACCCTCAAGGGCTGGGTGGTGGTCGACTCCCTGGTCGACGGCCTCGCCATGGGCGGCACCCGGATGACCCCCGGCGTCACCGAGGAGGAGGTCGCCGGACTGGCCCGCGACATGACCGAGAAGTTCACCCTGGCCGGGCTGCGGATCGGCGGCGCCAAGGCCGGCATCGTCTCCGACGGCAGCGACCGCGAGCAGACCTTCCGCACCTTCGGACGCACCGTCAAGCCGCTGCTGCACGGCGGCATCCACCTCGGCATCGACATGGGCGTCACCCCCGCCGACCGGGCGGTGTTCTTCGAGGAGGCCGGGTACGACCCGCGCTACCGGCTCGGCGCCCCCGACATGCCGATCGACTGGCGCACCTACTACGAGCCGCTGATCGACTGCACCGGCCACGGCGTCGGCGTCGCCGCCGTCACCGCCCTGGAGGCCGACGGCCGCACCGGCCCGGCCCGGGTGGTGGTCCAGGGCTTCGGCGCGGTAGGCCGCGCGGTCGCCCAGTTCCTGGAGGACCGCGGCCACCTGATCGTCGGCGTCGCCGACATCGGCGGCACCATCAGCGCCGACCGGCTGCCGGTCGCCGACCTGATCGACATCACCGACGAGTTCGGCCGGATCGACCGCGCCCGCCTCCCGCAGGGCGTCACCCTCTCCGGCGAGCCCGACGCCTGGCTCGACGTCGACGCCGACCTGCTGGTCCTCGCCGCCCAGAAGTACGCGCTCAACGCCGAGAACGCCCACCGGCTGCGGGCCCGCCTGGTGGTCGAGGGCGCCAACCTCGCCTCCACCGCCGAGGCCAAGGAGAAGATCGCCGCCGCCGGAGCCGTCCTCGTCCCCGGCGTCATCGCCAACATCGGCGGCGCCGGATCGGCCGCCCTCGCCGTCACCCGGGCCGTCCCCTTCCACCTGCCCGCGCAGGCCCGCAAGCAGTGGGTCTTCGACTGGGTCGGCGGCCGGGTCCGGCAGAACACCCGCGACCTGCTGGAGATCGCCGCCGGCCGGGCCGGCAACCCGCTGCCCGAGCTGCTCGACGTGCGCCGCAAGGAGCGCGGATGACCGCCGCCGAGACCGTCACGACCGCCCCCGCCGGGACCGCGGCGACCGACCGGACCCCGTCGGAGGCAACGGACTTCGCGCCGAGCCCCGAACTCGCCGCCGCGTACCTGCGGCGCGGCTGGTGGCGCCGGGAGACCTTCCTGGACGACCTGCACCGGCAGGCCCGGCTGCGCCCGCGCAAGCTCGCCATCGCCGCCCGCCGGGTCGGGGAGTCGCGCACCGACACCCTCGACTACGCCGAACTCGCCCGGCTGACCGACCGGTTCGCCGTCGCCCTGCTCGAACTCGGGGTCCGGCGCGGCGACTTCGTCGCCGTCCAGCTCCCCAACCGCTGGGAGTCGGTGCCGCTGCTGTTCGCCGCGATCCGGATCGGCGCGGTGACCTGCCCGATCGACCCGGTCTGCCAGGAGGACGAGCTGCGCCACCGGCTCGAACTGACCGGCGCCCGGGTCTGCGTCACCGTCCCGGAGTGGAACGGCTACCCGCTGGCCGCGCACCTCGCCGCCCTCAAGGCCGACCTGCCGCTGGAGCACGTGGTGGTGGTCGGCGGGCGCAGCCCCGGCACCCTCTCCTTCGAGGACCACTTCGTGGCCACCCCCTGGGAGGAGGGCCGCACCGGCGACCTGGACGGCCTCGCACTCACCCCCGACGAACCGTTCGTGGTGCTGTTCACCTCCGGCACCACCGGCCTGCCCAAGGGCGTCCTGCACAGCCAGAACACCGTCCACGCGGCGGTCCGCGGCTACGCCGACACCTTCCTGCTCGACGACAGCCTGGTGGCGGCCGTCACCACCCCGCTGGTGCACTACTCCGGCTTCGGCCAGGGCGTGCTGACCGGCGTCATGGTCGGCGGCACCGTCGCCTTCCAGGACCTCCGGCGCAACGACGTCCTGCTCGACCTGGTCGAACGGTACGGCGCCACGCTGATCTACGGCCCGCCGAGCACCTTCGCCGACGTCATCCGCGCCCAGCGGGCCGAACCGCGCGACGTCTCCACCCTGCGGCACGCCATCACCGGCTCCGCGCCCGTCCTCCAGGACCTGGTCGACGACGTCCGCGAGACGCTCGGCGCCCGCACCTACTCGGTGTGGGGGATGTCCGAGTTCGGGCCGGTCACCATCACCCGGCTCGACTACGACGCGGACCGGGCCGCCCACAGCAACGGCGGACCGATCGACGCGATGGAACTGCGCGTGGACGACCCCGACCGCCCCGGCACCCGGGCCGACGTCGGCCGGCTGCGGGTGCGCGGCGCGGCCCGCGCGCTCGGCTACCACCGGCGCGCGGACGCCTTCGCCGCCGAACTCGACGCCGACGGCTGGTTCGACACCGGCGACCTCGCCCGCACCGACGGCCGGGGCGGCATCCGGATCCTCGGCCGGGCCCGGGACGCCCTGCTCCGGGACGGCGCGGTCGTCCCGACCACCGAACTGGAGGCGATCGTCTCCCGCCACCCCGACGTCGCCGAGACCGCCCTGGTCGGCACCACCGGCCGCCCCGACGACCCGATCCTCGCCGTGGTCGTGCCCAGCGGGCCCGCCCGCCCCGACCTGGACGGCATCCTGGCCCACCTGCGCGCGGCCGGCCAGGAGGAGCGCTTCCTCCCCGACCGCCTGGTGCTGGTCGACGCCCTGCCCAAGACGCTCACCGGCAAGGTCCGCAAGGCCGAACTGCGCCGCAGCCATGGCGGGCAGTGACCCCGCTCCCGCCGGGGGCCCCGCCCCGGCGGGGCCCCCGGGACCTGCCGGGCTCGCGGGCGCCGCGGGGCCTGCGGGGCCGGGGCGCGGCGGTGCCACGGCGGGCGGCGCCCCCGTCCGGCCCGCCGGCCGCCCTCCCGTCCGACCCGAACCGACCCGTGGAGTCCGCCCATGACCGAGCCCGCCCCGGTGACCCTGTCGGCGACGCTGGCCGCCGACGAGGCACTCGCCCGCCGACGCGCCGCCGGCGAGCAGGTCCTGATGATGGCCAGCGGGGAGATCGGCCTGCCCGTCCTCCCCGAACTGCGGGAGCGGCTGGCCGCCGCCGTCGGCGAGGCGACCTACGGCCCGGTGGCGGGCAGCCCCGCGCTGCGCGCCGCCGCCGCCGGGTACTGGCGGCGGCGCGGCCTGGCCGCCGAGCCGGACGCGGTGGTCGCCGGGCCCGGCAGCAAGTCCCTGCTGTTCGCCGCGGTCAAGGCGATCGGCGGTGACGTGGTGGTGCCCCGGCCCAGCTGGGTCAGCTACGCGGCCCAGGCCGCGCTGGCCGGGGCCACCGCCCTGCGGGTCCCCGTCCGGCCCGGCGAGGGCGGCGTGCCGGACCCGGACGCGCTGCGCGAGGCCGTCCGGGCCGCCCGCGCCGCCGGACGCGACCCGCGCTCGGTCGTGGTCACCCTGCCGGACAACCCCACCGGCAACGTCGCCTCGCCCGACACCGTGCGGCAACTGGCCGAGGCCGCCCGGGAACTGGACCTGACCGTCATCTCCGACGAGATCTACACCGACCTGGTCTTCGACCCGGACACCCCGGCCGCCTCACCGGCCCTGTTCGCCCCCGAACGCACCGTCGTCACCGGCGGACTGACCAAGAACCTGGCGGTCGGCGGCTGGCGCACCGGCGTCGCCCTGCTGCCCTCCGGCCCGGCCGGCCGACAGCTGCGCGATCGGCTGGTCGCCGTCGCCAGCCAGATCTGGTCCAGCCCGCCGGCCCCCGTCCAGGCCGCCGCCGCCTACGCCTTCGACGAACCGCCGGAGGTCACCGCCCGGGTGGCCGCCGCCCGCCGGCTGCACGGGCGGGTCGTCCGCGCCGTCGCCGAGCGGTTCACCGCCGCCGGCGCCCTGCTCGACCCCGTCCGCGCCACCTGCTACCTCTACCCGGACTTCGAGCCGCTGCGCGAGCCGCTCGCCGCCCACGGCGTGCACACCGGCACGGCGCTGGCCCGGCTGCTCACCGACCGCCACGGCCTCGGCGTGCTGGCCGCCGAGGAGTTCGGCGAGGACCCCGGGCCGCTGCGGCTGCGCGCCGCCACCAGCCGGCTCTACGGCGACACCGCCGAACGGCAGGAGGCCGCGCTGGCCGCCGCCGACCCGCTCGACCTGCCCTGGATCAGGGCGTCCGTCGACCGGATCGAGGAGGTCCTGGCCGACCTCGCCACCCCGCCCGTCACCGCATCCGCCCCCGCACCCGCCACCGCGCGCACCACCCCGCCCGTCACCGCACGCACCACCCCACCCGTCACCGCACGCACCGTCCGGCCCGCGCCGGACCGCACGCACCAACGAGCTCAGGAGGAACCGGAGATGGCCGTACTCTTCGAATGCGAATACCAGGGCCAGCGGTACGCGGGCTTCGAGAAGCCCGTCCCCGGCGCCCCGCTGACCCTCTACCGGGTCAACGACGGCCGGCTGCAGGCCGAGTTCATCGCCGCCGAGAACCCCGAGGACGTCATCGCCGCGATCAAGGCCGAGGCCGATCCGGTCGTCGTCGAGGGCGGCGAGCAGGAGATCCGCTACCTGCCGCCGCTGCTGCCCGAGGCCACCGGCAACGCCCTGCTCAGCGGCTTCATGCGCACCCACCGCTCGAAGTTCGAGAAGGAGCCGGTCGAGGGCGAGGAGTTCGTGGCGCCGAACTGGTTCTTCAAGGGCTTCGGCTCCTGGCTGCGGCTGCCCGGCGACCCGCTGGTCGCGCCCAAGCGCTCCGTCGCGCTGATCGAGGAGCCCGAGGTGGCCCTGGTCTACGTCAACGACGACGCGGGCAACCCGCGGTACGCCGGGTACACCTTCGGCAACGACCTGTGCGACATCGGCCTGCACATCCGCAACCCCGGCTGGAACCCGTACTGCAAGCTGGTCGACACCTCCATCGCGCCCTGGCTCTTCCTCGGCGAGCCGCCCTCCTCGGTCACCGGCCGGGTCACCATCGAGCGGGACGGCGCCACCGCCTGGGAGGGCCCGTTCGACTGCGGCGAGGACGCGCTGTACTTCAAGGTCCAGGCGATGGTGGACAACCTCTTCGAGTACCCGGCGCTGCGCCGCCCCGGGCTGGTCCACTACCTGCTGCTCGGCGCGGACCAGGCCAGCTACCACGACGGGTTCCGGATCGCGGACGGGGACCGGATCACCATCGACGTCAGCAGCCACGGGGTGGTGCTCTCCAACCAGGTGGTGTTCGGCCTGCCGGACTCCGCGTCCTGACGGCCCGTCAACTGCTCGCCCCGAGCGTCCTCTTGGGAGCGCCCCGACCCGGACCACCGGGCCGGGGCGCTCCCGTGCGGCCCCTTCTGAGTACGGATGCTCAGGCGGACCGTCCGCGTACGGCCCTAGCGTGGCGGGCGGAGGACTCGGGCGGGGCGCGGCGGGCCGGGGCGTGATGTGCCGGTGCGTGGTGCGTGGTGCGTGGTGCGTGGTGCGCGGCCGGGGCCTCTCCGACAGCCCGACCCAGGGGGGAAGAGCACCGTGCGCAAGAGCGTGAAGACCGCCATCGCCACCGTCCTCACGGCCGTGGTGACCGTGGCCGGCTACGGCGTCTACAACCTCGCCACCGCCCTGACCGGCAGGTCCGGCCGGTCCGGCGGGGCGGCCGCGGCCGGGGCGCGGCCCGCGGTGACCGGGCCGCCGACCGCCGAGCAGGCGGCCGGTGCCGCCCGGGCGTTCCTCGCGGCCTGGGCCGGGGGCGACCTGTCGGGCGCCGCCGCGGCCACCGACGACCCCGCCGCGGCGACCACCGCGCTGACCGCGTTCCAGCGCCAGGTGGGGCCGAGCGCGATCCACCTGACCGCGGGCGGGCCCGCGGCCGGCCCCGACCCCTCGGCGCCGGGCTCCATCCCGTCCGCCGCCCCGTCCGCCCCGTCCGCCCCGTCCGCCGCCCCGGCGACGGACACCGCGCTCTCGCTGCCGTTCAGCGCGAGCGTGGAGTTCGCCGGGACCGGCACGCCGTGGACCTACGACGGCGTGCTCGGCCTGGTGCGGACCCGCGACGGCCGGACCGTCGTGCACTGGACGCCGCACGTGATCCACCCGCACCTGGACGCCGGGGAGAGCATCGCGGTGCGCCCGGTCGCCGGGACACCCGCCGGCATCACCGACCGCAACGGCAAGCCGCTGACCGGCTTCCCCTCGCTGGCCGGGTCCCTGGAGCAGTTCACGGCGCTGGTCCCGCAGGGCGGCACCGCGGACGACGGCTCCGCCGTGCTGATCACCAAGGACTCCGACGGCACGGCGGAGAAGCTGTTCACCGTCACGGAACCCCGGCCGATCCCCGCCCTGAAGCTCACCCTGGACGCCCGCCTCCAGGAGGCCGCCGAAGCCGCCGTCGCGAAGCAGTCCGCGGGCGGCACCCGGGCCGCCTCGCTGGTCGCGATCGAGCCCAGCACCGGCCACGTCCTGGCCTACGCCTTCTCCCCGTCCACCGGCCCGAACCGGGCCTTCACCGGCATCACCCCGCCCGGCTCGACGATGAAGGTGGTCACCGCCGCCGCCCTGCTGGAGGCCGGGGTCACCCCGTCCACCCCGGTGCCCTGCCCGGCCACCACCCTGGTCACCGGCCTCCCGGTGGCCAACGACTTCGCGGACGCCCGGCCCGGCAACACCTTCGCCGACGACTTCGCCCAGTCCTGCAACACCGCCTTCCTCGAGAAGGGCCGGGAGGTGCTGAAACCCGACAGCCTGCCGAACACCGCCAAGGAGGTGTTCGGCCTCGGCCTGGAGTGGCGGACCGGCCTGACCGACTTCGACACCAGGATCCCGACCGAGTCGAACATGGCCGCCGCCGCCCCCGAGTTCATCGGCCAGGGCCGGGTGCAGACCAACCCGCTCGCCATGGCCTCGGTCGCGGCGACCGTCCAGAGCGGCACCTTCCGGATGCCGATCCTGCTGCCCGGCCTGCCGCAGCAGCCCGCCGCCCGGCGGCTCTCCAAGGGCGTGCTGAACGACCTGCGCGCCCTGATGACCCGGACCGCGCAGAGCGGCACCGCCGCCGGACCGATGGCCGGCATCCCCGGCGCCGCCGCCAAGACCGGCACCGCCGAGGTCGGCGGCGGCAAGCCCGCCAACAGCTGGTTCACCGCCTACCGGGGCGACCTGGCCGTGGCCGCCGAGGTCGAGGGCGGCCTGCACGGCGCCCAGTCGGCCGGCCCGGCCGTCGCCGAGCTGCTGCGGATCGGCAACGGCTGAACCACGGCAGTCCGGCGACGGCCTGCCATCCCGGGCGGGCGGTGTCCGGTCCGGACGGTCCGGACGGTTCGGCGCGGTCCGCTCGGCTGCCGGCGGTTTCGCCCGAGGGCCCCCGCCGGACGCGGGCGGCGCGGCCCGCCCGAAACCCCGCCCGGACCGCCGTCAGCCGAACGGATGAATCCGCCGACGGCTGCGCCCCGTACGACCCTCCCGTCCGGTCCGCCGCCCACCCCGGCGTCCGCACCGGCCCGGCCACCGATCGGGCAACGGCCGGGCAACGGCCCTCGAACAGGCCCGCGCCGCCCGCGAGTCGGGAGCCGGGAGCCGGGAGCTGAGACCGGAATCGGTACCTGGCCCTTGGGGGTCAATAGTTGGCCTCGTCTGCATCCAGCTACGGTGAGTTGTCTGTGCCTCGGCAAGCTAACTGTCGTGTCAGCACGGCATCTGTCGTCCAAGGTGTGACTGGCCCCGACAGTCGGCCACTCTTCACCGTCGGTGGTCACGTTTTCCTGGCTACTTGACCAGCGAGGCACGGGGGCATCGAGAGGCTCAGCAATGACTGTCCTTGCCTCCGAGGCGGTCACCCGGGCCGTCGGGCACGCCTCGTAAGCTCGGCCCATGACTGATCAGACCTGGGTTGGCGTTCGGGAGCGCGTGCGTGCGCTCGGGGTGAGTCCGGCGGGTGCCGGGGTGTTCGGTTCGCGGGGGCACCGGTTCGCCTTGGACGAGCAGCTGACCTCGGCAGAGGTGGCTGACCTCGAGGCCCAGATAGGTGTTGTCCTGCCCGAGGAGTACCGCGGGTTCCTTCTCCAGGTAGGAGCTGGCGGCGCTGGCCCAGCGTATGGCGTCTTTCCTGTCCGGCGGATCCAGAGCCGCTGGCGTTGGGAAGGAGATGGCGCCGACCTCACGGATCTGTCCAGGCTGGGCGAACCCTTCCCCCGGCAGGGCCCGGACCCGGAGCACGTGAGGGCGCTTCTGGAAGAACGGCCGGAGGAGGACGATTTCGAGGAGATCGAGGACTTCGACGACGCCATCGAGTCCTGGGACGAGCGATGGGAGCCCGTGATGTTCTCACCGGACCGCACGGTAGGCGCCGTCGTGATCTCGCACCTGGGCTGCGCCGCCCGCCAGTGGCTGATCATCAGCGGTCCCGAGCAGGGGCGGATCTGGTCCGACGACCGGGTGGACGACGAGGACCTCACTCCGTTGCTGGACGAGCGCGGCGAGCCGATGACGTTCGCTCGCTGGTATCTGACGTGGCTCGATGAGAGCGAACGTCGGCAGCAGCAGGCCAGCCCTTCATAGCGCTTGCTTGCCAAACGATCACCAGCCGCCAGATACCTCGCTGATTCAGCGCCAGTTGTCGTGCTGATCTGAGCAGAGACCTGCACGTCAAGTTGGGCTGCGCTGAGTTCGGTGGAGTCCCGGAAGTCGGGGTTGCGGTCCTGGCGTGAGGGGAACCACGTGCTGTGCCAGCGCCGGGCAGATACCCGGGGAGTTCTGTGAGCGTGCGATCCGTGAGGTCCGTACGGCGGGCCGCCCGGTCGTGCGCGTCGTGCGGGACCTGGGTGTCCACCAGGAGGCCCTGTGCCACCGGGTCTGCCGGGCCGAGGCGGACGCCGGAGAACGCGACGACCGGCTGGCCGGTGACGGGCTCGGGGAACTCCGGCAACTCGGCGGGAGAACGGGGAGTTGCGGCGGGCGGGTGAGATCCTCAAGTCCGCCGGCGTGTTTTTCGCCCGGGAGACCGGCCGTCTCCGGACGGGGCCGGGCAGGTGATCGACTATTTGCGTGACGGTTTCGGGGCCGGTCCCGTCTGCCGGGTGCCGGGCCTGTCGCCGTCGGCCTGTTTCGCCCGTGGGCAGCGGCCGGTGTCCGCCCGCCGGCTGCGCGACGGACAGCTCATGCCGCTGATCGTCCAGGTCCACGACGGGTCCGGGCCGCCTGCGGTGCCCGGCGGGTCACCCGCGCGCTCAGGCGCAAGGGTGCCGGGGCCGCCCGGTGCACGGCCGGGCGCCTGACGGCCGAGCCCGGCACCGAGGGCGTCATCCGCGGCCGCCGGCGCCGCACGGCGGTCCCGGAGCCGGCCGCGCCCAGGCCGCCGGACCTGGTCAGGCGGGACTTCACCGTCGAGCGGCCCGACCAGCTATGGGGGGCGGACATGACGTATGTGCGGATCTGGTTCGGGTGGGTCTGCGTCGCGTCCGTCCCGGACGTGTTCTCGCGGACGATCATCGGCTGGCAGGTCGCCGGCCACATGCGCACCGAACTTCCTTTGGACGCGTTGGAGATGGCGCTGTGGCGGCGGAGGGCCAAGAAGGGCTCCGGGCTGATCCACCACAGAGACAGGGGGCGCCATACGTGTCCGTTCGCTACACCGAGCGGCTCGCCGAGACCGGTTCCGCCGCATCGGTCGGATCCATCGCCGACTCGTACGGCAATGCGATGGCCGAGGCCCTGAACGGCACCTTCAAGGACGGACTGATCGAGATGTAGAGCCCTTGGACCGGGTTCGGCCGGGTCGGGCGGGCGATCTTCCAGCGGGTCACGTGGGACAACGAGGAGCGGCTCCACTCCGCCCCCGGCTACCTGCCGCCGGCCGAATACGAACGCGACTACTGGTGAAGCCAGGAAGCCATTCCGCAGTCCGCCTGAACACGCGATCACGGACTCCACGGAACTCGGTGCAGCTCACCCGCACCGGCGAACCGGCCCCCCCCACGGAAGGAACCCCCGGTGATCGTCTGGCTCAACGGCCCCTTCGGCGGCGGGAAGACCACCCTCGCCGCCACCCTACGGAGCGAGCTGCCCGGGGCCGTCCTGGTCGACCCGGAGGAGGTCGGCTTCCTGCTGCGCCAGGTCTTCCCCGGCAAGTACGCCGACTTCCAGGACAACCCGGCCTGGCGCCCCCTCGTCGCCGAACTCGCCGTCCGCTGCCACCGGGAGAACGACGCCGGGCCGGTGATCGTCCCGATGACGCTGCTGCGCCGGGACTACGCCGCCGAGATCCACCACGCCGTCCGCGCCGCCGGCGTCCCGCTGCACCACCTGCTGCTGCACGCCGACCCGGACACGGTCCGGGCCCGCATCGACGCCGGTGCCGAGTTCCCCGGGGACGAGGAGCGCAGCGAGAGGGTCCGCGCCTTCCGGCGCGGCAGGCTGCCCCGCTACGCCGAGGCGTACCGGGGGTGGCTGGCCGCCGCCGCCGACGTCATCGACACCACCCGCCGCACGCCCCGTCAGGTCGCCGACCGGGCCCTGGAGATCCTCGGGGCGTTGCCCGGCCGTGCGCCACAGCCCCGGGAGGAGTCGGCATGATCGACGGTTGGACCACGCTCTCGTCGACCGTCCAGTACCGGGGAGTGCGGCTGGTGGTGCGCCGTGACGCGGTCCGGCGGGCCGATCGGAGCACGGGGACCTACGAGTTCACGGAGTCCGTCGACGGGGTGCGGGTCGTGGCGCTCGACGGGTGGGGGCGGGTCGCACTGGTGGAGGAGGACGTCTACGCGTGCGGGCAGCGGTTGCTGATGTGTCCCGGGGGAGGGTGCGAGCCGGGGGAGGAGCCTGCGGCGGCGGCGCGGCGGGAGCTGGCGGAGGAGGCCGGCGTCCGGGCCGACCGGGTCGAGCCGTTGACGGCGATGTGGCGGATGCCCGCCGGTGCGCGCACCCGGGAGCACCTGTACCTCGCCACTGGTCTGACCGTCGGGGAGCACCGCCGGGAGGCGAGCGAGGCCGACATGGAGTTGCGCTGGGTGCCCCTGCCGGAGGCGGTGGCCATGTGCGCGGACGGCCGGATCACCGAGGCGGGCACGCTCGCCGCCGTCCTGCTGACGTCGCGGCGCACGGCCGCCCCCGGCTCGCCCGCCGGTGGCGCGGCTCGGGGGTGACGGCGGCGCGGGGCGAGGGGGCGCGGATGCCCTGGACTTACCAGGACGCCCGACTATAGGGTCGAGGGCAGGTCCGCGGTGTCAGGGAAGCCGGTGCGAGTCCGGCACGGTCCCGCCACTGTGACCGGGGAGTCCGTCCTCGTGGGCGAGGGCCACTGGCAGCCAGCCGGGAAGGCCGGGGGGCGGGCGTCGATCCGGGAGTCAGGATACCGGCCGCGGGTGATCCGTGTTTTCCACGAGGATGGAGACGACACGCCATGACCCCGGGCTGCTCCCGCACCACCGGTGCGCCACCCGGCCACGTGCCGAAGTCCGTCGGGGCCCAGATCCCCTGACGGAGTGTCAGGTCGCCGCGTCCGCGCGGTGGCCGCACCGCCGCGCGACCGCCCCCGCCGGCGGCCTCCACTCCTCCCCTCCGCACCACCCGGGACGGGAGAAGGAGCCGATGGTACGAGAACTCGCCCCCCGCGTGGCCGGCAAGCCGGTCGCCGGCACCCCCGGGGACCTCCGGCGCGGCCTGGAGGCGGTGGGGTTCGCCGTCGCCGTCCCGGCCGAACTCGGCCGCCGGGCCGCCGAGTTCGGCCGCCGAGTTCGGCCGCCGACTTCGCCCGGGGCGAGGCCGCCGGACCGGACTTCTCCGCGATCATCCACGCCCTCCGGAGGGGCGGCCCGCCTGACGCGCGGGGCAGCGTACGGAGCAGAGCAGGCAGAGCAGGAAGAGGGACACGTCGCACCATGGCACCACCCGTCGGGCGCAAGGTCTTCGCCCACGCGAAACTGCGGCGGCTGCGCCGCGAGCACGGCATGAACCAGGTCGAGCTGGCGCACGAGCTGGGCCTCTCGACCAGCTACCTCAACCAGATCGAGCACAGCCGGCGGCCCCTCACCGCCGCGGTGCTGCTGCGGATCTCCGAAGTCTTCGGCGTGGAGCCGGAGTTCTTCTCCGAGGCGGAGGAGGAACGGCTCGCCACCGACCTGCGGGCCGCCCTCGCCGACGAGGCGTGCGGCCCCGCGGTCGCGGCGGAGGAGGTGGTGGAGGCGAGCCGGAACCATCCGGACGTCGCCCGGGCGCTGGTCGCGCTGCACCGCCGCTACCGGGAGGCCGTCACCCGGGTCGCCGCACTCGACCACCCGGGGGGTGCCGCCGCGGCGCTGGTGCCCGCCGAACCCCACGACCAGGTACGGGACTTCTTCTACGCGCACCACAACCACATCGCGGTCCTCGACGCGGAGGCCGAACGCACCGCCGCCGCCCTCGCCGCGGACCTGACCGGCCGCACGGCCGCGCTGGTGGCCAGGTTCGGCGCCCGCCACGGGGTGCGGGTGCTGGACGCCGACCCGGGCGACCGGGCCGAGATGCGCCGGTTCGACCCGGCCGGCGGCACCCTGCGCCTGTCGCCCTGGCTGGCGGACGGCCAGCGGGCCTTCCAACTCGCCACCCAGCTCGCGCTGCTGGAACACCGCCCGCTGCTCGACGCCCTGGTCGCGGCGGCCGAACCGGCCTTCACCTCCGCGCAGGCCGCCGACCTGACCAGGATCGGCCTCGCCAACTACTTCGCGGGCGCCCTGCTGATGCCGTACTCCGCCTTCCACGCCGCCGCGGAGGAACTGCGCTACGACGTCGAACTGCTCCAGGCGCGCTTCGGCGTCGGCTTCGAGACGGTCTGCCACCGGCTGTCCACCCTCCAGCGCACCGGCCGGCGCGGCGTGCCGTTCTCGTTCCTGCGCGCCGACCGGGCGGGCAACATCTCCAAGCGGCAGTCGGCGACCGACTTCCACTTCTCCCGGCTCGGCGGCACCTGCCCGCTCTGGACCGTCTACGAGGCGTTCTCCGCACCCGGGCGCATCCTCACCCAGGTCGCCGAGATGCCCGACGGCAAGCGCTACCTCTGGATCGCCCGGACGGTGACCCACGGCGGCCACGGCCACCGCGCGCCCCGCAGCGAGTTCGCCGTCGCCCTCGGCTGCGAACTGCGCCACGCCCACCGCCTGGTCTACTCCGAGGGGATCGCCCTCGACCGGGGGCGGGCCGCCACCCCGATCGGCCTGGGCTGCCGGATCTGCGAACGGACCGACTGCGCCCAGCGGGCCCGCCCCCCGGCCGCCGGCCGGCTCGCGGTGGACCCGGACCGGCGCACCCGGGTGCCCTACCCGGTGACCGGCACCGTCCGGCGGCCCGGACCGTCGTAGCGGGCGAGCGGGCGGATCAGCGCGTTGTGGGCGAGCTGCTCGGTGATGTGGGCGGTCCAGCCGGTGATCCGGCTCATCACGAAGATCGGCGTGAAGGCGGGGGTGTCGAAGCCCATCAGGTGGTAGGCGAGGCCCGCCGGGTAGTCCAGGTTGGGGTGGATGCCCTTGCGCTCCAGCACCGCCTCGCGCAGGGCGGTGTGCAGGGCGGCCAGCCGGACGGCCCGGGGGTCCGCCGAGCCCTCGACCAGCCGGTCGAGGGCCGCCTGCATGATCGCGACGCGGGAGTCGCCGTCCTTGTAGACCCGGTGGCCGAAGCCCATGATCTTCCGTTCGGAGGCGAGTGCCCGGTCGAGCCAGTCCGCGGCCCGGGCCGGGTCGCCGATCTCCTCCAGCATGTGCATCACCGCCTCGTTGGCGCCGCCGTGCAGCGGGCCCTTGAGGGCGCCGATCGCGGCGGTGACGGCGCTGTAGAGGTCGGAGAGGGTGGAGGTGACCACCCGGGCGGTGAAGGTGGAGGCGTTGAAGCTGTGTTCGGCGTACAGCACCAGGGAGACCTCGAAGCAGCGCACCACCTCGGGGGAGGGGACGGTGCCGAAGCACATGTGGAAGAAGTTCTCGGCGTACCCCAGGTCCGGGTCCGGCGCGATGGGGGCCAGGCCGCGGCGGCGGCGCTGGTCGGCGGCGACCACGGTCGGCAGCTTCGCCAGCAGGTTCAGCGACTTGGCGAGGGCGGGGGCCGGACGGCCGTCGTCCTCGGTGGGGTCCTCCGCGCCGAAGAAGCTGACCGCGGTGCGCAGCACGTCCATCGGGTGGCAGGTCTCGGGCAGCTTGGCCAGCAGTTCGGCGGTGGTGCGGTCGAGCGGGCGCAGCGCGCGCTCGCGGGCCCGGAACTCGCGCAGCTGGGCCGGGTCGGGGAGTTCGCCGCGCCAGAGCAGGTGGGCGGTCTCCTCGAAGGAGCGGTGCGCGGCCAGCTCCTGGACGGGGTAGCCGCGGTAGGTGAGGGAGTTGGTCTCCGGGAGGACGGTGGAGATCCCGGTGGTGTCGACGACGACACCGGCGAGGCCGCGGTGGACCCCGGGCGTGGTGGCGGGCATGGGTGAACCTCCGGTGCGTCAGGTGCCGGGCGGCAGGGTGAAGTCGAAGACGGCCGAGTCGAAGGCCGCGTACTCCCGGTAGCCGAGCAGCTCGTACAGCCGGGAGCGGGTCTGCATCCGGGGCAGCAGGGACTCCTGGGTGCCCTCGGCGGCGATGGTCCGCAGGCCGTCCTCGATCGCGCCCATCGCCAGGCGCAGCAGGGTGACGGGGTAGAGGGCGATGTTGTAGCCGAGGTCCGTCAGGGTGCGGGTGTCCAGCAGCGGGGTCCTGCCGAACTCGGTGAGGTTGGCCAGCAGCGGCACGTCCACCGCCGCGCGGAACGCCTCGTACTCGGAGAGGTCGGCCAGCGCCTCGGGGAAGACCGCGTCGGCGCCCGCGTCGACGTACGCCTTCGCCCGGTCGATCGCCGCGCCGAGCCCCTCGACCGCGCGGGCGTCGGTGCGGGCCATCAGCAGGAAGTCGGGGTCGCGGCGGGCGTCGACGGCGGCCCGGACCCGGCGGACCATCTCCTCCCGGGAGGTGACGGCCTTGCCGTCGAGGTGGCCGCAGCGCTTCGGGTTGACCTGGTCCTCCAGGTGGAGCCCGGCCAGCCCGGCGTCCTCCAGCAGTTGGACGGTGCGGGCGGCGTTCACGGGCTCGCCGAAGCCGGTGTCGGCGTCGATCAGCACCGGCAGGTCGGTGGCGCGGGTGGTCTGCTGGGCGCGCTGGGCGACCTCGGTGACGGTGGTGAGGCCGATGTCGGGCAGGCCGAGGTCGGCGGCGAGCACCGCGCCGGACAGGTACGCGGCCTCGAAGCCCAGGTCCTGGATCAGGCGGGCGGAGAGCGGGTTGATCGCGCCGGGCAGGCGCAGCAGCCGGCCGGAGGCGAGCTGTTCGCGGAAGGCCCGGCGGCGCTGGGCGGGGGTGGTGCGGGTGTGCAGCATCAGAACAGGCCCTTCGGCAGGGTCGCGTCGAAGGCGCGCACCGCTTCGGCGTCCACGGCCGGGAACAGCTCGCCGAGGTCGGCGGCCCCGAGTTCGGCGAGGCCGGCCGCGGCGGCGAGGAAGCGCTCCTGGTCGGCCGGGACGACGATCCCCTCGGCGAGGGTGCGGAACTTGCCCTCGTAGGCGGGCCGGTCGAAGGGCCGGGCGCCGGCCGGGTGGGCGTCGGCCACGCCCAGCTCGTCCTCGACGACCGAGCCGTCGTCCAGCGTGATCACCACGCGTCCGCCGAAGGCCCGGCGTTCCGGGTCGGGGTCGTGGTAGCGGCGGGTCCACTCCGGGTCCTCGACGGTGGTGACCTTCCGCCACAGCGCGACGGTCTCCGGACGTCCGGCCCGCTCGGGGGCGTAGGAGCGCTCGTGGTGCCAGCCGCCGTCCTCCAGGGCGACGGCCAGGATGTACGGGATCGAGTGGTCGAGCGTCTCGCGGCTCGCGGCGGGGTCGTACTTCTGCGGGTCGTTCGCGCCGGAGCCGATCACGTGGTGGGTGTGGTGGCTGGTGTGCAGGACGACCGAGCGGACCCGCTCCAGCGGGCCGGCCTTCCCGCGCAGCCGCCGGGCCAGGTCGATGACCGCCTGGGCCTGGTACTCGGCCGAGTACTCCTTGGTGTAGGTGTCCAGGATCGCGCGGCGCGGCTCGTCCGGCCCCGGCAGCAGCACCCCGTAGTCGGCGGACGGGCCGTCCAGCATCCAGGCCAGGAAGCCGTCCTCGCCCTCGTAGACCGGCGACGGCGAGGTCTCGCCGCGCATCGCCCGGTCCACCGCCTCGACCGCCGCCTTCCCGGCGAACGCGGGGGCGTACGCCTTCCAGCTGGAGATCTCGCCCTTGCGGGACTGCCGGGTGGCGGTGGTGGTGTGCACCGCCTGCTGGACGGCCTGGTAGGTGACCTCGGTCGGCAGCCGCAGCAGCGCCCCGAGGCCGCAGGCGGTGGCCGCGCTCAGGTGCGCGACGTGGTCGATCCGGTGCGCGTGCAGGCAGATGCCCTTGACCAGGGCGACGTGCACCTCGTACGCCGCGACGACGCCCCGCAGCAGGTCCGCGCCGGTGCGGCCGGTGTGCTGGGCGACGGCCAGCAGCGGCGGGACGTTGTCGCCGGGGTGGGAGTAGTCGGCGGCCAGGTAGGTGTCGTGGAAGTCGAGTTCGCGCACGGCGGTGCCGTTGGCCCAGGCCGCCCACTCCGGGGAGACCCGGGTGCCGCTGCCGAACACCGAGGCGCCCGGGAGCGCGGCCCGGTGCGCGGTGGCCTGGGCGCGGGCGACGGCGACCGGGCGGCGCAGCAGCGAGGCGACGGCCACCGCGGCGTTGTCGATCACCCGGTTGACGGCCGTGTCCGCGCAGGCCGCCTCCGGTTGCTCGGTGCCGGCGGCCACCTCGGCGAGCTTCCAGGCGAGTTGGTCCTCGCGCGGGAGGCGGTCGGCGCTGGGGTGGACACGGACGCGGTGCTCGATCACGGGACTCCTCGGAGGCGTCGGCGGCTGGGGTGCGCATGATCGAGACTGCCGGTCGGGCCGCGGGCGGTCCAGCAGGCCGAGCTGCGGAATCCGCACCCGGCGGACCGGTGAATCGGCGAATCCTGCGAAGAACCGGAGGCGCACCGCCGACCGGGGCGTCCGTCGGCGGGACGCGCGCGCCCTTGACCCGGCCTCCGGCGCCTCGCCATGATGGGCCGTCATGTTTCCCGACTCCGCCGTCGGGGGAAGTCCGGTCCGAATCCGGCGCTGACCCGCAACGGTAGGCCGTCGACGGCTGTCGACGGCGAGCCCGATCACCCGGTGGCGGAGGTGTACGTCCACTCCTCCCGTCGTGGTCTGCGGGCCGGAGCTCCGAGGGCTGAGCCGCCGCGCGCCACCTCCTCCGGGCCCCGCGCGCAGGTTCGGAAAGGCTCTCCATGACCGTGCTCCGCCGCCCCCTGCGCCTGCTCGCGATACCGGCGCTCGCCCTCGCGGCCACGCTCCCCGCGGCCGTCCCCGCCCGGGCCGCCCCCGCCCGGGCCGTCCCGCTCCCCGCCAGCACCGCCACCCTCCGGCCGGACGCCGCCGCCGCGGGCTGGCTGGCCCGCCAACTCGTCGACGGCGACCACTTCGAGACCGTCTTCGACGGCACCGCCTACCCCGACCAGGGGCTGACCGCCGACGCCGTCCTGGCCTTCGCCGCCGCCCACGGCTCCGACACGGCCGCCGCCCGCGCCACCGCCTGGCTCGCCAGGCCGGAGAACACCGCCGGCTACCTGGGCGACGGCACCACCGAGGCATACGCCGGAGCCACCGCCAAACTGCTGCTCACCGCCGAGGTCCGCGGCGAGAACCCGGCCGCCTTCGGCGGCGTCGACCTCCCGGCCCGCCTGCGCTCCCTCCGGACGGCCGCCGGCCGCTTCTCCGACCGCTCCCAGTGGGGCGACTACAGCAACTCCTTCGGCCAGTCCCTGGCCGTCATCGCCCTCACCCGCACCCCCGCCGGGGCCCCGGCCGCCGCCGTCGACTTCCTGGCCGGCAGCCAGTGCGCGGACGGCGGGTTCCCGGCCTCCTTCGGCCAGGCCACCTGCACCGCCGACCCGGACGCCACCGCACTCGCCGTCCAGGCCCTCGCCGCCACCGGACGCGCCGCGAAGGCCGCCGCCGGACTGAACTGGCTGAGCGCGCACCAGAACGCCGACGGCGGGTTCGCCGCGGCCGGGGCCACCGCCTCCAACGCCAACAGCACCGGACTGGCCACCCAGACCCTGCTGTCCACCGGACGCCCCGTGGCCGGGCTCAAGGGCTGGAGCGCCCTGGTCGAGCTCCGGCAGGGCTGCGCCGCCGACCCGGCCGTCCGGGGCGCGGTCGCCTACGACGCCACCGGCTTCGACCCGGGCAGCGCCGCCCGCGCCACCGCCCAGGCGGTCCTCGGACTGAGCGGCACCCCGCTGGTCGCCCTCTCCGCCCACGGCGCCCGCCCCGCCGCGCCCGTCCTCGCCTGCCCGGCCCGCTGAACGCCCTGACCGACTGGCCCCCGAAACCAAGGAGCACCCGCATGAGCGACACCCTCGCCCCCGCCCGTCCGGCCCGCCGCGTCCTCGGCTCGATCGCCGCCGCGACGGCGCTGACCGCCGGCCTGCTCGGCGTCTCCGCCGTCCAGGCCCCCCAGGCGCAGGCGGCGGCCTGCTCCGGCACCACCGGCGTCACTGTCGTGGTCGACTTCACCGCCCTCGGCGGCGGCATCCAGACCGGCTGCGCCCCGGGCGACCCGGCCAGCGGCCTGGCGGCGCTCACCGGCGCCGGGTTCTCGTACGCGTTCCACCCGCGCTACCCCGGCTTCGTCTGCACGATCAACAGCCTGCCGACGACCTGCACCAACCCCAGCGGCAGCGCGTACTGGTCGTACTGGCACGCCCAGCACGGCACCGCCTGGACCTACAGCAGCCTCGGCGCCGGGAGCTACAACCCGGCGCCCGGCGAGGTCGAGGGCTGGTCCTTCGGCGCCGGTGCGCAGCCGGGCATCACCGCGCCCTGAGCGGCGGAACGCCGGCGCCCGGTCCCCGGACACGGGGCCGGGGACGGGGCGCCGGACCGATCAGGGCGCGCTGGTCCG
Organism: Kitasatospora sp. NPDC088783; assembly: GCF_044750705.1. NCBI lineage: Bacteria > Bacillati > Actinomycetota > Actinomycetes > Kitasatosporales > Streptomycetaceae > Kitasatospora > Kitasatospora sp. NPDC088783. The sequence goes on from NZ_JBIVKJ010000002.1 coordinate 482,996, forward strand.
CCGCCGCCGCCGCCGTCCGACCAGCCGGTCGGCGAGCAGCCGGTCGGCGCGCACGACCGCGACCGAGGCGTCGAGCAGGCACTGCGGAACGCGTCGGCCCCCGGCCGGGGCCGGGCACACGTCGAGCACCGCCTGGCCGACCTCGCCGCCGTGGCCCTCGACCGACTCGAAGCCCCCGTCCGCAACCGGCTCCAGCACCCGCGGTACCGACCCGGCATCCTCGACGGTTCCACGGCCGGCACCGGCCCGAACCCCGACACCCCGAGCTCCCCTGACGGACCGAAGTCGGTCACGCTCGTGCAGGACCGAGCCTTCAGCCCACTCGTACCTGACGCTCGGGGCGGCCGGTCTCCGGGTCGAGGGCCACCACGAACACCTCGCCGCCCTCGGTGGTCAGCTTGATCCGGTCGGGTCCGTCCCACTGCGCCGAGGCCAGCGCGTTGTCGGGGGCGTCGCCGTTGAAGTAGCCGACCCGCCACCGCCGTGCGGTCAGGCCGGAGCCGGCGTCCACCGAGACCCACCAGAGCGGATCGATCACCGCGGTGCCCTCGTGGATCACCAGGCTGCGGTCGGAGCGGCCGGGAGCCGGCCGGTCCGCGGTCTTGTGCGGCGTGCTGCCGAAGCCGAGCAGTGCGAAGGGCGAGGCCAACAGGGTGCAGCCGAGGATCGGGACCAGCAGCAGTCTCCTGGTCTCTCGGGAACGGAACCCGATCAGGACGGCGAGGACGATCAGCACCAGCACTGCGGCACCGTACGCCGGCGGGTGGTGGAAGACCTCGACGAGCACCACCAGTCCGCCGTCCCGGGCGGCTTGAGCTGCGGCGTAGGCCAGTGCGACGAGCAGCATCGCCAGCGTGATCAGTCCGAGCGCGATCGGCCGTCGCCTGCGCCGCCACCAGCATGGCCGACCCGGGGGCACGCGCACCTGCGGAGGCGGTGCGGGCCGTGGAGGGTGGGGCGGCGCCGTGGTCTGCGGGGGAGGGGGAGGCGGACCCACTGCCCTCTGTGCCGCCTTGCCCTCGGACACCGGTGGCTCGGGGACCGGGTCCCTCGTTGCTCGACCGCTCTCGTCCACAGCCCCGCCCCCGGTCATGACACCCCGCCGAGTTGATCAACCTAGGGGGACAGGCTACGGCTCGGACCCGCCGATCCAACAGGGCTGACTTCGGTTCGTCAGGGGAGCTCGGGGCATGGGGGGTTCGGGCCGGTGCCGGCCGTGGAACCGTCGAGGGCGTCGGGTCGGTACCGCGGGTGCTCGAGCCGGTTGCGGACGAGGGGCTGATCTGCCGTTCCGTCCTCGTCGCGGGCCCCTTTTCGCCGCCTGCGGCGTGCTGGTGGGCGGCCGCCGCCCGGGTCGCGCGGGTCGGCTTTCGCTCGGGGTGCGCGGTCGGCGGGCATGCGGACTCGGGGTGCCGGAGAGCCCCGCACCGCTGCGCGTCAGCCCCGGATTCGCGCCGGGTTCCCCCGCGCGGCCAGCCGGGACGCTACCGCGCCGCACCCCGGTCCGCGAGCTGGCGCGGGCGACATGACGCCCCGTTGACTCCCCGTCGCGCACCATGGTCTGATGAACGGGTTTTTCACCCTCGGCAGTCAGGGGAAGCCGGTCCGAATCCGGCGCTGACCCGCAACCGTAGATCCGCCCCCACCGGGACGGATGAGCCGGAATGCCTGCGCCGAGGGGTTCGTCAGCAACAGATGCGTCGTCGCGGACTACGACGCGGTGCAGAGCGGCTTCCCCCTCCGGGCCCGGCTGCCACGCCGCCGTACTCCCGCCTCGGCCTACCACGGGGAGAGTCGCCGGTGAGGGTCAGCAACACGCTTACGAGCCACGGCCGCGGAGGCCGGCGGCGGACGGCCCTGGCCCTCACCTCCGCCCTCGCGGTCACCGCCGGCGCCACGCTCGTCCTCGGCCAACCCGGTCGGGCCGCGGCCGACCCGATCGAGGACTGCACGGCCACCACCGGCGCGATCGTCGCCGTCGACTCCGGCCACTGGGACGGCGGCGCCGTGCGCGGCTGCGACGCCCACCCCGCCACCGGCACGAACCCGCTGCACAACGCCGGGTCCACCACCACCGGCACCCGGCACGACGGCCCCGCCTCCGTCTGCCGCCTCGGCAGCAGCACCTTCGGCAACGGCGCCCAGTACCCGACCCCGGCCGAGGAGCCCTGCGTCGACGCTCCGCAGGCCGTCGCCCGGCAGAACGCGGACGCCGGCTTCGCCCCCGACGAGTGGACCCACGACTCCGACCCGGTCGCCACCGAACAGGCGATCCCCGGACCGGCCACGCCGAGCCCCCGGCCCGGCCGGACGCCCGACCTCGCCAAGGGCGGCGCCTACCTCACCGACCCCGTCCGCCTGCTGGACGGGCACTACTACGAGGCCTTCCCCGACTCCGGGTTCGCCGACTTCGGCCTCACCGTCGACGCCGCCTACGCGCTCGCCGCCACCGGCACCGACGACGCGGCGCTGCGCCGCATCGTCGACTTCCTCGACCGGCAGGGCAAGGACGGCAGCGAACGCACCGTCAACGACTGGACGGCCGTCGGCACCGAGTACGTCGGCGGCGGCTCCGTCGGCAAGGAGGCGCTGCTCGCCGAGATCGTCGGCCGCGACCCGCGCGCCTTCGGCGGCCACGACCTGATCGCCGCCCTCGACCAGGCCGTCTGCGACCACGCCGACACCGACAACGGCTGCGCCGCGCAAGGCAATTACCTCTGGGCCACCTCGGTCTTCTCCCAGTCGCTCGGCATCCTGGCCCAGTTGAGAGCCGACGACACCGAGCACGCCGCCGCGCCCGTCGCCTACCTGAAGGGCCTCCAGGCCGCCGACGGCTCCTGGCCCAGCCTGATCCCCGCCTCCGGCGACTCCGACGTGGACAGCACCGCGATGGCCGTCATGGCGCTCGCGCTCGTCCCCGGCGAAGAGGCGGCCCGGGCCGTCGACCGGGGCCTGGCCTGGCTGGCCGCCCAGCAGCTCCCGGACGGCGGCTTCCCCGGTGCGGCCGGCGACTCGACCAACTCCGCCGCCCTTGCCGTCCAGGGGCTGACGCTCCGCCAGTCCGCCTACGCCGAACGGATCGCCAGGGCCATCGAGTTCCTCGCGGCCGAGCAGAACGCCGACGGCGGCTTCAACGTCGCCTCCACCGGACAGCAGGGCTCCGACGTCCGGGCCTCCACCCAGGCGCTCGGCGGCGCGACCGGCCTCTCCTTCGGGACGCTCCACCGCGACCTCGACGGCACCGCGCCGACCGGCTCGCCGTCGCCGTCGCCGTCGCCGTCGCCGTCCCGCTCGGGATCGGCATCGCCGTCGGAATCGGCGTCCGCGTCCGCGTCCCCATCGTCGCTGTCGCCGTCGCCGTCGTCCTCGATGCCTGAGCGCCCGTCCGGGTCGGTTCCGGTCTCCGAGGTCCCCTCGTCCGGCACCGGCACCGGCGCGGGCGGCCTCCCGGTGGGCACCGGCGTCCCGGCGGGCGGCACCGGCCCGGACGGGCTGGCCTTCACCGGTACCGACGTCCTGGAACTGGCCGTTCCCGGCCTGCTGTTCGCCGCCGCGGGCGGTGCCGTCCTGGTCGCCACCCGCCGGCGCAACGCCCCGGCCGCGGGCAGGCACCGGTGATCCGCCGCCTCGCCGCGCGCGCCGCGTCCGTCTGCGCCGCCCTCGTCCTGGTCGGCCCGGGGCCGGGGGCGACCCCGGCCGCCGCCACGGCGCTGCCGATCGAGCAGTGCACCACCACCTCGGGCGTGGTGCTGGCGGTCGACTTCAGCCACTGGGGCGGTCCGCTGCTGCGTTCCTGCGGCACCACGCCGACCACCGGCTACCAGCTGCTCAACCAGGGCGGCTGGAAGACCACCGGCACCCAGCACGACGGCCCGGCCTTCATCTGCCGGATCGGCTACAGCGGCCACCAGGGCGGCACGCAGTACCCGACCCCGGCCCAGGAGAAGTGCGTCCTCACCCCGCCCGCCACCGCGTACTGGTCGTACTGGCACGCCGACCCGGGGCAGAACACCTGGTCCTACAGCCAGTTGGGGGCGATGAGCCACCACCCGGCGCCGGGCAGCGTCGACCTGTGGATCTTCGGCGGCACCGACCTCGACGGCACCGAGGGCCGCCCGGCCTTCTCGCCCGACACCGTCCGCGCCCACAACACCGCCCCCGGCGGCACCACCCGGACCGCCGCCCCCGAGCCGACCCCGCCCGTGGCCGGCGGCAGCAGCGGGGGCGGCAGTACGGGCGGCGGGACCGGAAACGGGACCGGGACCGGTGGGTCGTCGGGCGGCGGGACGGCCGCCTCCCGGCCGTCCGCCGACGGGCCCGGCGCCGAGCAGCCGGAGACGCAGGCGAGTCCTGCCGCGCCGTCAGCCACCGCCCCGGACAGCGCCGCCGCGCCCCGGCCGCCCGCAGACTCGCCTCCGCCGCCCTCCGGGGCCCCCTCGGCGGAGAGCGGCCGACCCGTCGCGGTGGACGCCGCACCCGCGGCCGACGCCCCGCACCCCTCCTCCGGTTCGATCGCCCCCGCGGTCACCGGCGCCGCCCTCGTGGTCGCCCTCGGCGCCGCCACGGCGGTCACCGCGCTGCGCCGACGCCGACGGGCGGAGTGATCCGGTGCCGAAGCTCGACCCGGCCGGTCCCGGCGGCGTACCGGGCGACCGCCGTATCCCGCGCGGCCGTATCCCGCGCGACCTGCACCCGTTCGCGTGGTGGATCTGGGCGCTCGCCATGGCCACCGCCGCCAGCCGCACCACCAACCCGCTGCTGCTGTTCCTGGTGCTCGCCGTGCTCGGCCACGTCGTCACCGCCCGCCGGACCGAGGCGCCCTGGGCGCGCGGCTTCACGTACTACCTGTGGCTGGCGCTGACCGTGGTGGCGATCCGGGTGGCCTTCCGCTGCGTCTTCGCCACCGGCGTCACCCCGGACGACCACCTGATCCTCACCCTGCCGCACCTCCCCACCCCCGCCTGGTACGCGGGCATCCGGATCGGCGGCCCGGTCTCGCTGGAAGCCGTGCTGTCCGCCGCCACCGACGGGCTGCGGCTGGCCTGCCTGCTGTGCTGCATCGGCGCGGCCAACACCCTGGCCAACCCCAAGCGCGCCCTGCGCGTCCTGCCGGGCGCGCTGTACGAACTGGGCGTCGCCGTCACCGTCGCGCTCAGCGTCGCGCCCCAGCTGGTGCAGAGCGTGCAGCGCGTGGTGCGGGCCCGGCGGCTGCGGGCCGGGCGCAGCAAGGGAGTTCGCGCCCTGCGCGGCATCGTCGTCCCGGTGCTGGAGGACGCGCTGGAGCGCTCGCTGCGGCTGGCCGCCGCGATGGACTCGCGCGGCTACGGCCGTTCCGGCACCGCCACCAGGGCGTCCCGCCGCCTCACCGGGGCGCTGATGCTGCTCGGCATGGGCGGCCTGTGCACCGGCATGTACGGGCTGCTGGACGGGACGGCCCCGGCCTGGCTGGGCCTGCCCGCGCTGGCGGCCGGGTCGGCGCTCTGCGTGGCGGGCCTGGCGCTGGGCGGTCGCCGGGTGCGGCGCACCACCTACCGGCCGGACCCGTGGCGGGGTGCCGAGTGGGGCGTGGCCGGTTGCGGGGTGGCAGCTGCCGTCCTGCTGTGCGTCACGGTCGGCTACGACGCCACCGACCTCAACCCCTCGCTCTACCCGCTGAGTTGGCCCACCCTGCCGGCCGTTCCCGTGCTGGCCCTGCTGATCGCCGCCGCGGCCGGGGTGCTCTCCCCGCCGCCCGGTCGGCGTCCGGCCCCCGCCGCCCCGTCCGGGCCGCGCAGCGCCGATCCCTCCACCGACATCGACCGCACGCACCCCGAGGTGGCCAAGTGATCAGCTTCGACCGGGTCTCCGTGGTGTACCACGGCGCGTCCGAGCCGGTCCTGCGGGACGTCGAACTGACCATCCCCGAAGGCGAGTTGTGCCTGGTGGTGGGCCGGACGGGCGCCGGAAAGTCGACGCTGCTGGGCGCGGTGAACGGCCTGGTGCCGCACTTCACCGGCGGCACCCTGCACGGCCGGGTGACGGTCGGCGGCCGGGACACCGCGCACCACCCGCCGCGCGAACTCGCCGACGTGGTCGGCGTGGTGGGCCAGGACCCGCCGGCCGGGTTCACCACCGACACGGTGGAGGAGGAACTCGCCTACGCGATGGAGCAGTTGGCCGTCCCGCCGGAGGTGATGCGCAAGCGCGTCGAGGAGACGCTCGACCTGCTCGGCCTGGCCGAGCTGCGGCACCGGGCGCTGCACGAACTCTCCGGCGGCCAGCAGCAGCGGGTCGCGATCGGCGCGGTGCTCACCGCGCACCCGCGCGTCCTGGTGCTGGACGAGCCGACCTCGGCGCTCGACCCGACCGCCGCCGAGGAGGTGCTGGCCGCCGTCACCCGGCTGGTGCACGACCTCGGCGTCACCGTGCTGCTGGCCGAGCACCGGCTGGAGCGGGTCGTCCAGTACGCGGACCGGGTGGTGTACCTGCCCGGCGACGGCACCGTCCGCGACGGCCTCCCGGCCGAGGTCTTCCGGGACACCGCGATCGCCCCGCCGGTCGTCGACCTCGGGCGGCTGGCCGGTTGGCGCCCGCTGCCGCTCTCGGTGCGCGACGCCCGCCGGGCCGCCGCCCCGCTGCGCGGGGAACTGGCCGCGCACCCCGTCCCGCCGCCGCGTCGCACCGGAGCCGTGGGCGGGACGGTGCTCACCGCCGAGCGGATCGTCGTGCGCCACGGCCCGGTGGTCGCCGTCCGCGAGGTGAGCCTCGACCTGCGGGCGGGCGAGGTCACCGCGCTGATGGGACGCAACGGCTCCGGCAAGTCCTCGCTGCTGTGGGCGTTGCAGGGTTCGGGGCCGCGCCAGGCCGGCACCGTCGGCACGACCGGCGCGTCCGGCGGGAAGCCCGTCGACCCCCGGCGGGTCTCCGCCGCCGAGGCGCGACGGCTGGTCGGGCTCGTCCCGCAGACCCCGACCGACCTGCTCTACCTGGACACCGTGGGGGCCGAACTCGCCCAGAGCGACCGGGACGCCGCCGCCCCCGGGCCGGGCACCCGCGCGATCCTGGACCGCCTCGCCCCCGGCGTCCCCGACGGCATCCACCCCCGCGACCTCTCCGAGGGCCAGAAGCTCGCCCTCGTGCTGGCGGTCCAACTCGCCGCCGCCCCCCGGGTCGTCCTGCTCGACGAGCCCACCCGGGGCCTGGACTACCGGGCGAAGGAGGCCCTGATCGGCGTGGTCGACCGGCTCGCGGCCGAGGGGCACGCCGTCGTGGTGTCCACCCACGACGTGGAGTTCGTCGCCGCGGCGGCCGACCGGGTGGTGGTCATGGCCGAGGGCGAGACCGTCGCCGACGGCCCCACCGCCGAGGTGATCACCGCCTCGCCCACCTTCGCCCCGCAGACCGCCAAGATCCTCGCCCCGCTGCCCTACCTGACCGTCCGCCAGGTCGGCCTGGCCCTCGACGCCGCGCGGGCCGCCCGGTGAGCGCCGCCCGGGTCGCCGTCCGGATGCCCGGCCGGGCCCGCCTCGTGGTCGCGCTGGCCGCCTTCGTCGGCCTGGTGGCCTTCACCTGGCCGTTCGTCGTCGCACCGGGCCGGTTCGGGTCCGCGTACGCGCCGCCGCTGATCTTCGGCGCGCTCCTGGTCCTGGTCCTCGCCGTCGTGGTCTCCGAGATCGCCTCCGGCGGCATCGACGCCAAGGCGCTGGCCATGCTCGGCGTGCTGTCCGCCGTCAACGCGGGCCTGCGCCCGCTTGGGGCGGGCACGGCGGGCGTGGAGACCGTCTTCTTCCTGCTCGTCCTGGCCGGGCGGGTCTTCGGCCCCGGCTTCGGCTTCACCCTGGGCTGCACCTCGCTGTTCGCGTCCGCGCTGCTCACCGGCGGCGTCGGCCCGTGGATGCCCTACCAGATGTTCGGCTGCGCGTTCGTCGGCCTGCTCGCCGGTCTGCTGCCCCGGCTGCGCGGCCGGGCCGAGGTGCTGCTGCTCGCCGGGTACGGGGCGCTGTCCGGCTACCTGTTCGGCCTGCTGCTGAACCTCTCGTTCTGGCCCTTCTCCCTCGACCCGCACAGCTCGATCGCCTACCTGCCCGGCCTGCCGTTCACCGAGCAGTGGCACCGCTACCTGCTCTTCGACCTGGCCACCTCGCTCGGCTGGGACACCGGACGCGCCGTCACCACCGGCCTGGCCGTCCTGGTCGCCGGCCCGGCCGTCCTCGCCGTCCTCCGCCGGGCCGCCCGCCGCGCCGCCTTCGAAGCCCCGGTCTCGTTCGAAGCCCCGGTCCCGTCCACTGCCCCGTCCGCCCCGGCCGCGTCCGCCCCGGCGGAGCGGCCCCGCCGGTGACCGACCTCCCCGCGACCGCGGTCCCGGCACCGGCGGGGCCCGCCGGGTCACCCCGCCGGGTGCGGGTGGAAGCCCCGGCCGCTCTTGCGGCCGAGCAGCCCGGCCTCGACCATCCGGGACAGCAGCGGGGGCGGGGCGTACAGCGGCTCCTTGTACTCGTCGTACAGGGAGCGGGCGATGGCCTCGACGGTGTCCAGGCCGATCAGGTCGGCCAGGGCGAGCGGGCCCATCGGGTGGGCGCAGCCGTGCACCATGGCGGTGTCGATGTCCGCGGCGTCCGCGTGGCCGGCCTCGGCCATCCGGATCGCCGAGAGCAGGTAGGGGACCAGCAGGGCGTTGACGACGAATCCGGCCCGGTCGCGGGAGCGGACGACGTGCTTGCCCAGCACGTCCCGGGCGAAGGTCTCCACCCGGTCCAGGACGGCCGGCGCGGTGTGCAGCGAGGCGACCAGCTCGACCAGCGGCATCACCGGCGCGGGGTTGAAGAAGTGCAGGCCCAGGACGTACGGGGCACGTCCGGTGGCGATGCCGAGCCGGGTGACCGGGATGGCCGAGGTGTTGGTGGCCAGCACGGCGTCCTCGGCGGCCAGCACCTTGTCCAGGACGCCCAGCACCCCGGCCTTGGCCCGCTCGTCCTCGACGACCGCCTCGACGACGAGCTGCCGGTCGGCCAGGGCGTCGAGGTCGTCGGCGAACAGCAGGTGCGCCCAGGCGTCGGTGCGCTGCTCCTCGCCGATCCGGCCGCGTTCGACGGCCCGGTGCAGCGAGCGGTCGATGCGGCGGCGGGCGGCCCGCAGCGCCTGCGGCCCGTGCTCGCAGACGACGGTGTCGAGTCCGGCGCGGGCGAAGACCTCGGCGATGCCGGAGCCCATCTGTCCGGCGCCGACGACGGCGACCCGGCGGATGTCGTTCATGCGGAGGCCCCTTCGGGTTCAGGCCGCCGGGGCGGCAGTGCGCACCAGGTGGCGGGCGTAGGCGGCGGTGGTGAGGAAGGCGGGCAGTTCGGGGCCGAGCGCGGTCTCCTCCAGGACCCGCACCGCGTCGTCGAGCCGGGCCGGGTCGGCGCCCTCGGCGAGCAGCGCGGCCCGTTCGAGGTCGATCAGGCGCCGGACGGTGTCCGGGGTGGCGAGCGAGCCGCCGGTGAGCCGGGTGCGGTGGTGCTGCCACTGCCAGAGCTGGCAGCGGGCGATCTCGGCGGTGGCGACGTCCTCCATCAGCCCGAACACCGCGACCGCGCCGGTGCCGCCCAGCCAGGCCGTCAGGTAGCGCAGCGCGACGGCGACGTTGGCGCGCAGGCCCTGCTCGGTCGGCAGGCCGGCGGTCAGGCGGTGGACGGCGAGCAGGTCGGCGGCGGTGACGTGGACGTCCTCGCGGGTGCGGTCGAGCTGGTGCGGGCGGGCGCCGAGGACGGCGTCGAAGGCGGTGCGGCAGGTGTCGACCAGCGCGGGGTGGGCGACCCAGGAGCCGTCGAAGCCGTCGCCGGCCTCGCGCTCCTTGTCGATCCGCACCCGGGTCAGCGCGGCCTCGTTGGCGGCGGGGTCGCGCTGCGGGATCGCCGCGGCCATCCCGCCGATCGCATGGGCGCCGCGCCGGTGGCAGGTGCGCACCAGCAGGTCGGTGTAGGCGCGCAGGAAGGGCTGGGTCATGGTGAGGGTGGCCCGGTCCGGCAGGACGAACCGGGGCCCGGCCTGGGCGAAGTTCTTGATCAGTGAGAACAGGTAGTCCCATCGCCCGGCGTTCAATCCGGCGGCGTGGTCGCGCAGTTCGTAGAGGATCTCGTCCATCTCGAAGGCGGCGGTGACGGTCTCGATCAGCACGGTGGCGCGGATCGTGCCGTGCGGGATGCCGAGGGCGGCCTGGGCGTGGGTGAAGACCTCGTTCCAGAGCCGGGCCTCCAGGTGGTTCTCCAGTTTGGGGAGGTAGAAGTACGGGCCGTGGCCGCGGTCGATCTGCCGCCGCCCGCAGTGGAACAGGTTGAGGCCGAAGTCGACCAGCGCGCCGACGGCGGGGCGCCCGCCGATCAGCAGGTGGTGCTCGTCCAGGTGCCAGCCGCGCGGGCGGACCACGATGGTGGCGGGGGCGTCGCCGATCCGGTAGCGCTTGCCCTCCGGGGTGGTGTCGTCGATCCGCCGGTCGAGGGCGTCGATCAGGTTGAGCTGGCCGGTGACCAGGTTGTGCCAGGTGGGGGAGGTGGCGTCCTCGAAGTCCGCCAGCCACACCTTCGCGCCGGAATTGAGCGCGTTGACGGCCATCCGGCGCTCCGGCGGGCCGGTGATCTCCACCCGGCGGTCGGTCAGGCCGGGCCCGGCGCCGGCCACCCGCCAGCTGTCGTCGGCCCGGACGGCGGCCGTCTCCGGGCGGAAGTCCAGCGTGCCGCCGTTCGCCAACTCGGCCGCCCGGCGGGCGCGTTCGGCGAGCAGGGCGGTGCGGCGGTCGGCGAAGAGCTCGTGCAGGCGGGCCACGAAGGCCAGGGCGGCGGGGGTGAGGACCTCCTCGAAGCGGTCCTCGTGCGCGCCGAGCACCTCGATCCCGGTCTCGGCGGCGGTCTCGGTGCGGCTGGTCGGGCTCATCCGGTACTCCAGGGGCAGTCGGCGGGAAGCGGGGGAGTGAGGGCCCGGGGCCTCGTCCCTCAACGAGGCCCCGGGCGGGGCGGGCGGCGGCCGTGGAGCCCCCGGGCCGGGCCGGGGCGACCGTCGCGGGGCGGCTCAGTGGAACTGCTCGGCCTCGGTGGAGCCGGTCAGCGCCAGCGTCTCGGCGTGCGGGTTGAGCGCGGTGGAGACCAGGTCGAAGTAGCCGGTGCCGACCTCGCGCTGGTGCCGCACGGCCGTGTAGCCGTCCGGGGCGGCGGCGAACTCGGCCTCCTGGAGCTCGACGTAGGCGGTCATGCCGTGCTCGGCGTAACCCTTGGCGAGCTGGAACATCGAGTGGTTCAGCGCGTGGAAGCCCGCCAGCGTGATGAACTGGAAGCGGTAGCCCATCGCCCCCAGTTCCCGCTGGAACGTAGCGATCTGGTCGTCGTCCAGCGCGGCCTTCCAGTTGAACGACGGCGAGCAGTTGTACGCCAGCATCTTGTCCGGGTACTGCGCCTTGACCGCCTCCGCGAACTCCCGCGCCTGGGCGAGGTCCGGGGTACCGGTCTCCACCCAGAGCAGGTCCGCGTACGGCGCGAACGCCAGGCCGCGCGAGATGACCGGCGCCATGCCGGGCTCGACCCGGTAGAAGCCCTCCGCCGTGCGCTCCCCGGTGCAGAACCGGGCGTCGCGCTCGTCCACGTCACTGGTCAGCAGGTTCGCGGCCAGCGCGTCGGTGCGGGCCACGACCAGGGTCGGCACGTCGGCGACGTCGGCGGCCAGCCGGGCCGCGTTCAGGGTGCGCACGTGCTGGGCGGTCGGCACGAGGACCTTGCCGCCCAGGTGGCCGCACTTCTTCTCGGACGCCAGCTGGTCCTCGAAGTGGACGCCCGCGGCGCCGGCCGCGATCATGCCCTTGGTCAGCTCGAAGGCGTTCAGCGGGCCGCCGAAGCCCGCCTCGGCGTCCGCGACGATCGGCACCAGCCAGTCCGGGCCCCCGTTGCCCTCGGCGGTGTCGATCTGGTCGGCGCGCAGCAGCGCGTTGTTGATCCGGCGCACCACCTGCGGCACCGAGTTCGCCGGGTACAGGCTCTGGTCGGGGTAGGTCTGCCCGGCCTGGTTGGCGTCCGCCGCGACCTGCCAGCCCGACAGGTAGACCGCCTCCAGCCCGCCCTTGACCATCTGCACGGCCTGACCGCCCGTCAGCGCGCCCAGCGCGTGCACGTAGTCGCGCTCGCGCAGCTGCCGCCACAGCCGCTCCGCTCCGCGCCGCGCCAGGGTGTGCTCCTCGCGCACCGAACCGGACAGGCGCACCACGTCCTCGGCGGTGTACGTGCGCTCGATGCCCGCCCAGCGGGGATCGGACGCCCACCGGGCTTCGAGCGCGGCCGCCTGGTGCTCCTGCTGCTGTCGAACCGACTGGGTCATGGTGATCCGGCTCCAGAGATGGGTTGCGAAGGATGTGAGACACCTCTCACCGCGAGGCGGGCGGGCGGCCGGCCGACGCCGGGCAGCGGCGTGGCACCGCGGGACGTGGTGGCCCGGACAGCCCGAACCACGGTGACTGACCTGGTGGTTCGCGACTGCTCACTGCGCCTTCCGGCCGCGGCACCGACTCTTCCACCGCGCTCCGCCGCCGTCACCGGTGGACCGGTGCCACGTTCTGCGAAGCCTTCCGGGCGGATCGGCGAAGCCTGCGAAGACCGCCGGACGGCCCTCCCGGCTAGGCTCCCGCACCGAGGAGCCGACGAGCGGCCGACGGCGGCCGAGGAGAAACCGACGAGAAGCCGACGAGCGGCCGACGGGCGGCCCGGCCGGGACGGGGGAGTGACCCATGGGAAAGGCGTTCGCCGGCGCCCGGTTGCGCCGGCTGCGCGAGGAGCGCGGCCTCAGCCAGGCCGCCCTCGCCCGACTCCTCGAACTCTCCCCCAGCTACCTCAACCAGCTGGAGCACGACGCCCGCCCGCTCACCGTCCCCGTCCTGCTGCGCCTCACCGAGGCGTTCGGCGTCGAGGCCGGCTACTTCGCCCCGCCCGACCGGGCCCGGCTCACCGCCGAACTGCGCGACGCCCTCGGCGAGGAGATCGCGGCCCGCCGGATCACCCCCGGCGAACTCGACGAGGTCGCCACCCGCCTGCCCGCCGTGGCCCGGCTGCTCACCGACCTGGCCCGGGGCCGCCGGGACACCGCCGAGCAGCTCGCCGTCCTGGCCGGCGACCGGGGCGCCCCGGCCGACGCCCGCACCCCGCACGAACAGGTCCGCGAGTTCTTCTACCGCCGGCAGAACTACCTGCACGCCCTCGACACCGCGGCCGAGCGGTCGGCCGAGCGGATCGGCGTGCGGCCCGGCCGGGTCCGGGAGGCCCTGGCCGCCCGGCTCGCCGACGGGCACCTGGTCCGGATCGCCACCGGCGGCGAGCAGCTGCACCACTACGACGGGCGGACCCGCACCCTGCACCTGGCCGACCGGCTGCGCCCCGGCCAGCAGGCGTTCCGGATGGCCACCCAGCTCGCCTACCTGGAACACGACGCGCTGCTGTCCGAACTCGCCGCCCAGGACAGCCCCGAGGGCTCCACCGCCTTCGCGCTCACCCGGATCGGCCTCGCCAACCACTTCGCCGCCGCCCTCGTGCTGCCCTACCGGGCGTTCCACACCGAGGCCGAACGCTCCCGCTACGACATCGAGCACCTCGCCGACCACTTCGGTGTCGGCTACGAGACGGTCTGCCACCGCCTGTCCACCCTCCAGCGCCCCGGCCTGCGCGGGGTGCCGTTCTCCTTCGTCCGCGTCGACCGGGCCGGGAACGTCTCCAAACGGCAGTCCGCCACGCCGTTCCACTTCTCCCGCACCGGCGGCACCTGCCCGCTGTGGAACGTCTACGACGCCTTCGCCGCCCCCGGCCGGGTGCACGTCCAGGTCGCCGCGATGCCCGACGGCCGCCGCTACCTGTGGACCGCCCGCGCCGTCACCCGTTCACCGGGCGGCTGGGGACGCCCCGGCAAGACCTTCGCCGTCGGCCTGGGCTGCGAGGTCCGGCACGCCCACCGCCTGGTCTACTCCGCCGGGCTCGACCTCGCGGACGAGTCCGGCGCCACCCCCATCGGCCTCGGCTGCAAGGTCTGCGACCGCCCCGCCTGCCCGCAGCGCTCCGCCCCCGCCATCGGCCGCACCCTCGCCGCCGACGAGCACACCAGCACCTTCGTCCCGTACGCCGTGCGCGCCGACCCGGAGCCCTAGACCGCTGGACGCCGACCCCCGGGGCCCCGGCGGGCTACTCGGGCAGCCGGGTGTGCAGGCGGACGGTGGTGCCGGTCTCCGCGGTGGAGCGGATCTGGACGAGGTCGCAGAGCTGCTGGACCATCCAGAGCCCGCGGCCGCCGATCTGGTCGGCGGTCGGCCGGAGCCGGCCGACCAGCGGGTCCTGGAGGTGGCCGGAGTCGTGGAACTCGCAGATCAGGTCGGTGTCCTCCACCCAGGTGCGCAGGACGCCCCGGCCGCCGCCGTGCTTGATGCTGTTGGCGGCGATCTCGGAGGCGGCGATCAGCAGCTCGCGCAGCCGGGTGCCGCCCAGGCCGTGCGGGGTCGCGCAGGCCGTGATGTGGGCGCGGACCGCGGCGAGCCGGCCCCGCTGGTAGGGGAGTTCCTGGTGGGGGGAGGTTGCGGGGGTGAGTTCGGGGAAGGCGTAGGGCTCCTCGACGTAGGAGCCGTTGGGCCCGTGGGCCCCTTCGCTGAGGAGCATCGGGTGGCAGCGCCGGGCCGACTCCACCACGGCGGGCTCCAGCGCAGCGGTGTCGTACGGGCAGAGCAGCCACCAGGCGGGCGACTGGGCGAACGCCAGGTTCAGCAGCCACTCGTGGTACCCGAACTCGCCGCTCTCCGCCGGGGAGGGGTCGCTCCACGCGGATTCGCTGATGCCGCGGACCGGGCTGCCCTCGGCGGCCTTGGAGACCCAGTCGCGCCAGGCCGGGATCAGCCGCCCGGGGTTGCGGCCCAGCGCGGCGGCGTCGAGGAAGGTGACGCCGTCGGCGGCGTCCGTGCCCGCCAGCTCGGTGCGCAGCATGCGCTCCTTCGGCTCCGCGACCGCGACCAGCACCGGCTCGCTGCCCGCGCGGGCGTCCCGGATGAAGGACATGGCGCCGTCGAGGAACTGCGCGTCCCCGTCGTACGGGTACAGCTCGTGCCGGAAGGCCGAGTCCTGGGGGGAGGCGGCCGGGCGCGTCGTGCTGTTCTCGCTCACGGTGCCAGCTCCACGGGGATCTGCGGGACGTCGTAGCCGAGCAGCGACCAGCAGCGCCGGAACGTCTCGTCCGTGTTCTCGACCACGATCCGGCGGCCGGGGACCCCGCGCGCCGCGTCCGCCAGCGCGCGCATGCCCGCGACGTCCACCAGTTCGAGGTCCTGGCAGCGCAGGCGCACGGTGGCGGAACGGGCGACCAGGGCGTCCAAGGCGGTACGGAACGCCTCGGCGCCCTCGAAGTCCACCACGCCGCTCACGCTCCAGCAGTCCGTTCCCGCGCTGTACATCCGAAATCCCGGCACCTCCGCACGTGTGCCCAACTGCTGCGGATGTACTCCGACGGCCTGGTCGAGGGCCGCCGGGCGGAAACCGACCTGGTGGTAGGCGCAGACGACGACGGCCGCCCCGGCGAGCACCAGGTCGTCCAGGCCCAGCTCGTGCCGGGCGATCTCCCGCGGGCTCGCCCCGCCCGGCCACACCCGGTCCATCCGGGCCAGCACCCGCAGCGCGCGGAAGCCCTGCCGGCACGCGGCGTCCGCCTCCCGGCGCACCGTCTCCAGCAACGCCGCCGCGTCCCACGCCGACCCGCCCGCCCGCTCGGCGACCGGGTCGAGGACCACGCCCTGGGCCGCGCCGCCCAGCGACCAGCGGGTGTCGGGGGTGCCGATGACCAGCACCTTGTCGCCGAAGAGCGCGCCGTCGGCGGCGAAGGCCCGCGCCGTCACGGCGAAGTCGTCGTCCGGGCCGACCAGCCAGCAGACGTGATCACCCGCTTCGACGGAGTCGAGGGTGGACACCGCACGTGCGCTCCTCACACGCCCTCCCTCCACCCCGACTCCACCCCGACCGGCTCCGGCGGCATCCTATCGTCACCGGCCCGGCACCCCGGGCACCGCGCGACCGGTGCCCCGGAGCGGCCGGAGCCGTCGAACGCGCATGCGGACGGGCCGGGCATGCGGACGGCCGGACCGGGCAGAAGGCCGCCGGGCGCGGACCGCACACGACCGCCGCGCGGAGACCGAGGGGAAGGACGGACGTCAGTGAAGGGTTTCCGGGGTTTCGTCCTACGGGGCAACGTCGTCGACCTGGCCGTGGGCGTGGTGATCGGAGCGGCCTTCTCGGGCGTCGTCACCGCCCTGGTCCGCGCCTTCCTCACCCCGCTGGTCGGCCTCGCCACCGGCGCGGTCGGCGACTTCAGCCGCCGGACCCTCCACGTCCACGGGGTGGAGTTCCCGTACGGCGCGTTCATCGACGCCGTGATCACCCTCCTGCTCACCGCGCTGGTGCTCTACTTCGTGGTCGTGCTCCCGTTCAACAAGCTGCACGAGCGCTTCGCCCCGCACCAGGACGTCCAGGCGCCCAAGCGGGACTGCCCCGAGTGCCTGTCCGCGATCCCCGCCCAGGCGAACCGGTGCGCCTTCTGCACGGCCGAACTCGTCCGGACGCCCGACCTTCCGTGACCGCCCCCGGCCCGGTGGCGGCGTGGCGCGGGAAGGCGGCGGACGGCTGGCGGGCCGTCCGGGACGCACTGCGCCACCCCGGGCGCGCCGTCCGGGCGCACCGCGAAGGGGTGGTGCGGACCGCCCGGGTGGCGGTGGCCTGCGCGCTGGCCTGGGAGGTCGCGGTCGTGCTGCTGGGCGAGGACGAGCAACCCGTCCTGGCGCCCCTGGCGGCGCTGCTGACCGTCCAGCTCACGGTGTTCCGGACGCTGGCGCAGGGCCTGCGGCAGTTCGGCGGCGTCATGCTCGGGGCCCTGGCCGCGCTCGGCCTGCTGCGCCTGGCCGGGGCGAACTTCGCCACCATCGGCCTCGCCGTCGGCGTCTGCCTGGGCCTGGGGAAGCTGCTGCGCCTGGGCGAGCAGGCCACCGAGGTGCCGGTCACCGTCCTGCTCGTGCTCAGCACCGGCGCGCCGTACGCCCCCGTCCGGATCTGGGACACCCTGGTCGGCGTCGCCTCCGGCGTCCTGGTCAACCTGGTCGCGGCGCCCCCCACCTACGTCGGCCACGCCGCGGACCGCTCCGCCCGGGTCGCCCACCGCCTCGCCGACATCGCCCACGACACCGCCCGCGGACTGCGCGAGGGCTGGGACGAACGGACCTCCGACGGCTGGCTGCGCCGGGTGGAGACGGCCGCCCGCGAACTCGACCGGGCCCGGGAGGCGGCCGTCCAGGCCGAGGAGGGCATCCGCCTCAACCCCCGGCGGCTGCGGCAGGGCACCGACCCGGCGGTCGCGCTCGGCCCGCTGGGCGAGGGCCTGACCTGCCTCGGCCACGTCTGCGACCAGCTCGGATCGGTGCTCCGCGGCCTGGACGACCTGGCCCGCGGCGAGCGCCAGTTCCCGCGCGAGGCCGAAGCGCTCAGCGACGCGCGCGAACGGGTCCGGCCGATCGGCGACGTCCTGGAGGCCGTCGGCGATGCGCTCGACGTCCTCGCCCGCATCCAGCGCGACCGCGTCCGCGAGGCCGGGCACACCGACGACCTGACGGCCGCCCTGGAACGGGGCCGCGAACACCACGCCGCCGCCGCCAAGACGCTCTGCCGCACCGACCAGGGCCCCGCCGTCTGGTCCCTGCACGGCTCGATCATGGACGAGACCCAGCAGATCCTCCACGAACTCGACCCCCGCCACGGCCCCCACCCGGCCGCCCTGCACCCCCAGCCGCTCCGCCTCGCGGCCCCGCGCCGGGAGAGCCCGGGGCACTCCGAGGAGCCGCGGTCCCCGGCAAGTTGAACGCGTTCAAAAAGTTCGGCATGATCGGCGCCACGAGGTCCGGACACCAGTCCGGGCCGGCGCCGCCGTGCCCTGCGCGCGGACGGCCGGGGGAGTGGGAGGGGGGATCGTGGCAGACCTCGGAAGGACCCGGTGGCCGGCCGTCGCGGTCGCATCGATGTGGTGGTACGAGGGCTTCTGGTGCAAGATCCTCCCCGGGCGGGCCGACCAGCGGGCCATCGTCGAAGGACTGCCCCTGCTGCCGACCGGCGCGGTCACCCCGCTCCTGGTCGTCCTCGGCCTCGCCGAGGTCGCACTCGGAACGTGGGTGCTGCTGGGCCGCCGCCCGTACGCCGCCGCAGTCGTGCAGACGCTCCTGGTGATCGGCTTCAACACCGGCGGACTGCTCTTCGGCGCCCGACACATCCCGGAGCCCGGGCGGCTGGTGGTCCAGGACCTCTGCTTCCTCGCGCTGATCTGGCTCGTCGCGGCCCGGCGCCCTGCGGGCGAGGTGCGGCAGGGGGTCTGGGCGTGGTGACCGCGTCTGCCGGTTCCCGCTGCTGCCGGTGCGCCGTGGCAGGTGGGTGGGTGGCTCCTCGGTGTCCGGCACGTTCCGGAGGGCGGGCGGCTGGTCGTTCGGGACCTCGGTCTCCTTGCGCTGATCCGGCTGGTCGTTACCCGGTGCCGCGCGGGCGAGGTGCGGCAGGGGGTCTGGGCGTGGTGACCGTCTCTGTCTCCTCCGCCGTCGGGCGGCTCGGAGCCGTGCCGCGTCTGCCGGTTCCCGCTGCTGCCGGTGCGCCGTGGCAGGTGGGTGGGTGGCTCCTCGGTGTCCGGCACGTTCCGGAGGGCGGGCGGCTGGTCGTTCGGGACCTCGGTCTCCTTGCGCTGATCCGGCTGGTCGTTACCCGGTGCCGCGCGGGCGAGGTGCGGCAGGGGGTCTGGGCGTGGTGACCGTCTCCGTCTCCTCCGCCGTCGGGTGGTCCGGAGCCGTGCCGCGTCCGCCGGTCCCCGCTGCTGCCGGTACGCCGTGGCAGGCGGGTCGGCTGTTCGCCGGGCCCGCCGGCCGTCCCCGGGTGCTCTTCGGCCGGATGTACGAGGACCCGGCCGTCGAACTCGCGGTCTTCCCGCCGCCCGGTGCCCGGGTGCTCTGCATCGCCTCCGCCGGGGACACCGCCGCCGCCCTCGCCGCGGCCGGGTACGAGGTCACCGCCATCGACCTGAACCCCGCCCAACTCGCCTACGCCCGGGCCCGGCTGGAAGCCGGGGCACCCGCGGTCACCGGCACGGCCGAACGGCTGACCGGCTTCGGCCGCGCCACGGCCGCCGCCCTGCTGCCGGCCTGGCGGCCCGCGTCCGTCGCCGATTTCCTGCGCCTCGACGACCCCGGCGAGCAACGGCGCCGGTGGGCGGCCGAGTTCGACGGCCCCGGGCTGCGGCTGCTCGCCGCCGCCGCCCTGCGGCCCGCCGGGGCGCTCGCCGCCGCGCTGCGCCCGGGCTTCCGGTGCGGGCTCCCGCGCGGCTTCGACACCGTGCTGCTCCGGCGGATCGCCCGGACCGTCGCCCGGCACCCCAACGCGGCCAACGACTGGGCCTGGCGGCTGCTGCTCGGCCGCGAACGCCCCGGCGCAACCACGCCCGCCCCCGCCCTCGCCCCCGCCGCTGCCACGGCCGGTGGCGGGCGGGTGCGGCTGGTGCGGGGCGAGGTCGTCGAGCACCTGGAGCGGTCCGCCGCCGGGAGCTACGACGCGGTGACGCTCTCCAACGTGGTCGACGGGCCGGGGCCGCGGTTCGCCCGACGGCTGCGCGCCGCCGTCGAACACGCGGTGCGACCGGGCGGCACCGCGGTGGTCCGCAGCCTGCGCGAACCGGGCCCCGGCGGACCGGGACTCGCCGCCGAGGACCGGTCGATGATCTGGGGCGTGGTGCGAGTCGTCCGCACCCGGACGGACGGAATCGAGACGGACGTAACCGGGACGGACGGAACCCAGACGGACGCCACCAGGACGAACGAGCCCGAGACGGCCGGGACCCGGGCGGACAGAACCAGGACGGACAGGACCAGGACGGACGGAGCCGAGACCCGATGAAACACCTGCTGCGCCGCCACCCCGTCCCGATGCGGACCCACTTCGCGCACTCGCTGGTCCTCACCTACGCCCTGCCCCCGCACGTCCTGGAACCGCTGCTGCCACCGGGACTCGCGCTCGACACCCACACCGACCCGACCGGCACCGAGCACGGGTTCGTCGCCGTCGCCCTGGTGGACACCCGGAGCCTGCGGCCCGCCTTCCTGCCCGCCCGGCTCGGCGCCGACCGGGTGCTCACCGGGTACCGGATCTTCACCCGCTTCCCCACCCCCCACGGGCGGGCCATGCGCGGGCTGAAGATCCTCCGCAGCGACACCGACAGCCGGGCCATGGCCCTCGGCGGCAACCTGCTCACGCGCTACCACTACCGGCCGGCCCGGCTCGGCAGCCGGGTCGTCGGCGACACCCTGGAGTTCCGGGTCGTCAGCCGCGACGGCCGGGCCGACCTGCACGTGCGGGCCGACCTCGGGTCCGTCCCCGCCGACCTGCCGGCCGGCAGCCCGTTCGCCCGCGCCAAGGACGCCCGACGGTTCGCCGGCCCGCTGCCCTACACCTTCGAACACGAGCCGGAGACCGGATCGATGATCGTGGTCAAGGCCACCCGGACCCGCTGGGAGCCGACCCCGGTCGCCGTCGAACTGCCGACCCCACCCACCTTCTTCGACCACGGCCCGTTCGCCGGGACGACTCCCGTGCTCGCCAACGCCTTCCACGTCGCCGACCTCGACTACGGCTGGCACGCCGGCCGGCGCCGCGCCGAGAACGGGGCCGAACGGTGAAGCCGCCCGCGGCGGCCCCGGGAGAGCCGGCCGCTTTCTCCGGCGTCCGGGAGGTCGTCCGCTACAACTGGCCGATGTACGCGGCGGGTTGCCTCACCGCGGCAGCCGGTCTCGCCCTCGCGCACCGCCTGCCCGGGCCCGCCGCCCCCCTCGCGCGGGCGGGCGCGGTCGCCGCCGTGGCCCTGCTGGCGACCGGCACGGCCGCCACCTGGTGGGTCTACGACCGCTCGGAGCTGCGCACCTTCGACTGGCTGGAGGAACTGCTGCCGACCGGCCCGGGCGAACACCTGGTGGTCTCCTCCGGCCTCGACGAGACCAGCCGACCGGTGGCGGCCCGCTGGCCCCGGCACCCGCAGACCGTGGTCGACCTCTACGACCCGGCCCTGATGACCGAGGGCTCGATCCGCCGGGCCCGCCGCCTGGTGCCGCCCGCCCCGGGCACCCTCCCCGGACGGCCGGACCGGCTGCCCGCGGCGACCGGTTCGGCGGACACCGTCCTCGCCGTCTTCGCCGCCCACGAACTGCGCCGACCCGACGACCGGCACGCGCTCTTCGCCGAGTTCGCCCGGGTCCTGCGCCCCGACGGCCGCCTCGTCCTGGTCGAGCACCTGCGGGACGCCGCCAACACCGCGGTCTACGGCCCCGGCGCCCGGCACTTCTTCCCCCGCCGGACCTGGCTCCGGGCCGCGGCCGCAGCGGGCCTGCGCCCCGTCGCGCAACGGCGGATCGGCGGACTCGTCACCGCCCTCTCCCTCACCCCCGCCGTCACCCTGACCACCACCCCGACCACTGCCTCCACCACCACCCCGACCACCACCCCCACCGTCACCCCGACCGGAAAGCGCCGCACACCGTGACCCACCTGCTCACCCTGGACGGCCAACTGCGCCTGGTGGGCGCGGCCCTGATCGCAATGGGCGCGCTCCACCTCGTCCTGCCGCGGCTCATCGGCTGGCCCGCCGACCTGGTCGGAACCACCCTGCTGACCCGCCAGGTCTCCTACGTGCACCTCTTCTTCATCGCCCTGACCTGCGTCCTGCTCGGCCTGCTGCCGCTGCTGCTCACCCGGGACCTGCTCGCCGGCGGCCGGCTCGGCACCGCGCTGCTGGCCGCGCAGACGCTCTTCTGGGGCATCCGCTGGATCTTCGAGTTCGCGGTGTTCTCCCCGGAGCTGTGGCGCGGCGACCGGCTGCGGACCGCCGCCCACGCGGCGCTGTCGGTGCTGTGGACGTGGGTGACGGCCGTGTTCACCTGCGCGCTCGTGACGGCGCTCGGCAGTTGAGCGGTGGCGGTGGCGGTGGCGGTACAGCGCCGCGGGACCCCCGCCGACCGGGGCGGCCGACGGGGGTCCGGTACGGGCGGACGGACAGGCGGGCAGGCGGGCGGGCGGGATCAGCCGACGGTCGCGAGGCCGTTCACCCAGAGGCTGTTGACCCGGTTCCGCTCGGTGGTGTTCGGGTACGGGTTGGTGCACGAGGTGCCGGGGCCGCCGCCGGACATCAGCTCGCTGCACGGGCCGGAGTAGTGGTCGGGCAGGCCGAGCACGTGGCCGGTCTCGTGGGCGATGACGCGCAGCGAGCTGTACTGCCGGTTCTGCGCGTAGTCGAGGAAGATGTAGCCGCTGCCGTGGCCGTCGGTGGAGGCGTAGGAGCCGCGGGAGTCGTTGCCCTCGTAGTAGCGGAAGTCGGCGTTGGTGCCGGAGCGGAGCTGGACGTTGGCGACCGAGGAGTTCCAGATCTGCGCGCTCTGCGAGATGACGCTGCGGAAGGTCGGGGCCTGGCTGGCGTCGTAGGTGACGGCCACGGTCAGCAGGTAGGGGTTGGCGGCCTGCTTGGCGCGGGCCGACTTCATCACGGCCTCGTAGAACGCCTTGTTGCCCGCCTCCTCGGCGGAGTTGACGGCGATGCCCGCGGACGGGGTGTAGCCCTGGGCGGTGGGGGCGCCGGGGGCGGTGACCGCGGCGGCGGGCACGGCGGCGGTGCCGACCGCGAGGACCAGCCCGAGGGCGGCGGCGAGCACGGTCATGGAGCGGTTCATGTGGGGACTCCATTTTTTTCGCGGGCCCCGGGGCCGTGGGGAGGCCGTCCGGGACGCGGTGACGGGTTGTTGCACCGAGCTTGGGGCAGGGCGGGCGGGGCGCGGAGATGGCAACCGGCGATAGCACCGGTCAATACCCGTGCCCGGAAAGCGGTTTGACGGGTCGTGGTCGGCTTTTGACATGCTCTTGGCAGATGAGGGGCGTCTGGCTATGCTCCCGTGATGGAGCTCGACGTCCGACACCTGCGGGTGCTGTGCGCGATCGCGGACACCGGCAGCGTCCGGAAGGCCGCCCGTCGACTCGGCATGACCCAGCCGTCGCTGACCACCCAACTGCACCGCATCGAACGCACCATCGGCGGACGGCTGTTCACCCGCGGACAGACCGGCAGCCGCCCCACCGCCCTCGGCCACTCGGTGCTCTCCCGCGCCCGCCCCGTGATCACCGAGATGGACGCCCTCCTCGCCGCCGCCCGCGCCGAGGCCGCCGGACCGGGCCGCCGCCGACTGCGGATCGGCAGCGTCGGCAGCCGTGCGGTCGCCGCCTGGCTGCGCCGCATCCACGACCGGCTCCCGGAGACCGACACCACCATCCACATCGACATCTCGGCGATCGCCCTGCTCCACCTGGTCGCCGCCGAACAGCTCGACACCGCCTTCGTCCACGAGAGCGAGGGCTTCCCGCTGCACGTGCCGGCCGGCACCGAACAGCGGGTGCTGGTCGCCCGCGAACCCCAGTTCGTCGCCCTCGCCGAGACCCACCCCGCCGCCGGCCGACCGGTCGTCAGCCTCGCCGACCTCGCCCACGACACCTGGATGGTCGACCCCACCGCCGACCACGAGTACGCCGCCCTGCGCCGGGTCTTCGCCGAAGCCGGACTCGACCCGCGCGTCGTCCAGGTCCGCGACAACGCCACCGCCGCCGAACTCGTCGCCTCCGGCGAAGCCGTCCGCCCCTGCCAACCCACCTCGCCACCCGGCCCCGGCACCGTCCTGCGCCCCGTCCACGGCGACCCGCTCGCCGTCCGCCTCCTGCTCACCTGGCGCCCCGACACCGTCGGCGGCCCCGCCCTCGACGGCCTCTGGGTCGACCTCTGCCACGCCTACCTCGCCCTGGCCGGCGCCAACCCCGCCTACCGCGCCTGGCTGCACCGCCACAACCGCCCCCTGCACACCCTCCTCGCCCCGGCCGGCCCACCGCCCTGACCCCGCCCGGCCGAGCCACTGAAGACCCCCACGGGGGACCTCAGCCTCCGCACGGGAAACCGGAACGCCCCGGGCCCACCCTCCGGAGCGCGGGTCGCCGCCCTACCGGAGGGAGCCCGGGGCGCCGGACGCCACCGCCGGTACGGCGACGGATCGCGCGGCGGCTGCCGGCAGTGGCACGCGGTCGCCGCCGCTCGGGGACGCCCCCGGGAATCCGCCTCCCGAGCCGGGCACTCCCGGTCGGCCGCACCGATCGGACGGCCCGCCGTGTCGGCGAGGTGGAAGCAGTGGCCGTTGGACCGCACCGCGACCGA
Source organism: Kitasatospora sp. NPDC088783 (assembly GCF_044750705.1). Lineage (NCBI taxonomy): Bacteria > Bacillati > Actinomycetota > Actinomycetes > Kitasatosporales > Streptomycetaceae > Kitasatospora > Kitasatospora sp. NPDC088783. Next base: position 507,254 of record NZ_JBIVKJ010000002.1, read on the forward strand.
ATCCCGCCCGTGCACCACCCGGAAGGTGTCCGCCCAGGGCTCCACGGTCAACTCCAGCGGGGCCTCACCGTCGTTCGTGACCACAACCGCGCCGTGCCCCCGGCCGGACATCCCCAGCACTTCTCCCGGCCCCCTGAACGCCCAGGCACCCACCCGCCACCGGCGCGCACGGACTGATCCGCGCACCCCGGGTCCGACCCCCCGGTCCGCGAACCCACCGGTGCCGGGCCCGTCCGCAGTGCGCGACGGCCCCCGATCGGGCTAACGGCGTCAGGACCCCTGCTGCGGCGCGACGCCCCGCCGGTACAGCGGCCACGGGGGGTGCCGACCGCCGCTCGGCGGGTGGGGGTGGCCCGTTCCGGTGGCGCGCCGACCGGCCGTGGACACGATGGGTGGCAGTCCCGGTACTCGTTGTGAAGGAACGTGATGGCCATGCGTGTTCACGCCGTTCTCGCCGCTGCTGCCCTGGGTACGGCCGTCCTCGTGCCGGTCGCCTCGGCGACCTCCGCCCAAGCGCTGACCCCCGCGGCGGATCTGAACTGCTCGGACTTCACGACGCAGCCGCAGGCGCAGGCGGTGCTGGACGCGGACCCCTCCGACCCGAACCACCTCGACACCGACAACGACGGCATCGCGTGCGAGGACCTGCCGGCCGGCACCACCTCCGGCGGCACGGCCTCCGCGAGCGCCGCGCCCTCCGCTTCGGCGAGCGCGTCCACGGCGACCGGCACCACCGCCTCGGCCTCCGCCTCCGCCTCGACTTTCGCTTCGAGCGCCGCCTCGGCCTCCGCCTCGCCGAGCGCCGTCTCCTCCGCCTCGCCGAGTGCCGCTGCCTCTGTCTCCGCCTCCGCCGCGGTGCCGCGCGGCGCGGTCGCGGCCGGCTACGGGCCGTCCGACCACACCCGGGCCGCCGCGGTCCTCGGTGCGCTGGCCCTCGCCGCCGGCGGCGGTGCCGTGGTGGTCCGCCGCCGCACCCGTACCGGCCGGCACTGACCCCGGCTCCCCACGGCCCGGTTTCGCCGGTCCCGCCGTCCAGGGCCGTATCCCGCAGCCCTGGACGGCCTCCCGGACGGTCCGGAGCGATGGCGACGAGGAGAGCGGTGAACGAAGTGGGCGGCACAGCAGCCGGCACACCCGACGGCGACCGGCGCGGACCCGGAGGCGCCCGGGGCAACGGCCTTGCCGCCGCCCTGGTGGCCGCCGCGATCGGACTCGCCGGCACCGCCACCGTGCTCGCCACCACCGGCACCCCCGCGCCACCCCCGCCCGCGCCGGCCGCCACCACCCCGGCCCCGGACGACCCCGCCACCACCGGCGCGCCGGGGATGCCGAGGGCCGACCCGATCCGCCTGCGCATCCCCTCACTGGGCATCGACACCCCCCTGATCCCGCTCACGCTCGGCCCGGACGGCGCCCTGCAACCCCCGCCCCTCGACCAGGGCGCCACCGCAGGCTGGTACGCGGCCGGCACCAGCCCCGGCGAGACGGGCACCGCCATCGTCACCGGCCACGTCGACACCCCCACCGGCCCCGCCGTCTTCCACCCCCTCTCCCTCCTCACCCCCGGCGCCACCCTCACCGTCGACCGCGCCGACCGCACCACCGCGACCTTCACCGTCGACCGCGTCACCAACTACCCCAAGACCAACGTCCCCGACGAGGTGTACGCGCCCGCCACCCACCCCGAACTCCGCCTGATCACCTGCGGCGGCACCTTCGACCGCGCCCACGGCGGCTACCAGGACAACACCGTCGCCTACGCCCACCTCGTCGGCTGACCACCGCCAACGACCGGCCGCCCCTTCCGGTGGACCGCCGACCCCCGACCTCCCTCATCCATCTCCTCCAGGGGACGACGGCCAGGCGCTCGACCACTTCCACCGACTGTCGGGCCCCGACCTGCGAGGGCGGCGGCGGTGCCGCCTGCGGCAGTCGACGAGTCAGGGCACCGTGCGCCCGGCGAACCGCCGGTGTCGGCCCGGGCGTTGGGACGATTCGACGCCGCGACAGGCGAGGTCGACCCGGTGCGGCCGGGCCCGGACCCGCTCCCGGCTCCGCCGCGCGAAGCGCCGGTGGATCGTCCGCCGGCAGGCCCCCGAGATCGACGGGAGTCGGCACCGGGTGCGGCCCGAGGCCGCTACGGATGCGATCGCGACGACCACCGCCCGGCCGGCGGGCCGCAGATCCCTGCGGAACCCCGGCGTCCACACGATCCGCGCCTCGCGGGCGGGGGATGCCCCCGGGTTGGTCGGCGGTGTTTCCGGCCCTCGGCCCAACACCCCGCCGACGCGGGGTGGGTGGGGTTCGGGTCCGGCTGTGCGGCCTCGACCGCTGCCGAAAGGGGCGTGGACAAAAGCGACATTCCCGCCCGGCTTTTGCCCGCGTTTGCACGGGGGGCTTTTCCGCGTGGTTCGCTCGAGGCGCGGGGGTAGCGTTGCGTGTCAAGGCCGCAACTCACTGTACCGGTGATGTTGTCGTGGCCGGTGGGCCAACACCGACCACGACGAAGGGCCGATCCAAGCAAGGACAACGACATGCTTGAACGACCCGCTCGGGATCGAGCGATCATGCCCTCGATGAGCTTCCACGCTAGCAGGATGTGGAGGTTGGGTGACGGAACGCCCCGGCCGGGTGCGGTCGGGTTCTCGGTGGAGCTCGGCAGAGCGCTGGTGGTGTCGGCGCTGCGGTGGGCCGTGGTGGCCGACGGGCCGAACTGCCGGGAGCGTGCGGCGCTGGTGTTGGCGCTGCTGTGGATGGCGAAGGACGTCCAGGTCGGCGCGGTCGCGGCCGGCCGGCTCTGACGTTCCCGGCGGCCGACCGGATGTGGTGTCCGGCCGGTCGCGCGCCCCGGCGCGCCCCGCACGCGCCGGGTTGCCTCCCCCGCCCGGGCCTCCTGCCCGGAACGGGTGTCACCGTTCCGTCGAGTTGACGTCGAAGGAGTCACGGTGTCCGGTCACCGGCCCGCGATAGCACTCGGGTACGCGGCCTTCGTCCAGCTGCGCCACGGCCCCTACGAGCAGTACGCCTGCGCCCGGTTGGGCGACGCGGAGGTGAGCCGCCAGGTGGTCCGGCACGCGTTGCGGCGCACCGAGTTGAGCTGGGACGCCGTGCTGGCGGCCGATCCGGCGGCGTTCGCCTGGCGGGTGCTGGGCGAGGTGGTGGCGGAGGCCCTGGCGGCCGTCCCGCGGCCCGGCGCCGACGCGCTCCACCGCGACCTGCCCACCCGGGCCGCCGACGCGGCGCTCCTGTACGAGCACCTCGGCATGCCGGCCTACGCGGCGGCGGAGCTGATGGGGCTCGCCGAACCCGAACTGCACGTCGAACTGCTGGTGGCCCGCCGCCTGCTGGCCGAACGAAGGAGGAACGCCCCCGCCTAGAACCGGACACCGCCCAAGGACCGGACACCGAAGCCCGCCGCCCGGCGGTCGCTCCGGCGCACTTCCTCCCCCTCGAAACGCGCCGGAGCGGGCCCGCACCAGGGGTCGCGCCAGGGCTCGCCATGCTTGCGCCATGCACCACCCGCACGGGTGATGCCGCTTCGCCATGCCCGCGCTATAGCATGACGGGCCGTCACATTGACTGGTGCAGAAGTTACTTGGCGACGCGAGGGGGAACGCGTGAGCGATTCACTGCCGGACGAGATCGACGTCAGCAAGCCGACCGCCGCGAGAATGTACGACTACCTGCTCGACGGCCGGTTCAACCACGCCTCCGACCGGGCCGCCGTCGCGCAGCTGCTGGAGATCGCGCCCAGCACCAAGGAACTGGCGCTGAACAACCGCGCCTTCCTGCGCCGGGTCGTCGAGATCATCGTCCGCGACTACGGCATCCGGCAGTTCGTCGACCACGGCTCCGGACTGCCCACCCAGGACAACGTCCACCAGGTCGCCCAGCGGATCGACCCGGACTGCCGCGTCGTCTACATCGACAACGACCCCCACGTCCGGGCCTACAGCGGCCTCCTGCTCGACGAGAACCCGCGGGTCGCGCTGATAGCGTCCGACATGACGCTGACCGGGCAGATCTTCGCGCACGAGGACTTCCGCTCCAGGATCGACCTCCGGGAGCCGGTCGCGGCCCTGTTCGTGTCGGTGGCCCACTGCCTCACCGACGAGCAGGATCCTTTCGGCATGATCCGACGCACCGTCGACGCCCTGCCCGCCGGGAGCGTCGTGGTGGTGTGCCAGCTCGTCAGCGAGGACGAGAAGGTCCGCGACGGGGTCACCCGCCTCATGCAGGAGGGCACCGGCGGACGCTGGGGCCGGGTGCGCACCGAGGCCGAGGTGCGGGCCTTCTTCGACATCGACCGGCTGCGGATCGAGGAGCCGGGCCTGCGCGACGTGACCTACTGGCGCCCCGACCGGGAGGTCTTCCCCCGGCAGCGCAGCGACGAGTGGATCGAGTTCGGCGGCCTCGCCGTCGTGCGGTGACCGGGCGGGCGCGGGCCGCCGTGCGGTGACCTGGTGGACGGGGGCGTCTTCCGGTGACCTGGCGGACGTGGGGCCGTCGTCCGGTGGGCGCGGTCCCGCGGCGGCGGTCCCGCGCCCGTCACCCGGTCGACCCGCCCCGCATCCGGGCCCGGTGCCACGCGACGGCCTTCCGGATCAGCTTCCGGCTCGGCTCGCGGTGCAGGGCCCTGGCCACGACCGTGTTCAGGACCTCCTTGTAGTCCTCGAAGGCCGCTGCGTCCCCCTCGCCGGGGTAGTAGTAGTGCCCCTCCCGCTCGCCGGTCTCCACGTAGATCAGCTCCGGCATGGCGTCGGGCGTGTCGAAGTGCAGCAGGGTCAGGTTCATGACCTGCAGCGCCAGCGGCAGCTCCACCGGGATGATCCGCACCCCGATGTTCGGGGTCTCGGTGTACTCCAGCAGCTTCTCCAACTGCTCGACCATGAGCTCGTGGCTGCCCATCACCCGGTACAGCGCCGACTGGTGCATGCAGAACACCGCCCGGACCCCGGACTCGCGCACCACCCGCCGACGCACCTTGCGCGCCTCGATCGCCGCCGGCGCCTCGTGCAGACGACTGCGCAGCACGGTCTCCTCGGTGACCGCCGCCATGTACCGGTCGGTCTGCAGCGCGCCCGAGACGACGTTCACGTCCACGGCGATCAGCAGCGTCGCCCGCCACACCATCCCGGAGAGCCGCTGCTGCGCCCCGGCGCCGGAGTCCCGGTGGAAGCCCGGCGGGTTCTTCTGCGACGCGGCGACCGCGAGCTCCATCAGCGCCGCCCGGTCGGGGCCGTGCAGCAGCCCGACGGCGTTCAGGATCGTGGCGACGTCCTGCGGGTTGTTCAGGCGGCGCTGCCCGTTCTCGATCCGGCTCAGCTTCGACGCCGAGAAGTGGGTCCGGGTCTTCAGCCACTGCAGCGTCCGACCACCGCGCAGGGCCCGCAGTTTGCGGCCGAGGTGCGCGGCGGGAATGGACCACTCCGGCGCCCCCTGGTCGGCGGCACGGGAAATCGGCCCCGGGTTTTCGTTCGAATCAGCGCTGTCGAACGGGTCAGCGGACACGAGGCCCCCCTTGCGAAAAACCGAATGATCGCGGCCAGCTTGACACAGGGAGGGCTTCGGCGTCACGCCGGATTTCCCGCGAAAACGGGAAACCCCGTGTGATCAGGTCAGAAGGTTGTCGAACTCTTCCTTCTTCGCGCCGTCCAGCCAGGCGTCGATCTCGGGCCGGGTGAAGACCAGGGCCGGGCCGCCCGGGTCCTTGCTGTTGAACACCGCCACCCGGCCGTCGGGCAGGCGCCGCATGGTCACGCACTCCCCGAGCCCCTGGCTCTTCACGGCCTTCTGCGCCGGGTACGGCGACTCGATGGCATCCGCCGGCATCCCATTGTAGTGCTCGCCACTACGGTCCATGACTCATCTCCTCTTGTACGAAAAGCGCCGACCACACCCTCCGGTCATACTTTTCCGGGATTTCGCAGGTCAACGAACCGTGCAATCCCACGTGCAATTGCCCGGAGGGGGCAGAGAGAATCATTGCGCCCAAAAATCGAACAGCGCCACTCCCTGATCGGGTGATTCGAGAGCGAAAACGATAAATTCCGATCAGACTTTGATCTGCCCGCCACGCCCGCCTCGCGGCACCCGGGAGCTCCGGGGCGGGCGTGGCGGGCAGGCGGTCACCGGGGTGGCCCCGCACCGCCCCGAACCGGACCTCCTTCCCCCGGTCGAGCCGTGCCCGTGCGACCTCCCGACCGGGCCGGCCGGTGCTCCTCCGGCCGGAGGATAATCGGGTGACAGCGGGTCGAGGGCGGTCTACGTTGTGCACCGACGCCCCCCGATGCGCTGGGTCTTCCGGTTACTTCTCTGACGACCTCACACCGGCACCCGCTTCCGATCACGGGGGGCGTCTCTCGACGCGCCGTCACCCGGCCTCCTCCACGTGCCCGCCAGGGAGACTTCCTGCATGACCCGGTTCAATCGCCAGCGCGTCAAAGCCGCCACCAGGGTGGAGATCCGCACCGAGACACCGGAACTCTTCGCGGCCGGCGCCAGTGGGCAGTTGGCGCTCCACGGCAGGTGGCCGGTCACTCCGCGGTCGGCGCACACGCCCCCGGCCGTCCTCAGGTCCTCGGCCCTGTCCGTGGCGCTGCTCACCAACCACCAGGGCGGAGCCGGCTGGCAGCGCGACCCGCGCACCGACCTGTTCGTGCTCGCCGTGACGCACTTCTCCGGCCAGCACAGCTTCTACGAGAACGCCGCCGATCGGGAGGAGCGCTTCACCTCGCTGGTCCGCCGCCTCGCCCTGGAAGACCCGCGCTGGACGCTCGGTCTACTGCGCTGGCTGCGCGGCCAGGCGCAGATCCGCTCCGCGGCCGTGGTCGGCGCCGTCGAGTTCGCGCGGGCCCGGGCGGAGGCGAAGGCCCCCGGCTACTCGCGGCAGGCCGTCGACGCGGTGCTCCAACGCCCCGACGAGCCGGGTGAGTTCCTCGCACTCTGGACGGCCCGGTACGGTCGTCGGCTGCCCCAGCCGGTCCGCCGCGGCCTGGGCGACGCCGTCCGCCGGCTCTACACCTCGCGGGCCGTGCTGAAGTACGACACCCCGTCACACGCCTTCCGGTTCGCCGACGTGCTGGAGCTCACCCACCCCGCCCCCGCCGCCGACCACCCGTGGCAGGGCGAGCTGTTCCGGTACGTCCTGGACCGTCGGCACCGCCCGCACCAGGCCGTACCGCCCCGCACCGAAACCCTGCTGACGGAGCGACAGCGACTGGCCGAGCTCCCGGTCACCGAACGCCGGGCCGTCCTCGCCGCCCCCGACGCGGCCCACAGACTGGCCGCCGCCGGAATGACCTGGGAGGCGCTCGCGGGCTGGCTGAAAGGTCCGATGGACGCGGCGGCCTGGGAGGCGGTGATCCCGTCCATGGGGGCGATGGCCCTGGTGCGCAACCTGCGCAACTTCGACCAGGCCGGGATCGGTGACGCGGCGGCGACGCTGGTCGCGGCCCGGATCGCCGATCCGGCCCAGGTCGCCCGCTCCCGCCAGTTCCCGTTCCGCTTCCTCGCCGCCCACCGCGCCGCCCCCGGCCTGCGCTGGGCGGCCGCGCTGGAGACGGCGCTCAGCCACTCGCTCGCCAACGTCCCCCACCTGCCCGGCCGGACGCTGGTCCTGGTGGACCGCTCGGGCTCGATGTTCGGCGTGCCGGAGAGCCGCACCGAACTGACCCGGGCCGACGCCGCCGCGGTGTTCGGCGGCGCGCTGGCACTGCGCGCCGAGCAGGCCGACCTGGTCGAGTTCGGCACCGGCAGCCGACCGATCCGGCTGGCGCCGGACGATTCGCTGCTCGCCGTCGTGGAGCGCTTCCACGACCTGGGCGGCACCGACACGGCCGGTGCCGTCGCCCGGCACTTCGACGGCCACCACCGCGTCGTGGTGATCACCGACGAACAGCCCGGCCTCTTCGGGCCGCTCGACCCGTTCGCACCCGTCCCGCCCGGCATCCCGGTCTACACCTGGAACCTCTGCGGCTACCGCACCGGCCACGCCCCGCCCGCCCCGAACCGGCACGTCTTCGGCGGCCTGTCCGACGCCGCGTTCCGGCTGGTGCCACTGCTCGAGGCGGGCGGAGCCGAGCAGTGGCCCTGGGAGCGCCCGCCCGCCGCTTCCGGCTGACCCCCGCTCAGATCACCGTCTGCCGGAGGTGCCGTCCCGCAGGCCCGCGGCGGTGGCCAGGAGCATCAGCGGCAGGCCGATCGTGTCGGTGACGGTGTCCCGCTTCCTGTCCACGATCTCCTTCCCCACGTCGGCGCCCTGCGAGGCGGTGGGGAGGTTCGTGGAGGTCTTCGCGCTCCGGTGGCCGCCGACCGCCAAGGCAAGGTGCTCCAGCGGGTCAGTGGCGGTTTCCGCGGGCCGGCCGATGAAGTTCCACCACATATCACGTGGTTGGCGTCTCTTCCCGGCTCAGGGGCCTGGCCGACCATCCGGGTCGGCAAACGGTCAGCAAACCGACTCGGGTGTCAGCGGCAGTGGCAGCGATCAAGCTCATCCGCGGCACGGGCAGCTTCTTCAAGACGGGCGGGAACCCCGAGAGCCGGTGGCCGCAGTGCCCGCACGACTACACCATCCGGTACCGCAACGCGGGCGTGGGTCTGTACGGGGACCGGTGTATCTCCCGATGAAGGAAGGGCACCTGATGGGCGACGTGATCGCCTCGGTTGAGGCGGTTGAAGAGGTCCGACCCGTCGAGCTGGCGGCGGACCTGCCGGACGACCAGTTGATCGGGTAGCTGGTCGACCGGGCCCGCGCGAGCGGGCTCCAGCTGGCCGGCGAGGGCGGGCTGCTGCTGCAGCCGACCAAGCGCGTGCCGGAGTCCGCCCTGGAGGGCGAGATCACCGACCACCTCGGCCACGAGAAGCACGACCGGGCCAGCGCGGGCAGCGGGAACTCCCGCAACGGAATCCGGTCCAAGACCGTGCTGGCCGACGTCGGGCCGGTCGAGATCGAGGTACCCCGAGAGCGCGAGGACAGCTTCGAGCCGCAGATCGCCGAGAAGCGGCAACGGCGTCTGACGGGCGTGGACGAGATGGTGTCGTCGTTGTCCGCGCGGGGTCTGACGCACGGTGACATCTCCGCGCACCTGGCCGAGGTCTACGGCGCGAGCGTGTCCAAGTCGACCGTCTCCACCATCACCGACAAGGTCATGGACGGGCTGGCCGAATGGCAGAACCGTCCGCTCGACGCGATCTACCCGGTGGTCTTCATCGACTGCATGCACGTGAAGGTCCGCGACGGGCGGGTCGCCAACCGGCCGATCCACGTCGCCCTCGTGGTGACCGTGGACGGCACCCGCGACATCCTCGGACTGCGGGCCGGTGAGGGCGGCGAGGGCGCCAAGTACTGGTTCCAGGTCCTGACCGAGATCAAGAACCGCGGTGTCGAGGACGGGTGCACGGTCGTCTGCGACGGCCTCAAGGGCCTGCCGGACGCCATCTCGACGGTCTGGCCGCAGGCCGTCATCCAGACCTGCGTGGTCCACCCCGTGCGGGCGTCGTTTCGCTACGCGGCCCGCCAGGACCGGGACAGGATCTCCCGCACGCTCAAGCCGGTCTACACCGCGCCGGCCGCCGACGCCGCCGAGGAAGGCCTCCTGGAGTTCCAGGAGGAACGGGGCGCCAAGTATCCGGCGATCGTTCGACTTTGGTCGAACGCCCGGGCCGAGTGCGTGCCGTTCCTGCAGTTCGACGCGGAGGTCCGCCGGGTCGTCTGCACGACCAACGCGATCGAGAGCGTGAACGCCCGCCTACGCAAGGCCGTCCGCGCCCGGGGGCACTTCCCGAACGAGGCCGCCGCGCTCAAGTGCGTCTACACGGCCGCCCAGGCGCAGGTGCTCGAACGGCTGCGGTGGCTGGAGCGGGTCCTGGAGCACTCGGTGGCCACGGTGGTCATGTCCGCGGGCGCCGGCGCGCTGTGATCCAAAAGTTGCTTCCCCTGCGTAACCCGGCGGGCTGCCAGTGCGTAGTACTGGCGACATCGGTACGGCACGGGCACGGGGGCGACGGCATGGAGCAGGGGCTCGAGTTCGAGCAGTTCGCGAGCAACCGGGCCCACCGACTCTTCCAGGTCGCCTATCTGATGTGCGGAGACTGGCACCAGGCCCAGGACCTGGTGCAGACCACGCTGGCGAAGATGTTCTCGGTCTGGGGTCGGCTGCGGCGTGGTGGTGACGACGGTTCCACGATCGACGCCTACGCCCGGAAGGTGCTGCTGCGCAACTACCTCTCGCAGAAGCGGCTGCGGAAGTCGTCCGAGATCGTCACCGCCGATCTGCCGGAGCGGGCGTCTGCGCCGGGTGACGGCGGCGAGCTGCGACTGGTCATGGTGGCTGCCCTGAACCAACTTCCGCCCCGCAACCGGGCGGTGGTGGTGTTGCGCTACCTGGAAGATCACAGCATCGAGGCCGTGGCCGACATGCTCGGCATGTCCCCCGGGGCTGTGAAGAGCCTCAACTTCCGTTCGCTGGCCAAGCTGCGGGAGATCCTGGGCGAGGACCGCGAGGCCCTCTTCCGGCCCTGACCACCTGACCGACCATTTCCCCCCGAGCCGACAACGAGGAACCAGGCCATGGACCTTGAGCACGATCTGAGCCGCCTGCTCGGCGAGAGCGTCGACGGCCTCGCCTCGCCAGTCGGCGCCATCGTCGCCGAGGCGAGAGCACAGGGCCACGGGATTCGCCGCCGTCGTCGGCGCCTGCGGATCGCCGGTGCCGCCGCGGTGGTGGTCGCCCTGGCCACCGCGGGCGCGGTGGTGATGCCCCGTCCGGTCGCCGGCCCGACGGTCACCGGCACGCCGCCTGCCGCCACCACGACCGGCACGCCGCCTGCCGCCACCACGACCGGCACGCCGCCCGGTCCGGTGATGGTCCCGGTCACCGCCGAAGCGATGCTCAAGATCCTGGCCGACCTGCTGCCCTCCGGCGGAAAGCTCAGCAAGTTCCAGCTGGGCCCGTTCGAGTGGACCCGAGCTGTCGCGACCGACTTCACGGTGGAGTACGACGACGGCCGGGGCGCCGCCCACATCTACGTCGTGGTGAGCCCCCCCGATCCGAAGGGCATGTCCTGGAACTGCGACCAGGTGGACCTGACCGACCACGCCACCCGCCCCGGGGGGGCCGAACCGACCGGCTGCACCAGCACCACCGATGCCGCGGGAACCGTGTTCAGCGCCGTCACCGGTGTGGGCCCCGAGGGGGGCTACTACTTCCGGAAGGTCCGCCTGGAGCGGGCCGACGGGTCGTCCGTCGACCTCATCGTGGGCAACGGCCCGGCCCCGTCGCCGGAGCACCCGTTCGGCCTGGCCGACCGCCCCGCCCCTCCGCTCACCATGGCTGCCTGGCAGGCCATCGTCCGCGACCCCGCCTGGCGGACCGAAGTCCCCGCCACCACCGCCGAAGCCGGCGCTGCCCTGGCCGCCACCCTGCGCTGACCGGGCGTCGATCCACCGATTCGGAAGGTGCTCGGCCAGGAGACCCTGCAGCTCACGGGGGCATTACCGGATGCTGTCGGCGCGCTGCGCGTTCCGACCTCAGCGCGCCCATCGCGGTCGTGCTCGCCTGGCCCCGAGCGGGTGCGGCGCCCGGTCGCGGCGGCTGCGGTTCGCGATCGACAACCGGGCCGGGGCCACGAGCGTCGCGCCTGGTCGAGATCCGGCGGTGAGCGAGGTCTGCGGGTCGCCCGACCACGACGGAGATCATCGAGAGGAGGCCGGCCTGCCGGACGGTCCTCGCAGAGGCGTCATGCAACCTGCCGGCCGGTTCGGCAGGTGCGAGGGGCCGACTTCGCGTCAGGGGTGGACGGTGGCGTCGTGTGCCAGCCGGGTGCGCAGGGTGTGGGCGAAGTCCTCGGCAGGAGCGAGCCGGACGCGCGGCTTCTCCACCTGTTCGATGGCGGCCTGTTCGTAGCCGCGCACGCGCTGGAGGGGCGCCTGCCGCTCGTGGACGTCGAGGGTGTCGTCGGCGTCGAGGCGGCCCCGGGCGGGGCGCTTGGGGTTGAGCGGGGTCAGGCGGACGGCGACGGGGTCGAGCAGGAGGCCGTGACGGGCGCTGTAGTAATTCCGCAGTAACGGTCGTTGTCTAGCTTCGGGGCATCCTGCTCGCTCCCTGAAGGACTGCCCCTCATGCACCTGCCCCGACAGAACCGGCGCAGAACGGCTCTCTGGGCCACTGCCGCACTGACCGTGACGGTCGGCCTGACCGCTTCGTCGCTGCCCGCGGCGGTGGCCGCCGCCCCCGCCCCGTCCGGCTCCGCCACCGTCCAGGTGGACCCGGCCCTGACCGGCGCGGTGGCGCAGGGTCAGGACGCGACCTTCTTCGTGGTGTTGAAGGACCGCGCCGACCTGGGCAAGGCCAAGGGCAAGGGCTCGCACGCCGAGCAGGCGAAGGCCGCCTACCGGGAGCTGCAGGACACCGTGCGGCGCAGCCAGGGCGCGCTGAAGAAGTTCCTGGACGAGCAGAAGGTCGGCCACCAGGACTACTGGATCGCCAACGCCGTCCAGGTCACCGGCGACGCGAAGCTGGTCGCCGAGCTGGCCGGGCGCGACGACGTGCAGAAGATCGTCAAGGCGCAGAGGTACCACATAGACGACACCCAGGTCTCGGCCGCGACCACCGCCGAGACGAGCAGCGACGGCGCGCCCGAGTGGGGCGTGAAGGACATCGAGGCCGACCAGGTGTGGTCGCAGTACGACGCGCGCGGCGAGGGCATCGTGATCGCCAACGTCGACTCCGGCGTGCAGTACGACCACCCGGACCTGGTCGCCGACTACCGCGGCAACAACGGCGACGGCACCTTCACCAACGACTACAACTTCTACGACCCGACCGGGCTGTGCGCCACGGCCAGCACCCCGTGCGACAACAACGGCCACGGCACCCACACCATGGGCACCATGGTCGCCAAGAACGGCATCGGCGTCGCCCCGAACGCGAAGTGGATCGCCGCGAAGGGCTGCGAGTCCTCGCAGTGCTCGGACGAGTACCTGTTGAAGGCCGGCCAGTGGCTGCTGGCGCCGACCGACCACAACGGCAACAACCCGCGGCCCGACCTGGCGCCGAACATCGTCAACAACTCCTGGGGCGGCGGCGACACCACCTTCTACCAGGACATCGTGGAGGCGTGGAACTCCGCGGGCATCTTCGAGGCGTTCGCGGCCGGCAACGACGGCGACGGCACCACCTGCTCCACCTCGCACGCCCCCGGCTCGCAGGCGCCCTCCTACGGGGTGGGCGCGTACGACGCGAACGGCAAGATCGCCTCCTTCTCCGGCTTCGGCCCGTCCCTGGTCGACGGCTCGGCCAAGCCGAACATCTCCGCCCCGGGCGTCAACGTCCGCTCCACCTGGCCGGGTTCGGCCTACACGGCGGAGTCCGGCACCTCGATGGCCACCCCGCACGTGGCCGGCGCGGTCGCACTGCTGTGGTCGGCCGCGCCCAGCCTGATCGGCGACATCGACGCCACCCGCGCGCTGCTCGACCAGGGCGCCCGGGACGTCGACGACACCCACTGCGGCGGCACCGCGGGCGTGAACGACGTCTGGGGCGAGGGCAAGCTCGACATCCTCAAGTCCGTCGACCTGGCCCCGCACACCGCCGTCAGCATCACCGGCAAGGCCACCGACAAGGCGACCGGCGCCGCGCTGCCCGGCATCGTGGTGCGGATCACCGACGCCGCGGGCGACACCCGCACCGTCATCACCGCCCCCGACGGCTCCTACCGCCTCGCGCTGGCCCCCGGCACCTACAGCATCGCCGCCTCCGGCTACGGCTACGCCAACTTCGCGCTGAACGCCCTGACCGTCGCTGCCGGGCAGCCGCAGACCGTCCCGCTGGGGATGACCGCCGTCCCGACGCACGCCGTCACCGGCACCGTCCTCGACGTCACCGGCAAGCCGCTGGCGGGCGCGACCGTCGAACTCACCGGCACCCCCGTCAAGTCCGCGGTCTCCGGCCAGGACGGCTCGTACACCCTGGGCAAGGTCGCCGAGGGCAGCTACACGCTGACCGTCAAGCCCGCCCAACCCGTGCTGTGCAACGGCGTCTTCACCGGCCCGCTGGCCGTCGCCGCCGACCTGAAGGAGACCGTGCGGACCCCGGCCCGCACCGACGGCTCCGGCACCAGCTGCGCCCCGACCGCGTACTCCTGGGTCAAGGGCGCCGACAAGGTCGCGCTCAGCGGCGACGAGGACGCCAAGACGGTCGCCCTGCCGTTCCCGGTGACGTACTACGGCGTGACGTACACCAGCGCCGCCGTCACCACCAACGGCCTGGTCGACTTCCTGGAGCCGCGGATCGGCGACTACGCGAACACCGCGCTTCCCGCCGCCACCAGGCCGAACGGCGTCGTCGCCCCGTTCTGGGACGACCTGACGCTCGACAAGAAGGCCGGCGTCCGGACCGCCACCACCGGCAAGGCCGGCAAGCGCACCTTCGCCGTGGTCTGGGACGACGTCCCGCTGGTCTCCGACAAGTCGAAGCGGGTCAGCTTCGAGGTGCTGTTCGACGAGGCCACCGGCGCCATCACCTTCCAGTACCAGAACGTGCCCGGGGCGGGCTCCGGCGCCACCGTCGGCATCGAGAACCAGGCCGGCACCGACGCCCTCCAGTACTCCTTCGACCAGGCCGTCCTGACCGACGGCTCGGCGATCCGCTTCACCCAGGGAGCCAAGTGATGACCACCCACCGCAGAGCCCTCCGGCTCGCCTCCGGCCTGATCGCCACGGGCCTGGCCCTCACCGCCGCCCCGTACGCGCTGGCCGCCGACGCCACCACCGGCACCGACGGCGTCATCAAGCTGACCGACCGCCAGGCCCAGGACCTCGACGCCCGGCTCAACGCCGACGCCTACCCGCAGGCCACCGCCACCGAGAGCGCCGACACCACCGGCCAAGGCGGGACCGACACCACCGGCAGCCACCTGGACGCCCACGCGCCCGTCACCTTCACCGCCACCTCCGCGCTGGAGGGCGTGCGCGGCATCGCCGTCACCGTCCCCGCGGGCTCCGATGGCAGCTACTTCACCCTGCACAGCCTCGGCAACGTCCAGCTGCACAAGGCCGACGGCTCCACCTCCTGGGCCCGCACCAACACCTCGCTGTACGCCGACTGGCAGCTCAAGCCGCTGCGCCCCTGGGACACCGAGCCCTACCCGGTGCGGATCCCGGTCGCGTACAACATGTTCACCCCGTTCAGCTCCAGCGCCCCGCAGGGCTACGACAGCGCCGACCTCACCGGCGACGGCGTGCCCGACCTGGTGATCGCCGCCGGGGTCGGTGAGAACCCGTACCGGCCGTTCTACCCGGCGGCCGACTCGACCCTCACCTACGGCACCTTCGTCACCGTGCTCGACGGCGCCACCGGCAAGACCCTGTGGACCGAGCTGTACGCCTCCACCACCATCGTCCGGATCGTCGACGGCACCCTGCTGGTCTCCGACGCCCCCCGACAGAACACCAGCGCCGCCAAGACCGCCACCGCCACCCTGACCGGCATCCGCTTCGGCTACGCCGACGGCAAGCTCACCCCCGCCAGGACCTGGACGTACGACACCGGCGAAACCGGGATCGCCGCCTGGGGCGACCTGGTCGGTCTCGGCGGCGGCAAGGTCGCGGTCTCCTTCGACCGGCGGATGACCACCACCGCCCCCGCCCACGGGACGACCTTGGTGCTGAACACCGCCGACGGCTCGCTCGGCTGGCGGAGCGACGGCGACCTGTACGGCCGCCGCCTGCGCCTGGACGCCGGACGCAAGCGCCTCGTCGCCCTCGAACAGCCTGACCACACCGAGCGGGTGGCGTACTCGGTGGTCGGCTACGACCTGGCCACCGGCGCCCGCACCGTGCTCGACACCCGGCTCAACGTGCTGCCCACCGCCTTCACCACCGGCGACCTCGGCAAGAACGCGGGCGACGAGTACGCCGTCGCCGAGGACACCTTCGACCCCAGCCTGTACGTCGACTCCAGCACCGTCCGGGTGCTCGACGGCAACGACGGCTCCACCGTCCGCTGGACCGACACCACCAAGCCCAGCGTCACCACCGGCGACGGCCCCAGCACCTGGGCCCTCGACACCGTCGACGGCTCGCTGATCGCCAGCTCCCAGGACGGCCGGGCCACCGACACCGCCGAGAACGTCTCCGGCCTGCGCTACGGCGTGCTCACCTCGTACAAGGGCGACAACGGCAAGGTCCGCTGGCGGGTCAACGGCACCGCCGCCTCGCCGCGCCTGCACCAGGTCGACGGCGGCGTCGTGCGCACCGTCGACCAGCAGCAGAACATCCACACCTACAGGCTCGGCAACGGCAAGCAGCAGAGCCTCGTCCCGCTGCAGGGCGACCTCGACTACGCCGCCGCCACCGACCTGGACGGCGACGGCAGCCAGGACGTCGTCGCGGGCGGCAGCTCCGACGGCGTCTGGGCCTTCTCCGGCCCCTCGCTGCTCACCGGCACCCCCGAGCAGCTGTGGCGGGCCACCGTCCCCGGCGAGGTGCACGCCGTCGCCACCGGCGACGTCAACGGCGACGGCAAACCCGAGGTGGTGGTCGCCGCCGACACCGCCACCGTCGTCCTGAACGGCCGCACCGGCAAGGTGCTCGCCACCATCGACGGCGGCGGCACGTTCGTCCGCTCGGTCACACTGGCCGACCTGGACGGCGACGGCAGGCAGGAGATCCTCGTCCCGACCGACGCGCTGCGCGCCTACAAGGGCGACGGCAAGCCGCTGTGGACGTACGCCGCCCCGAAGGGCTCCGGCGACGTGGTCTTCTCCGATGCGGTGGTCGCCGGGGGCCAGGTGTACGCCCAGTACTCGGGCATCGCCGCCATGAACCAGGTCGACTCGGTGCAGAACGGCGTCGCCCTGGGCGCCGCCAAGGGCACCCTGCTCTGGCAGGCCGACCCCAAGGCGCCCGCCGAGGCCGTCGACGGCAAGATCCACGGCGCGCTGCTCGACCACGCGGTCTACGCCTCGCCGAAGATCCCGTACGCCGACGGCCACGCCGTGGTCTACACCTGGCTGATCTCGGCCGTCCCCGGCGGCATCAGCGGCGGCGGCACCAACCTGGTCAGCCCGATGTCGGTCACCGAGATCCGCGACGGCCGCACCGGCGAGGTGCTGCACCAGAAGGTGGCCGGCGGCCCCTGGTCGCACGGCAACTTCTTCACCGGCGAGGACGGCGACGGCCTCCAGGAGATGGGCTTCGGCGTGCTGCGCCAGTACCTGGCGAACGGCGACGACCGCTGGACCTCCACCAGCGCGCCGCTGCGCACCGCGCAGTACATCACCGGCCCCGACGGGAGGAAGCTCCTGGTCGGCGGCGTCGAGGGCGGCCTGGCCGCCTACGACCCGGCGATCGTCGGCGACGGGAACTCCTTCCACTCGGCCATCGGCTCCGCCACCCTGCGCGGCGGCCGCAACTACCTCGCGGTCGACCTGGACGGCGACGGCAAGGAGGAGATGGTCTCGCTCAACTCCGACGCCCTCGGCGTCAACCGGGCCGCCGAACTGCTCGGCGGCGGGGTGCTGTCGATCGACAACAGCATCCACCAGATGACGACGTACAAGCTCTCCTGAACCACTCGGAAGACCCCAGCGCCACCCGGATGAAGTGGGGGCGAGTACCCCGCGGGCGCCGGCCCGCGGGGTACTCGCCTTGTTCGTGTACCGTTGTCGGCCTTATGGGCGCAACGGAGGCAGACAGGACGGATACCGCACCACCCATGCTGCGCCTCCACCTCTTCGGGGGATTCCGGGCCGAACGCGACTCCGGGCCACCGCTGGCCGAACGCTGGCCGCGTCCCAGTGCCCGCACCCTGGTCAAGGTCCTCGCCCTCGCGCCCGGTCACTGCCTGCACCGCGAGGAGGTGATGGAGCTGTGCTGGCCCGACGCGGAACCGCAGTCCGCCGCGGGCAGCCTCCGGGTCGCCCTGCACGCCGCCCGGCACGCCCTCGAACCCGAGCTCGCCCCGCGCGCCGCCTCCTCCTACCTCAAGACCGACGGCGCACTGCTGCTGCTCGACCCCGCCGTGTGGATCGACGCCGACCACGCCGAACAGGCCGCCCAGGACGCCCTCGCCGACGGGCGCGTCGAGCAACTCGCCGACGCGATAAGCCAGTTCACCGGCGAACTGCTCCCCGAGGACCGCTACGCGCACTGGATGGAAGCCCGGCGTACCCGGCTCGCGCAACTGCGCGAACAGCTCCTGCTGCGGCTCGCCGCCGCCCACCTCGACCAAGGGAAGCACACGGACGCCGCCGCCTGCGCCGAACAGGTCCTCGCCACCAGCCCCGCCGAGGAACTCGCCCACCGCCTGCTCATCGACGCCTGCCTGCGCCAGGGACAGCGCCGCCGCGCCCTGCGCCAGTACCACCGGTGCCGCGAGGCGCTCGACACCGAACTCGGCATCCGCCCCGGCCCCGAGACCGAGCGCCTGCACCGCGCCGCCCTCGCTCCCGCTCCTGCTTTCGTGCCCGCCGCCACCACCCTCCCGGCCCGGCTGCGCAGCGCCGCCCCCGCCCAGTTGCACGGCCGCGAAAGCGAGTTGAGCCGACTGCTGGCCCCCGCCGGGCCGCCCGTGCGGCTGCTCACCGGCGAAGCCGGCATCGGCAAGACCCGCCTCGCCGCCGAAGCCGCCCGCCGGGCCGCCGCCGACGGCACCGCCGTCCTGTGGGGCAGCGGCCAGGACGCCGAGGACCACACCCCCTACGGCGTCTTCGCCGCCGCCCTCGACGGCTGGCTCGCCGAGCACGACCCCGCCGAACGGGCCAGGGTCGGCGCCGAGTACCCCGAACTCGCCGCCTTCCTGCCCTCGCTCGGCCAGGTGCCGACCGGTGCCGACCGCAGCCCCGAGGAGGAGCGCGACCGCCTGTTCCGGGCCGGCGCCGCCCTGCTCGGCGACCTCGCGGCCACCCGTCCCGTCCTGGTCGTCCTCGACGACCTGCACGCCGCCGACACCGGCTCCCACCAGCTCCTCGGCCACCTCGCCCGGCGCGCCCACGACCGCCGCACCCCGCTGCGCTTCCTCGCCACCTACCGGGAGGAGGAGCTCACCGACGGCGACGCCCGCCGCCGCGCCGTCGCCGCCCTGCTGCGCCAGCAACTAGCCGTGAAGGAGGAACTGGGACGGCTGGGGGAGGCCGCCGTGCTGGCCGCCGTCCGCGACGCCACCGGCCGCGCCCCCCGCCCCGAGGTGTGGGAACTCTCGCTCGGCAATCCGCTGTTCGCCCTCGAACTCGCCCGCGGAACGGACCCCGGCAGCGACCAGGACCGACCTCCGGCCGGAGTGCGCGACCTGGTCGGCGAACGCCTCGTCCGGCTCGACCCGCACGCCCGCCGCTTCGTCGAAGCGCTCTCCGTCGCCGGCGGCGAGGCCGCCCTCGCCGAACTCCTCGACGTCGCCGAACACGGCCTGCACCCGCCCGTCACCGGCGCCGCCGCCGCCGACGCCGTCGAACACGCCATCGCCGCCGCCCTCGTCGAGGAACGCCAGGTCGTCATCGCCGGACGCGCCGAACCCGGACTCGCCTTCCGCCACCCCCTCGTCCGGCTCACCTGCTACGAACAGCTCTCCGCCGTCCGCCGCCGCCAACTGCACGCCTCCTACGCCCAGGCCGTCCAGCGCCGCCGCCCCGACGCCGTCGACGCCCTCGCCTCCCACTTCACCCGCGCCGACGACCCGCGCGCCGCCGAGTACCTGCGCCGCGCCGCCGAACGCGCCGCCGCGCTCCACGCCAACGACACCGCCGACCGCTACTACCGCGACCTGGTCGCCCGGCTCGACGCAGACGCCGCCCGCGCCCGCCTCGCCCACAGCCAGGTCCTGCGCCGGATGGGCGAACCCGGCCGCGCCGCCGAGGTGCTGCGCACCGCGCTCGCCGAATTCCGCTCCCGCGGCGACCACGACGACACCGTCGCCACCGCCGCCCACCTCGCCGAAGCGCTCTTCCGAGCCGGAGAACTCGACGAGGCGCTCACCGTCCTGGCCGCCCACCCGCCCGTCGACGGCACCGGCCCCGAAGCCCGCGCCCTGCACCACCTCGCCCGCTCCAACCTCGACAAGACCCAGGGCCGCTACCAGCAGGCGTACGAAGCCGCCCGCCGCGCCCAGCACCCCGCCGAACTCGTCCCCGGCCCCACCGGCCAGCTCCTGCAAGCCCGTTCGCACGCCATGCAGGCCATCAACCTCGGCCTGGCCGGCCGCTTCGGCGAGGCCCGGGAGGCCGGGGACCGCGCCCTCGCCCCCGCCCAGGCCTACGGCGACCCCGTCCTGCTCGGCTCCGTCCTGTCCACCCTCCGCGAGAACGCCCGCCGCCACGGCCGCCTGCACGACGCCGTCCGCTTCGGCCGCCGGGCCCTCGACCACGCCCGGCAGTCCGGCGACCCCGTCGCCACCGCCTTCGAACAGCTCAACCTCGCCGAACTCCACCTCCTGCTGGAGGAGAACGACACCGCCGCCCAGTACGCCGAAGCCGCCGTCACCGCTGCCGACTGGGACGACGCCTGGTCACTGCCCTACGCCCTCGCCGTCCTCGCCCGCGTCCTGCTGCGCACCGGCGACCGCCCGCGCGCCGCCGCCCTCCTCGAACGGGCCGGCACCCCCCACGACGAACAGGCCCGCCACGAAGTGCGGCGCGCCCGCGCCCTGTTCGCGCTGCGCGCCGACGACCCCGCCGCCGCCCTGGCCGCCCTCGGCGACGGCGCCGCCGTCCAGGCCCCCGAACTCGCCGCCTACGCCCACCTCGCCGCCGGCCGCCCCGCCGAAGCCGCCCGGATCGCCGCCGCCGAAGCCACCCGCGCCCACGCCACCGGCGAACGCCTCGCCGAAGCCGAGGCCCTCATCGCCCACGCCACCGCCGCCACCCGCCTCGGCGACGCCGCCACCGCCCGCACCGCCCTCGCCCGCGCCGACCACCTCACCCGCACCCTCCCGTACCCGTCCGGCCACACCCGGGTCCTCGGCCTGCGCGCCGAGTTGGAGGACTGACGGCGGCCGCCGAAGCCTGCGCCCCGGTGCCGTCGAGGGCTTCGGGGCGGGACCGGTAAGTGCTGGGTGGAAGGGCGAAGCACCCGTCGAGGGTGAGCCGCCAGTCGGGCGGTCGGCCTCAACGGTGGCCGGCCGGGCTCCGGTGCGCGGGATGACGGAGCTGTCGTCGGCGTGTCGCAGGCCGACGCTCTTACGAGCCGGTGCGTGATTGCGGCGAGTCGGACATGGTTGCCCCGGGGGCATGATCTTCGTCGTGTCGATCATGGTGAACCCTGCGGTCCTCGGGCATCGAATGCTGCCCGGGCTCTCGTCGGCGGCCTCCGCCGATCCCGCCGACTGTGTCGCGGTCGGCCGCGGAGCGCCCTTCCGGCTCCGGTGCCCACGGCCGCCGCGATATGGCGTTTCGGCAGGTCAGTGGCGGTTTCCGCGCGCCTTGAGGGCCACGTTCGGCAGCTCCGGGGCGGGCAGGCGGTCGCCCGGGTAGCCGTGGACCTCGCCGAAGCGAACCCCCTTCTGCCAGTCGAGCCGTGCCTGTGCGATCTCCTCGCCGGACCGGCCGATGAAGTTCCACCACATGACGATGTCCTCGCCGAAGGGCGGGCCGCCGAGCAGGATCAGGCGGGCGGGGGTGGGGGAGGTGTTGGTGAGGGTGAGGGTGGTGCGGCCGGGCGGGAGGTGGCCGAGGTCGGCGGGGTGGAGGGGGGTGTCGGCGAAGAGGACGTCGCCCTGGTCGACGAGGAGGCCGTGCTCGAAGGCGGGGTCGACGTCGAGGGTGGTGGTGGCGCCGGCGGGGAGGGTGAGTTCGGCGCCGAGGAGCGGGGTGAAGGTGGGGACGGGGGAGGTGTCGCCGGCCAGGGTGCCGAGGAAGACGCGGGCCTCGCCGCCGCCGGGGAGCGGGACGGGGGCGGGGGCGTGGTGGTGGAAGTCGCGGTCGGTGTGCCGGTGGGCGTCGGGGAGGGCGACCCAGAGTTGGACGCCGTGCAGGACGGTGGTGGCGGCGGTGGAGGTCTCGGAGTGCGCGATGCCCCGGCCGGCCGTCATCAGGTTGAGCTCGCCGGGCCGGACGAAGGCGTGCACGCCGAGGCTGTCGCGGTGCTCGATCTCGCCGCTGAACAGCCAGCTGACGGTCTGCAGGCCGATGTGGGGGTGCGGGGCGACGTCCATGCCGCCGGTGGTGGCGACGTCGTCGGGGCCGTAGTGGTCGATGAAGCACCAGGCGCCGATCAGGGTGCGGTCGCGCTGGGGGAGGGTGCGGCGGACGGTCATCGCGCGCGGTCCGCCGAGCGGGACGTCCCGCGGGGGCAGGACTTCGGCGGTGCCGTGGTCGGTGGTGCTCATCGGGGTGCTCCCTCCCGTGCCGCCGTCGGTCGGCGAACACGTCCAGCAAATCGTTACATCTTCAACTATCATGGACCGCACCAGTCGACGAACGCCAGTGCGCGATGGAGGAGAGTCCAGGTGACCGAGGTGACCACCCCGACGGGTCGGGTCTATGTCGACAAGCAGACCCCGCAGGCGTTCCGCGCCCTGCTGGGCACCGCCGAGGCCGTCCGGCAGGCGGCCGCCGACGCCGGACTCGACCGCCGCCTGGTCGAACTCGTCAACCTGCGGGTCTCCCAACTCAACGGCTGCGCCTACTGCCTGGACGTGCACACCAAGGCCGCGCTCAAGGAGGGCGAGAGCGCGCAGCGGCTCGGCGTGCTGGCCGCCTGGCGGGACGCCGCCGTGTTCGACGAGCGCGAGCGCGCCGCCCTCGCGCTGGCCGAGGCGACCACCCGCCCGTCCGACGCGGACGCGCAGGAGACGGCGTACGCGCGGGCCCGGCAGGTCTTCGGCGACCAGGAGATATCCGCGGTGATCTGGGTGGCGATAGCCATCAACGCGTTCAACCGGGTGTCGATCCTCAGCAAGCACCCGGTCCGTCCGGCCTGCTGACGCATCGCCCGGCCTGCTGACGGCCCGTCGGCCGAGCCGGTCCCGGTCGGCGGTCCGGCGGTGGAGGGCCCGGCCGGCCGTGTCCGGTGACGCCCTGCCGGTAGGCGGAGCGGACGACCGCCGCACGGGTGGAATCCTCGCGTCCCGGCGGCCGGGCGGGGCCGTCGGGCGCGTCCGGGTGGTGACCTGTGCGGAACAGGTCCGCACCCTCCCGGAAGAGATGCCCCCCATGCGCCGTCCCCGCGCCCGGCGACTCGCCGTCGCCCTGCTCGCCCTGAGCACCCTCGTCCCCGCCGCCCCGGCCGCGGCCGACTCCGGTGACACGTTCACCCGCCCGACCGTGCAGCCCGCGCACCGACCCGTGCACCAATTCGACGACGAGGACTGCCCGTTCGACCCGGCTCTCGCGGCCCGGCTGGACGAGGCGATCGCCGGTGTGCGCCAGGAGACCGGCACGCCCGGTGTGATCGTCGGACTGTGGCTGCCCGGGCGCGGCACGTACGTCCGCGCCGACGGCGTCGCCGACCGGGCCACCGGACAGCCGATGACGCCCGACCTCAACATGCGGATCGGCAGCGAGACCAAGACCTTCACCGTCACCGCCGTGCTCGAACTCGTCGACCGCGGCCTGGTGGGCCTCGACGACCCGATCGCCGAGTACCTCGACGGCGTCCCCGACGGGGAGCACATCACGATCCGCCAACTCGCCGAGATGCGCAGCGGACTGTACTCCTACACCTTCGACGACGACTTCGTGCACGCGCTGCTCAGCGACCCCGAGCGGCCGTTCACCCCGCAGGAACTGCTCGGGTACGCGTTCAAGCACGACAACGTGTTCCCGCCCGGCAGCGACTACCAGTACTCGAACACCAACACCGTGCTGCTCGGCCTGCTGGTCGAGAAGCTCGGCGGGATGCCGCTGCGCGACTTCATCCACCACAACGTCACCGAGCCCGCGCACCTCCAGCGCACCCTGTTCCCGCGCGGCGCCGAACTGCCCCGCCCCTACGCGCACGGCTACACCGACCAGACCCTGGACGGCCAGGTCGCCGACGCCACCCACTGGAACCCGTCCTGGGGCTGGGCGGCCGGGGCGATGATCTCCGACCTGCACGACCTGCACGACTGGGCGAAGACCCTGGCCACCGGCACCCTGCTCAGCCCCGCCACCCAGGCCGAACGCGAGAAGTTCATCCCCGTCCCGGGCTTCGGCGACGGTGCCGGGTACGGGCTCGGCCTGTTCCGGATCGGCGGCTGGGTCGGCCACAACGGCTCGCTGCCCGGCTACGAGAGCGTCACCCTCTACCTGCCCGAGCAGGACGCCACCCTGGTGATCCTGCTCAACACCGACATCATCCACGAGGGCAGCGAGCCCTCCACCCTCTTCGCGAAGGCCGTCACCTCGATCGCCACCCCCGGCCACGTCTACGAGCTGCCCACCGAGAAGTAGCCCCGGCCCGTCCCGCCTCGGCCCCGCCCCGGACCGGCCTGTACCGGTCGGTCAGGCGCGGGAGGCGGGGGCGGGTGGCGAGAGGGCGCAGGAGGCGGGGTGCCGACGGGTCAGAACTGGTCGCCGGGCAGGTCGGCTGGGCGGATCCGGTAGACCTGGAGGTTCAGGCCGTAGTACTTGGTGGTCTCGCCGACCCAGCGCATGCCCAGCCGCTTCGCCACCGCGTGCGCCCGGTCGTTCTTGGGCCGGGCCACCGCGAAGACCTCCTCGATGTCCTGGGTGAACACCCAGCGCAACAGCGCCAGGCCCGCCTCCGTCGCGTAGCCCTGCCCCCAGTCCTGCGGGGAGAGCTGCCAGGTGATCTCCAGGTCCTCGTCGTACGGCGGCAGCGGACGGATGCCCAGGCCGCCGACCACCTTCCCGTCCTCGCGCCGCTCCACCGCCCACCGCCCGCGCGGCGGCAGCAGCCCGGCCTGTTCCTGCTCCCAGCCGCGCAGCACCGAACGCATCGCCTCGGCATCGACGACCTGGTCCATCACGGGCGTCAGCCAGCGGGCGACATCCGTGGAGCCGTACACGGCCAGCGCGTCCTCGGCGTCGTCCGGTGTCCACTCCCGGACGACGAGCCGATCAGTGGTCAGGCTGATCCCCATGGGCGGGTCCTCCCTCAGTCGATTGGCGGACGTCTCCCTCCACCGGAGTGTGCGCTCCCTACCCGCCCGAGTCGAGCCGGAAGCCTGATCCGCACCACCTGTCACCGGACGGTCACCCGCCCGTCGCCCCAGCACCGCAGCCCCCGGGACCGCAGCCCTGGAGACCGCAGGCCCCGGGGCCCGGGATCAGCGGCGGCCGGGGAGGGCGAGGTGCAGGCCCCCCGGGTCCTGGCCACGCAGCGCGAGGGCGGAGTCGACCTCCTCGGGCAGCGCCTCCAGGCCGAGCAGGCCCAGCGCGAGCCCGGCGGCGGCACGGTGCCAGTCGCCGGCCCGCCGCAGCAGGGTGTGGCCACTGCCCAGCACCCGGTAACCGGCCACCCGCGCGCCGTCGGCCCGGGCCCGCAGCGCGAACAGATCGGTGTCGCCGGGTGGGGTGATCCTGTCCCGGTCGCCGTGCAGCAGCAGCACCGAACGGTCCCGCAGGTGCGCGGTCGGCTCGCCCCGCGGGCACCACGGCGCCAGCGCGACCACGCCCCGCACGCACGGGTGGGCCGCCGCCCGCAGCGCCGCCCGGCCGCCCATCGAGTGCCCGATCAGCACCGTCGGCACCGGCCCCAGCCGCTCCACCAGGTCGGCCAGCGCCGCCTCCGCGTCCCGGGCCGCGTCCGCCCGGTCGCCGTTCCAGCCCCGGTACCGGTAGCGCACCATGCCCACCGCCAGCGACCGGCCCGCCGTCGTCCTTCCCGCCGCGCGCTGCACCGCCCCGGCGAACGGCCGCATCCGCAACCCGGGCAGGTTCAGCGCCGTGGGCGGCTCCGCCCCGTGCTCCCGGCCGCCGTGCAGCACCAGCACCGCCGCGTCCGGCGAGGGCGGCAGCGCCCGCCAGGAGAGCAGCCGGTGCGCCTCCACCGCCGCGCCGTCGGAGCGCACCGCCACCCGCCCGTCCATCGCACCGTCCCTGCCGTAGCCGTCCGCTGTCGTGCACCGTCGTTCACCGCCGTGCACCGTCGTTCGCCGCCGTCCGCAGCCACCCGGAGGGGCCCGCAGCCGCCCGGAACCGTCCACCGACGTTCGCACGCGTCCGCCAGGCCCCGGGTCTGCCACTGTACGCGGGCAACGCCTCCGGACGGCCCGGCCCAGGAGAAGGACGGCCCCGGAGAAGGACGGGAGGGTCGGCGGTGGACGGAGACTTCCTGCCGCGGTACGGCCGGGGGCGTCGCTTTCCGCCGCATCGGGCCAACTGCCGGGTGGACCCGTGGGCGTTGTCCGCGTGGGGGACGCGGTGGGTGGTGGGGGCGCGTGCGGTGGCGGACCGTACCGCCCCACCCTCCGTTGCCCGTTGCCCGTTGCCCGTTGCCCGTTGCCCGTTCCGCGAGCCCTGTTCCTCCTGACGGTCTGCTGATCCACGGAGCTGCCGGCCCGCCGACCCGGTCAGCCAGGCCGGCTGTGGCGGGAGGGGCTACCGGATTCGCCCTCGGCGGCGCAGGTGCGTCGCCACCACCATCAGCATCGCCAACGCGGCGGCCCAACCGACCACCACGGCCAGGAGCAGGACCGGTTGGTCCCACACCACTGCCAGCGCCAGCAGTGCGAACGAGACGGCCAGACAGCACGAGATCACCGTGACCACGATCCACGGCCGGGCCACCACCGTCCGTCGTAGCCTGGCCATCCTCGCTGTCCGCATCGTGCGCAGCTCGCGCTCCAGCTCCTGATCGCTCCCCAGCTCTGCCTCGATCTGTTGGAGGATCAGTAGCTCACGGGGGGAGAGTGCGGGTCCGTCCATCAACCACCTCCGCGCCGCAAGGCAGGCACGCCCCGGCCTTCCCCGCCGACGCGACCCTGCTCCCAGGTAGCAACACATGTGCCCGCTGGACGCCGGTTCTAACACCCGAACGCGCGCTCGACGTCCCGGTGTCCGTTGGTGCTCCTCCCAGTTGACGTCTTGTCGGCTCCCGCTCGTCACCGGGAACGGGTGGGGCGGCCCGGCGCTGTCGCCGCGACCGGTCGCCGGAACCGGCCGTGGCGGGTGGTGGGAAGCGCGGGACGCGGAAGGCGGGTGGACGGGAACGATCCGCTGCCGCACCCGGCCCCACCTGGCCCGCCGCCGTACCGGGTGGGGCCGGGCCGGTGGTGGCGGGGTGGCGGCCGGTCAGCCCTCGGTGGGCGGCTCGGCGATCAGGGCGGTGGCTATTCGGCGGAAGCCGACGCTCTCGTAGACCCGCGCCACGGCGTCGTCGCTCGCGGAGAGGAACACCGTCCGGACCCCGGTGGCGCGGGCGTGCTCGACCAGGTGCGAGGTGAGCCGGCGGGCCAGGCCCCGGCGGCGCAGGGCCGGTAGGGTGGCCACCGCGACGATCTCGCTGACCTCGCCGACCGGCTGGTGGCAGCCGGAGGCGGTGGGGGCGCCGTCCGGCCCGACGGTCGCGGCGAGGACCGTCCGCCCGGCCGTTATCCGACCGGCCATGCGGGCGGCCGCGGCCTCCGTGTCGGGGCCCCGCACCGCCTCGGCGAGCTGCTCGG
Organism: Kitasatospora sp. NPDC088783; assembly: GCF_044750705.1. Classification (NCBI taxonomy): domain Bacteria; kingdom Bacillati; phylum Actinomycetota; class Actinomycetes; order Kitasatosporales; family Streptomycetaceae; genus Kitasatospora; species Kitasatospora sp. NPDC088783. Next base: position 534,796 of record NZ_JBIVKJ010000002.1, read on the forward strand.
GCCCGGCGGTGCCGACCCGGGTGCCGGCCTCGGCGAAGGCCAGGTGCGGCAGCATGACGGCGGCGGGCAGCAGCGGGTCGTCCGGGGCGAGCACCCGGACCTCCGGCTCGTCGTCCACCGCCGCCCCGGCAGCGGCGTCGGCGGTGGTGGCGTCGGCGGGGGACGGCTCGTCGAGGTCGAGCACCAGCAGCGGGTGCTCGTGCACCTCCAGCCCGGTGGCCTCGACGGCGGCGCGCAGACCCGGTGTGGTCTCGTGCACCCACTCGAAGCTCTCGGGCGCCCCGATCTCCCGCTGCCTGGCCCGGACCCGCTCGACGTCCGCGGCGGTGAAGACGCCCGGGCCGCCCGGCGTGGGCCGCCCGTAGTAGTGCCAGCCCTGCCCGGTGCGGACGAACAGGGTGAAGGGGCCGTGCTCCTCGGTCGTCGCGGAGAACCGGGGGACCGCGTCGTAATAGGTTTCGAGCCGGGCCAGGACGTCCTTCGACCCGGGGGTGGGGGTGTCGTTCGCGTCGCGCATCGTGCTGCCGTCCAAGGGTGCGGTGCTTCCTCTCGTGGAGGTTGATCAGGCGGCATCACATCAGAGCGGTCGATCGGGTGCACGGGTTTTTTCGAACCACGCGCACTGCCTGTTCGAAAAAAGGCCGGTGACGACCCCTCAGGGACGAACCGTTTCTCCGCACCGCCCGAAGGCCCGCACGGGCCGAAAACGGGGCCGGTCGGCCGGGAGCCCCGTGCGCGCGGCGTCCCGGTCGACCGGCCGGATTCACCCGGGGGAGTGAATGCGCGGAACGGCCCGGAAGACGGTCCGCAGGACGGATCGCCCGGGCCCGGACCCGGCCTGCACCCTCAGCGCCGGCCGACCTCGGCGAGCCGGGCGAGCAGCAGCTCGGCGACCTCCGCGGGGCGCTCCAGCGCGGGCAGGTGTCCGGCCCAGGGGAGTTCGCGGTGCTCGGCGTCCGGCAGCAGGGCCGCCAGGTCGGCGGCGATCCGGCGGAAGTCGTCCAGGTCGTGCGCGCCGGAGTACACCAGGGTGGGCGCGACGACCGCCCGCAGGTCGACCTCGACCGGCGTCGGGGAGATCTCCTGCTCGGGCTCCAACTGCACCTCGTACGCGTTGCGCTGCATCACCCGGAGCTTCGCCCGGGCCGCCTCGTCCGCGTCCGGCCCGAGCCAGGTGTCCGCCATCAGCTCGACCGCCTCGTCCAGGCGGCCGGACTCGACCAGGCCGACCTCGAGGTCGTCCAGCGCGAGCAGTTCGGCGCTCGGCTCGTGGTCCGGGCTGCCCGGACAGAGCAGGGTCAGCGAGCCGACCCGGTCGGGGTGGCGGGCCGCGAACTGGAGGGCGAGCCGACCGCCGAAGGAGGAGCCGACCAGGGCCGCCCGTTCGATGTCGAGTCCGTCCAGCAGCTCCGCCAGGTCGGTCAGGTTGTCGTACGGTCGGTCCGCGCAGGGGGTCTCCCCGAAACCGCGGAAGTCGCACCGCAGAACGCGGTACCCGGCCGCGCGCAAGGCGTCCCACTGCCCGTCCCACATCCGCCGGTCGCAGACGGAGGAGTGCAGCAGAACCACCGCGGGGCCGTTTCCGGCCACCTCGTGAGTGATCGTCATTCCGCCGACCGTAGGGCAGGGCCGGGCCGCTGACCAGCGATTTCCGCTACGGGCAGAGCGCGGGACCGCGGACGGCGCCGGCGGCGGTGTCGGTGACGGGCGGCATGATGGGGGAGTGCCCGAAGGAGACACCATCTACCACGTCGCCGCCCAGCTCGACCAGGCGCTCGCCGGTCACCTGCTGACGGTGACGGACTTCCGCGTCCCCGCCCACGCCACCGCCGACCTGACGGGACGCCGGGTGCTGGGGACGGTGCCGCGCGGCAAGCACCTGCTGACCAGGTTCGAGGGCGGCGTGACGCTCCACAGCCACCTGCGGATGGACGGCCGCTGGCAGACCTTCCGGCCCGGCGAGCGCTGGCGCGGCGGCCCGGCGTTCCAGGTCCGGGCGGTGCTCGGCACCGAGCACGGCACCGCCGTCGGCTACCGGCTGCCGGTGGTCCAACTGCTGCGCACCGAGGAGGAGCACCGGGTGGTCGGCCACCTCGGCCCCGACCTGCTCGGCCCGGACTGGGACGCCGCCGAAGCCCGCCGCCGCCTGCTCGCCGACCCGCGGCGTCCGGTCGGCGCGGCCCTGCTCGACCAGCGCAACCTGGCCGGCATCGGCAACGTGTACGCCAACGAGCTGGCTTTCCTGGCCGGTGTCACGCCCTGGCTGCCGGTCGGCGAACTGCCCGACCCGGAGCGGCTGCTGCACCGCGCCCACCAGGTGCTGGAAGCCAACAAGCTGCGGCCCGACCACGTCACCACCGGCGACACCCGGCCCGGTCACCAGCACTGGGTGTACGGCCGGGGCCGCCGGAACTGCGTGCGCTGCGGCACCCCGATCCGCACCGCCAAGCACGACCGGGACCGCGTCGCCTACTGGTGCCCGCGCTGCCAGCGCGGCCCGGTGCCGACCTCCTGACGCCCCGGCGGCCCCCCGAAGTCCCCGGTCAGTCCTGCTCCACCAGCGCCGGGTGCCGCGGGTCCTCGACCCGCACCGTCAGGTCGGCCAGCTCCTCCGGGACGGTCTCGGTGCGGTAGCGCTCGAACGCGGGCAGCGTCCAGCGCTCGGCCTCCGGCGTGCGGCGGGCCAGCGCGGCGGCGGACTGGGTCAGGTGCACGGTCAGCTCGAACGGCAGCCAGCGGCCGAGCAGGAACGGTCCGTCCAGCAGCAGCACGCCGCGCGGCGGGAGTTCCACGTACCCCGCCCGGGTGGCGCGGTCGCTGACCGGGTTCCAGTACGTGGGCAGGACGCGGCCGTCACCGTCCGGTTCGAGCGGGTCGAGGACTTCGCGGAGCAGCGCGCCCTGGTCCAGCCAGAGGTCGTGGAAGGCGTCCGGGTCCTCCTTGCCGTACTCGAAGCGCACCGACGCCGGGCGCAGGAAGTCGCCCGCCGACACCCGCCGCACCGGTCGCCCGAGCAGGCGCAGCGGCTCCGCCAGCGCGTCCGCCAACTCGCCCGGCCGGGTCGCCGCCGCGCCGTCGACCGCGACCCGCAGCCGCCGGTCGTCGTCGGCCAGTTCGTGGATCCGCCCCGCGAGCAGCCCGGCCAGCCGCTCCGGGGAGATCGGGGTCACCCGCACCGGACGATCACTCCCTTCGGTCAACCGGACTATACGTCGCGGCGGCCGAGGGGCCGTCCACCCGCCGCTCCGCCGACGGGCGGCGCGTGGAACACTCCGGGCGTGGTGCTCCGCGCGGAGCACGACGGCCGGAGCACGACAGGCAGAGCACACCAGCCGGAGCACGACGGCCGGAGCCACGACAGGCAGGGCACTCCGGACGGAGTGCAGGAGGCAGAACAGAAGGGGAGACACCATGACCGCCGCACCGCCGCTGACCCTCGACGAGGTCGACGCCCTGGCCGCCCGCGCGCACGCCGGCCAGTACGACCGGACCGGGGTCCCGTACGTGGAGCACGTGCGGGCGGTGGCCGCGGGCGTCGCCCCGTTCGGGACGGGGGTGCGGATGGCGGCGCTGCTGCACGACGTCCTGGAGGACACCCCGCTCACCGCCGTGGAGTTGCTCGCCGCAGGTGTCCCCGCCGCGGTGGTGGCGACCGTCCTGCGGGTGACCCGGACGGCCGGCACGGACTACCGGACGATGCTGCTGGACGTCGTCACCGACCACGCCGCCACCCTGGTCAAGATCGCCGACAACGCGCACAACTCCCGCGCCGACCGCGCCGCGCTGCTCCCGGCGGCGGACCGGGCCCGGCTGGCCGAGCGCTACCGGGACGCCCGCGCGGTGCTGTGGCCCGCCGTCGCGGAGGCCGACGTCCGGACGATCGTCGGGGCGGTCAACCCGGACCTGCTGGCCGAACTCGACTGAGGCCGCCCGCGGAGGCACGCTGGAAGGAGCAGCGGGGGTGCCAGAGCGAGGAGCCCGGGATGTCAGAGATGAACGACAGGCTCGACCAGAAGGACCGGCGGGACGAGGAGGACGTCCGGGCCGCCGACCCGGAGGAGGGCATCACCTCCTACCAGACCATGCACGCGGGGGAGGAGTCCCGGGCCGAGGGCGACCCGACCGCGGACCCGTCCCAGCAGCAGCAGGAGGAGCGGCGGTGAGCGGACACGTGGCGGCGTCCGGGCCGCACAGCACCGAGTGGTCGGTCCGGCTGCGGGTGGTCGAGGCCGGCGACCTCACCCAGGCGCACGCCGTCCTCGACACCGGCGTCAACCTGATCGAGGTCGAGGCCGAGGCGCACCGCAGCCGGACCGACCCCGCCGACCCGGAGATCGGCGACGAACTCGCCGTCGGACGGGCGCTGACCGCCCTCGGCCAGCAGCTGATCCACCACGGCTCCACCGCCGCCGAGGCCGCCGATTCCGCCCGCCGCCGCGACCCGTCACCCCCGGACAGCGCCTGGTGACGGGCCGAACACCGGCGTGCGGAACGTCGGTGTGCGAAACAGTCGAATCGTGACCTTCCTCCGCCCCCGGACCGGAACTCCTCCGGCCGGGGGCGCGTCACTCCCGGTGGCCGCGCACCCGCGCCGGCCCGCAGGCGACGGACGGGACGCCCCCGCACAGCACGGGGGCGCCGGGGGTGGACAAGGTGAGCGACGATCAGCACCCGGAGGACGGACCGGCGGACCGGCCCCCGCGGGACGCCCGCTGGGAACTCCCCGACTACGCGCACGGACGTGAACTGGGCGCCGGCGCGTCCGGCCGCGTCGTCCTCGCCCGGCACCGGGCCACCGGCACCCCCGTCGCCGTCAAGTACCTGCTCGGCGACCACCCCGACCAGGCCGCGTTCCGGGTCGAGGCCGAACTGCTCGCCGCCCTCGACAGCCCGCACGTCACCCGCCTGTACGAGTACGTCGAGGGCCCGCGCGGCGCGGCCATCGTGATGGAACTCGTCGAGGGCGTCTCGCTGCGCGACCTGCTGCGCGCCGAGGGCGGCACCGGACCGGAGGCCGCCCTCGTCGTGCTCAAGGGCTCCCTGCTCGGCCTGGCCGCCGCGCACCGGGCCGGTGTCGTGCACCGCGACTACAAGCCGGGCAACGTCCTGGTCACCGCGGACGGCGAGTCGAAACTCGTCGACTTCGGCATCGCCGTCCGCACGGGCTCCGGCGGCACCGTCGCCGGGACGCCCGCCTACATGGCCCCCGAGCAGTGGGCCGGCCGCCCCGCCTCCCCGGCCACCGACGTGTACGCCGCCACCGCGACCTTCTTCGAGTGCCTCACCGGCGCCAAGCCCTACGCGGGCACCACGCTGATGGAACTCGCCGTCCAGCACACCGAGGCCGAGATCCCCGACGTCCAGGCCCCCGAAGCCCTCCGCCCGCTCATCCGGGCCGGACTCGCCAAGACCCCCGAACAGCGCCCCGCCGGCGCGGAGGCCCTGGTCGGCGAGCTGGAGGCCGCCGCCGGGGCCGCCTACGGCGCGGACTGGGAGGACCGCGGACGCAAACGGCTCGCCGCGCTGGTCGCCCTGCTGCCGCTGCTGCTGCCCTCCGCCCCGGGCGAGGGCGCGCTGCCCGGCGCGACCTCGTACGCGACGACGGTGCTCGCCCCGCCGCCACCGGTCCCGCGCCCGCGCGTTCCGTTCCGGGGACGGCTGATCGCCACCGTCGGCGCGATCGTCCTGGTCACGGGCGCGCTCGCGGCGGTCGCCGCCGCGGACGGGAACGGCACCACCGCCGACCCGCGGCCGGTCGCCGCCCCGCTCGCCACCACCAGCGTCCGACCCCCCGAGCCACCGACGGCCGAGCCCCCGCCGACCCCCGGCGACAGCCCGAGCCCCGGCGCCTCGCCCACCTCCACGCCGACCGAGGAGACCGGCCCGAGCACGTCGCCGAGCCCGACGACGAAGCCCAGCACCTCCCCGAAGCCGAGCCTGAGCACGAGCCCGAGCCCGACCGCGCCCGGTTCGACGCCCAGCGCGACGGCGAGCAGTGCGCCGCCGGTCACTGTGACGGTGCGGAGGCTCTCCGGCCGTGTGGAGGGGACGACGCTGACGGCCGGGTTCCTGGTGTCGGTGGAACCGGCCGGGAGCACTGCGGGGAGAGTGACGCTGACCTGGTACGACGACGGAGTTCCTTCCGCAGCCGAGTCCGTCGACGTCCCGGCGAAGGGGACGGTGACCCGGCCGCACACCTTCGCCTGCAACCAGCGGGCCAAGAACGTGGGCGTGAGCGTCACCACCCCGGCGGGGGACACCACCGCCTCGCCCTCGTACCTCATGATCTGCCCGCCGAGGTAGGAGGAGCACGACGATGACCGACAACGCCCCCGACCCCGGCTTCCGGCTCGGGCCGGTCCGCAGGCGCAACGACCCGGACCGGACGGTCCGGTTGCGATCCGCCGCCGCCCCGCAGGACGACCTGCGCACCGTCCAGCTCCGCCCGTCCGTCCCGCCGCCGCCACCGCCACCGCCGTCCGACGCCGAGCGGACCGTCCGGCTGGACGACGCGGCCCAGACCGTTCGGCTGGGTCCGGTGGCGCCGCCTCCCGTGGACCTCGCCGCGACCCTTCCCGAGCCCGGTGGGCCCGCGCCGGAGGGCGAGTTGCGGCGGTACGGCCCCGGGGTGCCGCCCGGGGCCGTCGCGGTGTGGCGCGGGGAGGCCGTGGCGGCGGCGCCGTCGCCGCGGCGGTGGGACAGGTGGCTGCTGGTGCCGCTGGTGCTCCTGCTCGCGCTGCTCGGGTACCTGCTCTGGGAGCGGTACGGGCGCCCCGTCGAGGTGGTGGGCGTGACGGCGGGGACCGCGTCCGCCGGGCCCGGGTGCGACGGCACCGCCGTGGTCACCGGGACGCTGGAGACCGACGGCGGCGCGGGCCGGGTGACCTACCGATGGCTGCGCAACGACGGCACCGTCTCCGGACCGTTCGTCCAGCACGTGGCGGCCGGGCACCGGCGCACCGACGTCACGCTGGAGTGGAACTTCCGGGGACACGGCGAGTTCGCCGCCAACGCGCGGCTGGAGGTCCTGGAGGGGGCCGACGGCAGCGGGCACTACGCCGAGGCCGCGTTCGCCTACGCCTGCCCGTGACCCGACGGCCGGGCGGCACGGCAGCCCGACGGACCGTGCCCCGGACGCCGACGCCGGGCCGGGACGCACGAAACCCGGGCCGCGGCCGACGGCGGGTCGGCGGCGGCCCGGGCCGGGCCTCCGGTCAGGACCGTGGGGCGGTGGCACCTCCGCCCGTCTTCACGGCCTCGACCATGTGCTGGTGCACCTCGCGCGCCGTCGCCTCGTCCGCGGCGGCCACGGGGCTGCCCTCCACGGTGAACCAGTCGAGCGCGCCGCTGTACTGCACGGTCAGCCGCGCCTCGCCCTCGATCCACATGGTGTGCACCGTCAGGTCCCCGGTGATGACGCCGATCTCGACGGTCCGCACGCCGCCGTGGCCGGACAGAATGCCCTGAGTGGTCCAGGTTGCCCAGGTGTTCACAAGCCAGCTCCCATCCGCCGCCCAACGGGACGCTCGGTCCCGACCCCACAGGTACCCGATCAGAGGCGGCCGCTTCCCACTGTCACCCGAAGGGCTGAAAACCGCCCCCCGGGCGGGTGCTCACCGCGCGGTCTAGCATCGAGCTATGGGAGAGCGAGAGGGTGCGCTCACCGCGCCGAGACTGATCCTTGAAACCGACGGCGACTCCACGGTCATCACGCCGAGCCGCAGGTACGCACTCGGACGCGACCCCACCGGCGACATCGTGCTGACCGACCCGCGGGTCTCCTGGCACCACGCGCAACTGCACGCCGGTGACGGCCACTGGTTCGTCGACGACACCGGCTCCACCAACGGCACCTACGCCGCCGACGGCCACCGGGTCGTCCACCTGGAGATCGGGCCGGGCACCGTGTTGTGCCTGGGCAGCCCGGGTGACGGGCCGCGCTGCACGTTCAGCGCGCTGCCCGAACCGACCGCCGTGCACCCGCTGCCCGGCAGCCGCCCGTCCGCGCTGACCGCGATCACCGGCTCCCGCCGGCCGCCGTCCAGCGTCATGCCGCTGCCGACCAGGGTGGTGCGGATCGGCCGCGCCCCCGACAACGACCTGGTGGTCGGCGACCTGTCGGTCTCCCGGCACCACGCCGAACTGCGCGCCGCGCCCGGCGGCTACCGGATCGCCGACCTGGACAGCCACAACGGGACCTACCTGAACGGCCGGCCCGTGCGAGAGGCCCCCGTCGGCCCCGGAGACCTGGTCGGAATCGGCCATTCGGTGTTCTGCCTGGTCGGGGACGAACTGCAGGAGTTCGTCGACACCGGCGACATCGACCTCGACGTGGAGGACCTCACCGTCCAGGTCGCCGACGGCCGCACCCTGCTCGACGGGGTCACCTTCCCGGTCGGCCAGAAGTGCCTGCTCGCGGTGGCCGGGCCCAGCGGCGCCGGCAAGTCCACCCTGCTCAACGCGCTCACCGGCCTGCGCCCCGCCGACCGCGGCACCGTCCGCTACGACGGCCGCGACCTCTACCGCGACTACGCCGAACTGCGCCGCCGGATCGGCCTCGTCCCGCAGGACGACATCCTGCACACCCAGCTCCCGGTCCGGAAGGCCCTGGCGTACGCCGCCGAACTGCGCTTCCCCGACGACACCGCGCCCGAGGAGCGGGCCGCCCGGGTCGAGGAGGTGATCGACGAACTCGGCCTCGGCAGACGCGCCGACCAGGTCATCTCCAGCCTCTCCGGCGGCCAGCGCAAGCGGGTCAGCGTGGCCCTCGAACTGCTCACCAAACCGTCCCTGCTCTTCCTCGACGAGCCCACCAGCGGGCTCGACCCCGGCATGGACCGGTCCGTGATGCAGATGCTGCGCGGCCTCGCCGACGACGGGCGGACCGTCATCGTGGTCACCCACAGCGTGCTCAGCCTCGACCTGTGCGACCGGCTGCTGCTGCTCGCCCCCGGCGGGCGCACCGCCTGGTACGGGCCGCCCGGCGAGACGCTGGAACACTTCGGGTTCGCGCACTGGCCGGACGCCTTCGAGGCGTTCGAGAACCAGACCGACCGCGACTGGGCCGGCGAGTTCCGCGCCTCTACCCCCTACCGCAGCTACGTCAGCGGCCCGGCCGGCGGCCCCGGCGACTGGCCCGGCGCGCTCGCCCCCGCCGAGCGGGAGCGGCCGGAGGCCGGGATCGTCCCCGCGCCCGCGCCCCGGCCGCGGCGCTGGCGCAAACAGGTCGGCACGCTCTGCCGCCGCTACGCCAGCGCGCTCTCCGCCGACCGGACCTTCCTCGCCGTGATGATCGCGCTGCCGTTCGTCATGGGCGCGATGGCGCGCGCCCTGGCCGGCAGCCGGCTCGACCAGGACACCGCGCTGAACGCGCTGCTGATCCTGTGCGTCGGCGGGGTGCTCACCGGCGCCGCCAACGCGGTGCGCGAACTGGTCAAGGAGCGGACGATCTACCAGCGCGAACGCGCCGTCGGCCTGTCCAGATCCGCGTACCTGTGCTCGAAGACCGTCGTGCTGGGCACCGTCACGGTCGTCCAGTCGGTGGTGCTGACCATGGTCGCGCTGATCGGCGTGAAGCTCAGACCGCAGGGCGGCAGCGGGGTGCTCCTCCCGCCGCTGCTGGAGATCACCCTCGCCGTGGCGCTGCTCTCGCTCACCGCGATGATGCTCGGCCTGCTGATCTCCGCGCTGGTCAAGAAGGAGGAGGTGACCATGCCGCTGCTGGTGCTGGTCGCCATCGTCCAGGTGGTGTTCTGCGGGGCGCTGCTGCAACTCGACCACATCCCGGTGCTCAACCAGCTGTCCTGGCTCGTCCCGTCCCGCTGGGCGCTCGGCGCGATGGCCGCCACCATCGACCTGCACGCCACCGTGCCCGGCGAGCTCACCGACGACCCGCTGTTCGCGCACCGGCCGGGCATCTGGCTGCTCGACCTGGGGATGCTGATCGTGCTGGCCGTCGCGTACGGACTGGTCGTCGCCCGACTGCTGCGCCGGCACGAACCCGCCGTGATGCGGCGGTAGCGCATGGGCCCGCCCGACGGATTCCGGCCCACCCACGTCGTCCCGGCCGACGGCCTGCCGACCTGGACCGCGCCCGACCCGGCCGCCGCCGGAGTGCCGCTCGACCCGCTGCTCCCGGTCGCGCTCGCCGAGGCCCACGGCAACTGGGCCCGGATCGTCTGCTCCAACGGCTGGTCCGCGTGGGTCGACGGACGGCTGCTGGTCGCCCTCCCGCAACGCCCCCCGTCGACCGGCGGCCCGCTCGCCACCACCGAGGACCCGCGTCCGCTGCTCGCCGCGCTGGAACGCTCGCTGGCCACCTACCGGCGGCTGGTCGACGACTGGGCGGCCGGCCGGATCGACCTGGAGACCTTCCGCGACGGCACCCGCGAGCTGCGGCTCGGCGCGGTGCTGGACGGCTCCGACGCCTGGCTGCTCGACCTCGACCGGGGCCGCTGGTACTACTGCGACGCCGCCCAGCTCCAGGGCTACGCGGCGGCCGACCGCGCGCCCGACCGGGGCTGACCCGATGTCAGGGGAACGGTCCTCCGAACCCTCCGGGCGGCCCGCCGCGCAGGCCGATCCGCCGACCGCCGCCGCGGAGCCCGGCGAGTTGGACGGGCGCACGCTGGCCGGCTACCGGCTGGAGCACGTGCTGGGGCGGGGCGGCATGGCGGTGGTCTACCGCGCCGAGGACCTGCGGCTGGGCCGCACCGTCGCGGTCAAGCTGCTGGCCCCCGAGCTGGCCCGCAACGAGAACTTCCGGCAGCGCTTCGTCCGGGAGTCGCACGTCGCCGCCTCGCTCGACCATCCGAACATCGTCCCGGTGTACGACGCGGGCGAGGCCGAGGGGGTGCTGTACCTGGCCATGCGGTACGTGCGCGGCCGCGACCTGCGCGCGCTGCTCGACCGGCAGGGGCCGCTGACGGCCGCCCAGACCGTGCGGATCGCCGTCCAGGTGGCCAGCGCGCTGGACGCCGCGCACGCCCACGACCTGGTCCACCGGGACGTCAAACCGGGCAACGTGCTGATCGCCGAGGGCACCGATCCCGACCGCCCCGAGCACGCCTACCTGACCGACTTCGGCCTGACCAAGAAGTCGCTCTCGCTGACCGGCCTGACCAGCGTCGGCCAGTTCGTCGGCACCCTCGACTACGTGGCCCCCGAGCAGATCTCCGGCAAGCCCGTGGACGGGCGGTGCGACGTGTACAGCCTGGGCTGCGTGGTGTTCGAGATGCTCACCGGCGGCCCGCCCTACCGGCGCGACGACGACCTGGCACTGCTCTGGGCGCACCTCAACGACCCGCCGCCGGACGTCCGGGAGCGGCGCGCGGACCTGCCCGCCGGGGTGGGCGCGGTGCTGGAGCGGGCGATGGCGAAGCGGCCCGGCGCGCGGTACGGGAGCTGCCTGGAGTTCGTCGCGGCGCTGCGGGCGGCGACGGACCCGCGCAGCGCCCCGCGCCCCGCGTCCCGCGAGGCCCCCCGGGGTGCGCGCCCGGCTGCTCCGCGGGTCGTCCCGGAGGCTGTTCCGCCGGCCGTTCCACCGGTCGTCCCGGGTGCGGACCCGCCGCCGCGGCCGCCGGCCTGGGCGCGGCCGGTGTTCGAACCCTGAAGGTTTCCGCTCGTTTCCGGGGCGTAACGATCAGTGGCATGCACCTTTCAAAGTCGGGTGTTTGCTGGCAGTCTGCCCCTCGGCCAGGGCCCCCACAGACCCTGGCGACCGAGAGGAGCACCATGAGCAACAGACTCCGCGCCCTCGCCACCCGCGCCGTCGCCGTCCTGGGCACCACCGTGCTCGTCGCCGCCGGCACCGTGACCGCCACCGCCACCGTCGCGCAGGCCGCCGCCTGCACGCCGGCCCAGGTGGTCGTGAACGGCGGGTTCGAGTCCGGAAGTTCGCCCTGGACCTCGTCCAGCGGCGTGATCACCAGCGACAGCGGGCAGAGCGCCCACGGCGGGACGTCCTTCGCCTGGCTGAACGGCTACGGCTCGGCGCACACCGAGACGCTCGCGCAGACCGTGACCCTCCCCGCGGGCTGCACCAGCGCCACCCTGAGCTTCTGGCTGCACGTCGACACCGCCGAGACCACCAAGACCACGGCGTACGACAAACTGACCGCGAAGCTCGGCAGCACCACCCTCGCCACCTACTCCAACCTGGACGCGGCCGCCGGCTACGTGAAGAAGACGCTCGACGTCTCCGCGTACGCCGGACAGACCGTCAGCCTCGCCTTCAGCGGCGTCGAGGACGCCAGTCTGCAGACCAGCTTCGTGCTCGACGACTTCGCGCTCGACGTCTCCGGCGGCACCACCACGCCGCCCACCACCGACGCCACCCGCACCCCGGCCCCCACCGGGTACACCGTCAGCCTGAGCAGCGACGCGAGCGGCGCCACCTGGACCGGGCACCAGGGCATCGGCTTCACCAATCCCTCGGCGACCCCGCTGACCGAGGTGTACCTGCGGCTCTGGGACAACGCCCACGGCAGCTGCCCCAGCACGCCCGTCACCGTCAGCAACCTGACCGGCGGCACCGCCGGCGCGCTCAGCGTCAGCTGCACCGCGCTCAAGGTCACCCTGCCCGCGCCGCTCGCCCAGGGCCAGAGCGGCAGCCTCGGCTTCGACCTGTCCATCGCCGTCCCCTCCGGCGCCGACCGGTTCGGCCGCGACGGGGCCTTCGCCTTCATCGGCAACGCGCTGCCCGTCCTCGCGGTGCGCGACGCGGGCGGCTGGCACCTGGACCCCTACACCAACAACGGTGAGTCCTTCTACACCCTGGCCTCCGACTACACCGTCACCCTCGACCACCCCGGCAGCCTGCTCGTCCCCGCCACCGGCAGCTCCGTCGACACCCCCGGCAGCAGCGGACGGACCGTCACCACGGCCACCGCGAAGAACGTCCGCGAGTTCGCCTGGGCCGCCGGACCGTTCAGCAAGACATCCGGCAGCTCGGCGGCCGGCACCGCGGTCAACGTCTACTCGGTCAGCGGCATCAGCTCCAGCGACGCGCAGTCCATGCTGAGCACCGCCAAGTCCGCCGTCGACGCGCACGCCGGACGGTTCGGCGCCTACCCCTACGGCGAACTCGACGCGGTGATCGACAACAACTTCTGGTTCGGCGGCATGGAGTACCCCGGCTTCGTCCTCGACCTGGTCTCCACCACCGCGCTCACCCACGAGATCGGCCACCAGTGGTGGTACGGCATCGTCGGCGACGACGAGTACAACAACCCCTGGCTGGACGAGGCGTTCACCGACTACGCCACCGACCTCGCCCAGGGCAAGACCGGCACCAACTGCTGGAACAGCACCTCCTGGGCCTCCTCCGCCGAGAAGATCAGCAACTCGATGGCCTACTGGGACGCCCACTCCTCCCGCTACTCGGCGGTCGTCTACGGCTACGGCAAGTGCACCCTGCACGACCTGCGCCGCACCATCGGCGACACCGCGATGACCAAACTGCTGCACGACTACGCGGCGGCGCACTGGTACGGGATCTCCACCACCGCCGAGTTCAAGGCCGCCGCGCAGGCCGCGACCACGGTCGACCTGACGTCCTTCTGGACGCAGCACCGCATCGACGGCTGACGCGCCCGACCGGGCCCCGGGTTCCGGGCGCGGGCACAGGGGCGTCCAGGGCGTCAGGGTTCCGTCCGGCCCGCCGGAGCTTTCGCGGCGGTGCCGGGCGGGGCCCCGCCGCGAAAGCGCCGACGGACGACCAGCGCGCCCAGCAGGCCGGACAGGGCGCCCCAGCCGGCGGCGATCGGGACGGCGGTCAGCAGGTCCGGCTCCAGCACCGTCCGCCCCTCGCCGCCCAGGCCCAGCAGCGACAGCCCGTACACCGCCGACACCCGGGTCACCAGGCCCACCGCCAACACCGCCAGCGCCAGCACCACGGCCGACTGCACCACCGACCGCCACACCGGCAGCGGCGGACGCGCCCGGGCCGCCGCCACCACGCCCGCCGCCAGCACCAGCAGCGCCGCCAGCGGCAGCAGCAGCCAGGCCCAGCCGTTCTGCTCGGCCAGCGCGCCCAGGTCCAGCGTCACGTCCCGCCCGGAGCGCAGCACCGCCGCCAGCGGATGCGGGAACGGCAGGCCCAGGCTGTTCGTGACGTGGCCGTGCCAGGACGCGCCGAGGCCCACCCCGAACCCCAGCCACGCCAGGTTCGGCAGCCCCAGGCAGACCACCGCCAGCGTCTGCCGCGGCTCACTGCCCGTCACCACCGCCACCAGGCCGCCCACCAGCCCCAGCAGCACGTACACCAGCAGCAGCACCAGCACCGCGTGCACCGTCGGCCGCAGCGTGCCGTGCCAGCGCACCCAGCCGGTCGGCAACGGCGCGCGCCGCGAGGCGGCCAGCGCCAGCAGCACCACCACCGCCAGCCACAGCAGGCCGAAGCCCACCGCCGGGCCCGGGTCCACCCGGAACCCCACCGTCGGCGCCGCACCGAACGCCCCGCCCAGCTCGTCGATCAGCGGATCGCCGGTCGACACCGTGAAGGAGTGCCGCGCCGCCGCGGACAGCAGCAGCACCGCCACCGTCCAGCCGGCCGCCAGCGCCAGCACCCGGGCCAGCAGCAGCCGCCCGCCCACCACCGCGTGGCGGCGCATCGGCCGCAGGAACAGGTACGCCGCCACCAGCGCGCCCACCAGCGTCACCGACAGCGGCATCGCGGTGATCCCGCCCTGCGCGGTCGCCACGAAGGCCGCGCCGCCGTCCAACTGCGCCGGTGCGCCCAGCGCCGTCAGCAGCGTCGCGGCCAGCACCGGACCGAAACCGCCGCCCGGCAGGTCCTCCGCGCCCGCCAGCCAGAGGCCGAGCGCGGCTACCGCCGCCATCGCCGCGAGCGCGCCGACCACCGTGACCAGCGCGGAGAGCGGCACGGACCACCAGGGCGCGGCGAACCGGTCGGACGGCGAGGAAGGCGGTGGGGGTGGGGGCGGAGGAGGGGACGAGGGGGTGCGGGGGTCCGCGGGAGTGGCGGCACCAGTCACACGTCTCACCGGCCCTTCGAGCGAGCCCCCCGGGCACCGGCCCGGAGCGGCCGGTCCCTCCAGCTTCCGACAGGGCGCGGCGGGTGGCGAGTTGCCGCGTGCGGGGCGGGGCGGGGCGGGGCGGGGCGTGGCGGGGCGCGGTGGCGTGCGGTGGGCGGGGCGGGGCGTGGCGGGGCGCGGCCGGAGCCGGGGGAGCGGGGGCGGGGGAGCGGGCGGACAATGGTGGGTGCGCAGCTGGACTCGGGGGAGTCCGACCGGGAGGAAGTCCCGTGAGTGAGCAGCCGACACCCCGGCAGCCCGGGGAATCCGGGGAACCCGCAGGGCCGGACCACGAGAACGAAGGTGCCCAGGCTCCGCCGCCGCACCGCCCCACCGAGGTGGCGGGTGGCGAGGTGGCGGGCGGCGAGGTGGCGGGCGGGACGGCCGAGCCGGTCGTGCCTGTCGCGCCGCCAGGTGTCTCCGGAGCCTCCGGGCCGGCGGGGCCTCCCACGGAGGTGGTCCGGCCGGGGACGGACGCCGGGGGCGCCGGGGGTGCGGAGGGGGTGCCGACCGAACTGGTGGAGCGGGCGGGCGGCGACGGCCCGGCAGTTGCGGAACCGCAGCCCACGGAGGTCGTGCGGCCGTCGGCCGGGGGTGACGGCGGGAGCGCTGCCGGGGACGCGGTGGGGGCTGCGTCGTCCTTCCCCTCTGGGAGCGGGAGCGGGAGCGGGGGTGGTCCGGTGGGGCCGCCGTCCGGGCCGCTGTCGGCGGGCGGGGCGCGGCCCTCGGGCGCTGCGTCGGGTGCTTCAGCGGGCGGGGTGCCGCCGAGCGAGGGGAGCGGGGCGTCGGGGGGCGGGAGCGGGCCGCCGAGCGGGGGTCGGCCGACGGCCGGGGGCGGTGCGGGTGGCGGCGGGAAGCCGTGGTGGCGGAAGGGGCCGGTGCTCGCGGGCGCGGTCCTCGTCGTCGGGCTGGGCGTCGCGCTCGGCGTGGTCGCCACCGGCGGCTCGGGCGGGGGCGGCACGGCCCAGGCCGTCGAGATGCAACCGGTGGCCGCGGCCGGGCAGGAACCGTTCACCGACTCGGTCGCCAACGGCGGCGCGCCCGACTCGGCCTCGCCCAGCGGCTCCGCCCCGTCCACGGCCGGCAGCCCGACCGCGTCCGGCGGGTCGAGCGCGTCCGGCAGCCCGGCCGCGTCCGGCGGTGCCGTGGACGGCGGGCAGCCCGGCCTGTACGGCGGGAGCAGGGAAGTGGCCAGCTGCGACGTGCCGAAACTCTCCGGGTACCTGGCCGCCAACACCGACAAGGCCCGGGCCTGGGCCGGGGTCGAGGGCATCGACACCTCGCAGATCGACGGCTACCTGAACGGCCTGACCCCCGTGGTGCTGCGCCAGGACACCCGGGTCACCAACCACGGTTACCAGAGCGGGCAGGCCACCCCGTACCAGGCCGTCCTGCAGTCCGGGACGGCCGTGCTGGTCGACAACCAGGGCGTGCCGCGGGTGCGTTGCGCCTGCGGCAACCCGCTGACGCCGCCGAGCGGCAGCGGCGGCGCGTACACCGGGACGGCCTGGTCCTCGTTCCACCCGGACGGGGTGGTGACGGTGCGGCCCGCCGCGGCGCCGGTGAACCGGATCGTGCTGGTGGACCAGGCGACGGGCCGTCAGTTCGACCGTCCCGTGGGCGGGACGGGCGGGACCGACGGGTCGGCCTCGCCCGGCGCCTCCGGTTCCGGGTCCTCCGGCGGGAGCTCCGGGACGGGGACGCCGTCCGGCGGCTCCTCGGCACCCTCGTCCGGCGCGTCGTCCGCACCGTCCGCGCCGTCCTCCGGCGATTCGGGCGCGCCCGGGCAGCCCGGCTCCTCCGGGCCGTCCGGTGCACCGGGGTCACCGGGCTCGCCGGGTTCGCCGGGCGGTGGCGCGTCCTCCGGACCGGCTTCCGGCGGGGCGTCCGAAGGGGCGTCGAAGCCGGCCGGCTCGGGCACGCCGTAACGGTGGCCTGCTGGTGGGTCGGGGCTCCTCCTTCCGGCTCCCGGCAGGTGGGCGGTGGGCCGTGGCGGTGGGTGGTGGGTGGTCTGCGGTCAGCGGCGCAGGTAGCGGAGCAGCGTGACCCCGCTGCCGAAGGTGTGCGTCTCGGCGAGCACCAGGTCGGTGCGGGTGTCGGAGGGCGGGAACAGCGGGCGGCCCCGGCCCAGCACCACCGGGTGGACGTAGAGGCTGTACTCGTCGATCAGGTCCAACCGACGGAGTTCGGCGGCGAGGACGGCGCCGCCGACGGCCAGGTCGGAGGCGGCGGAGGACTTCAGGGCGGTGACGGCCTCCGGATCGACGCTGCGGGCGATCGTGGTGTTCCAGCCGGCGTGGTCGAGGGTGCGGGAGAAGACCGTCTTCGGCATCTCCCGCCAGATCCGGGCGAACTCGGCCACCGGCGGGGTGCTGGTCGGGTCCTGGTCGGCGGTGGGCCAGTACTCCGCCATCAGCTGGTACGTGACGCGGCCGTCGAGGAAGCCGCTCATCGCCGCCAGCCGGCGGTTGAAGTGCTCGTGCAGCTCGTCGTCGACGAGCTGCCAGCCGAGATCGCCGTCGGGGCCGGAGAAGTAGCCGTCGACGGACACGGACATCATCAGCACGAGGTCGGACACCGGCACCTCCGGCACCTGCGGCGGTCAGGGGTGCGGGCCACGTTACCCGCGTCCGGCACCCGGACGGCGGGTTCCGGCGGCCCGACGCGCCCGTGCGGCGGAAAACCAACCGGCGGTCGACGGCCGGGTCAACCGATCGGCTGATGGGGTGTCAACCGATCGGCGCGCCAAGGCCAGCCGATCGTTCGGTGGATCGGCTCGGGGGCCGGGGCACACTTCCTACAGCAGGAGACAGAAGGTGCGAACGGTACGGACGGTGCGGATCGGGCACCGGCGTCGAAAGGGGAACACGATGCGTGAGACGAACGGGACGAACGGGACGCGCACGACGGACGAGCCGCGCGGTGCGGGCGGCCTGCAGGCGCTGCTGGATCGCCGGGTCGCGGACGGGACGGTGCCGGGAGCGGTCGCCCTGGTCGCCCGCGAGGGGCGGGTCGAGACGGCCGCCGCGGGCGAGTTGACCAGGGAGACACCGGTGCGGATCGCCTCGGTCGGCAAGCCCGTCACGGCCGTGGCGCTGCTCCAGCTGGTCGACGACGGAGTGCTCGCCCTGGACGATCCGGTCGAGCGCTGGCTGCCGGAGCTGGCAGACCCGCGCGTGGTGCGGACGCCACACGCCCCGGTGACGGACACCGTCCCGGCGCACCGGCCCGTCACGGTGCGGGACGTCATGGAGTCGCGGGCCGGCTACGGCTTCGCGGCGGACTTCACCCTCCCCGCGCTGGCCCCGCTGTTCGCGGAGCTGGCGCAGGGTCCGCCACAGCCGCAGCAGGTGGCCCCACCCGAGGAGTGGACGGCCGCCCTGGCGGGCATCCCGATGCTCCACCAGCCGGGCGAGGCATGGTTGTACAACACCTGCTCCGACATCCAGGGCGTCCTGATCGCCCGGGCGGCCCGACAACCGCTCGACCAGGTGCTGACGGAGCGGCTGTTCGAGCCGCTGGGCATGCCCGACACGGCCTTCCACGCGCCACCCGGCCGGCTGACCCCGCTGTACCGCCCGGGTCCGGACGGCACCCTGGAGGTGGCGGACCCACCGGACGGCCAGTGGAGCACCCCGCCCCCGTTCCCGTCCGGGGCCGGCGGCCTGGTGTCCACGCTCGACGACCTGTTCACGTTCCTGCGGATGCTGCGCGCCGGCGGCCGCGCCGAGGACGGGCGGCGGGTGCTCTCGCTGGGCGCGGTCCGGCTGATGACCACCAACCACCTGACGGAGCGCCAACGGGTCGACAGCGAGCTGTTCCTGGAAGGGCAGGGCTGGGGCTACGGCGGCTCGGTGGACGTGGTCCGCCGCGAGCCGTGGAACACCCCGGGCCGCTACGGCTGGGTCGGCGGCACCGGCACCGCCGCCCACCTGGTGCGGCGGACGGGCCTGGTGACGGTGCTGCTCACCCAGCGGGAGATGACGGGGCCCACCGCGCCGCCGCTGATGCGCGAGTTCTGGAGCTACGCGGCGGGCGGCTGAGCGTCCACCGGCCCGCTCGGGGCGGCCGGTCCGGTCGGGGCGTCGTGGTCGGCGGTGACGGCCCGCCGGTAGCTCGACCCGTCCCGGGTGCGGGTCAGCAGCCGGGCCTCGATCAGGTAGCGCCGCAGCATGGCGGTGTCGGGGTGGACGGTGAGCAGCGCCTCGTTGACCTCCTGCTCGCGGTACGGGCGCTCGGGGTCGAAGAGGGTGCGCACCACGTGTTCGAGCAGGGCGGCGCGGCGGGCCGGTCGGCGCGGGACCGAGACCAGCCGGCCGTCGGTGAAGAACGCGGCGAGGTCGGCCGGTGGTTCATGAACGGACATGACAGGCAGCCTCGCAGCGCGGTTGCCGGGAGACAAACGGATTACCAGGGGGCACCGGCCCGAGGACCGGTACGGCACCCCCGGAAGAGGGAGAGGGAGGGAGCGCATGGGTGTGCGGAACACGGCGACGGGCCGGGCCCGGTGGGCGGTGCTGGTGCGGGCACTGCTGCTCCGCTGCCTCCGCTGGGGCACGCGGCCGGATCGGGCGAGACCGGTCGAGGGCGGTCCGCGCCGGCAGGTGCGCCGGCACGGTCGGGCCGACCAGCCCGTGGAGCACCCGGACACCGATCGGCCGTCGGATGACGCGGCGCGGCCGGGCGGTGGAGCACGGGTCTTGAGCGGAGGCGTCCAGGCGCCGGCCGGTGCCGGATCACAGCGGGAGGCGGAACTCGATGGAGCGGTGGGTGCTGCGGTAGCCCAGGGCGCGGTTGACCGCCAGCATGCCGGTGTTGTGGTCGGCGGTGTCGGTGCGCAGGCCGGTGATCCCGGGGTGTTCGGCCCGCGTCCAGCGGATCGCCTCCGCCTTCATCGCCCGGGCCAGGCCGCGCCTGCGGTGGGCGGGCTGGACGGCGGTGCCGTAGTGCTGGCCGTCGCCGGACCGGTCGGCGGGCAGCACCAGCTCGCTGAACCCGACCAGGTCGCCGGTGGTGGTCTCCAGCACGGCGGCGGTGTGCAGCAGTTCGCCCCGGTCGGCGACGGCCCGCGCCGCGGCCAGCACCCGGGCCTCGTCCCACGCGACCACGCCGAAGTCGGTGTCGCCCATCGGCATGTCGTCCATGGCGGTGCGGGCCCGGGTGAAAGCGGGCAGCCACTCCGCGGGGCAGCTGCCGAGCCAGGACACCAGCCGGTACCCGGGCGGGAGTTCGGGTCCCGCCACTCCACCGGCCTCGGTGGCGTCGGTTGCGGTGCCGGTGTCGGCTGCGGTGCCGGTGCCGGTGCCGGTGTCGGCCGGGGTCAGGTCCAGCCGGGCGTACTCGAGGACGAGCGCCCGTTCGAAGCCCCGGGCGGAGAGGAACGCGTCGCCCGGGGAGCCCTCGACGGCCTGGGCGAGCAGGGTGCGGCAGCCCTCCTCCCGGGCCGTGGTCGCCGCGGCTTCGAGCAGTGCCGAGCCGGCACCGCGCCGCCGCTCGGCGGGGTGGACGTCCAGGGCGAGTTCGCAGAGGTGGGCCTGTCCGGGGGAGTCGAACAGCCGTAGGAAGGCGCTGCCGAGCGGGGTGCCGTCCGGGGCGGAGGCCAGCCAGGCGAGGCGGCGCGAGGACGGGCCGGTGGCGGGATCGGCGAGGGCGGTCAGGCGGAAGGTCACGGGTCGTGGGCTCCAAGGAGGGCGGGACGGGCGGGCAGGCGTCACCGAAGCAGGTCCGGCCGTCGGGGGCAATCGCATTTCGGTCCGAGCGCGCCGGGCGGTGGAGCGGAGACAGGGGAGGGAAAGGCTGATGATCAATCAGTTCATGTGTGCAGATGATTTTCTGACGGTTCATCAGGCTTCGGTGGCACCCGCGCGGCCCCTGGTGCGCTCGGGTCCGGAGCGGGATCATCGTCGTCGTGGCGGACCGGTTCGCGTGCGGCGGGCCGGGTGGCGGAGGTGGTGGGCGGATGGTCGAGGGACGGCTCACGGTGGAGCGGCTGCGGGAGCTGGTGGCCGCGGGCGAGGTGGAGACGGTCGTGCTGGCCGTCACCGACATGCAGGGCCGGCTACAGGGAAAACGCCTGGATGCCGGGTACTTCCTCGCCGAGGTGTTGGCCGGTGGCGCCGAGGGCTGCGGCTACCTGCTGGCGGTGGACGTGGAGATGAACACCGTCGACGGCTACACCGTCTCCTCCTGGGAGAGCGGCTACGGAGACCTGGTCTTCGCCCCCGACCCGGCCACCCTGCGGATGGTGCCCTGGCACCCGGCCACCGCGATGGTCCAGTGCGACCTCGCCCACCACGACGGCACCCCGGTCGCGGTCTCGCCCCGCCAGGTGCTACGCCGCCAACTGGAGCGGCTGGCCGGCTACGGCTGGGGCGCGTACGTGGGCACCGAGCTGGAGTTCCTGGTGTTCCGGGACAGCTACGAGCGGGCCTGGGAGAAGCACTACCAGGACCTCACGCCCGTCAACCAGTACAACGTCGACTACTCGATCCTCGGCACCGCCCGGATCGAACCGCTGCTGCGCCGCCTGCGCACCGGCATGACCGGGGCCGGGCTGACGGTGGAGTCCGCGAAGGGCGAGTGCAACCTCGGGCAGCACGAGATCGCCTTCCACTACGCCGACGCGCTGACCACCTGCGACGACCACGCCGTCTACAAGACCGGCGCGAAGGAGATCGCCGCCCAGGAGGGCGTCAGCCTCACCTTCATGGCCAAGTACGACCAGCGCGAGGGCAACTCCTGCCACGTGCACCTGAGCCTGCGCGACGAGCGTGGTCACCCGGTGTTCCCCGGCGAGGGCGCGCACGGCTTCTCCCGGACGATGGAGCACTTCCTGGCCGGGCAGCTCGCCTGCCTCGACGGCTTCGCGCTGCTGCTCGCCCCGACCGTCAACTCCTACAAGCGCTACGTGCCGGGCAGCTTCGCCCCCACCGCGATCGCCTGGGGCCGCGACAACCGGACCTGCGCGCTTCGGGTGGTCGGGCACGGGTCCTCGCTGCGGTTCGAGAACCGGGTGCCCGGCGGCGACGTCAACCCCTACCTGGCGGTGGCCGCGCTGATCGCCGCCGGGCTGCACGGGGTGGAGCACCAGCTGCCGCTGGAGGCCGAGTTCACCGGCAACGCGTACGCCTCCGACGCGCCCAGGGTGCCCGGGACGCTGCGCGAGGCGATCGACCGGTTCGAGCGCAGCGAGGCCGCCACCGAGGCGTTCGGCAAGGACGTGGTCCGGCACTACGCCCACGCCGGGCGGGTCGAGCTCGCCGCGTACGACGCCGCGGTGACCGACTGGGAGCGCCGCCGCGGCTTCGAGCGGTTGTGAAGCGGCGGCGGCACGAGTACGGGCGCGAGCACGAGAGCGAGAGCGGAGCGAGGAGGAGGAGCAGGTGACCGAGGAGTCCGAGCCGTACCAGGTGGTCAACCCCGCCACCGAGGAGGTGATCGCCACCGTCGAACTGGCCGGCCCGGCCGCCGTCGACGCCGCGGTCGCCCGCGCCCGGGCGGCGTTCGAGAGCTGGCGGAACGTGGCGCCGGGCGACCGGGCCCGGCTGCTGCGCCGCTTCGCCGCCGAGGTGGACGCCGACCGCGAGCAACTGGCCGCCCTGGAGGTCGCCAACGCCGGCCACACCATCGGCAACGCCCGCTGGGAGGCGGGCAACGCGCGCGACGTCATCGAGTACTACGCGGGCGCCCCCGAGCGGCTGTTCGGCCGGCAGATCCCGGTCGCCGGCGGCCTCGACGTCACCTTCCACGAGCCGCTCGGCGTGGTCGGCGTGATCGTCCCGTGGAACTTCCCGCTGCCGATCGCCGCCTGGGCGCTGGCCCCCGCGCTGGCCGCAGGCAACACCGTCATCGTCAAACCCGCCGAACCCACCCCGCTCACCGCGCTGCGCCTGGCCGAACTCGCCCTGCGCGCGGGCCTGCCCGAGGGCGTGCTCCAGGTGCTGCCCGGCCGCGGCCCGGTGGTCGGGCAGCGCTTCGTCACCCACCCGGACGTCCGCAAGGTGGTGTTCACCGGCTCCACCGCCGTCGGAAGGTCCGTGCTGGCGGGCTGCGCCGCCCAGGTCAAGCCCGTCACGCTCGAACTCGGCGGCAAGAGCGCCAACATCGTCTTCGCCGACGCCGACCTGGACAGGGCCGCCGCCACCGCCCCCTACGCCGTCTTCGACAACGCCGGGCAGGACTGCTGCGCGCGCTCCCGGATCCTGGTCGAGGCGAGCGTGTACGAGGAGTTCATGGAGCGCCTGGAGCGCGCCGTCCGGGGCGTCCGGGTCGGCGACCCGGCGGACGAGAAGACCGAGATGGGGCCGCTGATCTCGGCCGCGCACCGGCGGCGGGTCGCCTCCTACGTGGACGGCGACACCGAGGTGGCGTTCCGCGGCAGCGCGCCCGAGGGGCCCGGCTTCTGGTACCCGCCGACGGTGCTGGCGCCGATCGCGCCCGACCACCGGGCGTTCACCGAGGAGGTGTTCGGCCCGGTCGCCGCCGTGGTCCCGTTCCGCGGCGAGAGCGACGCGGTGCGGATCGCCAACGCCACCGAGTACGGCCTGTCCGGGTCGATCTGGACGCGCGACGTGGGCCGGGCACTGCGCGTCGCCCGGGCCGTGGAGGCGGGCAACCTGTCCGTCAACTCGCACTCCTCGGTGCGCTACTGGACGCCGTTCGGCGGCTACAAGCAGTCCGGCCTGGGCCGCGAGCTCGGACCGGACGCCCTGCACGCCTTCACCGAGACCAAGAACGTCTTCATCGCCACGGAGGAACGAGCGACATGAGCAAGCGACTTGACGGCCGGGTGGCGGTCGTCACCGGCGCGGGCAGCGGCATCGGCCTGGCCACGGTGCGCCGCTTCGCCGCCGAGGGGGCGAAGGTGGTGTGCGCCGACATCGACGAGGAGAGCGGCGCCAAGGCCGCCAACGAGGCCGGCGGCCTGTTCGTGCGCACCGACGTGACCGACGAGGAGCAGGTGCGCGTCCTGTTCGACACCGCCGTCGAGCACTACGGCAGCCTGGACGTGGCGTTCAACAACGCGGGCATCTCCCCGCCGGACGACGACTCCATCCTGGTCACCGGCCTCGACGCGTGGAAGCGCGTCCAGGACGTCAACCTGACCTCGGTGTACCTGTGCTGCAAGTACGCGATCGGCCACATGCGGCGGCAGGGCAGGGGCTCGATCATCAACACCGCGTCCTTCGTGGCGGTGATGGGCGCCGCCACCTCGCAGATCTCCTACAGCGCCTCCAAGGGCGGCGTGCTGGCGATGAGCCGCGAGCTGGGCGTGGAGTTCGCCCGCGAGGGCATCCGGGTCAACGCGCTGTGCCCCGGCCCGGTCAACACCCCGCTGCTGCGGGAGCTGTTCGCCAAGGACCCGGAGCGCGCCGCCCGCCGGCTGGTGCACATCCCGCTCGGCCGGTTCGCCGAACCCGAGGAGATCGCCGCCGCGGTGGCCTTCCTGGCCAGCGACGACTCCTCCTTCATGACCGCCAGCACCTTCCTGGTGGACGGCGGCATCTCCGGCGCGTACGTCACCCCGCTCCCGTAGCGGCCCGGCGGCGGCAGCACGGCGGCCGGGCGGGTCCGCGAGGACACCGCCCGGCCGCGAGGGGCACTGCCGGGGCGTCAGTTCGAGGAGAACGCGTCCCCGCCCACCGCGAGGGCGTCGCCGCCCTGCGCCAGCGCGTCGCCGCCGACGGCCAGCGCGGAGCCGCACAGCGCCTCGGCGTCCCCGCCGACCGCGCCCGCGTCGCCGCCCTCGGCCCAGGCGTCCCCGCCGACGGCACCGGCGCTGCCGCCCAGCGCGCCCGCGTCGCCGCCGACGGCCAGCGCGTCACCGTCCTCGGCCCAGGCGTCGCCGCCGACCGCGCCCGCGTCGCCGCCCCGGGCCGCGGCGTCGCCGCCGACGGCCAGCGCCCCGTGCGGGTGGGCGTCCTGGTGGTGATGGTGGTGCGCGTGCGCGGAGGCGGTGCCCGCTCCGCCGAGCAGGGCG
This sequence comes from Kitasatospora sp. NPDC088783, assembly GCF_044750705.1. NCBI lineage: Bacteria > Bacillati > Actinomycetota > Actinomycetes > Kitasatosporales > Streptomycetaceae > Kitasatospora > Kitasatospora sp. NPDC088783. The sequence continues at coordinate 559,810 of NZ_JBIVKJ010000002.1, forward strand.
AGCCCGGTGAGGAAGGCGGCGGTGGTGACCTTGGCGAGGCTGGAACGCATCGGGTTTCTCCAGGTTCGGCGCTGAACGCCGGGGCGTCGCGCGGTTTCGGGGGCCGGACGCGACGATCATCGGCATCCGCGGGCCCGCGCCGTACACCGCGGGCCGAGCGGTCACCCGGCCGGGGCAAGCGCACCGCCGTGACGGGTGAGACCCGTACCGCCGGATGCCGTACCGGCCGGTGCGCGGGGTTGACACGCATGCGCACCAGGGAAGTTGAGGCCGAATCAGTATGACGATCGGACCGGCAGCTCCATCTCGAACCAGACCACCTTGCCGTCCCGGGTGGCCCGGCTGCCCCAGCGGTGCGCCAACTCGTTGATCAGCAGCATGCCCCGCCCGCCCTCGTCGTGCTCGCCCACCGGCCGCAGCCGCGGCTCCCGGCTGTCCGCGTCCGCGACCTCCACCGTCAGCAGCGCGCCCCGGAACACCCGCAGCTGCAGCGGCGAACCCGCGTGCAGCAGCGCGTTGGCCAGCAGCTCCCCGGTCAGCAGCACCACCGGTTCCACCAGCGAGGCCAGCCCCCAGCCGGTCAGCGTCCGCCGGGTGAACTCCCGGGCGTGCCGCAGCAGCGCCGGATCGCCGGACAGCGGCAGGGTCGCCAGCCGGTCCGCGCCGACCGGCCCGGCGTGCGCCATGATCACCGCCACGTCGTCCTGCCCCATCGTCGCCCCGAGCGCCCCCAGCACCGCGTCGCAGCCGCGCTCCAGGGTCGGCTGCCGGTGCGTCACCGTCTCGCGCAGCAGCTCCAGGCCCTCGTCCAGGTCCTGCCCGCGCCGCTCCACCAGCCCGTCCGTGTACAGCACCAGCAGCCCGTCCTCGCGCAGCGGGAAGCGCACCGACTCGAACGGCACCCCGCCCACGCCCAGCGGCGCGCCCGGCGGCGGCGTCACCAGCCGGGCCTCGCCGTCGTGCTCCGAGACCACCGGCGGCAGGTGACCCGCCGAGGCCAGGACGCACTCCTCGTCCACCGGGTCGAACACCGCGCACACGCAGGTGGCGAACTGGCCCTCGCCGAGCTGCGCGGTCGCCTCGTCCAGCCGCCGCAGCACCCGCGCCGGATCGAGGTCCAGCGTCACCAGCGTCCGCGCCACCGTCCGCAGCTGCCCCATCGTGGCGGCCGCCCGGATGCCGTGCCCCATCACGTCGCCGACGATCAGCGCCACCCGGCCGCCGGTCAGTGGCACCACGTCGAACCAGTCGCCGCCGATCTCGTCGCCCACCGTCGAGGGCAGGTAGCGGTGCGCTATCTCCAGCCCCGGCGTGCGGTGCACGTCCTGCGGCAGCAGGCTGCGCTGCAGGGTCAGCGCGGTGTCCCGCTCGCGCCGGTACAGCCGGGCGTTGTCGATGCACACCGCCGCCCGCGCCGCCAGTTCCTCGCCCAGCGCCCGGTCCGCCGGGGTGAACGGCTCCGGATTGGCCAGCCGGACGAACTCCACCCCGCCCAGCACCTGGCCGCGGGCCAGCAGCGGCACCATCAGGTACGAGTGGATCCCGGCGTCCAGACCCGGCTGGACCCGGTCCGGGTGCGTGACGATCCGGCGCAGCTCCGGCTCGTCCACACGCGGCACCAGCACCGACCGGCCGGTGCGCATCGCCTGCGCGTACAGCTTGGCCGAGTGCGTGGTCTCCCCGATCTGGTCGGCCGCCCCCGTCAGCGGCGAGCCGTCCTCCCGCTCACCCACCGCGACCGCCCGCAGCGGCACCGAACCGGACTCCGGCACCGGCTCCGGGTCCTCGCCGGTCAGCACCGCCTCGCGGATGTCCACCGTCACGAAGTCCGCGAACCGCGGGATCACCACGTCCACCAGCTCCTGCGCGGTGATCGTCAGGTCCAGCGTGGTGCCGATCCGGGTGGACGCCTCGTTCAGCAGCGCCAGCCGCTGCTGGGCGCTCTCCGCGACCTCCAGCGCCCGCTGCCGCTGCTCGGCCGCGTTCCGCTCCCGGGTGTACAGCAGCGCGTTGTCGATCGACACCGCCGCCCGGGCCGCCAGCTCGCTGGCCAGCGCCAGGTCCGCCTGCCCGTACGGGGTCGCCGTCCGGGACCGGAAGAACGTCGCGGTGCCGATCGCCGCCCCCCGGGCGATCAGCGGCACCACCATCAGCGAGCGCACCCCCTGCGCCCGGATCGCCCCGCCGCGCACCGGGTCGTCCGTGAACCAACTCATCGCGGCCCCGTCCGTCCGCGGCACCAGCACCGGTCGGCCGTGCGCCAGCGCCCACGCGTACGGCGTGCTCGGGTGCAGCCGCTGCACGGTGCCGACCGGGGCGATCGGCGACATCCCGCTGCCCGCGACGGTGTGGAACGCCAGCCGGCGCAGCACCGCGGACCGGTCCACCCGGTCCGGCAGCGCGGCCGGCTCGCCCCGCACCAGGCCGTCCAGCACCTCCACCACCACGGTGTCCGCCAGGCTCGGCGCGGCCGTCTCGGCCAGCTCCCGGGCCGTGGTGGCCAGGTCCAGCGTGGTGCCGATCCGGGTGGACGCCTCGTTCAGCAGCGCCAGCCGCTGCTGGGCGGCCTCGGCGGCGCTCTCCGCCTGGAAGCGGTCGGTGATGTCCACGACCGTGGTGCTCACTCCCAGCACCGTGCCGTCCGGCTGCTCCAGCCGGAAGCTCGACACCGACCAGGCGTGCTCGCGGCCCGGATCGGCCGCCGTCCAGCCGTGCGTGCGGGCGTCCACCACCGGCCGGCCGTCGGCCAGCACCCGGCGCATCGTCGCCTCCGCCGCCCGGCCGTCGATCCCCGGCAGCAGCTCGCTCAGCCGCCGCCCCAGGTGCCGGTCCACCGGCAGCCCGTTGATCCGGGCCAGCGCCTCGTTCAGGCGGACGAAGCGCAGCTCGGTGTCGTACACCGCCATGCCGACCGGCGACTGGGTGAAGAACCCGTCCAGCACCGCCAGGTCCGCCGCCAGCCGGCGCACCTCGCTGACGTCCGAGGCCACCGCCAGCACCATCGGCGAGCCCTCCCGGTCGAGCACCGGGTAGGTCCGGAAGTCCAGCCCCACCAGGTGCCCGTCCCGGTGCCGCACCGGGAACACCCCCGACCAGGGGCGGCCCTCCAGGATCCGGGCGAACAGCCCCAGCACCTCCGTACGCCGCTCCGGGGCCACCAGGATGTCCGCCGCGAACCGCCCCACCGCCTGGTCCGCCGGGTACCCGAGCAGCGCCTCCGCGTCCGGGCTCCAGTGCAGGATCCGGCCGTTCGCCGCGATCAGCGCCGTGGCCACCGGGATCGCCAGCAGGCCGTCCGGTACCGGCGCACCGCCCGCCGTGAGCGGGGAGGCGGGGCGGGTCCGGGAAATCGTGCCCTGCTGCCCGGTGTCCATGTGGTTCTCGGCGTCCATCCGGCCACCTACCGTTCGGGGTCGGGGGTACCGCCCTGCCATCGTCGCACGGCGGGCCGCCCGCGCCCAGACGGGTGACCTGCCGCTAGGGTGGGCCGGATGGAGACCCGCCGGACGGACCCCGGGGCGGCGCACGGTGGTGCGTAGGAAGCCCGCCCCCCTCAGCCCGCTGCCGCAGCGCGACGGCATCGACCCGGTCCACGTCAGACTGCCGGTCGAGGGCGCCTGGCCGACCGTCCGGGCCTACCTGGAGGAGCGCTACGGCGGCGCCGCCGGGGACGGGCGGATCGCCGCCATGCTCGCGGCCGGCGAGTTCGCCGGCCAGGACGGGCCGGTCACCGCCGACACGCCCTACCGGCCCGGCGGCCACGTCTGGTTCCACCGCGAACCCGGACCGCCCGAACCCGTGCTGCCCTTCCCGGTCGAGGTCCTGTACCGCGACGAACGGATCGTGGTCGCCGACAAGCCGCACTTCCTCGCCACCACCCCGCGCGGCAGCCACGCCACCGAGACCGCCCTCGCCCGGCTGCGCCGCGACCTCGACCTGCCCCGGCTCAGCCCCGCCCACCGCCTGGACCGGCTCACCGCCGGCGTGGTGCTGTTCGTCGCCGACCCCGCGCTGCGCGGCGCCTACCAGAGCCTGTTCGAACGGCGCGAGGCGGTCAAGGAGTACGAGGCCGTCGCCCGCCACGAGGAGGGCGCGGCGGCCCTGCCGCCGACCGTGGTGCGCAACCGGCTCCGCAAGGACCGCGGGCGGCTCGACGCCTACGAGGAGCCCGGCGAGCCCAACGCGGAGAGCCGGATCGAGCTGGCCGAGGCGCGCGGCGGCCTGGGCCGCTACCGGCTCGCCCCGCGCACCGGGCGCACCCACCAGCTGCGGGTGCACATGAACGGGCTCGGGCTGCCGATCCTGGGCGACCCGCTCTACCCGGAGGTGCTGGACGGGGGCGCGCCGGAGGACTACCGGCGCCCGCTCCAGCTGCTCGCGCGCTCGCTGGAGTTCACCGACCCGGTCGGCGGGGAGCGGCGGCGCTTCGTCAGCGGGCGGGTGCTGGCGGCCTGGCAGGACCCGACGGGCTGGTAGGACCCGGCGCGGGTCGGGGCGGTCGGGTCGGCGCACGGCTCTCCGGGTCGTCAGGTCGTCAGGTCGTGGGGTCATCGGGTGGTGGGGTCGTCAGGTCGATGGCTCTTCGGGGCTCTTCGCGCGCAGTGTATTGACGGGAAGTCTAATAACTTCTACCTTCGCGGCAGTGCCACCACTCCACCCTCCACGCCCTCACCGAGAAGGAGCCGGCATGCCGCCCCAGCCCGCCTCCACCCAGCCCACCCGCACCGCGCCCGACCGGGAGCGCACCGCCGAACGCCTGCTCGCCTCCTCCGCGAAGCTCTCGTTCAACCCGCTCAAGGACGTCGACTGGGACGCCGACCCCGTCCCCGGTGCCTACTACTGCCCGCCCCGCCACCTCTCCCTCTACGGCACCGACCTGTGGGAGCGGATGACCGACGAGGAGCGGATCGAGCTCTCCAAGCACGAGGTCGCCTCCATCGCCAGCGTCGGCATCTGGTTCGAGGAGATCCTCATGCAGATGCTGCTGCGCCACGCCTTCGACCGGGACCCCACCAGCAACCACGTCCAGTACGCGCTCACCGAGATCGCCGACGAGTGCCGGCACTCGATCATGTTCGCCCGCATGATCGCCAAGATGGGCGTCCCCGCGTACGGCGCCGGATTCGTCGCGCACAACCTGGGCCGGCTGTTCAAGGCGATCTCCACCCACAGCCAGACCTTCGGCGGCACCATGTACGTCGAGGAGATCCTGGACGCCTTCCAGCGCGAGGTGATGAACGACGACACCCTCCAGCCGCTCACCCGCCAGGTCTCCCGGATCCACGTCATCGAGGAGGCCCGGCACATCAGCTACGCCCGCGAGGAACTGGTCCGCAAGCGCCTCGGCCCGGTCCGCCGCCGGTACGAGCAGCTGTTCATCGGACTGATCGTCTACTACGCCACCACCGCGCTGATCCACCCCCGGCTGTACGCCGCGGTCGGCGTCGACCCGAAGACCGGCCGGGCCGTCGCCCGCGCCAATCCGCACTGGCGGGCCACCAAGGTCGAGATGGCGCAGAAGGTGGTCTCCGTGCTGGACCGGGCCGGACTGGTCGGCCGGACCAACCGCTGGCTGCTGCGCGCCGCCGGCGTGCTGGCCTGAGCCGACGGCCGGACCGACCGCCCGCCGATCCGCTCGTCCGACCATCCGACTCGACCGGAGCGGGGGGCGGCCGACGGAAGCGGTGACCGTGCGGTGCCGTTGCGGTCTTCCGGTGTTCGAGTGGCGCGGATACAGTGCGTCGTCACCGAACTGCCGGGGGGTCCGTTCATGCGTCGCACCACGGGTGGCACAGCCGCCGCCACCACCGCCACCGCCGTCCTGCTGCTGGGCGCCCTCGCCGGATGCGGCGGGCCGTCGCCCGCCGGGGACCGGGCCGCCCCCACCGCCGGGGGCGGTTCGGCGTCCGCCGCCGCCACCGGACCGGCCGCGCCGACCGGTTCGGCGCCCGCCGGGGCGGGGAGCGGGGCTCCGCAGGACCCCGCCGCGACGGCCTCCGGCGCGAGCCCGGGCCCCGGCCAGGGGGCCGGGGCGGGGAGCGGCATCACGGTGGCGTTCGCCGGGGACGTCCACTTCGAAGGGCGGACCGCCGCCCGGCTCGGCGCCGCCAAGGCCGACACCGCGCTCGGCCCGATCTCCGGCACGCTCTCCGCCGCCGACCTGGCGGTGCTCAACCTGGAGACCGCGATCACCGGCCGCGGCAAGGCCGAACCCAAGACCTACACCTTCCGCACCACGCCCAAGGCGCTCGGCGCGCTCAAGGACGCGGGCGTCGACGTGGTCTCCCAGGCCAACAACCACGCCGTCGACTTCGGCCCCGACGGCCTCGCCGACACCCTCGCCGCCAAGGCCGCCTCCCCGGTGCCCGTGATCGGCATCGGCAAGGACGCCGAGGAGGCGTACGCCCCGTACCTGACCACCGTGCGCGGCGTGCGGGTCGCCGTCCTGGCGGCCAGTCAGGTCGACGAGATCACCAACCAGAAGTGGCGGGCCGGCGCGCACAAGCCCGGCATCGCGTCCGCCCTCGACGAGACCGCGCTGCTGCGGGCCGTGGCCGGGGCGAAGGCGCAGGCGCCCGTGGTCCTGGTCTACCTGCACTGGGGCGACGAGGGCGTGGCCTGCCCGACCCGTGCGCAGACCTCGCTGGCCAAGAAACTCGCCGACGCCGGAGCGACCGCCGTGGTCGGCACCCACGCCCACACCATGCTCGGCGCGGGCATGCTCGGGAACACCTACGTGGCGTACGGCTTCGGCAACTTCCTCTGGTACGGCACCTCGAACTACACCGCCTCCGACGAGACCGGCGTCACCACGATCACCGTCACCGCCGACGGCCGCGTCACCGGCGAGACCTTCACCCCCGCCCGCATCGACGGCCGCGGCGTGCCCGTCCCGCAGAACGGCAGCGCCGCGAAGGCCGCCCAGCAGCGCCGCGACGGCCTGCGCGGCTGCACCGGACTGGCCGCCGTCCCGAAGTGACGGCGGCCGGTCCGGGCATCCGTCAGCCCAGGTCCAGCACCTGGCCGGGCCGGATCAGGTCCGGGTTCTCGCCGATCAGCTGCTGGTTCGACTTGTAGAGCTCGGACCAGCCGCCGCCCACGGCGTTGCTGCGGGCGATCGAGGCCAGCGTGTCGCCGGGGCCTACGGTGTACGGCTGCGCGGACGGGGCCGGGGACGCTGCCGGAGCCGGGGCCGCCGGGGTGGTCGGGGCCGCCGGGGTGGTGGACGCGTCCGTGGGTGCGGCCGTGCCGCTGCCCGCGCCCGGGGCGGTGGTGGTGCCGCCGCCGGGCGACGCGTCCGGGGTGCTGCCGGTGCCGGTGCCGGTGCCGGTGGACGGGCCGGGCGACGGGGTGACCGGGAGGGTGGGCAGCAGGCCGCCCCCGTTCCCGTTGTTGGTGCCGGTGCTGCCGTCGGTGGGCGTGTTCGGGCTGGGCGAGGCGGTCGGGTCGGTGGGGTCGCCGGGAGCGGCCGGGTCGGTGGGGGGGACCGGCGGGACGGTCGGGGTGGCCGAGGCGTCCGGGGCGTTCGGGGTGGGGACGGTCGGGTCCGGGGTGGTCGTGGTCGGCGCGCTCGGGTGCGGCTGGGGGTGCGTCAGCTGCATGTAGCGCTCGTACAGGCTCTGGTGGCTGGTCCAGAACCAGGCGCCGTTCTTCTCGTACCAGTACACGTGCGAGACCGGGTCGTAGCCGGGCAGGCCGGAGAACACCGGCGTGCTCTTCCCGTCCGGGACGGTGCTGCCGTCCGGGGCGGAGTTGACCGCCGCGACGCCGCGTGCGCCGCGCAGCGAACCCGTCTCGTCCGCCGAGTCGTTGTCGTCGACCACGCCCGGCGCGCTGGCGGTGTTCAGGCCCGCGTCGTCCGCACACGCCGACCAGGGCGAGGGGCCCTCGGTGGCCAGGATGCGTTCGGCGACGGCGATCTGCTGGCTGCGGGTGGCCCCGTTCGGCAGCGCCGAGTACTGGGTGCCGCCGTAGTCGTTCCAGCGCTGGGCGGTGATCCCCAGGCCGCCGTAGATGCCGTTGCCCGCGTCGGAACTCCAGTTCCCTCCGCTCTCGCAGTCGGCGACCCGGTCCCAGACCGCGCTGGGGGCGGCGTGTGCGCCGGTGACGGCGAGCAGCGGCAGGGCGATGCCGACACCGGCCACGCCGGCCGCCGCGATCGCCCGCTCGGCCGCCTTCTCCGCCGGACCCTGCCGACGGTGGCGTCCCGAACCCGTGAAGAGCATGCGAGATCCTCTCCGCACGCCTACGGGGTGAGCTGTCGGGTTCGGGCCGGGAGGGAGGCCCGGCCGTCGCGCCCCGGTCACCCGGTGCGGACGGCTTCACCCCTAGCCGTGGGGGACGGCAACAATCGTGGTTCCCCCGTCCCTGCCCAAGGGTCTTGGTGGTCGACCCGCAGCGCGGTGGACAGGGCTCGGCGTTGTCGCGTGCGGGGGCCCGGCGGTGCGAGCCGGGGCGAGCCTATTCACTCGAACGTGGCAATCACAAGCGCGTCGCGCTCGGATCACGCCCTCGTCACGTCGGGTCCTGCGTGGTGTGTGGACGACCTGTTGACGGGAGATCGGGCGGGAGGACGAGGGGAGGGTCGGCGGATCGGTGGGAGAAGTCTGGCCGATCGGTGGGATTGGGGTGGGAGGGAGCGGGGAAGGCCGGTGCTCCGCCGGGGTGGTGTCGGCGGCTCTCGCCCGCCAACTGCCTTTGAGGGTAGCCGAGTTGGGTGTAAACGGGGCATTCGGCGCGTTGCGGATAAATGATGCGACAGGGGGTCGGCGGGCTTCCTACGATCGCCCTGCTCGCTGTTCCGGTGGGCGCGTCGCCGGGTCCGTCGAGTTCGTCGGGTCCGACAGGTCCGTCAGGTCCGTCGAGTCCGTTGGGGAGGTTCCGTGGGCGCCCTGATTCCTGAAGTGCTCCGCACCGAGCGCCAGTTCGCCAGGCTGTTCGTCGGCCAGTCGCTGTCGACCCTGGGAGACCGGGTGTCGTTCGTGGCGCTGCCCTTCGCCGTGCTGTCGATCGGCGGCTCGGCCGTCGACGTGGGGCTGGTGACGGCCGCCGGGCTGCTCCCGCTGCTGGTGTTCGCCCTGGTCGGGGGCGTCTGGGCGGATCGGATACCGAGACGGCGGATCATGCTGGCCTCCGACCTGCTGCGGTGCGCCGTCCAGGCGGCCGTCGCGGTGCTGCTGCTCACCGGCACCGCCCGGGTCGGGCTGCTGGCGCTGCTGATGGCGCTGTTCGGGGTCGCGGACGCCTTCTTCCTCCCCGCCTCCACCGGGTTGCTGCCCCTGCTGGTCCCCGCCGATCGGCTGCGCGAGGCGAACGCGCTGAGCGGGTTCGTCCAGTCGACGGGCCTGGTGGTCGGCCCGGCGCTGGCCGGTCTGCTGATCGCGGCGGTCGGCCCGGGGGGTGCGCTGGCGATGGACGCCGCGAGTTTCGCGGTCAGTGCCGCGGTGCTGGCCCGGCTGGGCGCGGTCGACGGTGCGGTCGCGGCGGGCGGCGTCGACGGCGGGGCCGAGCGGGGCGAGCGGCCCGGGTTCCTGGCCGAGCTGCGGATCGGCTGGCAGCAGGTGCGCAGCCGGACGTGGGTGTGGTCGAGCATGCTCGCCATGGCGGTCTACCACGTCGTGGTGCTGCCCTCGGTGTTCGTGCTCGGGCCGGTGCTGGCGAAGCGCGAGTGGGGCGGCGCCAACGCCTGGACGGTGGTGGTGATCGCCTTCGGCCTCGGCTCGATCGTGGGGGACGTGTGCTCCTACCGGTGGAAACCGGCCCGCCCGATGGCCGTCGCGGCGGTGGCGATGGCGGTCGCCTCCTGCCAGGCCGCGATCATCGGCTCCGGTGCGCCGGTCTGGGTGATCGCCGCCCTGAAGGCGGTCACGGGCGTGGGCGTGTCCCTGTTCTTCGTGCTCTGGGAGACCTCGCTCCAGGTGCACATACCGGAGCGGGTGCTCTCCCGGGTCAGCTCCTACGACCACCTGATCGCCGTCGCCCTGATGCCGCTCGGGCTGGTGCTGGCCGGTCCGCTCTCCGAGAGCCTCGGCGTGCGTCCCACGCTGTTCGGGATGACCGCCCTCGCCGTCCCGGTCGCGTTCGTCCTGCTCGCGCTCCCCGCGGTCCGTCACCTGCCGGCGAGCCGGCCTCCCGAGCCGGAGCCCGAGCCGGCGGCCGGACTTGGACCTGAGCCGGAGCCCGCGCCCGGGGTCCGGACGGCGGCGGGGACGGTGGCGGGAGCCGCCGGGCGCCGGGAGCCCGTTCCGGAAGCGGAGGCGGCGCTGTGAGCGTGACCCACGGCTGACCACCGGCCCACCACAGCGCGCCGCGCCCAGCCCGGTCGCGGCCGGGGCGACCGGACCGGCGGCTGCGGCGGTGGCTGTGTGGCGGTGGTCAGCGGGAGGGGATCAGCGGTATTCGCAGAGGTAGGCCGTGTCGATCGAGACCTGGAGGTGGAACTTGCTGTCACCCGGAACGGAGAAGTGCTCACCGGCGGAGAAGGTCCGCCAGTCGTCGGAGCCGGGGAGCTTCACGGTCAGGGCGCCGCTGACCACGTGCATGACCTCCGGGGCGGCGGTGCCGAACTCGTACTCGCCGGGGGCCATCACGCCGACGGTCGCCGGGCCGTCGGCCGAGGTGAAGGCGACCGACTTGACCGTGCCGTCGAAGTATTCGTTGACCTTGAGCATGCGCGTTCTCCTGCGGAAGGGGTGCGGAACGGCGGCCGGCGCGTCGCGCGCCCGGCCGCGGCGGGGGCGAGCCTATCGGCGCGAGCAGCTCGGTTGCCGGGAGCGTCCGCTGGTTGGTCACCGGCCGACGGTGGCCCCCGCCGCCGTCGGGCCCGTCTCCGCCGCAGGTCGGAACGCGGCGCGCGGCGCGGCGAGTTCGGCGGCCCGGCCCGCCGGGGTGGCGGCGGGCCGGGCCGGGAGGCGTCCGGACGGGGACGCCGGGAGGGGAGGATCAGCCGAGCGTGATGCCCGGGTAGAGCGGGTGGTCGGCGAGCAGGTCGACCGCGCGCTTGGCGACGGAGTCGCGGACGGCCTCGTCCAGCGCGTACTGCGCCTTCGAGGAGCCGACCGGCGCGGCGGCCGTCAGCACGGTGTGGATCAGCTCGGCGACCTCGTCCAGCTCCGCCGCGTCCAGCCCGCGGGTGGTCAGCGCGGGCGTGCCGAGCCGGATGCCGGAGGTGTACCAGGCGCCGTTCGGGTCCTGCGGGACGGCGTTGCGGTTGGTGACGATGCCGGAGTCCAGCAGCGCCGCCTCCGCCTGGCGTCCCGTCAGACCGTAGGAGGAGACGTCCGCCAGCACCAGGTGGTTGTCGGTGCCGCCGGTCACCAGCCGGGCGCCGCGCTTGAGCAGTCCCTCGGCGAGCGCCCGGGCGTTGTCCACCACCTGCCGGGCGTACACCTGGAACTCGGGGCGGCGCGCCTCCGCGAACGCCACCGCCTTCGCCGCCATCACGTGCGACAGCGGGCCGCCGAGCACCAGCGGGCAGCCCCGGTCGACGTGCTCCGCCAGCTCCGAGGTGCACAGCACCATGCCGCCGCGCGGGCCGCGCAGCGACTTGTGCGTGGTGGTGGTGACGATCTGCGCGTGCGCGACCGGATCGAAGTCCCCCGTCAGCACCTTGCCCGCGACCAGGCCGGCGAAGTGCGCCATGTCGACCATCAGGGTCGCGCCCACCTCGTCCGCGATCTCCCGCATCCGGCGGAAGTCCACCAGCCGCGGGTACGCCGAGTACCCGGCCACCAGGATCAGCGGCCTGAACTCCAGGGCGATCCGCCGGACTTCGTCGTAGTCGACCAGTCCGGTCGTCGGGTCCGTCCCGTAGCTGCGCTGCTCGAACATCTTGCCCGAGATGTTCGGTCGGAAGCCGTGCGTGAGGTGCCCGCCCGCGTCCAGCGACATGCCCAGCATCCGCTGGTTGCCCAGCTCGCGGCGGAGCTCGGCCCAGTCCTGCTCGCTCAGGTCGTTGACGTTGCGGACCTGGGCGCGCCGCAGCGCCGGGCTCTCCACCCGCTGCGACAGCACCGCCCAGAACGCCACCAGGTTGGCGTCGATCCCGGAGTGCGGCTGCACGTACGCGTGCTCCGCGCCGAACAGCTCGCGGGCGTGCTCGGCGGCCAGCTCCTCCACGGTGTCCACGTTGCGGCAGCCCGCGTAGAAGCGGCGGCCCGGCGTGCCCTCCGCGTACTTGTCGCTCAGCCAGTTGCCCATCGCCAGCAGCACCGCGGGCGAGGCGTAGTTCTCACTGGCGATCAGCTTCAGCGAAGCGCGCTGGTCCACCAGCTCCCCGGAGATCGCCGCGGCGATCCGGGGCTCGACGGCGCGCACCACGTCCAGGGCGCTGCGGAAGGCGGTGTCGGCGGCGGGGCTGCCGAAGGTGTGCGCGGGCAGGGGCTCGACCACGGGCGGTCTCCTCGTACGGAACGGCGACGATTCGGACGGCCCAGGCGCACGGCTACAGCACACGGCGCCCGAGGGCACCGCACGGAGCCGCTCCCCGATGGTGAGTTCCATCCCAGCGCGCCAGTCACGGCTCACCGCGATCGTACCAACCACCGCGCCGGGCCCGGGCCGAATCCCGCAGACACGGTTCGAACACCCGCCCCGGCCCCGGCTCCGGTCCCGGCTCACGCCCCGGTCCCGGCTCACGCCCCGGTCCCGGCTCACGTTCCGGCCCCGGTTCACGCTCCGGCCCGGGAGCCGGCTCAGGTCCCGCTCCCTGCCCTGGGCGAAATTCCCTGGTGCGGCCCGGTCGGACCTGGGCATGATCGGGCGCATGACATGGACCGTCCCCACCACCGCCCGCACCGGCGGCTCGCTCACCGCCCCCGAGACCGAGCTGCTGCCCGGCTACCTCGCCTGGCACCGGGCCACCTTCCTGCACAAGTGCGCCGGCCTGGCCGGCGAGCAGCTCGCGCTGCGCCCGCTGCCCGAGAGCTCGCTCTCGTTGCTCGGGCTGATGCGCCACCTGGCCAAGGTGGAGCGGACGTGGTTCCGGATCCGCTTCGCCGGGCAGGACGTCCCGCCGCTGCACGCCGTGGAGGGCCACAAGGACGCCGACTTCGACCTGCTGGAGCCGGAGCGGGCCGAGCAGGAGTACCTGGCGCTGCTGGAGGAACAGCGCCTCTCCGACCTCGCGGTGGCCGGTGCCCCGCTGGACGCGGTGCTGGCCGCGTACGGGGAGGAGCAGTCCCTGCGGACGACGTACCTGCACGTCATCACCGAGTACGCCCGCCACAACGGGCACGCCGACCTGCTGCGCGAGCACACCGACGGCGTCACCGGCGGCTGACGGGGAGTCGGCTCGGCATTCGGCCGGGCGACCGGTGCAAGGACGAAGTTCCTTGCGCGGCAAGGGCGCTGAGGGGGACCCGGCCGGTTGGTTCGTCGGATGAGCGGATAGCATACTGAGTATGGGACCTCTCGAACCGAATGTGCCCGAGCTGATCCTCGGACTGATCGTTTTCTCCGCCCTCTTCTGGGCGCTCGGCAAGGTGCTGCTGCCCCGGATCGAACGCACCCTCGCCGAGCGTCACGACAGGACCGACGGCGGCATCGCCCGTGCGGAGGAGGCCAGGGCCGAGGCGGAACGCATCCGCCGGGAGTTCCAGGCCGAACTCGCCGCCGCCCGCCACGAGGCCGCCGCGATCCGGCAGGCCGCCGCCGAGGAGGGCGCGGCGCTGGTCGCGGCCCTGCGGGCGGAGGCCCAGCAGCAGCGCGAGCAACTGGTGGCCGAGGCGCAGGTGCAGCTGGCCGCCGACAAGGTGCTGGCCGAGGCCGAACTGCGCGAGGACGTCATCACGTTGGCGTCCGAGCTGGCCTCCCGGGTGGTCGGCGAGCCGCTCGCCGACCTGCCCTCGACCCGGGCCGTCGCGGACGAGTTCCGCGGTCGCGCCGAGGTCTGACCCACCGCCACCGCACCGCGGGTGCGGACGCGGTGAAGCGGACGGGCCGCCCGGTCCCGAGCCTGGGGCTCGTGGACCGGGCGGCCCGTCCGTCGTTCAGGGGGCGGGAGCGGGGCGGCTCAGGAGCACGGGCCGTCGTCGGCCCACGCGCCCCACTGGCCGCTGCTGCTCGGATTCTCGTTCAGGGTCCACCACTTGGCGTGGTAGTTGTGGTGGTTGTAGCTGGCCTTGTCGTTGGCCACGTAGGTGGTGGTCGCCGACCAGGCGGGGCTGCAGGTGCCGGTGCCGGGCGAGGTGCCGGTGCTCGGCGAGGCACTGACGCTGGTGCTCGGTGAGGGGGACGGCGTGCTGGTGGGCGGGGTCGCGCCGGCGAACTTCACCGTGTACTTGGTGAAGTCCCAGGCGTTCTGCGCCACGCTGGAGCAGGCGCCGGACAGTCCGGGGTCGACCGTGCCGGAGCACTGGCGGTCGCGGTTGACCGACCAGAAGGTGTACCGGGCCAGCTTGTGCGTGGTGGCGAAGTCCAGCACGGTCTGGAAGTCCGCCTGCTTGAAGTACTCGGCGGCGTCGGTGCGGCCGTTCATCAGCGACGCGCCCTCGTGGGCGTAGGCGGTGGCCTCGTTCCAGCCGAAGGTGCTCTGCAGGATCTGGTTGAACTTCACCAGCGCGTCGGTCTGCGCCGCCGCCCCGTTGAAGCCGCCGTCGAACGGCATGATCGAGTAGTTGTTCGGGGTGAAGCCCTGGGACTTCGCCTCCAGCAGCATCTGGGTGCCGAACCAGCCGGTGCCCGCGTTGGTGCCCGCGGTGGTGATGGAGATGTAGATCCCCGGGTTGTTCTGCTGCAGGATGCGGGCCGCGCCGATCTCGTTGTGGATGGCGGCGGTGTTCTCGTACTCGGGCTCCTCGAGGTCGAAGTCGATCGCCTTGAGGTTGTACTTGGTGACGACCTTCTGGTACGCGGCGGCGGTCGCCTCCGGGGTGCCGCAGGTCTGGCCGAGCTTGGTGCCGCCGTAGCCGCCCACCGAGACCGAGACGTCGCCGCCCTTGTTGCGGATGGTCTGGATGACGGCCGGCATCGTGGTGTCGGTGTCGATCGAGGACGTCCCGCCCCAGGACGGGCTACAGGTGTTGCCGCCCTGGGCCAGGATGAACGCGAGCTGGAACGCCTTCTGGCCGGTGGCGTCCATCACGGCGGCGGCGTCCGGCGGGCTGTTGTCCTCCGGCATCAGGTACGGCGCGGAGGCGTACCAGTTGGAGCCGAGCGCGGCCGTGGTCGCGGCGTTCGCCGAACCGGAGGCGGCGACGGCGGAGACGCCGCCGGCCAGCAGGCCGAACACGGACAGGGCGACCGCGACGGCGCGGCGCGGGCGGCGGCGCGGCGGGGCGGTGGCGGCGAGGGGGTGTGGGGGAAGTGCGCGTTCCATCGAGGACCTCTCCAGGAGGCGGCGAGGACAGCGGCCCGGGCGCGCGGAAGTGGGGGTGCGCGGCCGGGTCGGCGGTCGGTTGCCTAGCCGAGGTTGACGTGACTGCCACTGGTATAGACCTGTGCCGGGTCGCCGTCAACCCCCCGGCGCCGCGCCGGGTGCGGCGCGGTCGAGTCGCGGTCGGATCGCGGTCAGGTCTCGGTCAAACAGCGGTAAAGCGCAGGTCAAAGCAGATGTGGTCGGCCGGTTGACGAACCGTCGGCCCGGGCCGCGCGGCCTCAGTCCGATGCCGGGCGACCGCGCTCGCGCCCCCGCGCCCGCCCCGGTTCCCGGCCCCGCGCCCGCCCCGGTTCGCGCCCTCGCTCCCGGCCGCGCTCGCGACCCGGTCGGCGCCCGGCGGCGGGCGGCTCCGGCGGCAGGTAGGACTCCAGGCCGCGCAGGAACACCTCGACCTTGAAGGCGTAGCGCTCGTCCCCGTCGCCCGACACCATGGTGTCCGCCATCCCCTGGAGGTTGGGGAAGCGGTCGGGCGGCAGCGCCTGCAGGAAGGCGTGCAACTGCCCGAAGTACTCGTCGATGTCCGTCCCCCGGGCGATCCGCTCCGCGTACACCGACGCCTCGTACGCGTCGGTGTCGATCAGCTGGCCGAGGCCGTCCAGCGCCCAGGCCGCCACCTGGGGCGGCATGCCGACCTGGAGCAGCAGGTCGAGCAGGAACTCGGTGATGCCCAACTGGCTCTCGCCCAGCGGGATGCTGCCCAGCGACACCAGCGACACGTCCCGGTGGGAGGTCAGCACCCGCTGCGCCTCGAAGCAGATCTCGGTGATCTGCTCCTTCCAGCGGGCGGGCTCGGGGCGGCGCGGCAGCCGGATCTCGGAGACCACCCGCTCCAGCACCAGTTCGAGCAGCTCCTCCTTGTTGGAGACGTGCGCGTAGAGTGAGGCCGGGCCGGTGCCCAGCTCCTGCGCGACCCGGCGCATCGTCACCCCGGCCAGGCCCTCGGTGTCCAGCACCCGCACCGCGGTCTCCACGATCAGCGCGCGGCTGAGCGGCTGCCGGGGCTCGGCCTTGCGGGGCTTGTGCCACGGGTTCTCGGGCATCTGCGCGGGCATCGGGCCACCTGCTTTCGCTGAACGTTCCGCCGGCGATCATCGTACTCCGGACGAACGCCGTTCGACGGGTGGGCGGAGCGACCGCCGCCAGTCCGGCCTCCGGTGCAGCTCGGAGCCGGTGGTGGGGGGTGCGAAGGGTCGGCGGGCGGCGGATCTCGGGGTCGGGTCAGGGGTGCGGGTGGGGGAGAAGTCAGGGTTAATCCGTTTGACGGGAACGCCGCTCGACTCGTAGAACAGTGTTCGTCCCACAAACACCGTTCAATCGCGCGGCCCCGTCCACCGCGCCTGGTAGTAGACAGGAGCTGTCATGACCGACGCGGTCGGCACGACCTCGGCACCGCCCTCCGGCGCCGCCGAGCCCTACCGGTGGCGCTGGGTCGCGCTGTTCGTCATCCTCGCCGCCGAGGTGATGGACCTGCTCGACTCCCTGGTCACCAACATCGCCGCCCCCGCGATCCGGGCGGACATCGGCGGCGGCGAGTCCACCATCCAGTGGCTCGGCGCGGCGTACACGCTGGCGATGGCCATCGGCCTGATCACCGGCGGGCGGCTCGGCGACATCTTCGGGCGCCGCCGGATGTTCATGATCGGCGCGGCCGGGTTCACCGTCGGGTCGCTCGCCTGCGGCCTGGCCCAGGAGCCCTGGCAGCTGGTCGCCGCCCGGGTGCTCCAGGGCCTGCTCGGCGCGGTGATGCTGCCGCAGGGCCTGGGCATCATGAAGGAGGTCTTCTCGCCCAAGGAGCAGGGCGCGGCCTTCGGCATGTTCGGCCCGGTGATGGGCCTGTCGACGGTCGGCGGCCCGATCCTGGCCGGCTGGCTGATCGACGCGGACTTCGCGGGCACCGGCTGGCGGATGATCTTCCTGATCAACATCCCGCTCGGCCTGTTCGCCTTCGTCGGCGGCCGGGTCTTCCTGCCCGCCCAGGGCCAGGGCCCGACCGTCCGGCTCGACCTGGTCGGCGCGCTGCTGGCCGCCCTCGGCGCGGCCACGGTCATCTACCCGCTGGTCCAGGGCCGCGAGCACGACTGGCCGCTGTGGGCGTTCGCGCTGCTGGCGGTCGGCGTCGCGGTGTTCGGCCTGTTCGGCTGGTACGAGGCCCGGCGCAAGGCTGCCGGGGCCGACCCGCTGGTCGAGCCCAGCCTGTTCGCCAAGCGCGGCTTCAGCGGCGGCATGGTGCTCGGCCTGGTCTTCTTCACCGCGATGACCGGCTTCTGGCTGACGTTCAGCCTGTACACCCAGCTCGGCCTGCACTACAGCGCCTTCAAGTCCGGCCTGACGGGCATCCCGTCCTCGGTCGGCATGGTGATCGCGTTCGTCGCCTCCCAGGCGCTGCAGAAGTACGGCCGCAGGGTGATGCACGTGGGCCTGGTGGTGATGCTGGCCGGCGTGCTGGCCCTGATGTACACCCTGCACAGCCAGGGCATGGGCGTCACGCCCTGGCAGATGGTGCCCTCGCTGGCGGTCAGCGGCCTGGGCATGGGCCTGGTGATGGCCCCGTTCTTCGGCATGGTGCTCGCCTCGGTGGACGTGCACGAGACCGGATCGGCCTCCGGCACGCTGACGTCCGTGCAGCAGCTCGGCGGTGCCCTGGGCAGCGCCATCCTGGGCACGGTCTTCTTCGAGTGCCTGAAGACCTCGGACTTCGCCGGCGCCGAGCAGACCACGCTGTGGACCGAGGTCGGTCTGCTGGTGGCGGTCTTCGCGGCGATCTTCCTGCTCCCGATGCACGGCCGCCCCGAGCACGAGGGCGCGGAGGACGGCGGGGCCGAGGAGGAGGGCGCGCTCCGCAAGGAGGGCGAGCACCAGCCCGCCTGACGCCCCGTCGCACGACACCCCCGCGAGGGGGAGGGGCGGGGCCGGTGGCCCCGGAGCACATCGCTCCGGGGCCACCGGCCCCGCGTCGCAGGAGGAACGGAGGATCAGCCCTGGTAGGCCGCGAAGAGCTTCGAGAACTGGTACGGCGCCTGCGGGACGTTGGTGCACTTGGGCAGCGAACCGGTGCACGCGTTGGCGTCCCGGGTCATCTCCCAGAAAGCCAGCTCGCCGAGGTGGTGCTGCTGGGCGAAGGCGATCAGCTGCTGGGCGTCGGAGACGCCGAACACCTCGGAGGCGGTGTCGTTCTGGCCGAGCATCGGGGTGACGCCGACCATGGCGTACGCCTGGGCGTCCGTCAGGCCGGTCCACACCGAGCGGATCTGCGCCTGGGTGGACTGCGCGGACTGGATCGCGTAGGCGCCCATCTTCCCGGCCGGGCTCGGGGCGGCCCAGTCGCCGAAGTCCATCGCCATCACGTTGACCAGGTCGACGGACAGGCCCGCGTTCTTGGCGGACTGCAGGATGTAGACGCCGTCCGCGGTCAGGCCGCTGGGCAGCACCGGCAGGGTCAGGCTGACCTTCAGGTCGCGGCCCTTGGCCCGCTGCGCGGCCTGGACCTGGGCGAGGGCGGCGGAGCGGCGGTCGACCGAGGCGCGGTCGGTGACGGCGGTGCCCTCGATGTCGAAGTCCACCCGGTCGAGCGCGTAGACGTCGACGACCTTCTGGTACTGCGCGGCCAGCGCCGCCACCGTGGTGCAGGACTGGGCGAGTTCGGTGCCGTTGGCGCCGCCGAAGGACGGGCGGACGTCGCCGCCCGCGTCGCGGATCGCGTCCATGTCGGCCTTGTTCCAGCCGGTGGCCGGGTCGTAGGCGCCGAACCAGCTGGCGGTGCACGGCTGGCCGCCGTTGATGAGGAACGCCAGCGAGAACTCCTTGACGCCGCTGGCGGCGGAGAGCGCGGGCAGGCTCGGCGTCGGGTAGGCGCCGAGGTCCACGTAGGGGGCGGCGGTGCCGGCGGCGGTGCCGGTGCCCGCGGTGGCGGTGACGGCCGCGGAGGCCGCCGACTCGTTGCCCGCCGCGTCGAAGGCGGTGACGGTGAAGGTGTGGCTGCTGCCCTGGAGCAGGCCGCGGACGGTGGCGGAGGTGCCGGTCACGGTGGCGACCACGGCGGAGCCCTCGCGCACGCGGTAGCCGGCCACCGCCGTGTTGTCGGTGGCGGCCGTCCAGCCGAGGGTGATGCTGCCCGGCCCGGTGCCGGTCGAGTGCGGCCCGCCGGGGACGGACGGCGCGACGGTGTCGGCGGGCGCGCCCGCGCACGGCTGGTTGTTGATCGTGCAGTTGGCGGGGGCGCTCTGCGCGGCGCCGGTGGTGACGCCGAAGCCGACCGCGGGGGCGGCGGCGCCGGGGGCCAGCGGGGCGGCCCAGGCCGGCGAGGTCACCGTGTAGTGGGTGCCGGTGGGGGTGGCGGCCGAGCTGAGGGTGCCGTTCCACAGGCTGGAGACGCTCTCGCCGGTCGGCAGGTCGAAGGAGAGCGACCAGCTGTTGACGGTGGCGTTGGTGTGGTTGGTCACGGTGTACGTGGCCTGGAAGCCGTTCGACCAGCTCTGGCTGACGGCGTAGTCGGCGGTCAGGCCGGAGACGCCGGCCGCACCGGCGGCGGTGGCGCCCAGCGGGGCGGCGACCAGGGCCGCGGCCGCGGCGAGGGAGAGGGTGACGCGCCTCATGGGCGAGTCCTCCTTGACGGTGTGGGGGGACGGGTGGGGGCCGTGGCGCGGAGTGCGCGGGGCGCACTCAAGATGGTCCAGACCAATCCGGGTCGTCAAGGCGAAGTCCTGCTGTTTTGCAAGGAGTTGACGGTTCGATCAGGTGCGGTCAAGGCCCCTGGGGCGGGCCTTGGGCGACGGAGGGCGCGGCCCCCGAAACGTGGGGGAAGGGGCCGCGCCACCCGCCTGACACAGGTCAGGCGTCCATGGGCCGTCAGGCGGAGACGGCGGCGCCGCGGATCCGGCGGGCCAGGTACGCGCCCGAGGCGGTGGCCGACAGCAGGGCCGCGCCGGCCAGCCCGAGCAGCAGGTCGCCCTGGCCGGGCCGGTTCACCGCGGCGGTGCCGGAGGCGGCCGCGACCGCCTCGGCGGCGGTGAGGTCGCCGCCGTGGCCGTGGTGCGAGACGGTCGAGCGGGCGGCGCCCGCGTCGATCTGGGCCTGGGTCGGCGCGAGCGGGGCGTTCGCGGCCTGCGGGCCGACCGCGGCCGCGGCGGTGGCGGCGCCGAAGTCGAGGTCCGAGCAGCCGTAGAACGCCTCCGGGCTGTCCGAGCGCTGCCACACCATGTAGACCAGCTGGCGGCCGGTGCGCTGCGGCAGGTTCACGTTGACGTGGTAGTACCCGTTGTCCGAGGTGCGCGCGGTGTCGTAGACCGCGACCGGCGCGGCCAGGTCCAGGTCGGACCACTTCAGCGGCTTGGTCGGGTCGTAGCCGGCCTTGGTGATGTACAGCTTCATGCTGCCCTGGTGCGGTGCGGTGACCCGGAAGTCGAAGGTCTTCGCACCGGCCGTCGTGGCGGTGGCCGGCCAGTCGGTGCGGGCCCAGTCCAGGGCGCGGTACTTGTCGCGGTTGGCCGAGCAGAGGTGGCCGTCCGGGATGATCTGCTGGCTCTGGCCGTTGGCGCTGGCGATGTTGACCTCGTTCCAATCGTACAGCGGCTGGGTGCCGCTGTCCGCGACGAGGTCCTTGCAGACCTGGGACTTCGGGGTCTCGGGGCCTTCCGCGTAGCAGGCCGCGATGCGGCTGGGCGGACCGAACATGGCGCCGTGCGCGGCGGCACTGCCCGCGGCGGCGGTGGTGGCGACCAGGGCGCCCGCGCCCACCGCGGAAGCGGCGAGCAGACGGCGGGACCAGGACATGGTTCTCCTCGGGAAGGTCGGGTCGGTCGTGGGGGAGGAGCGGGCACGTCTGCCTGCGGACCGCGGGGAGCGACCCCGGGCCGGCGCGGTGTGGACCCTGCACACCGCGAGCCGTCCGAAGGCTACGATTGGCCTATACCAATTGACAAGAGTCGGCCATCGGAACGCAGTTGGCCGGTGGCGGCATTCGGCCACCGTCACCGTCCGTCCCGCACACCCGACCTGGCGTGACGTCAGATTCCGGTCAGCGGGCGAACTTCGGCGAACAGCAGGGAAAACACCCCCGGACCGCCCCCGCACCCGACCGTCCGAAGGCCCGCCGGAGGGCGCCCCGGGGTGGACGAGGGGCGGGCGGGGCCGCTGCGGCCCGGGTGGCGGGCGGGAAGGTTAGGGGGAATCCAAGCCGCGGATAATGCTCCGCTAAGCCGATCCGACCCCGGAAGACGGCCCGCCCGCCACGCTGACGGTCCGTCGGTCTTACGACGGGCCCAGCGAGACGAGCAGCCGGGCGGTGTCCAACCCCACCGACAGGTACTCGACGAACAGCGCGTTGTGCAGTGCCCACGACGAGCGCCGCGCCCGCACCCGCCGCACCGCCTCCGCGCTGTCCAGGCCGAGCTCCACCAGCGCCTGCGCCACCACCAGGCCGGAACGGTTGTACCCGGAACGGCAGCGCACCAGCACCGTCCGGCCGCCCTCCACCGCCGCCGCCACCTCCCGCGCGGCGGCCTGCACGGCGGCCAACTGCCCGGCGTCCAGCGGCCCGTCCGGTACCGGGACGAGCCGGTGCGGCACTCCCGGGGCCGGGCCGTGGTCCGGGGCGGTGAACAGGCTGACCACCAGGTCGAACTCCGCGCCGACCACCACCGGCCGCCACTGCCCGGCCGGGTCCACCCAGTGGTGGCCGCCCATCCACAGCCCGGGCGCGATCGCGTCCCACGGCGTCCCCGGATCCGGTGCGCCGCCCCTCCGACGGGTCTTCATCCGCCACCTCCGGCTCGTCAACGCCGGTGGGCGCGGAGGGGGTTCCCGGTGTGGTCAGCGGTGGCAGAGCCAGGAGCCGTCGGCGATCGGGAGGGTGCGGCGGGCGCCGGTCGGGGAGGTGACCGTGAGGTGGGTGGGGTGGTGGGAGACCCGGTTGCCGGGGGCGAGGAAGAACGGTGGGTCCAGGACGGCCTCGTAGTCCGGGCGGACCAGGAAGGCGCCGAGCAGCAGCAGGCGGGGTGCGGGGGTGACCCTGTCGAAGAGCAGTCGCACGGGGACAGCGCGGCGGGAGGGGTGGTGACGGTGCGACGGGTTCTGTGCGGGGGGCGGCGGGAGCGGGGGTTCGTCGGGCGTTCATGAGGGGGCCGGATCGCGGTGGTGTCCCGTTGGGGCGGGGTCGGGAGGTTGGGCGACGCTGTTTCCGCGGACGCTCCCGCAGCCGTGTCCACCCACCGAACCGAGGGACGGAACCCGTGACCCCATCGCGCACCCCCGAGCGCCGCCGCCGACTCGCCCGGCCGTCGGCCGCCCTCGCCCTGGCGGCCCTCGTCGCCGGGGCACTGACCGCCGCCCCGGCCTCCGCCGCCCCCGGCGCGGTGGCCTGGCCCGGCAGTTCCAGCGTCACCACCGCCGACGCCTCGGGCGTGTTCGGCTCCGACCTGTCCGGCCTCCAGCAGGAGGGCGGCGTGATGTGGGGCGCGCAGAACTCCGGCAAGCTGTGGCGGCTGATCCCCAACGGCTCCGGCGGCTGGAAGCCCGACACCGCCAACGGCTGGGGCTCCGGCAAGTCGCTGCGCTTCCCCGGCGGCACCGGCACCCCCGACGACGAGGGCGTCACCGTGACCGGCGCGGGCTCGGCCGGCGGCGTGTACGTCTCCAGCGAGCGCAACGCCGACTCCTCCTCCACCAGCCGGCTCTCCGTGCTGCGCTACGACGTCTCCGGCACCGGCGGCACGCTGACCGCCACCCGCGAGTGGAACCTCACCCCCGACCTGCCCTCCACCGGCTCCAACGCCGGGCTGGAGGGCGTCACCTGGGTGCCCGACGGCTACCTGACCGGCGCGGGCTTCAAGGACGCCTCCACCGGCGCCGCCTACGACCCGGGCCGCTACGCGGCGCACACCGGCGGCGTGTTCTTCGTCGGCGTCGAGGGCACCGGGACGGTCTACGGCTACGTCCTGCTGGAGGCCGGCGGCTTCACCAGGGTCGCCACCGTCGGCAGCGGCATGGCCGGCGTGATGGAGCTGTCCTGGGAGCCGCAGGCCAACCGGATGTGGGTGGTCTGCGACGACACCTGCTCCGGCCAGCTGCGCACCTTCCGGGTCGACGGCAGCGGCGCGTTCGCCCCCACCGCGGTCTACAAGCGCCCTTCCGGCATGTCGAACCTCAACAACGAGGGCTTCACGCTGGCCGGCGCCGACGAGTGCGTGGGCGGCAGCAAGCCCGTCTACTGGTCGGACGACAGCAACACCGGCAAGCACGCCCTGCGCAAGGGCGCCATCACCTGCTGACCGGCCGGTTGCGGTCGGCGGGTCGCGCCGACCGGAACCGCCGCCCCCGGCCGACACTGGCCGGGTGAGCACCCACCCGTCCCGCCCGTTCCCGCCGCCGTCCCCCCTGCACCTGCCCGGCCGCCGCACCGTGCTGCTGGCCGGGCTGGGCGGTGCCCTGACGGCCTGTTCGTCCACCGGCCGGAGCAACCCGGACAACCCGAGCAGCCCCGACAGTCCGAGCAGCCCGGACAACCCGAGCAGCCCCGACAGTCCGAGCAGCCCCGACAGCCAGAGCAGTCCGGGCGGCCAGAGCAGCTCCGGCAGCCCGACCGGCAGCCCGACCGCCGGTGCGAGCGCCGCCTTCCCCGCGCCCGCCGCCTGGCAGCCGGGCCCGGGCGAGCTCCAGCCGGACGTGAAGCTGCGCGCCGTGCAGGTGGTGGAGGCGATCGGCGGGTGGCCGCCGGGCGGGCAGGGGGTGGCGGCGGCCCGGCAGCGGGTGGCGGCGCTCGGGGTGGACCCGGGGCTGGCCGACCAGGGCGGCCCGCTGCTCGCGGACGCCCCGCGAGCGGCGCTGGAGGTGGTGTACGCCCAGTACGGCGGGCTGCTGGCGGACTCGGCGAGCGTGCTGGTGGTGTGCCGGCAGTGGCTGGCCGGGCCGGACGGCGCGCCGGTGTCCACCGGCAGCACGGTCGACGTCCGGCTGAGCAGCGGCTCGCCCCGGTGGAGCGTCACCGCGCTGCACCCGGCCGACCCCGGGGCGGTGGCGGCGACGCTGGGCGATCCGGCGACCAGGGTGCTGGCGCAGCCGCGGATCGCGCTGCCCCCGGCGGCGGTGGCGGACGTGCGCAGCGGGCAGGTGCACGACGCGCCGCTCACCGCGATGCTGGCGCTGGCGGGCACGTACGACTTCGAGGTGAGCGTGGTGCGTTCGGGCCACCCGCTGCTGGTGTTCGGCACCGACCGCCGGAGCGACCACCCGCAGGGGCGGGCGTTCGACACCTGGCGGATCGACGGGCGGGCGGTGGTGGACCCGGCCACCCCGGCCGAACTGGTGGACTCCTTCATGCGGGCGGCCGCGGCGGCGGGCTCCTACAACGTGGGCGGCCCGCGGCAGCTGTCCGGCGGGGCGACGGCGAACCAGTTCTTCAGCGACACCACCCACCACGACCACGTGCACGCCGGGTTCCGCGCCTGACCTGCCGCCGGGCCCGGACGGCAGAGCGCCCCGACCGCGAAGCGCCCGGACGGCAGAGCGCCCCGACCGCGAAGCGCCCGGACGGCAGAGCGCCCCGACCGCGAAGCCCCCCGAACGGCGAAGCCCCCGACCGCGAAGGGCCCGGACCGCGACGGCGGTCCGGGCCCGGGGGATCGCCGGGGCGTCAGATCAGGCCCTGGGCGAGCATCGCGTCGGCGACCAGCTCGAAACCGGCGATGTTCGCGCCCACCACGTAGTTGCCGGGGCTGCCGTACTTCTCCGCGGTGGTGTGGCAGGAGTCGTGGATGTGCTTCATGATCTCGCCGAGGCGGGCCTCGGTGTGCTCGAAGGTCCACGAGTCGCGGGAGGCGTTCTGCTGCATCTCCAGCGCGGAGGTGGCGACGCCGCCGGCGTTGGCGGCCTTGCCGGGGGCGAAGGCCACGCCGGCCTCCTGGAGGACCCGGACGGCCTCGGGGGTGGTGGGCATGTTGGCGCCCTCGGCGACGGCCTTGACGCCGCCCCGGACCAGGGCGAGGGCGTCCGCCTCGTGCAGCTCGTTCTGGGTGGCGCAGGGCAGCGCCACGTCGCAGGGGACGTTCCACACGCCGGTGCCGGCCACGTACTTCACGTGCGCGCCGCGGGCCTCGGCGTAGTCGGAGACGCGGCCGCGGCGGGTCTCCTTGACCTCCTTGAGCAGGTCCAGGTCGATGCCCTTCTCGTCGACCACGTAGCCGGTCGAGTCGGAGCAGGTGAGCACGGTCGCGCCGAGCTGCCGGGCCTTCTCGATCGCGTAGATCGCCACGTTCCCGGAGCCGGAGACCACCACGCGCTGCCCGTCCAGGCTCTCGCCGCGGGTGCGCAGCATCTCCTCGGTGAACATCACGCAGCCGTAGCCGGTGGCCTCGGTGCGGGCCTGGGCGCCGCCCCAGCCTAGGCCCTTGCCGGTGAGCACGCCCGACTCGTAGCGGTTGGTGATCCGCTTGTACTGGCCGAACAGGTAGCCGATCTCGCGCCCGCCGACGCCGATGTCACCGGCCGGGACGTCGGTGTACTCGCCGAGGTGGCGGTGCAGCTCGGTCATGAAGGACTGGCAGAAGCGCATGATCTCGGCGTCCGAGCGGCCCTTGGGGTCGAAGTCGGAGCCGCCCTTGCCGCCGCCGATCGGCATGCCGGTCAGGGCGTTCTTGAAGATCTGCTCGAAGCCGAGGAACTTGACGATCCCGAGGTTGACCGAGGGGTGGAAGCGCAGCCCGCCCTTGTACGGGCCGAGGGCGCTGGAGAACTCCACCCGGAAGCCGCGGTTGACGTGGACGCCGCCCCGGTCGTCGGACCACGGCACCCGGAAGATCAGCTGGCGCTCGGGCTCGCAGACCCGCTCGACGATCCGGGCGTCGACCAGCTCGGGGCGCCGGAGCAGCACCGGACCGAGGGTGTCGAGGACCTCGCGGACCGCCTGGTGGAACTCGTTCTCGCCCTGGTTGCGGCGCAGGACTTCCTGGTACAGCGGCTCGATCAGACGGGCGCCGGTGTCGGTGGACGCGGCGGGGGTGGGGGTGGGGGTGGCCGGCATTCGGGCACAACCTTCCGTGGAGCGGATGGCGCACGAGGGCGCTCCCGTCCCGGGGGCGCCCCTGGTCCTCCTCGCCGTTGAGGACCGTCGGCGGCGCGCCTGACACGCGTCGGCCGACGGGGTGGGGACCGGTGGTCCGCACCAGTGTCCCAGGGCTGACCTGCGTCCATCGACGGCGCGTCCACGATGTGAACGCCCGAACGGGTCATTTCGGTCGCCCGAAAGGTAAAGCCCCGGCCATCGGCGGCCCATTTCCGGCCCAAGCGTCCCAACCTCGACGCCCGGTGTGAATTCGCTGTGGATTTCGGGCGTGTCCGGGGAGCCCTTCCTCCGGAAGCCGACCGGTCGGCTTCCGGAGGAAGGGGGAGGGCCGGGCGTCAGCGGCGCGGCAGGATCCACCAGGCGGTGGTGGCCGGCGGCAGCACCCCGGCCGGGCACGGGCCGGAGGACAGCAGCGGCTGCCCGGTGACCGGCGCCGGGGCCGGGACGGTGCCGAAGTTGGTCGCCACCAGCAGGCCGTCGCCCCGGGTGAAGGCCAGCACGTTCGGCGGCGTCTCGATCCAGCGCAGCGTCCCCTCGCCCAGCTGCGGCAGCAGCCGGCGCAGGTGCAGCGCCTCCCGGTACAGGTGGTAGGGCGAGGTGTGGTCGGCCACCGCCCGCTCGGCGGTGTGCCGGGCGAACGAGGCGGGCTGCGGCAGCCAGCTCGGTGCCGAACCCTCCGGGCTGAACCCGTACGGCGCCTTCGCCCCGGCCCACGGCAGCGGGACGCGGCAGCCGTCCCGGACGCCCTTGCGGTTGCCGGTGCGGTGGAAGATCGGGTCGGTGATCACCTCGTCCGGCAGGTCGTCGACCTCCGGCAGGCCCAGCTCCTCGCCCTGGTACAGGTAGGCCGCGCCGGGCAGCGACAGCATCAGCAGCGCGGCGGCCCGGGCCCGTTCGGGGCTGCCGAAGCGGGTCGTGGTGCGGACCTGGTCGTGGTTGTTGAGCACCCAGGTGACGGTCGAACCGGTCGCGGTGATGTCCCGCACCGCCGCGTCGATCACCTGGTGGAAGTGCTCGGAGTCCCACGGCGCGTGCAGCAGGTGGAAGAAGAACGCCTGGTGCAGCTCGTCCCCGCGCACGTACATGGCCTGCTCGGCCGGGGTCGGCACGGACGCCTCGCCGACCAGCAGCCGCTGCCGCCCGTCCAGCGCCGTGTACTCCTCGCAGATCGCCCGCCAGGAGCGCCACACCTCGTGCACCTCCGGCTGGTTCCAGGCCAGCGGGTTGACCGAGTCGCGGGTGCGCTCGTCCGCCTCCGGGTCCGGGGAGTCCGGCAGCTCCGGGTGCTTGAACAGGCCCGCCGCCACGTCGATCCGGAAGCCGTCCACGCCCCGGTCCAGCCAGAACCGCAGCACCTTCTCGAACTCGACGGGCACCTCCGGGTTGCGCCAGTTCAGGTCCGGCTGCTCCGGGGTGAACATGTGCAGGTACCACTGGCCGGGGGTGCCGTCCGGCTCGGTGATCCGGGACCAGGCGGGGCCGCCGAACATCGCCCGCCAGTTGTTCGGCGGCAGCCCGCCGTCCGGGCCGCGGCCGTCCGCGAAGTGGAACCGGGCCCGGGACGCGGAGCCCGGGGCGGCGGCCAGCGCCTCCAGGAACCACGGGTGCTCGGCCGAGCAGTGGTTGGGCACGGTGTCCAGCACCAGGCGCAGGCCCAGCTTCCGGCAGTCCTCGACCAGCAGGTCGAAGTCCTCCAGGGTGCCGAACACCGGGTCGACGCCCTTGTAGTCGGCCACGTCGTAGCCGTGGTCGTGCTGCGGCGACGGGTAGAACGGGTTCAGCCACACCCCGTCCACGCCCAGCCGCTTCAGGTACGGCAGCCGGGCCCGCACGCCCTGCAGGTCGCCGATGCCGTCGCCGTCGGAGTCCTGGAAGCTGCGCACGTACACCTGGTAGATCACCGCGTCGCGCCACCACAGCGCGTCGGGGGCGGCGGCCGCCGCCCGTTCCTCCGGGAGCACTCCGTCCGCGGTGCGGACGGCGGGGGCCTCGACGGCCTGCGCGGGGCGCGGCGGGTCGGCGGGGACGACGGACGTGATCATGCGTCACCTTCACGGGAGCGCGCGAGGGGGGTCGCGCTGACAGGCACGGGCCCGCGGCGGCTGACAACGCGTCAGTTCGTCGGGGATACCTAGATGTTAGGTAGAGGTTAAAGAGCATGTCCAGGAGCCTGGAGAGGAAGATGTCACCTCTTGGGACGGCGAGTGCCACCAGTCGGGGCGAATCAGGGCGAATAAGGGGGCGCACAACGGGGTAGGCCAGAGCCCAGGAGAGCCGCCCGGCGTACGACCGACGAAGTTCGGCCGCACGGCGCACTCCCCCCACTCACCTCGAAGGGAGGCACCCGAGTGCGGCTTCCGCTCCTCGCGCTGCTTGCCACCGGCCCGGCGCACGGCTACCAGCTCCGGCGTGCCCTGGAGTCCACGTTCGGCCCGGCCTACCCGCGCACCAACGACGGGCAGGTCTACGTCACGCTCGGCCGGCTGGAGAAGGCCGGCCTGATCGAGGGGCAGGACGTCGCCCAGGACGGCCGCCCGGCCAAGCGGGTCTTCGCGCTCACCGAGGACGGCCGCCGGGCGCTCGCCGACTGGTTCGCCCGCCCGTCGGACGGCGGCAAGGTCCGCGAGGAGTTCTTCCTCAAGCTGGTCCTCGCCCCCCGCACCCGCCTCGCCGACCCGCGCGCCCTGATCGACCTCCAGCGCTCCCACTGCCTGGCCGCCATCCGCGGCCTGCACGCCACCGCCGACCGGTCGCCCGACCACGAGGTCTCCCGGCTGCTGATCGAGGGCGAGGTCCTCCACCTCCAGGCCGAACTCGACTGGCTGGAGCGCTGCCAGCAGGAGTTCACCTGACCGCCCGCCCCGCCCGCCCCGCCCGCCCCGCCCGCCCCGCCCGCTCCGCCCGACCCGAACGGGCGCGGACGGCCGGGCGGGCCCCACGGGGTGCGGCGCCCCCGGGGAACCCGCCGGTGCGGCGGTCAGCAGCCAGCAGTCAGCAATCAGCGGTCAGCGCAGCGCGAACTTCTGAGCCGCGCTCCCGTTGCAGTCCCACAGCTGGAGGCGGGTGCCGTTGGCCGTGTTGCCGCTCGGGACGTCCAGGCAGCGGCCGGACTGCGGGTTCAGCAGCGAGCCGTCGGCCTGCTGGACCCACTTCTGGCCGCCCACCCCGTTGCAGTCCCACAGCTCGACCTGGCTGCCCGCCGCCGTGCCGTTGCCGTTGACGTCCAGGCAGCGGCCCAGGGTGCGCAGTGAGGTGTCCGCGGCGTGGAACCAGTGCTGGTCGACCGCGTAGGACTGGCAGTTCCACAGCTGCACGGCGGTGCCGTTGACGCCGTTGTCGTCGTTGGCGACGTCCACGCACTGCCCGCCCGGGGCGGCGACCGGACCGCCCCCGTCGACCGCGAACTTCTGCGCCGCGGCGCCGTTGCAGTCCCACAGCTGCAACCGGGTGCCGTTGGCGCTGTTCCCGTTGGGCGCGTCCACGCAGCGGCCGGACTGCGGGTTCAGCAGCGAACCGTCGGCCTGCTGGAACCACTTCTGCGCGCCGCCGCCGTTGCAGTCCCACAGTTGCAGGAGCGTGCCGTTGGCGGTGCCGTTGCCGGTGGCGTCCAGGCAGCGCCCGAGGGTGCCGAGCGAGCCGTCCACGCCGTGCACCCAGTGCTGGTCCTCGGCGTACGTCTGGCAGTTCCACAGCTGCACGCCGCTGCCGTTGGCGCCGGTGTCGTCGGCCGCGACGTCCACGCACTGCCCGCCCGGGCCGGTGACGGTGCCCTGCGGGCCGTTGGGCAGGTCGGTGCGGCCGTTGTAGCCGACCGAGACGACGTTGGCCTGGACGGCGTTCTCGGTGGCGTCGCCCGGGTAGCCGGAGACCATGACGCCCTCGAAGAAGGTGCCGCGGTTCCAGTTCGAGTTGTCGCCGCCGATGCCCAGGATGATGCCGCCCTCCTGCTTCATCGGCCGGTAGCCGGCCCGGCTCGGCAGCGCCCCGTTCCACCAGGTGGTCAGCGCGCCGGACTGCGCGTTGCCGCCCTTGAGCGCGTACGTGGTCTGGCCGTTGTTCTTCAGCACCGCCGTGACGAACGGGCTGCTGTTGCCGAGGTTGGCGGTGTTGGAGCCGTTGTCGCCCTGGAACATGCCGTTCTCCAGGTCGGCCTCGATCCACGGCCCGCTGCCGCTGCACGGCGGGAAGTAGCAGGTGGTGGCGATGGAGACGGCGTCCATGTGGCCGTTGCCGGTGTCGGCGGGCGTGGACTCGGCGTTGCCGTAGTCGAAGCAGCAGGCCGCGCCCACGTGGGTGCCGCTGGCGACCATGTAGACGCCCTCGGGCTGCCCGTTGACGGCCACGCCCGAGGCGACGCCGGTGTAGCGGTAGCCGACGCCCGGCGAGATCCACACGCCGTAGACCTTGTGGCCGCCCGCGCTGACCGCGATCTCCGAGGCGTCCGCCCCGCGGTCGTCGCCCATGCCGGCGGTCCCGGCCGGGCCCGGGGTGAGGTCGTTGTGCCGGGAGGTCTGGTCGTAGATCCGGGTGATCCGGCAGCTGCTGCCGTTGCAGAACCGGTCCTGCGCCTGGGCGTCGGCGTAGCCGCCGGCCGCGAGCAGGCCGATGTCGGCCGCCGCGCCGTCGGAGGCCCGGGTCACCCGGTACAGCGGGCCGTTGTAGGAGGAGAACAGGGCACGGGTGGTGCTGTGCGCGGCGACGCAGGGCGTGCCGCCGGACGCGTACAGGTCGCACGGCAGCGAGCCGGCCGCGTGGCCGACGCCGGGCAGGCCGATCAGCGCGGCGACCAGCAGCGCCAGGGCGGCCGCGGCCGCTCGCGCGCTGCGCCACAACTGCCCGGCGGGCAGCGGGAATCGACGGGACAAGGTGCGCTCCTTCGGGGTGGGGGTGCAAGGGGCGGTACCGGTGCGCGGAACGGGCCCGGGGGCGGCGACCGGCCGCGGGCGCGCGGAGGCTGGCGGTTCATCGGCGACCTTGTATTCTCACGTTGAAACAGCGGCGTCCTGGTGGTGCCGGCCTCGCTCCCTCGCGCACGGTCGGCGGGAGGAGGGGGTGCGGTCTTGTCCGTACCGAACAACGGAACCGGCGCCGCGGCGCCGCGGTTGAAGGACGTGGCCGAACTGGCCGGCGTCTCCGTCAAGACCGTCTCGAACGTGGTGAACGGGACCACCCCCGTCGCGGAGGCCACCCGGGAACGGGTGCAGCGGGCCATCGACCGGCTCGGCTACCAGCCCAACCTGACGGCCCGCCGGCTGCGCACCGGCCGCAGCGGGGTGATCGCGCTGGCCTTCCCCGAACTGCCCTCGCCGTACTTCGCCGAACTCGCCGTCGAGGTGATCGCGGCCGCCCGCCGGGTCGGCATCACCGTGCTGATGGACGACACCGGCGGCGACCCGGCGGCCGAGCTGCGGATCGCCTCGGGCCTGGGCGGGCCGATGATCGACGGCGTCATCCTCAGCCCGCTCGGCCTGGACCGGGCCGCGCTGCTGGCCCGCTCCCGGGAGATCCCGCTGGTCCTGCTCGGCGAGGCCGACTTCGGCCCGGTCGCCGACCGGGTGCACATCGACAACGTGGCCGGCGCCCGGGAGGCGACCCGGCACCTGATCGACGAGGGCTACCGGCGGATCGCCGCGATCGGCTGGCAGGACCCCGCGCCCCGGGCCACCGCCGAACAGCGCCTGGCCGGCTACCAGGAGGCGCTGGCCGGCGCCGGCCTGACCGCCGACCAGGAGCTGCGGCCCCCGGTCCGGGCCTACTTCCGCCCCGACGGCGCCTCGGCGATGCGCCGCCTGCTGCGCCTGCCGCGGCGGCCCGACGCGGTGTTCTGCTTCAACGACCTGCTCGCGCTCGGCGCGCTGCGGGCCGCCCACGAGGCCGGGCTGCGGGTGCCGCAGGACCTCGCGATCGTCGGCTTCGACGACGTCGAGGAGGCCGCGTACGCGATCCCCTCGCTGACCACCGTCGCCCCCGACAAGCGGCTGATCGCCGAACTCGCCGTCCGCTGCCTGGAGGAGCGCATCGAGCAGCGCTACACCGGCCCGGGCCGGCGGATCACGCCTGGCTTCCGGGTGGTGGTCCGGGAGAGCAGCACCCTGGCCCGCTGACCGGCCGCCCGCGACCGCCGGGCCGCGCCGCCGCCCGCTCACGCCGGGCCTCCCGGCGGGGCGGCCAGGTGCGGGAAGCGGAACTCGGTGGTGCTGCGCCGCACCGCGCCGGGGCGCAGCACGGTGTCCGGGTAGTCGGGCCGGTTGGGGGAGTCGGGGAAGTGCTGGGTCTCCAGGCAGACCCCGGCGTGCCGCGGGTGCGGGTCGTCCGCCAGCCCGTTGCCGGTGTAGACCTGCAGTCCGGGTTCGGTCGTCCAGACCTCCATCCGGCGCCCGGTGGCCGGGTCCTCCAGCCGGGCGGCCCGGCGCAGCGCGCCGGGGGCGGGCGGCGGGTCGAGCACCCAGCAGTGGTCGTAGCCGCCGGCGGCGTCCAGCTGCGGGTGCGGGAGGGCGAGCCGGGCGCCGATCGGGTGCGGCTCGCGCAGGTCGAAGGGCGTGCCGGCGGTCGGGGCGGGCGGCCCGGGCAGCGGCACGGCGGTCGGGTCGACCGGCAGGTAGGCGTCGGCGTCGACGGCGAGCCGGTGGTCGAGCACGCTGCCGCCGTCCCGGCCGGAGAGCCGGAAGTAGGCGTGGTGGGTGAGGTTGACGGGGGTGGGGCGGTCGGCGCGGGCGGTCCACTCCAGGCGCAGGGTGCCCGAGCGCTCCAGGATGTAGACGGCGGTGACGTGCAGCCGGCCGGGGAAGCCCATGTCGCCGTCCGGGCTGTGCAGGTCGAGGCGGAGCGCGGCGGCGTCCGGGCCGGGCAGCGCGGCGGCCTGCCAGCGGCGGCGGTGGAAGCCGTCCGGCCCGCCGTGCAGGGCGTGGCCGCGGTCGGTGGCGGGCACCCGGTGCGCCCGGCCGTCGAGCCGGAAGCCGCCGTGCGCGATCCGGTTGGCGTAGCGGCCGATCAGCGCGCCCAGGTAGGCGGTGTCGGCGGCGTACCCGGCCGGGTCGGCGCGGCCGAGCACCACCGAGGCGCTCCGGCCCTCCGGGTCGGGGACCTCCAGCCGGTGCAGGATGCCGCCCAGGTCGAGCACCTCGGCGCGGACGCCGGTCCCGGCGTCGAGGGTCCAGCGGTCGACGGGGGTCCCGTCGGGCAGGGCGCCGAACGGGCTGCGGGTGACGGACGGGGCGCGGGTGGCGGACGGGATCGGCAACGGGAGTCCTCGGGGCCTCGGGGGAAGGGGACGGAGCGTCAGGGACGGGCGGTGCGGCCGACGGTGGACTCGCGCACCACCAGCGAGTGGCCGGGCAGGATGCGGCGGGGCCGGGCCGGGGGCCGGTCGGGGCCGGCCTCGATCCGGGCGATCAGGCAGTCCACGGCGAGCCGGGCGATCGCGGCCTTGTCGGGGGCGATCGTGGTCAGGGTGACGGCGCCGTAGCCGCCCTCCTCGATGTCGTCGAAGCCCACCACGGCGACCTCCTCGGGCACCCGCACGCCCCGCTCGGCGAGCACCCGCAGCGCCCCCAGGGCGACCAGGTCGTTGTAGGCGAAGACGGCGTCGGGCGGCTCCGGCAGGTCGAGCAGGCGGGTCATCGCGACCGCGCCGTCGAGGCGGTCGTAGCCGTCGGTGGCCACCACCAGGTCGTCCCGGGGGCTGCCGCCGGCCGCCAGGATCTCCTCCCGCCAGCCGCGCAGCCGCAGGTGGGCGGGCTGCCGGCGGCTGTCGCGGCGGGCCCCGACGAAGGCGATCCGGCGCCGCCCCAGGCTGAGCAGGTGGCGCACCGCGAGCCGGGCCGCGGCCACGTTGTCGATCGCGATGTGGTCGAACGGGGCGTCGTACTCGCGCTCGCCGAGCAGCACCAGCGGCGGCCGGGCCGGGCGGCGCAGCAGGTCCTCCGCCTCCAGCCGGATCGGGCTGAGGATCAGCCCGTCGATCAGGTGGCTGCGGAAGCCCTGCGACACCAGGGTTTCCTTGGCGCGCAGCCCGGCGGTGTGGTCCAGCAGGACGGTGTGGCCGTGGTGCGCGGCGGCGTCGATCACCGCCGCGGCGAGGTCCGCGAAGTACGGGTTGCCCAGCTCGGGCACGGCCAGCGCGATGATCCCGCTGCGACCGGTGCGCAGGTGGCGGGCCGTCGCGTTGGGCCGGTAGCCCAGCTCCTCGATCGCCTGCCGCACCCGGTCCCGGGTGCCCGGTCTGACGTGCGGGTAGTCGTTGACCACGTTGGAGACGGTCTTGACGGACACCCCGGCCCGCATCGCGACGTCCTTGAGGCTCACGCCCACGGCCCTGCCCCCTCGCTCTTCCGGCACTGCCCCGATCGGCCCGCTGCGTCCCCGCTCCCGGGGCGGCGCTCATTCGTCGCGGCGCCCGCGGTCGAGCAGCGCCTGGGCCAGCACCACCACGGCCAGGAAGGCGCCGTTGACGGTGTCGGTGACGGCCGAGCCGTACTGCGAGGCCGAGCGGTCGATCAGGTTGTGGATCACCGACAGCAGCAGCACGCCCGCGACGGTGCCGCCGACCGAGCCGCTGCCGCCGGTCAGCAGCGTCCCGCCGATCGCCACCGAGGCGATCGCGGTCAGCTCGTAGCCCACGCCCACGGTGGTGACGCCCGAGCCGAGCCGGGCGCTGCCCAGCGCCCCGGCCGCGCTGGCCAGGGTCGCCGACAGCACGTACACCAGCGCCTTGGTGCGGGCGACCGGCAGGCCCATCAGCCGGGCCGCGTGCTCGTTGCCGCCGATCGCGGTGGTCGCCGCCCCGAACTTCGTCCTGGTCAGCAGCAGCGCGCCCAGGCCGAACAGGACGGCGGAGATCAGCACCGGCGTCCAGGTGCCCTCGCCCAGCGCCCGGAACGCCGAACCGCGCGGCACCAGGTACGTGCTGGTGCCCTCGGAGGTGATCAGTTGCAGCAGGCCGCGCGCCCCGAGCAGGCCCGCCAGCGTCACGATGAACGGGGCCATGCCCGCCCGGGCGACCAGCAGGCCGTGCACGCAGCCCCAGGCCGCGCCCACCGCCAGCGGCAGCAGCACCGCCGCCCAGGTGCCGTGGTGCTGGGCCGCCCAGGCGGCCAGCACCCCGCCGAGCGCGTACATCGACCCCACCGACAGGTCGATGCCGCCGGTGAGGATCACGAAGGTCAGGCCGAGCGCCAGCAGCCAGCCGAAGGCGTTGTTGCCGAGGATCGCGCCCAGGTTGTCGGTGCTCGCGAAGCCGGGCGAGAACACCGCCGCACCCAGCACCACCAGGACCAGCACGGTCAGCGCGCCCTGTCGGCGGATGCGGCCGGCCAGCCGTTCGGCGGGGGTCTCCGCGGTCGGCCGGCGGCGGGCCGGCGGCTCCGTCCGGGCGGAAGCGGTCGTGGGGCTCATCGGGTACCACGCTCCTGGGAGGCGTACACGGCCAGGCAGATGACGGCCGCTTCGACGATCTTGGTGATCGAGCTGTGCACGTCGTGCTGGGTCAGCACCGCGGTGATCAGCTGCATGAACAGCGCCCCCGCGACGGTGCCGAGCACCCGCACGCTGCCGCCGGCCAGCGGCGTCCCGCCGACCACCACCGCGGTGATCGCGTCCAGTTCGATGTTGCGGCCCTGGTTGGCCGGGTCGGCCTCCGCGCCGTGGCCGATGATCAGCACCCCGGCCACCGCCGCCAGCACCCCCGACAGCAGGTACACCGTCAGCAGCACCCGCCGCACCGGCAGCCCGGCCAGCCGGGCCGCCCGCCGGTTGTCGCCGACCGCGACCAACTGCCGCCCGAACGTGGTCCGGTGCACCAGCACGGCGGTCAGCGCCACGCACCCCGCCGCCAGCCAGGCCGTCCACGGCACGCCCGCGAACGCCTCCGAGCCCAGCCGCAGCAGCGCCGGGTCCGTCACCGGCTTCGCCGACGCCCCGTTGACCAGCGAGGCCACGCCCCGCACCCCGATCATCAGGGCCAGCGTCGCGACGATCGGCTGCACCCGGGTGAACGCCACCATCGCGCCGCCCGCCAGCCCGCTCACCGCGCCCAGCGCCACCGCCGTCACCATCGCCACCGGCAGCCCCCAGCCGATGTACAGCGGCACCACCGCCGCGGCCAGCGCGATCACCGCGCCCACCGACAGGTCGATGCCCTCGGTGCCGATCACCAGCGCCATCCCCAGCGCCACCAGCAGCGTCGGGGCGACCTGGAACAGCTGGATGCGCACGTTCCCGGCCGACAGGAACCCGCCGTCCAGCACCACCGCCGCCAGGAACAGCACCGCCAGCGCCGCGTACACGCCGTAACGCCGCAGCAGCCTCAGCGCGGGACCGCGCCCGCGCGCCGCACCGGCCAGGGCCAGGGCGCTCATCGGAGACCTCCGTCCGTGTCGTCGATTTCCTTCGCGGGAGCCGTTCCCGACGGTCCGCCAGGCGCGTCCGGGTCGTGGGCCAGCGCGGCCAGCAGCCCGTCCGCGCTGATCGAGGCGCCGGTCAGCTCCTCCACCACCGCGCCGTCCTTCAGCACCAGCACCCGGTCCGCGCCCGCGATCAGCTCCTCGGCGTCCGAGGAGATCAGCAGCACCCCCAGGCCCTCCGCCGCCAGCTCATCGATCAGCGCCTGCACCTCGGCCCGGGCGCCGACGTCGATGCCCCGGGTCGGCTCGTCCAGCAGCAGCACCTTCGGGCCCAGGCAGAGCCAGCGCGCCAGCAGCACCTTCTGCTGGTTGCCGCCCGACAGGTCCGACACCTTCTGCTCCGGGCTCGCGGCCTTGATCCGCAGCCGGGTCATGAAGGTCTCCACGATCCGGTCCTGCCGGGCCCGTGACACCAGGCCCGCCCGGGACAGCCGGGGCAGCGCCGCCAGCACGATGTTCTCCCGCACCGACAGGCCCGGCACGATGCCCTCCGCCTTCCGGTCCTCGGGCAGCAGCACCACCCCCGCCCGGATCGCCGCCGCCGGACTGCGCCGCGCCAGCACCCGGCCCGCCACCTCCACCCGCCCGGCGTCCGCGCCCAGCGCGCCCACCACCGCCTTCGCGGTCTCGCTGCGCCCCGAACCCAGCAGGCCGCCGAGCCCCAGCACCTCGCCCCGGTGCAGCGCGAAACCCACCCCGCGGACCTTGTGGCGCACCGTCAGGCCCTCGGCCCGCAGCACCGGCTGCTCCGGCCCGCCGTCCGCCCCGTGGGCCCGCCGGGCGTCGTGGGTGCGGGCGGTGCGGTCCCGGGCCGCGACCAGCTCCCGGCCCAGCATCAGCGCCACCAGCTCCCGCCGGCCCAGCCCGGCCAGGTCGCCCGCGTGCACCACCCGGCCGTCCCGCAGCACCGTCACCTCGTCGCAGAGCGCGTACAGCTCGTCCATCCGGTGGCTGACGTACACCACCGCGATGCCCTGCGCCGTCAGCTCCCGGACCACCCCGAACAGGGTGTCCACCTCGCGCGGCTCCAGCGAGGAGGTCGGCTCGTCCATCACCACCACCCGCGCCTCCACCTGCACCGCCCGCGCCAGCGCCACCATCTGCTGGGCGCCCAGGCCCAGTTCGCGCAGCGGCCGGGACACCTCGGCGCGCACCCCGTAGCGGGCCAGCAGCCCGGCGGCCTCCCGGTTCATCCGCCGGACGTCCAGCAGGCCCCGGCGGCGCGGCTCCCGGCCGAGGAACAGGTTGCGGGCCACCGACATCATCGGCACCAGGTTGACCTCCTGGTACACCGTCGAGATCCCGGCCCGCTGCGCCTCCAGCGGGGTGCGGAACGCGGCCGGGCGCCCCGCCAGTTCGATCCGGCCGGCGTCCGGGCGGTGGACGCCGGTCAGCACCTTGATCAGGGTCGACTTGCCGGCGCCGTTCTCGCCGACCAGGGCGTGCACCCGGCCGGCCCGCAGCACCAGGTCCACGCCCCGCAGGGCGTGCACGCCCGCGAAGCTCTTGTCGACGCCGGCCGCGGTCAGCACGGGGCCGGCCGCGGTGCCGGTGCCAGCGGGTACGGGCTCGGCCGCGGTCGGCGCCGCGGGGTCCGCCTCGGTCATGGGTCCTCCTCCTCGGGGCGCGGTGGGTGGTCGCGGGCCGCCGCCGGGGCCGCCCCGGGCGGGGCGCGGCTCCGGCGGCGACGCGGGGCGGGGTCAGTACACGAGGCCCTGGGCGAGCGCCTGCTGGGCGCTGTCCTTGGTGAAGTGGCCGTCCTTGATGATCACCTTGGGCTGGACGCCGGCCGTCCCGTAGAAGTCCTTCAGGGACTGGAAGGCCAGCGGGCCGAACCGCGGGTTGGTCTCGATGTCCGCGACCAACTGCCCGTCCACCACGCCCTGCACGGCCTGCCGGATGCCGTCGATCGACACGATCCGGATGTCCTTGCCGGGGGTCTTCCCGGCCGAGCGCATCGCCTGGATCGCGCCCAGCGCCATGCCGTCGTTCTCCGCGTACACGGCGTTGATGTCCGGGTGCGCCTGGAGCAGCTGCTCCATCACCTTCTGGCCCTCGGTCTGGTCGAAGTTCGCCGTCTGCGAGGCCACCACCTGCATGTTCGGGTACTTGGCCGCGAGCTGGTCGGTGAAGCCCCTGGTCCGGTCCGCCGACACGTTGTTGCCGGGCGTGCCCTGCAGGACCGCCACGTGCGCCTGCCCGCCGGTCGCGCCCGCCAGGTCGTCCGCGGCGATCTGCGCCTGCCCGTAGAAGTCCGAGCCGATGAAGGCGACGAAGTCGCTGCACGCGCCGCCGGTCACCGTGCGGTCGATGGTCAGCACCGGGATCTTCTTCGCCTTGGCCGCCGCCAGCGCCGGGCCGAGGCCGTCGGAGTTCTCCGGCGCCACGATCAGCACCTGCGCGCCCTGCGCGATCATGTCCTGGATCTGCGCGTTCTGGGCGTTGACGTCGGCGTTCGCGTTGCGCTCGATCAGCTTCACGCCGAGCTTCTTCGCCTCCGCCTCGATGCTGGCGGTCTCCGCGGCCCGGAACGGGTTGCTGGTCGACTCCGACTGCGAGAACCCGACCACGGTCTTCCCGTCGGCCAGGTCCAGCTTCGGCGCGCCGTAGGTGTCGGCCGTGCAGCCGGGGCCGCTCGCGCTCGCCGACGGCGAGACCACCTGCTGGGCGGCGGCGCTGTTCGCGCCCGCCGCGGCACTCGTCCCGGAGCCCTGGCCGGAGCCCTGGTTGGTGCAGGCGGACGCCGACGCGCACAGCCCCGCGACGAGCAGTGCGGCGACGGCGGACTTGGCGCGCAGGGTGGGGTTCATACGCCCGATCACATCCTTGACTGCGTGGGGGAGTCACCGGCTACCCGCCGGTTTCCAACGATGTAGAGGGACGATGGGCCATCCTGTCGGACGGTGTCAAGAAGTCGCGCGCCAATTCGCCGACGCCTGATCTCCCGTCAACTCGGCCTTTCGGCGGCTGACCTGCGGGTGGACCGGGACGGCCGGAAGCGGTGCTGCGCGGAGGCTGGACAGCGCCGCGCCGGGCTGCTCTGATACCGCTGCCCAGGTATTTCCAACGTTGTGAAACGAGGAACCTGACATGAACACCGGTTGTCCCGGCCTCCGGAAACGTCCCCCGGAGACGGAACGGCCCCCGCCGCGGGAGTGCGACGGGGGCCGGGACGGCGTCGGGACAGGCCGGGGGACCGGCCGGCGGGCGGGCTAGCGCACGGGCTCGCCGGCCGGTGCGTCCGCCTGCCCGCCGACGCCGCCGTCAGCGGCCTCGGCGGCGGACCCGGCGGACCCGTCGGACTCGTCGGCGGGCTCGGCCCCGTGCTCGTCGGTGCTGTGCGAGTCGGTCAGGGTCAGGGCGCCGACGGCGGTGACCAGGCCGACCACCACCGCGAGCACCGCGTAGGTGATCCGCTCGCCGTGGAAGAACGAGTGGATCAGGGGCTGGTCCCAGGTGCCGGCCGGCAGCTGGGTGGTGACCAGGGCGGCGATCAGGGTGCCGACCACGGCGGTGCCGACACTGCTGCCGACCTCCTGCGCGGTGTCGTTGAGGGCGGTGCCCATCGAGGTGCGGTTCTCGGGCATCTTCTCGACCAGGGCGATCGCGCAGATCGTCATGACGGTGCGCAGGCCGATCGTCATCACCACCATGCAGACCGCGATGGCGGCGTAGCCGTGGTCCACGCCCCAGGCCAGGCCCGCCAGCGAACCCGACAGGCAGAGCGCGCCGACCAGGCAGGCGATCCGGTGGCCGAACCGCTTGGCGAACCACTCCGACAGCGGGGTGGCGGCGAGCATGGTGAAGATGATCGGCAGGTTCGCCAGACCGGCCCGCACCGGGCTCCAGCCGTAGGCGTACTGGAAGTGCAGGATCAGCCCGAACATCACGGCGGCCATCGCGATGGCGGTGCCGATCTGAGCCACGGCCGCGCCCCGGACGGTGCCGTTCGAGAACAGCCGCAGGTCCAGCATCGGCGAGGCGGTGCGGCGCTCGTGCCAGACGAACACCGCGCCCGCCACCAGGGCGCCGAGCACCGTCCCGAGGGTGGCGGCGGAGGCCCAGCCGTGCTCGACGCCGCTGGTCAGCGCGTAGCAGGCGAGGCCGATGGTGAGCACGCTGAGCACCGCGCCCGGCAGGTCGAGCCGGTCCTTGGTCAGGTCCTCCGGCCGGTCGGCGGGGACGCCGAACCGCACGCCGAGCGCCGCGAGCAGCGCGATCGGGGCGTTCACCAGCAGCAGCCACTGCCACTTGACGTGGGCCAGGGCGGTGCCGCCGAGCAGCGGGCCGAGGACGAAGCCGGACATGCCGACGACGATCATCACGGTCATCGCGCGCATCCGCAGCGCCGCGTCGTCGAAGAGCCGGAACACCAGCGAGTTGGTGATCGGCGCCATCGCCGCGGCGGCGACGCCCAGCCCGGCGCGCAGGGCGATCAGCTGCCCCGTGCCGGTCACGGCGGCGACGCCCAGGCTGAGCAGGCCGAACACGGCGAGGCCGACCAGCAGCACCCGCCGCCGCCCGAGCCGGTCGGCCATCGACCCGGCCGTCAGCAGCAGGCCGCCGAAGGTCAGCGAGTACGCGCCGGTGACCCACTGGAGGGCGGTGGTGCCGCCGCCCAGGTCCCGGCCGATGGTGGGCAGTGCGATCGAGAGCAGGGTGTTGTCGACCATCTCGACGAAGAAGGCCAGGCAGAGCGCGGCCATCGGGATCCAGGCCGCGCGCAGCGACGGATAGGTGCGGGAAGCCGCGG
The DNA here is from genome assembly GCF_044750705.1 of Kitasatospora sp. NPDC088783. Lineage (NCBI taxonomy): Bacteria > Bacillati > Actinomycetota > Actinomycetes > Kitasatosporales > Streptomycetaceae > Kitasatospora > Kitasatospora sp. NPDC088783. The sequence continues at coordinate 601,392 of NZ_JBIVKJ010000002.1, forward strand.
GTGCGGCAGCGGTGGCAGTCATGACGGGCCTCCTTTCGTGGTTTCGGGCGGGGGCGGTCCGGGCGTCGCGCCGGGCGGGCGCGGGGTGCGGCCGTACCGGTCCGCGACGCACTATCGAACGTGGTTCTACTATAGAACCGAGTTCGATAATCCCGCAAATGTGATTGGATGGGAACCATGGCACCGACGCGACCGCACCCCGCCGAACGCCCGACCCGAGGGCGTCGACGTGCCTCGCACTCCATGGAGGCCGTCCTCGCCGCCGCCGTCGCCCTGCTGGACGAGGACGGCGAACAGGCCCTGACCCTGCGCGCCCTCGCGAGCCGGCTGGGCACCGGCGTCGGCAGCATCTACTGGTACGTCTCCGGCAAGGACGACCTGCTCGACCGCGCCATCGACCACGTCCTCGGCGGCGTCCTGACCGCCGTCGAGCAGCGGCCCGACACGGCCAACCCGATCGCCGACCTGCGCGCCATGGCCGTCACGCTGTTCGACGCGGTGGCGGACCGGCCCTGGCTCGGCGACCGCTTCCTGCGCAACATCGGCACCGAGGGCAACTCGCTGCGCCTGTACGAACTGCTCGGCCGGCAGCTGCTGCGCCTCGACCTCACCCCGAAGCAGCGCTTCCACGCCCTGTCGGCGGTCATCGGCGTCGTGGTCAGCAACGCCGCCGACCTGGGCCAGGAGGAACCGCCCGAGGAGGTCGTCGAGGGCGCCGTGGGCCGCGAGGAGTTCCTCGGCCGCTTCGCCGACAACTGGCGCGCCCTGGACCCGGAGCGCTACCCGTTCCTGCACCACATCGTGGACGAGTTCGACGGGCACGACGACCGCGAGCAGTTCCTCGCCGAACTCGACCTCACCCTGGCCGGGCTCCGCCTCCAGGCGGGCTGAGACCGGGCCGGGGACACCCCGGGGCGTCCCCGGCCCGGTCTCAGCCCAGCCGGGACAGCGGCAGCCGCCCGGTCTCCGGCGCGGCGGGGGCGGCCGGCCCGGTCAGCGCCCGCAGGTAGTCCCCGCGCGCCACCGGCCGGGCCCCCAGGGCCCGGACGTGCGGGCTGTCCCACTGCACGTCCAGCAGCCGCCCCCCGGCGGCGGCGAACCGGGCGGCCAGGTCGGCGACGGCGGTGCGGTCCGCGCCCGGCCGGCGCCCGAACATCGAGTCCAGGCTCAGCACCCCGCCGACCACGACCCCGAACGCGCCGCCCACCAGCTCCGGCCCGTCCCAGACCTCGGCGCTGTGCGCGACGCCCGCCCGGTGCAGCCGGGCCAGCGCCGCGCGCAGCGCCGGCGTCAGCCAGACCGGCCGCCGCCCCTCCGCGCAGCCCGCCACCACCTCGGCGAAGGCGCGGTCCGCCGTGCTGTACCCGTCCGCCCCGGCCCGCAGGCTCCGGCGCAGCCGGGTCGCCAGGTGCACCTCCCCCGGCGCCAGGACCGGGCGCGGATCGGGGGACCACCAGGCCAGCGCGTACGGGTCCTGCCCGACCGGCCCGGGCAGCAGTGCGATCCGCCCGGCCGCCACCTCCGAGCCGTGGCGGACCTCGTGGAACGCGGCCGCCATGTCGTCGGCCGGCATCGGGAACAGGCCGCGCCGGTAGGCGGCCAGCAGCACCGGGCCGGTCAGCTCCGCGCCGAACGCCACCGGGGCGTCGGCGGGCGCGCGGGCGAGGTCGAGCCCGTCGAAGGGGTCCGGTCCGTCGAGGGCGTCCGGCCCGTCGAAGGGGTCCGGTCCGTCGAAGGGGTCCGCTTCGGCGGCGGGGTCCGGCCCGTCGAAGGCGTCCGGTCCGTCGGCGCTGCTCACCGCGGCCTCAGCCCGCCCGGCCCGGCAGCAGCCCGGTGCCGTCCAGCTGCGCCAGGCAGCGGTCCAGCAGCCCGGCGTCGACGTCCGGCAGCACGATGCCGCTGCCCGCCAGGGCGGCCTCCGCCCGGGAGCGGTCGAAGCGCGGGAAGACCGGCCGGAAGTACAGCTCGCTGATCGACAGCCCGGTGCCGGGCGCCCGGTCGACGAACAGCGGCGCGTACGGCGCGATCGGGTGGGACGGGTGCGCGGACGCGAAGGCCACCAGTTCGCGCACCCACTCCCGGTAGGGGACGGCGGTGAGCGGACGGCCGGCGGCCGCCATCCGGGCCGCCAGCTCGGGCAGCGAGGCCGGCCGCGGCGAGGCGAGGTGGTAGACGTCGCCGCGGGCCGGGGCGTGCGCGGCGATGTGGGCGGCGGCCCGGGCGAACCGGTCGGCGGGCACGAAGTCCAGCGGCAGCCGCACCTGCGGGTAGCGCCCGCTCTCGGCGAAGTACAGCACCAGCGCCCACAGCTCGGTCGCCGGGTTCATCGCCCCGCCGGCCAGGTCCCCGGTGACGTCGTTGGTGCGGATCACGGTGACCGGCAGCCCCTGCGCCGCCGCCCGGTGCAGCAGCTGCTCGGCGACCCACTTGGACTCCACGTAGCCCACCCCCAGGTGCTCGGGGTGGGCGAGCGGGGTGCGCTCGTCCACCCCGTCGACGCCGACCGCCCCGAAACCGGCCAGCACGGCCAGCGTCGAGACGTAGTGGACGGGCACGCCCCGGCGGTGCCCGGCCAGCCGGACGACCTCCCGGGTGCCGTCCACGTTGGCGCGCCGCAGCTGGTGGTACGGGTAGAGGAAGTTGACCCGGGCGCCCAGGTGGTGGATCGCGTCGAGGTGCTCGGCCAGCCAGTCGAAGCGGTGCTGCGGCAGGCCCAGCAGGGGCTCGGTGAGGTCCCCGGTCAGCGGGACGATCCGCGGGTCCGTCAACTGCCGCCCCAGGAAGCGCCGCTGGGCGTCGTGCAGGCGCTCGGCCGCCGCCGCCCGGTCCGGCGCCCGGACCAGGCAGTGGATCCGCGCCCCGGTGGTGGCGAGCAGCGTCTCCAGCAGGTGGGCGCCGCAGAAGCCGGTCGCGCCGGTGAGCAGGATCTCGGCGGGCCGTACCCGGTCCGGCGCGGGCCCGCCGCCGCCGCGCACCGGGCAGCGCACCTCGGCCTCCGCGTTCCAGTCGATGCCGCCCGCCCCCGGCCCGGCGCCGGCCGGGCCCCCCGCGCGGGCGGCCCGGACCGCGGCGGCGAACGCCCGCAGCGTCGGCTCGCCGAGCAGGGACCGGGTCAGGCCGCGCACCAGGGTGACGTCGAGGTCGGCCAGCAGCCGGACCCGGGCCAGCATCTCCATGGCCAGCAGCGACGTCCCGCCCAGGGCGAAGAAGTCGTCCAGCGGCTCGACGTGGTCCACGCCGAGCAGTTCGGCCCAGAGCCGGCCGATGGTCAGCTCGGTCGCGTCCGCGGGAACGCCGTCGCCCGGCCCCGGCGGCGGCGCGGCGGCGTGCACCGCCGACGCGGGCGGGGCCGGCAGCGCCCGGCGGTCGATCTTCCCGGCCGCGGTGAGCGGCATCGCCGCCAGCGGCACGAACGCGGCCGGGACCATGAACGCGGGCAGGTAGCGCGCCAGGTGGGCGCGGATCGGCGCGACCCGCTCCGGCGCGCGGGCCGTCTCCGGGTCCGCCGTCGTGTAGTACGCGGTGAGGGCGGCGCTGCCGTCGGGGGCGGTCCGGTCGGCCAGCACCTTCGCCAGCCGGACCTCCGGGTGGGCGGCCAGCACCGCCTCCACCTCGCCCGGGTCGACCCGGAAGCCGCCGACCTTCACCTGCTCGTCGACCCGCCCGAGGATCTCCAGGACACCGTCCGGCCGCAGCCGCCCGGTGTCGCCCGTCCGGTACACCAGCGCCCCCGGCTCCCCGGCGGACGGGTCCGGCACGAACGCCTCGGCGGTCGCGGCGGCGTCCCGCCAGTAGCCCAGCGCCAGGCCCGGACCGGCCAGGTGGATCTCGCCCTTCCCGCCCGGCGCCACGGGTGCGAGCCGCCCGTCCAGCAGGTGCACCCGCACCCCGGGCAGCGGCCGGCCGATCGGCGCCGGCGCCGTCGCGGCGGCGTCCCCGAGCACCTCGGCCGTCACCTCGCAGAGGGTGGAGGTGATCGCCGCCTCGCTCACCCCGTAGGCGTTGAGCAGCCGCACCCCCGGCAGCCGGGCCAGGAAGGCCCGGCAGTCGTCCACGTGCACCACGTCCCCGCCGACCAGGACCAGCCGCAGCCCCGTCCGGCCCAGCTCGCCCGGCTCCAGCTGCGCCACCAGGTGGTGCCAGTACGCGGGGGTGAGGTCGGCCACCGTCAGGCGCAGCTCCCCGATCCGCTCCAGCAGCTCGGTCGGCGCCCACGCGTCGACCCCGCCGAGCACCACCGCGGCGCCCCGGGTCAGCGGCGCGAGGACCTGCTCCAGCGCGGTGTCGAAACCCAGCGCGCCCAGCTGCAGCACCCGGTCGCCCGGCGCCAGCCCGTACGCCCGGCCGACCCGGTCCAGGGTGAACGCCAGCGGCCCGTGCGCCACGGCCACGCACTTGGGGACGCCGCTGGAGCCGGAGGTGTGGATCAGGTACGCCAGGTCGCCCGGACCGAGCGGGGGCGGCTCCTCGACGGGACCCGCCGCGTCCGGCCCGAGCACCCGCACCCCCGGCCAGCCCGGGGCGCCCGCCGCCACGGCCACGGCCGCCCCGCACCGCGCCACCACCCGGTCCTGCCGCTCGGCGGGCCAGGACGGGTCCACCGGCAGCAGGCCGCCGCCCGCGCCGAGCACGGCCAGCCAGGCGACCACCAGGTCCACGTCCCGGGGCAGCCGGACCGGCACGGGGTCGCCCGGCCGGACCCCGGCCGCCCGCAGCGCCCCGGCCAGCCGGGCGGCGCGCAGCGCCAGCTCCCGGTAGGACAGCGTGCCGCCCTCGCCCAGCACGGCGAGCGCCTCCGGGTCCCGCGCCGCGCGGGCCCGGAACGCCTCGTACGCCGGGACCGGCCCGCCCGGACCGGGCCGCGGGCCGTCCCCGGACCGGGCCGCCAGGCCCAGCTCCGACGGCCGCCAGTTCCGGTCGACGAACGCCCGGCAGTCCGGGCGCCCGGCCGGCCCGAAGACCGGCTCCCACCCGTCCGTCCGGGCCGCCGCGGCCGGTCGGATAGCGTGCCGCCCGGAGGCGTCGCGGATCACCGACCAGCTGGTCCCATCCGGCGGGGGAGGACCGTCCGCCGTACCGCCTGCTCGTTCCACCACAGGACTGACCTCGCTCGCGCGGGCAACAGAAACAGATACGAAATTGTGCTATTCGACTATATGCGCCCATGGTGGACGAAGGTGTTCGCAAGCCGTCGATCCGGGACCCTACCGGCAGGAGGTAGCGCCATGACAGCCCGTCGCCGGCTCCTGATGGCCTGCTTCCTGGCGTGGATGGCACTGCTGACCGGCATCTACTACGCCAACCCCGACCAGCGGATCATCTGGTGGACCGGGATCGGCATGAGCGGCGCCGCCGCCGTCGTCACCGGCGTCCGGCTGAACCGGCCCGCGCACGCCACGCCCTGGTACCTGCTGGCCCTCGCCAACGTCAGCTTCACCGCCGGCGAGGTCACCCAGGTCGTCCAGACCCAGTTCCTGCACCTCGACAACCCGTTCCCGTCCGTCGCGGACGTCTTCTACCTCGCCGAGTTCGTGCTGTACGCGGCCGGCGCCCTGCTCTTCATCCGCCGCCGCAAGTCCAGACAGGACTGGGCCGGGCTGCTCGACGCCCTGATCCTCACCATGAGCCTGGCGCTGCTCGGCTGGATCTACCTGATCCTGCCCTACACCCGCAACCCCGACCTCGACTGGTTCTCCAAGGCCGTCTCGATCGCCTACCCGCTCGGCGACATCGTCGTCCTCGCCCTGCTGCTGCGGCTGCTCACCCCTACCGGCGGCGCCAGCCGCTCGCTGCAACTGCTCACCGTCGGCACCGTCGGCATCCTGCTCTCCGACACCGCCTACGGACTGATCCAGCTGCACGGGAACTGGCACATCGGCACCCCCGTCGACCTCGGCTGGGCCGTCCTCTACGCCGCCTGGGGCGCGGCCGCCCTCCACCCCTCGATGGTCGAACTCACCCACCCGCTGCCCACCCAGCAACCCGGCCTGGGCACCGGACGGCTGCTGCTGCTCACCGCCGCGGCGCTCATCGCCCCCGCCATCCTGCTGGCCGAGTGGGTGGCCGGGAACACCGCCAACACCGGCGTGATCGGCGCCTTCTCGGCCGTCCTGTACCTGCTGGTGCTGGCCCGGCTCGCCGTCGTGGTCGCCGCCTACCGGCAGGCCGCGGTGCGCGAGCGCACCCTGCGCGAGGCCGGCTCGCGGCTGACCGCCGCGGTCACCGTCGACGAGATCGCCACCGGCGTCGAGAGCGCCGCCTCGGCCCTGATGCCCGCCCGCCCCGGCCACCCCGTCCGGCTCGCCGTCGCCCGGACCCCGCACTCCCGGCCGGCCGGCGCCCCGACCGCCCCGCCCACCGAACAGGTCGGCGCGCTGCTCGCCCTCGCCTCGCCGGACACCACGCTGCTGCTGCCCGCCGACGACCTGCGCGGCACCTCGGCGGCCTTCCCGCACGGCCTGCCCCACGTGCTGCTCTGCCCGCTCACCCTCGCCGAACGGCCCTCCGGCGACCCGCTGCTCGGCGTGCTGGTCGCGGCCGGCACCGAACAGGAACTGGCCGACCTGCGCGGCCCGCTGGAGATCCTCGCGGCCCAGGCCGCGCTCGCCGTCGAACGGGTGCTGCTCAGCCAGGAGATCAACCACCGCAACAGCGAGCTGTACTTCCGCACCCTGGTGCAGAGCGCCAGCGACGTCATCCTGATCCTCGACGACGACGACACCGTCCGCTACGCCTCCACCTCCGCGGCCCGGGTGCTGGGCCACGCCCGGCTGGACGGCACCCCGCTGACCGACCTGGTCCCGCCCGGCGACGTCCGGGGCGTCGTCCGGACCCTGGAGCGGATCCGCACCCGCGGCTTCCCCGTCCCCGGCGACGGCCAGGACCAGCCCCGCGAGCACTGGCGGCTGGTGCGGCCCGACCGCACCCCGATCGAGGTCGAGGTCCGGTTCAACGACCTGCGCGCCGACCCGACCGTCGAAGGACTGGTGCTCACCCTGCGCGACGTCACCGAGCAGCGCGCGATGGAGCGCGAACTCACCCACCTGGCCTTCCACGACCCGCTGACCGGCCTGGCCAACCGCGTCCTGTTCCAGGACCGCGCCGCGCACGCCCTGGAGCGGACCGCCCGCAGCGGCCTGGTCACCGGCGTGCTCTTCATCGACCTCGACGACTTCAAGGCCGTCAACGACACCCAGGGCCACGCCGTCGGCGACGAACTGCTGCTCTCGGTGGCCCGCCGGGTCTCCGGCGCCCTGCGCAGCTCCGACACCGCGGCCCGGCTCGGCGGCGACGAGTTCGCCGTCCTGGTCGAGGACGCCCGCACCCCCGCCGACGTCGACGCCGTCGCCGACGGCCTGCTCGCGCTCTTCGCCGAACCGTTCGTGCTCGGCGCCGGCGCCGCCCGGGTCTCGGCCAGCATCGGGGTGGCCACCACCGAGGACAGCTCCGACACCACCGAACTGCTCGCCCACGCCGACCTCGCGCTGTACGCCGCCAAGGACGCCGGACGTCGGCAGCGCCGGCACTACCGCTCCGCGCTCCAGACCCGGCTGCTGCGGCGGCACGAGCTCTACGAGAACCTCGACGACGCGCTCACCGAGTCCGCGTTCCGGCTGCACTACCAGCCGATCGTCGCCCTCCAGGAGGGCGTGCTGACCGGCTTCGAGGCGCTGATCCGCTGGCCGCACGACCGGCACGGCATGATCCTGCCCGACGACTTCATCTCGGTCGCGGAGGAGAGCGGCCAGATCGTCCAGCTCGGCGCCTGGGTCCTCGAACAGGCCGCCCACGAGGTCGGCAAGTGGGCGGACGAGGGCGGCGCCCCCGGACGGCCCCGGCTGCGGGTGAACGTCAACGTCTCCGCCCGCCAGTTCCGCGACGCGGGCTTCCTCGACACCGTCCGCGAGGCGCTCGACACCTCGCGGATCGAACCGACGGCGCTGGTCCTGGAACTCACCGAGTCCGTGCTGATGCGGCGCGACAACCGGGTCCTCGCCGACATGGAGGAGCTGACCGCCCTGGGCGTCGGCATCGCGATCGACGACTTCGGCACCGGCTACTCCTCGCTCTCCTACCTGCGGGAGTTCCCGATCTCCATGCTGAAGATCGACAAGACCTTCATCGACGGGCTCGGCGCCTCCCCGCAGCAGCACGCCCTGGTCGAGGGCATCGCCCGGATCGCCGACACCCTGGGCGTGACGGTCATCGCCGAGGGGATCGAGACCACCGCCCAGCGCGACCTGCTCGCCGCGATGGGCTGCCCGCTCGGCCAGGGCTACCTCTTCGGCCGCCCGATGACCGCCGTCCAGGCCCGGGAACTGGTGCGCAGCCAACGGACCTTCGAGGAGTAGCCGCGCCCGTCCGGTGGGGTCGGGGGCCGGGGTCCGGGGGACGGGGCGGGGGGACGGCGGGGCCGGGTGCGTGGGGCCGGGGACCGGTCAGCCGAGGTCGGCCTGCATGCCGGCGAGCAGCCAGTCCAGGGCGCGGTGGAACTCGCGCTCGCGGAGCAGGTGTTCGGGCTCGCGGGGGCGGTCGGGGAGGACGCCGGAGTCGGCGAGGCCCGGGAGGTCGCGGACGGCCTCGGTGATCTCCTCGACCAGCTCCTCGGTGGTGCTGCCGGCCTCGGCGGCCTTCTCGGCCCAGTTCACCTCGGTCGAGGTGAAGCCGTAGGTGTACTGGAAGATCGCGGAGAGGGCGGCCATCGCGTCGGTCCCGGAGAGCGGGGAGGCGCGGGCGATCTCCAGGGCGCGGGCGGAGAAGCGGACCGAGTTCGGCCCGATGTTCAGGTAGTCGGCGTAGATCCGGACCGCCCAGGGGTGCGCCAGCATCGCGGCGCGCCACGTCACGGCGAGGGCGCGCAGGCCGGACTGCCAGTCGGTGCCGTCCCCCGCCCCGGGCAGCACCATCTCGCCGGCCACCACGTCCAGGGCGAGCTCCAGCAGGTCGTCCTTGTCGGCGACGTACCAGTACAGGGACATCGGCGTGACGTCGAGCCGGGCGGCCAGGGCGCGCATCGAGAACCTCGCCTCGCCCTGCGCGTCCAGCAGCCGGACCGCCGCGGCGACGATCACCTCGCGGTCCAGGCTGCCCGGACCGCCCTCGCCCGCGCGTGGGGAACGACGGCCGCGCACCGGCCCCGGGGTGAGCCACACGCTCTTCTTGACCTGCGAGGCTCGCTTGGTGGCCACGCTGCTCCTTCGCTTCGACGGGGTGCCACCACGGTACGGCTCCGGGCCCGTGCGGCGAGCACGGGCCCGGCGGGGGCCGGTCCGAGGTGGGGCGTCAGCGCGGGGCGGGGACGGGCTCCGGCTCCGGCTCCGGCCGGGCCGCGGGGGCGGCCGGGGCCGGGCGGTCGGCGCGGTACAGCAGGGCGGCGGAGAGCAGGCCGCCGAGCAGCACGGCCGCCGCGCCGATCAGCTGGCTGGACGTCAGCCCGTGGGCGAAGGAACTCCGCACCGCGCCGCGCGCGGCCTCGCCCGGGGCGGCGGCCAGGGCCTCCGGCAGCGACTTCGCCGCCGCGGCCGGGACGCTCTCCGGCAGGCCCGCCGCGAAGCGCGAGCCGAGCACCGCGCCGAGCACCGCCACGCCCAGACCGCCGCCGAACTCGGTCACCGTGCCCTGCACGCCCGCACCGGCCCCGGCCCGCTCCGGCGGGATGGCGCCCATCACGGCCGCCGCCATCGCCGGGCCGGCGACCGCGATGCCGCAGCCCATCAGCAGCAGCCCGGCCAGCAGCCCCGGGTACCCGTGGCCCGAGCCCATCGCGGCGAGCAGGGCCAGGCCGCCGGCCAGCAGCCCCATGCCGAGGGCGACGGCCCCCGCGAAACCGACCTTCGGCAGCAGCCGGGCGCCCACGCCCGACAGGTTGAGCAGCACGATCACCAGGGCCAGCGGCGACATCCGCAGGCCCGCCTCCAACGGCCGGTAGCCGAGCACCAGTTGCAGGTACTGGGTGAGCAGGAACAGTGAGCCGGCCATCCCGAAGGCGACCAGGATGCCGCCCGCCACCGCGCCGTTGAAGCGCCTGTCCCGGAAGAAGGCCATGTCCAGCATCGGGGTGGGGGTGCGGACCTCCCAGGCCACGAAGCCCGCCAGCGCGGCCAGGCCGACCGCCGCCGCGAACAGCACCGGGCCGGAGCCCCAGCCGTGCACCGGCCCGGAGATGATCGCGTACACCAGGCCGACCATGCCGACGGTGGAGAGCACCGCACCCGGCACGTCCGGCCGGCGGCCCGACGGGTCCCGGCTCTCCGGGAGCAGGCGGGCCACCGCGACCAGGCCGAGCAGCGCCACCGGGATGTTGACCAGGAAGATCGAGCCCCACCAGAAGTGCGCCAGCAGCACGCCGCCGAGCAGCGGGCCGCCGGCGAAGCCCAGCGAGCTGACCGCCCCCCAGATGCCGATCGCCTTCGGCACCTCGGGGCCGTGGAACACCTGCATCACCACCGCCAGCGTGGTGGTCATCAGCAGCGCGCCGCCGATGCCCATGCCGGCCCGGGCGGCGATCAACTGCCCGGAGGACTGGGCCAGGGCCGCCGCCGTCGACCCCAGGCCGAACAGCGCGAGACCCACCAGCAGCGCCCGCTTGCGCCCGTACCGGTCGGACAGGCTGCCGGCCGTCAGCAGCAGGCCGGACTGGACCAGTGCGTAGGCGTTGATCATCCACTGGATGTCGGCCGTGCCCGCGCCCAGGTCCTCCGTCAGGGAGGGGATGGCCACGTTGAGCACGGTGTTGTCGAGCAGCACCACCAGCGTGGCCAGGCAGACCACCGCCAGGATGACCCACCGCCGCGGGTGCGGAGCGGCGGGCGGGGGGACGGACGGCTGTGACAAGGGGGCTCCCGGGGACGGCGGGCACGGCCGGTCGACCGCGCGTTGTACACCGTAGAGGAGTCCTTCTACGGTGTACAACGGATTTCCCCGGGGGCGGGCGGGCGGCGCAGTCCGGGGGTGGCGGTTCCGATCAGGGCGACGGCGGCGAGGCAGAGCAGGCCGCCGCTGATCAGGGCGGTGGTGCCCGAGGTGGCGGAGGCGACCAGGCCGCCGCGCAGGTTGCCCAGGTCCGGTCCGGCCTGTCCGACGATCTGCTCGGCCGCGCCGACCCGTCCCAGCAGCGCGTCCGGGGTGTGCAGTTGGACGACGGTCCCGCGGGCGACCACGGACACGGTGTCCGCCGCCCCGGCCAGCACGAGCAGCCCCAGCCCCGGCCACGGGCTCGACACCAGGCCGAACAGGGCCAGTGCGACGCCCCAGGCCGCGGCGGCGGCCAGCATCACCGGCGCCTGGTGCGGCCGCCGGGTGAACGCCCCCGACAGGACGGAGGCGGCGACGCCGCCCGCCGCGATCGCGGTCAGGAACAGCCCCAGGGTGCGCGGACCGCCGTCGAACCGCTCCGCGTTGACCAGCGGGAACAGGCTGATCGGCATGGACAGCACGGTGGCGGCCAGGTCGGTGAGCAGCGCGGCGCGGACGACCGGCGTCCGGGCCAGGAACGCCAGGCCGTCCCGCACGTCGCGCAGCCCCGCGCGGCCCGTCCGGGCGGTGTCGGCGGTGTCGGCGGGGCGGGCGGTGGCGGCAGCGGCGGGGTCGGCGCCGGGAGCGGCGTCCGGGCGCATCCGGGGCAGGCGGAGAGCCGCGTACAGGGCGGCCGCGAAGCTGAGCGCGTCGGCCAGGTAGCAGCCGCCGACGCCCGCCCACGCCACCAGCAGCCCGCCCAGTGCCGGGCCGAGCAGCATCGCGCCCTGGAACGCGACCCGGTTCAGGGCCAGGCCCGCCGCCAGCTGCCCGGGCGGGAGCAGCCGGGGCGGGAAGGTCCGGGCGGCCGGGCCCGCGACCGCGACGAAGACGGACTGCCCGGCCACCAGCGCGACCACCCCGGCGGGCGGGAGGTACCCCAGCGGCGCCTGGGCCGCGAGCAGCAGCGCGCACCCGGCCTGCCCGGCGGTGGCCAGCAGGTACAGCGTCCGCCGGTCCGAACGGTCGACCAGCGCGCCGGCGAACAGCCCGAGCGCCAGCAGCGGCACCGCCTGGGCCAGGCCCACGGCGCCGGTCCACACCGTGCTGCGGGTGTGCTCCCAGACCTGGAACGCGACGGCCACCAGCGCCATCTGGCCGCCGAGGCCGGAGACCGTCCCGCCGAGCCACAGCCGCCGGAACGCGGGCGACTCGCGCAGCGGGGCGACGTCGAGCAGCAGCCGGCGGCCGGTCACCGCCACCGCGGGTCACCGGCCAGCCGTCCGAGGATCCGCTCGTGGAAGCTGCGGCGGGCCAGCGCCCGCTCGATGTCCTCAACCACCCGGCTGAGCGGGTACGGGAGTTCGGCCTCCAGCTCGGCGAGCGCGGCCTCGGTGGCCTCCCACTCGGCGGCCAGCCGGCCGACCACCTCCCGCGCCTTCGCGGTCAGCGTGACCTTCTTGCTCCGGGCGTCCGCCCCGGGCACGGTCTCCACCCAGCCCGCCCGCCGCATCGCGGCCACCTTCTGGCTGAGCGCCGAGTGCGTGTGCCGCACCGACTCGGCCAGCTCGGTGATGGTCATCGGCCCGCGCGCGTGCAGCCGGAGCAGCTCCAGCACGAAACTCGGCCGGAGCCCCTCGACGGGCGTCTCGGCGTAGACCCGGCCGATCTCCTCGTCCATCGACGCCTGGAGCAGGCGGAGCGGGCGCCAGAGGCTCAGCTCGGTGGGGTCGGCGGGGCCGGCGGGGCCGGCTGGGTCGGCTGGGTCGGCTGGGTCGGCGGGGCCGGCGGGGGTGGGGGTTCCGGTCACGCGGCCACTGTAACAGCGCTTGTACAAGCGCTGTTGTATCCGGTCAGGGCCCGGTGGGCGGGGCCGGTTCGCCGGGGAGGGGGGTGCCGGTGCGGACCAGGGTGACGTCCGGGGCCGGGGCGATGCGGGTGCCGGGCGGGAAGGGGAGCGGTTCGTCCGGGATCAGGTCCTGCCAGTCCGGGGCGCCGGGGCCGGGGAGGCGGTAGCGGGCGCCGATGTCGGTGGCCCGGACGGTGACGGTGCCGTCCTGGAAGGAGACCAGCAGGGGGGTGCTGTCGACCGAGAGGGAGAGCGGGAACGAAGACCCCTCCTCGACGGTGAACTGGCCGGAGCAGAACTGGTCGGTGACGGCTTTGAGGTGGGCGACGGCCGGGCGGGGGGCGGCCGGGAGCAGGGGGGTGCGGTGTTCGGTGCAGACGGCGTCCAGTCCTTCGACGCTGGGCAGCGGCGGCGGGGTCGGGCCGGGGGCGTAGCGGGCGCACCCCTCGGTCGGGCAGCGCCAGGTGCGGCGCACGAGGTGGCCGAAGTCGGCGGAGGACGGCCGGGGGGCGGGGGCGGGGCGCGGCAGCAGCCGGAGGGTTCCGTCGGGTTCGGCGTGCGGGACGAGACGGGTCACCCACGGGCCCAGCGGGCCGTCCGGGAGGGTCGGGTCGGAGGAGATCACCGGGGTGTCGAGGATCGCGGCGAGTTCGAGCAGCCGGGCCCGGTGCGGGGCGGCGGCCTCGACCAGCTCGTTGTCGATCCAGTCGCGGACGACCGCGCGGTCCCGGCGGTCGAGGCCGTCCAGGACGGCCGGGTCGACGATCGGGTGGATGCCGGTGGCCGGGTCCCGGCGGTGGCCGATCAGGGCCCGCAGGAGCGCGTAGACCTGCTCCACCAGGTCGGCCGGGGTCGAGCGGATCAGGTCCGTGAGGTCGAGCAGCGCGTCGGCGGCACCCGGGACGGTGGTGAACGCGCTCTGGATGCGGTCGAGTTGGGTCGGGTGCGGGGTGGAGTGCGGGGCGCCGAGCCGGTCCAGTGCGGCGGTGGCCACGGCCGCCCACCAGTGGCTCCCGGCGGTCAGGGCGAGGTCCAGGGCGAGCCGGTAGGCGTCGGCGGCCCGGGCCCGGTCGACGGATTCGAGGCGGTGACCGCCGTCGACGGCGTCGCAGATCAGCGACTCGTTCCGGCCGGGGCGGAGTCGCACCGCGCCCGGTGTCGGCGTGGCGAAGGGGTCGACCAGCAGGACGCGGGCCTCGACGCCGGTCAGGGCGGACAGGAACTCGTCGGGCCGGAGCGGGGTCTCGCCGTCCGGTCGGCGGGCGGTGAGGACCAGCAGCAGGTCCGCGCGGTGCCGGGCCAGGTGCTCCAGGACGGCCTCCCGGTCGGGTCGTTCGAGCCCCAGCCGCTCGCCGAGCTCCTCCCACCGCCGGGCGGGGTCCAGGCTCTCGCCGGGCACGCGGACCTGCCGGACGCGGTCGGTCAGCGGGCCGAGGCAGCGCAGGACCGTGGCCAGCGGCAGCCGCGTGGTGCTGGAGAACTCCCGCGGGGCGGTGTCGTGGATGCCACCGGTGAGCCAGGACACCAACGAGTCGAGCAGGTGGGCGGGTCCGGGCTCCCGCGCTTCGGCGGGCCTGGCCTCGGGGGTGAAGAACGGCAGCAGGTCGTCCGTGGTGTCCGCCGTGGCGAGGGTGCCGATGTGCAGGCGTTCCCGCAGGTGGACCCCGACCTCGGGCGACTGGAAGACGCCGACGGCGAAGGCGGTGAGCAGGCCCGACATGCTCTCGGAGAAGGCCGGGGCGGGGGAGTTGCGGACCAGCAGGGTGAGGGCCGGGCTCCCCGGCGGCGGGGTGGCGGGCTCGGCGCGCAGCGGGTGCTGGTCGACGATCAGGAGCAGGCGGCCGAGGCGGCCGAAGGCGCGGCGGAACTCCTCCAGCCCGACGCGGCGGATCCGGCGGGGGCGGGCGGCGGACAGGCCGTCCGGGAGCAGGAGTTCGACCTGCTGGCCGAAGGCGGCCATCGAGTGGCCGGCCAGGTAGACCGCCACCAGGTCCCCGGGGCCGAGGCGGACCTGCCGCGCCCAGGCGCGCAGCAGGTCCACGGCGCTGCCGTCGCCGGTCGGCCCGGCCTGCTGGTAGCCGAGCCGGCCGAATCCGGTGGCGACCCGGGCGGTCGCCCTGAACAGGCCGGCCGCCTCGGGTTCGCCCTCGCCGGGGACGGCGACCCCGATGACGGGGAGGAAGAAGCGGCGGCCCGGGGCGGGGGCGGGCACGGGGGCGCCGGTGTGGGCCCAGGGGCGGGCGCCGGCGGGGAGGGTGAGCGGGCCGTCCGGGTCCGGGAAGAGCGCGGTGAAGCGGGCGCCCAGCACGGCGGCGTGGGCGGCCAGGTGCTCGGAGACGGTGTCCACCACCTGCTGGGCCTCGTCGCGGCGCAGGGTGGCGAGCAGGCGCTCCCGGACGCCGGGGGCGAACTCGTAGGCGCGGCCCAGGGATTCGGTGGACGGGTCGTCGGGGACGGCGCGCAGCAGGCCGCTGAAGACGATCTCGGCGAGGTCGGCGGGCGGGCTGTCGGGCAGCAGCGCGGACTGCACCAGCCGCATCACGCCGAAGTTGAGCGGTACGGCGGACAGCAGGGCGGCGAGCCGGAACACCCGGGGCTGGGCCTGGGCCAGGAAGGAGTCGAAGCCGCCGGCGGGCAGGGCGGGGCGGTCGTCGGCCGGGGGTTCGGCCGGCGGCCGGGACGGGGGACCGGGGGCGAGCAGGACGGCGGGCGCGTCGTAGGCGTGCGGCCCGGCGGTGGCGCGGGCCCACGGGGCGAGCCACTCGGGGGAGAGGCCGAGGACCGGCACGGCGAGGGTGCCGGGCGGCTGCGGGGGCGGGACGAGGGCGTACGGGGTGAACCGGGGGTGCGGGTCGGCGGGGGCTGCGGTGCGGAAGCGGCCGGGCTCGGGGGCCAACGCCGTCTGCGCCCACAGGTGTTCGGGCAGGGTGTGCAGGACGGCGGTCGGCCCGGCCTGGGCCCAGCGGCGCAGGGCGGCACGCAGGCGCGGCCCGGCCCAGTCGGGGTGGACGCCGTCGGTGAGGACGAAGGTGGCGGTGCAGCCGGGCGGCCGGGCGGCGGTGTCGTCCCCGGGGGCGTCGGGGCCGGTCAGGTGGTGCAGCCGGACGTCCCGGAAGATGCCGGAACCGGCCAGCAGGGTGGCGAGTTCGCGGGCCAGCGGCTCCCACAGCACCGCGCTGTCGCCGTGCGCGTCGACGATCAGCCGGACGCCGAGCCAGCGCTCGACGCCGGGCACCAGCACCGGCCACCAGCGCGGGTCGCGGGCGAGGCGCTCGGCGGTGGCGTCCTCGTCCAGCGCGGTGCGGTCGGCGGACGGCACGCCGCGCTTCAACGGGCGCAGTGCGCGGGCGAGTTCGCGGCGGCGGGGGAGGGCGCGGCCGGTGCCGACCCGGACCGGCGAGGCGGGCAGCGGCGGGGTGCCCACGGCGGGCACCGGGCCGGGCAGGTGGAGCGGGCGGCGCGGGGCAGGGGGCGGATCGCGCCGCGCGGGGCGGGGGTCGGTCCGGTCGGTGGGGGCGGGGCGGTGGACGCCGGGCTGCTGGAGCTTGACCGAGACGGCGTCGACCTCCCCCGGCGCGGGGGACGGGCCGCCGCCGAGGCGGGCGTGCAGCCACAGCAGGTCGGCGAGTTCGCGCCCGGTCGGGGCGGGACCGTCCGGGCCGGTGAGGTCGGCGAGCAGGGCGGCCAGGCGGCGG
This sequence comes from Kitasatospora sp. NPDC088783, assembly GCF_044750705.1. Classification (NCBI taxonomy): domain Bacteria; kingdom Bacillati; phylum Actinomycetota; class Actinomycetes; order Kitasatosporales; family Streptomycetaceae; genus Kitasatospora; species Kitasatospora sp. NPDC088783. Next base: position 617,889 of record NZ_JBIVKJ010000002.1, read on the forward strand.
ACGGCGTCCCGCCCCGGGCCGGGGGCGCCGCTCACGGCCGGCCGGGCGGGGCGTCGTTGAGGTGCTGCATGACCAGGTCGAGCAGGCGGTCCCGGTCCGGCCCGGCCGCACCGGCGGACGGCGCCAACAGGTAGACCGCGTTCAGGAGTTGGTCGGTGGCCAGCTCCCCGGTCGCGGCCCGGGCCAGGAACGCCCCGACGGCGGCCTCGGCCGCCGCGCCCGCGCCCGGCAGGTGGGCCTCGACGATCGCGCGCAGCCGCGCGCCGTCCTGGTGCGCCGACGGCAGGTGCAGCCGGATGCAGCGGCGCAGGAACGCGGGCGGGAACTCCCGTTCGCCGTTGCTGGTCAGGATCACGAACGGGAACGCCCGGCACTGCACCGCCCCGCGGGTCACCCGCACCGCCGGCCCGCCGTCGTGCGGGCGCACCGCGACGGTCGGCTGCTGGTCGGCGGCCCGGGTCAGCTCCGGGATCTCGAAGCCGCCCTCCTCGAACACGTCCAGCAGGTCGTTGGGCAGGTCCAGGTCGCCCTTGTCGATCTCGTCGACCAGCAGCACCCGGGGCAGCGCGTACGGGGCGAGCGCGGTGCCGAGCGGACCGAGGCTGACGTACCGCCCGAGGTCGGTGGCGGCGGACGCCCCGGCCGGGGCGTCGGACTGGTGGCGGGCCAGGCCGGCGTCCTCCAGGCGACCCAGCGAGTCGTACCGGTACAGGCCGTCGCGGAGCGTGGTGCGGCTGTTGACGGACCAGCGCAGCACCGGGCCCAGTCGCAGTTCGCGGGCCACCGCGTCGGCCAGGGTCGACTTGCCGACCCCCGGGTCGCCGCTGACCAGCAGCGGACGGCGCAGGTAGAGCGCGGTGTTGACGGCGTCGACGGTGCGCTCGTCGGCCCGGTACGCGGCCCGGTGCGGCAGGCGGCGGCGGCCACCGCCGACCGCGTCGCGGTCCACGGCGGCCAGGGTGCCGTCCCGGCCGCCGTCGAACTCCCGCCAGGGCGGCGGGGGCGGCAGGTCGGCGATCCGGTCGTGGGGTCGGTCCACGCCCTGGTAGATGCGCCAGAGGGTCATCGCGGGAGTCCTTCCGTGGCGGGGGCGGTGGAAGTGCTGGGGGCGGGGTCGGGTGCGGTGGAGGCGGCGGGGGCGGTGGGCGCGGTCACCGGGGAGGTGGCGGCCGGGGCGAGCCGGGTGCGGGGCAGTTGGCGGGCCGGGTCGTCCCAGAGCAGCACCACCCGGTCGCCGAGCGGGGCGTCGGGGGCGTCCGGGCCCGGGTGCCGTTCCGCCTCGTGCAGCTCGGCCTCGTTGCGCAGGTCGCGGATCCGGTCGGGGGCGGCGTCCCGGTGGGTGTCGGCCAGCGCCGTGCGGGCCGCGCGCAGGAAGCGGCCGTCCGGACAGTCGCCCCGGCCGGGGGCGGTGCAGCCGGTGGCGCAGGCGCCCTGGTCGAGCGGGCGCGGGTCGGTGCCGCGCTCCCACAGCATCACCGGCACGCCGGAGGCCACCGCCACCCGGAACGCCTGCGCCAGCGCACCGCCGCGCGGCGCCCCGGCCAGGACCAGCGCGGCCAGTTCCGGAGCGGTGTTGAACGCGGCGTCCAGCGCCTGCGGACGCTGCTGCCGGCCGCGCCCGCACACGCAGACCAGCGCCCGGTCGAGCGACTGCTCCGCCAGGTGCTCCCAGCGCATCAGCCAGGGGTGGTGCAGCCTCGGCTCCTGGTGGCGCTCCAGCGGGCGGACCACCAGCCGGTGCTTGCGGCCCAGCGTCCACCACTCCAGCTCCGGCCAGAGCCGCCAGCCCGCGTAGTCCTCGTCCAGGGCCTCGTGCGGCAGGATCAGCTCCACCAGCGCCGGCCGCCCGGCCGCCCCGTCCAGGGCCTCCAGCGCCTCCACCGTCTCGATCTGCGGCGGCAGCGACTCGGCCAGCAGGCGCAGCGCCTGGGGGAGCGTCAGCTCGGCGGACTCGGGACCGGCCGGGACGATCTCCTCCGCGCCGCGGAACTGCCACACCCGCACGTGGTAGCGGCTGCGGTCGCGCAGTGAGTGCCGGACCCGGCCGATCACCGAGGGGCGCACCGGCGCGGCCGGACGGGGCGGGTGGTGCGGCGGGGCGGATGGCGGGGCGTACGCCGGGCTGCCGTCGATCCGCTGCCGGGCGGCCTCGCCCCGGCCGGTCTCCCCGGCCCGGATCAGCACCCGGTCGCGCAGCGCCCGGGTGAGCGGCGCGTCCCCGGGCAGGGCGCGCACCAGGTCGGCGCAGTAGGCGAGTTCGGGCGTCAGGTGGTCGCCGCCGAGGGTGACCCGGGCGGCCAGCTCCTGGTAGACGTCGCGGCGGTCGAGCAGCGGCAGGTCCGGCTCGAAGGTGCCCGGCGGGGCGGCGCGCAGGAACGCGGCGCGCAGGTCGGCGGCGGAGTCGGGGGGCAGTTCGGCGAGCAGTGCCAGGAACGCCCGGTCGGCGGCGCGTTCGGCGGTCCGGGCGGCGGCGGGTCCGTCCGCGTACCCGGTGGGCGGCGGGGCGTCGGCGAGCGAGCGCCAGCGGGCGTCCACGGCGTGGAAGCGGTCGTGCGCGGACAGCACCCGCCGGTACGCCGCCGGGTCGAGCAGCCGCAGCGCCGACACCGGCACCCCGTAGCCGCCCATCGCGCTGTCCTCCTGCCGGGTGGCCTTCACCACCGCCGTCACCCCGCCCGAACGGTGGCTGAGCACCGGCCCGCCCGACAGCCCCGGATTGACCTCGCCCGCCACCAGCTCCAGCATCGCCCGCCCCGGCTGCCCGGTCCGGCCGCCCGCCGCCAGGACGGCCGTCCGCGGGCCGAGGTCGCGGGTGAAACCGGTCGCCGTCACCCGGGTCCCGGACGGCGGCGCCTCCGGGTCCAGCCAGACGCACGGGTGGCCGGGCGGCGGGTCGGCCAGCTCCAGCAGCGCCAGGTCCGGGAACGGGTACAGCGGTCGACCGGCAGCCGCGGCGGCGTCCGGCGCCGCGGCGAGCACCGTGGCCGGGTGCGCCGCGCCCTCGTACTCCACCCGGACCCGCCCGCCCGCCGCGCCGCCGGCCACGTGGGCGCAGGACAGCACGAAGCCGGGCGCGACGAAGAACCCGCTGCCCTCGGTCCGGCCGTCCACCCGGACCCGGCAGCGTTCCAGCAGCGCCTGCAGGGCGGTCAGCGGATCGAAGTTCCGCATCGGGCGCGGGCCCCCGCCGCGCTCAGGCCCCGGCGGCGGGATCGCCGGGCGCACCGGGCCCGCCGGACCCGCCGGATGCGTCCGGCTCATCGGACCCGCCCGGCTCGTCGGACCCGCCCGGCTCGTCGGGCTCCTCGGTCGGGGGCCGCTCGGCGGACGGGCCGCCGGAGGTCCACTTGAGGGCGACCTTGAAGGTGGCCTTCCCGCCGACACCGGTCAGCGCGGCCACCACACCGCCGCGCCCGGCGGCCAGCTCCAGCCCGAACTCGACCGACACCTCGTCGGGCCGGACCGCCGCGACCGCGTCGCGCACATTGGCGGCGACGGCGTGCAGCGACTCCTGCAACCCCTCCAGCCGGGTGGCCAGTTGGTCGCCCAGCCCGGTGTCGCGCGGACCCGACGGGCCGTCCACCAGCGCCCAGACCGTCTGCCCGTCCGGCATCGCCAACTCGACCAGCTGCTGCATCTCCCCGCCCCTCGCCACGGCGCCGCTCCCCGCGGCGGCCCCATGCTAGTGCCGTGACCGAGAAGGTTCGCCGGGTTCGGCGCGGGTGGGTCCTCCACCGGTTCCTCCGCCAGTGAGCTGAGCATCGTCGAACTGATCGAGCACGCCGCGCGCTGCCAGCGCGGCTGGACGGCCTTCGTCCTGCGGCGCTCCGGCGCCCTGCCGCGGGTGGCCGACGAGTCGGACGATGAGTTCCGGTCCGCACCCGGTGAGACCTCGGCCAGGGCGTTCCCGTCTCCTGGAGGCGCGCCGTGGTTCCCCACGGACGTCGAGGAGGGGTCGATGCGGCGGGTGTTGCTGCACCTGATCGAGGAGACCGCACGTCGCGGCGGCCCTGCCGGCATCGTCCGCGAGAGCCTGGACGGAGCCGCCTTCTACCCTGCTGATGGCCGCCGCCGAGCAGTGGCCCGACCCGTGGTTCGAGTCCTGGGAGCCCGCCGCGTCCGCCGGCCGAGGGCTACGGGCCGTCAGAAGCCTTGCCTCCGTCGGCCGGATGGGGTCGAGGCGCTCTTGCGGACCCGTCCTACGCTGGAGGCATGGCCACCGATCCCTTGCTGAGACAAGGCCCCGACTCGACGGATCTGGTCCTGCGCACCGGCCCGACCGGGCCAGTGTGGAACGCGCTGACCTCGGCAGGACTGGCGCTGGTCACCCCGTTCGCCCTGGGCGCGCCGACCTTGGTCATCGCCTTCTGGATGGCGCTGGCCGGGACGCAGGCGTCGACCGTCTTCGTAGTGGTGGGGGTGATCGCCGGGCTGGAGTACCTGGTCGGCTGGCCGGCACTGGCCTTTTCCCGGGCCCGGAACATCCTGCGGGTGGAGTTCGCGCCGGCCAGGGTGCCCGCGTCCCTGCGCTTGGTCCGAGCCGCCGGGCCGGACGACTGGCTACCCGTCAAGACCCTGCGCGAGGTGCGGCTGACACACAAGGTGGTGGAACCGTACCAGGGGGACCACAAGCCGGCCGTCTCCACGCTCGCGCTGGAACTCGACCTACGAGGCGCCCAGGAGCAGCTCGTGCTCCCGTTCGGCGGCGACCCGCAGCGGCTCGCCGACGCCTTGGAGGCCCTGCTCGGCCCGGCCGGGGTCGTGGTGAAGCTGCGCACCGAGCGCAGCACGCGCGATCGGCCGCAGCCCAAATCCGGCTGGGCCTCCGGCGGTTCGGCCTCGGCCAACTCGGCCGGCGGCTAACCCCGGGCTGCCCGCGGTGCTCCCTCCTGCACTCCAGGCTTCGACGCCCCGGGCCGCCGGGACCCCCGGCCGCGACGTCCGCGGCGGCAACCCCGCCGAGTCTGGCGGCCCCAACCCCGGGAAAGTTTCCGTGCACCGTTGATGCTGCCCAGGAACACCTGACAGGACTGCCTCGCACCGACCTTTCAACGGTGTCGGCCTGGGTGACGATCCCGACGTACCGCATGTCTCCTGGCAGCACCCGGACCGGGCGACTCGTGACATGCGGCTATACAGCCGCTGCACAAGCCCCACCTCAAGGCCGCCGCCCTCCGATGCCTGCGCCTTACCGCCGCATCGAACAGAAGTGGCCTGCCAACCCGGCGAACCTTCCAGAGTGGCTCAGCGATCACCATCGGGGGCCGGCCTTGGCGGAGCGAGTCGAGGATGTACCCGGTGCCGGGCGCGGGGCAGTGCATCTCGGAGATGCGCCCGGTGCCGCTCGGCCCCGCGTGGATGAGCAGCTCGCCGAACTTCGGCTGCTGGAGGGTGTGGCGGCTGGAGGTGCCCGGAGGCTCCTCGAAGACGAGCGGGTCCTCGGTGCTGGTCTCGCTCGGGGCGGCTGGACTCGTGGTGGCCCGGGCGCGAGGCGGTCGGTGGCGAGCCGGTGATCGGGCCGGGACGGCGGCCGAGGGTCCTCATCGGTGAGGGGCGGCTCACTGACAGCGGTGTGGGCGGTGTGGTTCGCTTGTCAGTCGACAACGATTTCGAGGACGGGCTGATTGATGGCGGGTACGGACTTCGCGAGCGCCGTGCGTCGGGACGGTCTGCCGGCGGTGCTGTCGGACCCCGCCCGGGTGGCCGCGGTGAAGGCGACCGGGCTGCTGGACACCGGAGCGGAGGAGGTCTTCGACGACCTCGCCTCACTGGCGGCCCGGATCACCGGCACCGCTCGCGCGTTCGTCACGCTGGTCGATGAGGACCGCTCGTTCTGGAAGTCCTGCGTGGGCGTGGACCTCGACGAGCCGGCCGACCGGCAGTCGCCGGTCGCGCAGAGCTTCTGCTACTTCCTGGTCGGGGCGGGCGGGGCCCCGTTCGTCGTCGACGACGCGGCCGCCGACCCCCGTACCGCCGCCCATCCCTCGGTCGGACCGATGAACATCGGCGCGTGGGCCGGCTACCCGCTGCTCGACCCCGAGGGGCGGGTGCTGGGCAGCTTCTGCGTGATCGACGACTCCCCCCGCTCCTGGTCCCCGGCGGACCTGGCGACACTGGCGACACTGGCCCGCTCGGTGTCGGCGGAGATGCGGATGCGGCAGCTGCTCACCGCCTCCCAGGAAGCCCACCGGCGGTCCGCGGACCTCGCCCACAGCCTGCAGGCCGGACTGCTGCCCGCGGCCCTGCGTACCATCCCGGGCGTGGAGGCAGCCGCCTCGTACCTGTCGGCATCCAGGAGCGCCCGCACCGACATCGAGGTGGGCGGCGACTTCTACGACCTCTTCCGCACCCACGGCGACAACTGGGCCGCGATCATGGGCGACGTGTGCGGCAAGGGCGTCCAGGCCGCCCAGATCAGCTCCATGGCCCGCTACACCATCCGGGCCGACGCCGCCGACCCCGGCACGCCCGGCGAACTGCTGACCCGGCTCAACACCGCCATGATCGCCCAGAGCGCCCCGCGCTTTTTGACCGCCCTCTACGCCGCCTTCCACCTCACCCCCGCCGGCGCGGCCGGCACCGTCACCCTGGCCGGCCATCCCCCCGCGCTGATCCGCCGGGCCGCCGGACACGTGGAGGAGGTCGGTGTGCCGGGCACCCTGCTGGGCATCCTGCCGCGGCTGGACCTGACAGACACGTCCTTCCACCTGGGCCCCGGCGATCTCCTCCTGCTCTACACCGACGGCGCCACCGAGGCCCGCGCCCGGCCCGGAACCGACCCCGAGGACGCCGGGGCGGTCTTCGGCGAAGCCGACCTCGCCCAGGCGCTGGCCGCCACCCACGGCATGGACGCCACCGCGACCGTCGACCACCTCACCGCGGTCCTTCACGCCCACCACCACGGCTGGGCCAGCGACGACACCGCCCTGCTCGCCCTGCGCGTCGAGCCCGGCGCTCCCGCCGCTGCCCGAACGAGCGCGACACCTGACATGCTGGGCTGATGAACGAGCCGGGCAGTAGTACCGACCACGATCTGCTCGTCATCCACGCGCCCTTCCCCAACGCCTACGTGTTGATGTTGCGCGGGAGTGCCGCCGGGCGGGCGTGCGAGGACCTCGAAGACGACCTCGCCCGCGCCACCGCGACCGGCCTCCCCCTGGTCGTGGACCTCGCCGCCCTCGCATTCGGCGACGAGAACCTCCTGGGCCTGCTCATCAAGGCCCGCCAAGCCGGCGGCGTCGAACTCGTCGGACCGCTCAGCCCCTCCTTCCAGCGCCGCCTCGACACCGCGGGCGTCACCGCCTGGTTCACCATCCACCCCACTCTCAGCGCCGCCCTCGGCCACTGACCCCGCCAAGGGATTCACGGCCGACGCGGATCACCCGGCCGTGGACGCGGCGCAGGTAGGCGAGGAGTTTGCGGATCGACCAGCGGGTGAAGGGCTGTCCGAGCCTGGCCGGGCGAGTGGTGGCCGTCTGGACAACGAAGTCCTCATCATCAGGACTGAGCAGGCGGGGACGGCCCCCCGCCCAGCGAAGGTCCAAGCAGGCCGGCCCGATCTCGTTGAACCGGTGAACCACACCCCGCACCGCATCCTCGTCCGCCCGCACCAGCCGCGCGATCACCGGCGCCCGGTTCCCGTCGGCCGAGGCCGACAGCATCATCGCCCGCCGGTAACGCACCGAGCTGGTGCTGCCACGCCGCACAATCCCCTGTAACTGCTGTCCTTCGTCGCCCGTGAGCCTGCGCACCCTGATCGGCTCTGCCATCGCGCCCCTCCGGGTTCAACGTCTCGCGACATCCAACCGGCTGAGGGGCCGCCAGCGCCAACCCGGTGAACGTTCCCGGTCAGAGCACTAGTGCCACGTCAGGCAGCCCTCGCCCCGTCGCGACGCCCGGCGGGGCGCTCTCCGCGGCCGTCCGACGTCCGGAGGTGATCGGTCCCGTCGGCGGGGTAGGCGGTGCGGCGGCACCGCACTGCCGTAGCTTCGAATCCGTTCAGGACTTGATCAAGTATGGCGAAGCATGACCGAGAGAAGGCCGTCGCTATGACCGATCGCGGTTCCCCCGCGCTGCATCCCGCGGTGAAGGGCCCCGCCCGCCTGGCCCTGATCGTCGGAGCACTGGGGGTGGTGTTCGGGGACATCGGGACCAGCCCGATCTACACCCTGCAGACGGTGTTCGACCCGGACGACCCGCACCCGGTGCCGGTCAGCACGGACAACGTGTACGGCGTGGTGTCGCTGGTGTTCTGGTCGGTGGTGGTCGTCGTGCTGGTCACCTACGTGCTGCTGGCGATGCGCGCCGACAACGACGGCGAGGGCGGCATCATGGCGCTGATCACCCTGATCCGGCGCTCGGGCGCGAAGGCCGGGCGGAAGGCGGCGGCCGTGCTGACCGTGCTGGGGATCTTCGGCGCGGCGCTGTTCTTCGGCGACAGCATGATCACCCCGGCGATCTCGGTGCTGTCCGCCGTGGAGGGCCTGGAGGTCGTCCAGCCCTCCCTGAAGGACGCGGTGGTGCCGCTGACGGCGGGCATCCTGGTCCTGCTGTTCCTGGCGCAGCGCCGGGGCACGGCGGCGGTGGGGCGGGTGTTCGGGCCGGTGATGATCCTCTGGTTCACCGTGGTCGGGGCGTGCGGCGTGCGCGGGATCACCGAGCACCCGCAGATCCTGCGCGCGCTGTCGCCGACGTACGCGCTGGGCTTCTTCGTCGGCCACTTCGGCACGGCGTTCTTCGCGCTCGCCGCGGTCGTCCTCGCGGTCACCGGGGCGGAGGCGCTCTACGCCGACATGGGGCACTTCGGCCGTCCCGCGATCACCCGGGGCTGGCTGTTCCTGGTGTTCCCCGCGTGCATCCTCAGCTACCTGGGACAGGGCGCGCTGATCCTGGACGACCCGGCGAACATCAGCAGCCCCTTCTTCCTGCTGGCACCGGGCTGGGCCCGCTGGCCGATCGTGCTCCTGGCCACCGCCGCCACCGTGATCGCCTCCCAGGCCGTGATCACCGGCGCGTACTCGGTCACCTCCCAGGCCGCGCAGCTCGGCTACCTGCCGCGCCTGCGGATCGCCCACACCTCGGAGTCGACGATCGGCCAGATCTACGTCCCGTGGGTCAACTGGCTGCTGATGGTCTCCGTGCTCACCCTGGTCTTCGCCTTCCGCAGTTCCGCCGCCCTGGCCTTCGCCTTCGGCATGGCCGTCACCGGCACGATCACCATCACCACCCTGCTGTTCTTCTACCTGGCCCGCACCCGCTGGCACACGCCGCTCTGGCTGCTCGCCGTCGGCGCGACCGCGCTGCTCACCGTCGACCTGCTGTTCGTCGCGGCGAACGCCACCAAGTTCTTCCACGGCGCGTGGCTGCCGCTGCTGATCGGCCTGGCCGTGTTCACCGTGATGACGACCTGGCAGCACGGCCGGCGGACCGTCACCGCCGAGCGGGAGCGGCGCGAGGGCCCGCTGCGGGAGTTCGTCGACCAGCTGCACGACGGGCGGGTACCGGCCGCCCTGGTCCCCGGCACCGCGGTCTTCCTCAACCGGGGCAAGGAGACCACCCCGCTGGCGCTGCGCGCCAACGTCGAGCACAACCACGTCCGGCACGGCCAGCTGGTCATCCTGTCGATCAGCACCGAACCGGTGCCGCGCGTCCCGGAGGAGGAGCGGTGCGTGGTCGACAGCCTCGGCTACGGCGAGGACGGGATCGTCCACGTCACCGCCAGGTACGGCTACATGGAGACGCCGGACGTGCCCGCCACGCTCGCCCTGCTCGACCCGGCCGACACCGAGGGGCCGCTCGACCTCGACCAGGCGTCGTACTTCCTGTCGAAGATCGAGCTCCGCCGGGGGGAGCAGCCGACCATGGCGCCCTGGCGCAAGCGGCTGTTCATCGCCACCTCCTACATCACCTCCGACGCCGCCGAGTACTTCGGCCTGCCCCGGGACCGGACGGTGATCATGGGCGCGCAGATCGAGGTGTAGCCGGTTCGGGGGAGTGGTGCGGGCAGGCGGCCCGTTCACCGGCGAGGGCGCACCCCGTCAACGTTCCGTCAGGGCGGACCGGACCGGTGCAGTCGCCGCGTCAAGAACCGGCCGGTCCGCGGACGGCGGGTGTCCACTGGAGGCACGGACGGGGCCTGCCGGAGGCTCCCGCCGCTCCCGGACGAAAGCGACCACGCCATGACCGACCTGCGGCTCGTCCCCGCGTCGCCCGCGCCCGCGTCGCCCGCACCCGCGTCGCCCGCGCCCGCACCCGCGCCCACGGCGGACCGGAACGGGTCCGGCGGAGCGGACCTCCGTCGACCACCGCGCGGCCCGGCGCCCGGGGCGCTGCCCGACGGCACCGACGAGGACCGGCGGGCACCCGGCCGGGCCCACCGCGCGGCAGGCGCCGGGCACTGCCGCTTCGCCGCGTCCTACGAGGACTGACAGCACGCCTCCCGCCGGAGCCGGGGGGCCGCCCCGCCCGGCAGTCCCGGCCCGGTGCGCGCGGAATCTGCGCACGGGGTTCACACCGCGGTCGCCGGGAGGACCGGGCCGCCGTGCTGCCATGGAGACATGGCACACGTGTCGTTCCTCGTCGTCCTGGTCGTCGTGACGGCCCTCGCCTTCGACTTCACCAACGGTTTCCACGACACCGCCAACGCCATGGCCACCTCGATCGCCACCGGCGCGCTCAGCCCGCGGACCGCCGTGCTGATCAGCGGCGTCCTCAACCTGGCGGGCGCGTTCCTGTCGACCGAGGTGGCCCGGACGGTCTCGGGCGGCATCGTGGACGACGCGCTGGTCACCCCGGGGGTGATCTTCGCGGGGCTGGTCGGCGCGATCCTGTGGAACCTGACGACCTGGCTGCTGGGCCTGCCCTCCAGTTCCTCGCACGCCCTGTTCGGCGGCCTCATCGGGGCGGTCTGCGTGGGCGTCGGGACCGGCGGCGTCCACTTCGTCACGGTGGTGCAGAAGGTCCTGCTGCCCGCGCTGCTCTCCCCGCTGATCGCCGGCGCGGCGGCCCTGCCCGCCACCTACCTCGCCTACCGGCTGACCTCCGGCGGTCGGCGCGACCGCCCGGAGGTCGCAGGGTCCGCAGGGACCGCGCGAACCGGGCCCGCCGACGCGGCCGTCCCCGAGCGCGGCTTCCGGGTCGGGCAGGTCTTCTCGGCGTCCCTGGTCTCGCTCGCCCACGGCACCAACGACGCCCAGAAGACCATGGGCATCATCACACTGACCCTCATCTCGGCCGGGGCGCTGGACAGTTCGGCCGGGCCGCCGCTGTGGGTCGTGGCGACGGCGGGCCTGGCCATCTCGCTGGGCACCTACCTGGGGGGCTGGCGGATCATCCGGACGATGGGCCGGGGCATCACGGACATCCACCCGCCGCAGGGCTTCGCCGCCGAGACCGCCGCCACCGCCGTCATCCTCTCCTCCGCACACCTCGGCTTCCCGCTGTCCACCACGCAGGTGTGCTCGGGCGGCATCCTCGGCGCCGGGCTGGGCCGCCGGCTCGCCGAGGTGCGCTGGGGCACCGCCGGGCGGGTCGCCGTCGGCTGGGCGCTGACCCTGCCCGCCGCCGCGGCGGTCGGCGCGCTGGCCGCGCTGCTGGTGGTGCACGGCGGCACCGCCGGGATCGCCGTCACCGCGCTGGCGGCGCTCGCGCTCAGCACCGTGATCGTCCTCGCGGCCCGGCGGACGCCGGTCGACGCCTCGAACGTCAACGACGACCACACGGTGGCCGTGCGTCCGGCCCCCGCGTCCGCCTGATCCGTCCCACCGCGCCCCGGGAGGGCCCGTGCACATCGACTGGACCGCGCTCGGCCAGGTCGCCCTGGTCGGCATCGGCGCCACCACCGCCCTGGTCGGCCTGTTCGCGACGGGCCTGCGGGCCGCGGACCGCGCGGCGGCGGCCCCCGCGCCCCGGCGGCCGCCGCTGCGGCTGGCCGCCGGCCTGTGCTTCCTGGCCTGCCTGACCGCCACCGCCTACGGCCTCTACCTGATCGTGCCCGCCTTCCACTGAGCGTCCGGCGAGCCCGGCGAACCCGGCGAACCCGGCAGGCCCGGCGGGTCCGGCGACGCGCTGCCCGGCGCGGGAGGTCCCCCGGGGGCGCGGCCCCGCTCCCGGGGGAGGTGCGAACGGGCCTCAGGCGAGCGGGCCTCAGGCGAGCGGGATCTCGGCCTCCCGGGTGCCCGCCGGGAAGGGGTGGCGGCGGCCCGCGTGCCGGAGGTTCCAGGGCTTGGGGCTGTCGGTGGTCACCAGCAGCCGGTCACCCGCGCGGCGGACGGTGAAGACCGCCGCCGCCCCGGTGCCGGAGGTCTCCGGGACGACCACCTCGCGGACGGCGCCGTCCGCGAAGGAGTGCACCAGCAGGGTGAGGCCGTCGGCCCAGTCGGAGACCGGGCGGGAGTCGTCGGCGGCGAGCGGGAGGACCGAGTCGGGGCGGGCCAGCAGCGGGAGGGTGGCGAAGCCGTGGCGTTCGCGGACCCAGCGCGGGCCGGTGACCGCGTCGCCGGTCAGCACGTTCGTCCAGACGCCCGCGGGCACGTAGTACTCCACCGTGCCGTCCTCGGTGAACACCGGCGCCACCAGCAGGTCGCCGCCCAGCAGGTACTGCCGGTCGAGCGCGGCGACCGCCGGATCGGACGGGAACTCCAGCAGCATCGCCCGCATCACCGGCGTGCCGTGCAGGTGCGCCTGCTGGGCGGCGTACTGGAGGTAGGGGGCGAGCCGGTGCTTGAGCCGGGTGAAGGCGCGGGTGACGTCCACCGCCTCCTCGCCGTAGTCCCACGGCACCCGGTACGACTTGGAGCCGTGCAGGCGGCTGTGCGAGGACAGCAGGCCGAACTGCACCCAGCGCTTGAACACCGCCTCGGTCGGGGTGCCCTCGAAGCCGCCGATGTCGTGGCTCCAGAACCCGAAGCCGGACAGGCCCAGCGATAGGCCGCCGCGCAGCGACTCCGCCATCGCGGTGAACGTCGACTCGCAGTCGCCGCCCCAGTGCACCGGGAACCGCTGGCCGCCCGCCGTCGCCGAGCGGGCGAACAGCACCGCCTCGCCCTCGCCGCGCTCCGCGCGCAGCAGCTCGAACACCGCCTCGTTGTAGCGCTGGGCGTACAGGTTGTGCATCCGCTCCGGGTCGCTGCCGTCGTGCCAGACCACGTCGGTGGGGATGCGCTCGCCGAAGTCGGTCTTGAAGCAGTCCACGCCCTGGCCGAGCAGCCGGCGCAGCCGCTCGGTGAACCAGGCCGTCGCCGCCGGGTTGGTGAAGTCCACCAGCGCCATGCCCGGCTGCCACAGGTCCCACTGCCAGACCGTGCCGTCGGCGCGGCGCACCAGGTAGCCCTCGCGCCGGCCCTCCTCGAACAGCTCGGAGCGCTGCGCCAGGTACGGGTTGATCCACACGCACAGCCTCAGGCCCTGCTCCTTCAACCGGGCCAGCATGCCCACCGGGTCGGGGAAGGTGTCCGGGTCCCAGACGAAGTCGCTCCAGTGGTAGCCGCGCATCCAGAAGCAGTCGAAGTGGAAGACGCTCAGCGGGATGCCGCGCTCGGCCATCCCCCGGGTGAAGCGGGTGACGGTCGCCTCGTCGTAGTCGGTGGTGAAGGAGGTGGACAGCCACAGGCCCAGCGCCCACGCGGGCGGCAGGGCGGGGCGGCCGAGCAGCCCGGTGTAGCGGGCCAGCACCTGCTTGGGCGTGGGCCCCCGGAAGACCAGGAACTCCATCGACTGGTCCTCGACGCTGAACTGCACCTGCCCGACGGCCTCCGAGGCCACCTCGTACGAGACCCGCCCGGGGTGGTTGACCAGCACGCCGTAGCCGCGGCTGCTCAGGTGGAACGGGACGTTCTTGTACGCCTGTTCGCTGCTGGTGCCGCCGTCGGCCTGCCAGATGTCCACCGTCTGGCCGTTCTTGACGAACGGGGTGAACCGCTCGCCCAGCCCGTACACCGACTCGCCGACGCCGAGCGCGAGTTGGGCCACCATGTGGTGCCGGCCGTCGGCGTCGACGGCGAAGCCCAGGCCGCGCCCGCCCAGCGAGGTGATCGGCTCGCCGTCGGAGCGGAACTCGGCCTTCCACGGGCCGGCGGTGTCCACCCGCAGGGTCAGCCCGCCGGAGCGGAGCTCGACCCCCGTGCCGTCCCGGACCACCGTCCCGGCGCCGTCCGTGCGGCCGACCAGCTCGAACCCGCCGCCGGGGCGCACGGACCCGGCGTGGTGGGTGAACCGGACGGCGATCACGCCCTCGGCGGGGGAGTGGCAGTCGACGGTCAGCAGCGGGGAGTTGAGGGTGTCGGCCCGGTCGGCGACCCGCCGCAGCGGCGCCCACAGGGTGAACCGGTCCGGCTCGGTGCGGACGTCGGCGACCTCGGCGGCGTAGCGGTTGGTCACGCCCGGGCGCATCAGCCAGTAGCCGTCGGTGAACTTCATCGGGGGATCTCCAAGCGGAAGGGCGGGGCGGGGGTGCGGGCGGCGGGGCGGTCGCTCAGGCGACGGTGAACGCGGTGAGCCGGACCGGCCCGCGCAGGGCGACCCGCAGGTCGTGCACGCCCTCCGGGACCCCGGACAGCGCGGCGGTGACGGTCCGCCGGGCGTGGCGGTGGCCGGTGTGCGGCACGGCGACGGTGGCCAGCACCGCGCCGTCCACCGCGAACTCCACCACCGCGCGGTCCGCGTCGGCCAGCGCGACCTCCACCGAGACCTCCCGGGCACCGGTCAACTCCGTCGCGGAGAAGAGCAGTTCGGCGTCCTGACCGGCGGGGGTGACCGCGTCGCCGGACTCCCGGGCGGCGTCGACCAGGGCGGCCCCCCGGTGCGCGTCGAAGTCCGCGGCGCCGGTGCGGCGGCCCAGGACGGCGCGCGGCGCCGGAGCCGGGCCCTCGACGGTGACCTCGGCGGTGGCGCGGACGTCCTCGGCGGAGGCCGCGGCGAGCAGCCGGTAGCGGCCCGGGTCGACGGTGAACGCGCCGGTGGCGACGTCCCAGTGCGCCAGGTGGGCGGCGACCGGGAGGTCGAAGACCAGGCGGCGGCTCTCGCCGGGCGCCAGGGTGAGCTTGCGGAAGTCGGCGAGCCGGCGGCGCGGCGCCTGGTAGCGGGCCGCCGGCGCGCACGCGTACAGCTGCACCACCTCGGTGCCGCCGCGGGGGCCGGTGTTGGTCACCGTCAGCGCCGCCCGCACGCTGCCGTCCCGGCCCACGGTGGCCGCGTCGAGCTCCAACTCCCCGTACCGGAAGGTGCCGTAGGACAGGCCGTGGCCGAACGGGTAGCGCGGCGCGGCCTCGTGGTACTGGTACGTCCAGCCGGCCTGGATGATGTCGTAGTCCAGCGGGTGCGGCAGCTCGTCGTCGCCGCGGTACCAGGTCTGCGGGAGCCGGCCGGCCGGGTCGGCGTCGCCGAACAGCACGTCGGCGAGGGCGTGGCCGGTCTCCTGGCCGGCGTGCGAGGTCCACAGGACGGCGGGCAGGTGCGCGTCGGCCCAGTCGACGGCGTACGGGTAGCTGCTCGTCACGATCAGCGCGGTCTCCGGGCGGACGGCGGCGACCGCCTCCAGCAGCTCCTGCTGGGCGGGCGGCAGGGCCAGGTCCCGGCGGTCCTCGGTCTCGCGGCCGTGGATCAGCGGGTGGTTGCCGAGCACGACCAGGGCGAGGTCGGCGCCGGCCGCCGCCGCGACGGCCTCCGCCCGTCCGTCGCGCAGCAGTTCGCGGGTGAAGCGCTCGGCGTCCGCCGGGTCCGCGGCGGTGACCCGGACGGTGCCGTCGGCGTTCAGCGCCGCGTACCGGCCGCTCAGCACGGAGCGCAGCAGCACGCCGCCTTCCACCTCGTCCAGGCGGAAGGTCTCGTGCACGTCCCAGCTCTTGATCACGGCCCGGTCGGCGACCAGCGAGCCGTCCGCCCCGACGGAGAGGAAACGCCCGCTGTCGGCGGCGCGCAGGGTGAGCACGCCCAGGCCCCAGTCGCCCAGGTCGAAGGCGGTGCCGTTCAGCGGCTCGCCGGTGGCGGTGGAGCGCAGCAGGATCCGGTCGGCGCCCTCGTGCACCGTCAACTCGCCTCCGGCGGGGGCGAGTCGGGCGCGCAGGCCGTCGGCGACGGTGACCGCGTAGGGCAGCGTGCCGGAGTACCAGTCCTCGAACAGGGCGTCGCCGTGCGGGCCGATCACGGCGATCCTCCGCGTCGGGTCGGTGAGCGGCAGCAGGCCGGTGTTCTTCAGCAGCACGGTGCAGGCGGCGGCGGCCCGGCGGGCCAGCGCACGGTGCGGGGCGCTGTCGACCACCTCGGCGCCGATCTGCGCGTACGGGTCCAGCTCGGGGTCGAACTCGCCCAGCCGGAAGCGGAGTTCGAACTGGCGGCGGACCGCGCGGTCGATGTCCTCCTGGTCGATCAGGCCGCGCTCCAGGGCCTCGCGGAGCCGGCCGAGGACGGTCCCGCTGTCCTCGCCGTGGTCGGTGAAGGAGTCGATGCCGGCCTTCAGCGCGGCGGCGTGGCCCTCGGCGTGGTCGTCGAAGTAGTGCTCCGGGTCGACCAGGTTGGAGGGCGCCTCGGCGTCGGAGACCACGAACAGCCGGTGGCCGGTCGGCTCGGCCCAGCGGCGCAGCTCGGTCTCCAGCAGCGGGGAGACGTGGCAGGGGCGGCCGTTGACCAGGTTGTACGCGGCCATCACCCCGGTGGCCGCGCCGGAGGCGACCGCCGGTCTGAACGCGGCCAGGTCGTACTCGTGCAGCACGCGCGGGCGCAGGCCGGAGGAGGTGGTGCAGCGGTCGTCCTCGTTGTTGTACCCGAGGAAGTGCTTGAGCACCGGGGCGGCCCGCAGGCGGGTCGGGTCGTCGCCGGCCAGGCCGCGGCAGAACGCCTCGCCGAGGCGGGCGGTGTGCACCGGGTCCTCGGAGTAGCCCTCCTCGTTGCGGCCCCAGCGCGGGTCGCGCAGCAGGTTCAGCACCGGGGCCCAGACCTGCAGGCTGTTGGGACCGCGGTCGGGGGCGACGGCGGCCGGGCGGTGGTGGTGGAAGGCCCGCAGTTCGACCGAGACCGCCTCGGCGACCTCGCGGACCAGTTCCTCGTCCCAGCTCGCGCCGAGGCCGACGGCCTGCGGGAACACGGTGGCCGCACCCAGCCAGGAGACGCCGTGCAGGGCCTCCGCGCCGGTGCGGAACGCGCCGACGCCCAGGCGGGGCACGGCGGGGGCGTACTGGTGGAGCATCGAGAGGCGCTCGGCGGGGGAGAGCCTGGACAGCAGATCGTCGACGCGCTTGTCCAGCGGAAGCGCGGAATCGCGGAACGGGAACCGCTCGGCGGCGGAAGGGGACGGGGAACTCAACGGGCTCACCCCAGGATGATCGTGCGGTGCGGTCGGTCGTCGAAGCGGATCGACGCTGACACGAAGCATGAACCCTGTCAACTCCCGTTGGCTACAGGGAAAATGAATTTGTCCAGGCACTTGTCCAATCGGAAACGTGTCGTTACTGTCACCGCAACATCAAGCGCTTCGACAGTCAAGCGCTTCGACAGCGCCCGGTGCCGGGCGTCGCGGAAGGGCCTCCCCACCATGAGAACCGAGCTGAACCGCAGATCCTTCGTCACCGCCGCCGTCTCCGTCGCCGGAGCCGCGGCGATGACCCCCCTGCTGGCCGCCTGCGGGGGCGGCGGCGCGAAGCACAGGACGGGCGCGAACTCGGCCGACGGCGTCAAGTCGGCCCTGCCGGCCTTCACCGCCAGCACCTCCGTGACCCCGGACATCCCCTCGGTGACCGGCGCGGACGGCGCGATGACCGACCCGGCCTTCCTGACCTACCCGGCCGACCCGGTCGCCACGGTCACCGGCGTGCCCGGCAAGGGCGGCAGCTACTCGGCCGTCACCCCGCTGTGGGGCACCGTCCCGCCCGCGGGCAACTCGTTCTACACCGCGATGAACAAGGCGCTCGGCGTCACGCTCGAGATGAAGCCGGCCGACGGCAACAACTACGCCACCATCATCCCCACCATGACCGCGGCCAAGAAGCTGCCGGACTGGATCCAGCTCCCGACCTGGTGGAACCCGAACTTCAACGTCGGCGAGCTCGCCGCCTCCCAGTTCGCCGACCTCACCCCCTTCCTGGCCGGCGACAGGATCGGCAGGTACCCGAACCTGGCGGCCATCCCCACCGGCGCGTGGCAGGCCGGCATCTGGGGCGACAAGCTCTACGGCATCCCCTCCTTCTCCACCGGCTTCTCCATCGCGGGCACCACCTTCTACCGGCGGGACGTCCTCGAGGCCAGGGGCATCACCGCGGACCAGGTCAAGACGCTCGACGACCTGATGGGCCTGGGCAAGGAGCTCACCGACGAGAAGGCCGGCACCTGGGCCTTCGACGACGTGTGGACCTACCTCTTCCCGTTCTTCGACGTCCCCAACAAGTGGAAGCTCACCGACGGCAAGCTCGTCCACAAGTACGAGACCCCGGAGCTGCTGGAGGCCCTGGACTGGCACCACAGGCTCGCCGCCTCCGGCTGCCTGCACCCCGACGCGATCGCCGGCAACAACGCCGACGCCAACACCCGCTTCTACGCGGGCAAGACCCTCATCCAGGGCGGCGGCACCGGCGCCTGGAACCTCGCCGACCAGCTCTCCGGCGCCGCCGCCGCCCCCGGCTACCGCCGCGGCTCGTTCGACTTCCTCACCGCGAAGAGCGGCGGCACGCCCAGGCTGTTCATGGGCTCCTCCACCAGCCTGATGAGCTACCTCAACGCCAAGCTCAAGCCCGAGCAGATCGAGGAACTGCTCGCGGTCGCCGACTACCTGGCCGCGCCGTACGGCTCCGCCGAGTACACCATGGTCAACTTCGGCGTCGAGGGCATCCACCACACCCGGGTCGACGGCGTGCCGACCTTCACCGACGAGGGCAAGAAGGACGTCCAGGCGCAGACCTACCCCTTCCTGGCCACCGCCTCCTCGGTCGTCTCCAACCCCGGCGCCGACCAGGTCACCAAGGACATCGCCGCCTTCCAGGCCGCCAACGTCAAGCACCTCTATAAGCCGCTGTTCTGGAACATGAACATCTCGATGCCGCAGAACATCGCCACCGTCGACACCGCGCAGGCCGTCGAGGACACCATCAAGGACTGCTACCACGGCAAGAAGAAGGTCTCCGACGTCCAGGCCGCCATCTCCACCTGGAAGTCCGGCGGCGGCGACCGCCTCAAGCAGTGGATGACCGACAACGTCCTGAGCACGTACGGAACGGGTCAGTGAGCACGGCGCGACCGGAACGGGGCGAGGACACCACCACCGGCCGGAGGAGCACCGGCCGCAGTGGCGCCGTCCGGCTGGACTGGCGGGTCAGGCTGCGGCGCGACCGGACGCTGCTGCTGATGACCCTCCCGGCCGTGGTCCTGCTGCTGATCTTCAACTACGCGCCGCTGTTCGGCCTGGTCACCGCCTTCCAGTACTACGACCCGCTGGTCGGCGTGCGCGACAGCGAGTGGGCCGGCCTCGCGCAGTTCCAGCAGCTCTTCCACGATCCGCTGTTCTGGGGGGCGCTGAAGAACACCCTCTGGCTCAGCCTGGTCCAGCTGGTGCTGTTCTTCCCCGTCCCGATCGCGCTGGCCCTGCTGCTCAACACGGTGCTCAGCGAACGGCTGCGCAACTTCGTCCAGTCCGTGGTCTACCTGCCGCACTTCTTCTCCTGGGTGCTGGCCGTCACGATCTTCCAGCAGATGCTCGGCGGCGCGGGAATCCTCAACCACTTCCTGCGGCAGAACGACATCGCCCCCTGGGACATCACCACCAACCCGCACACCTTCGTCCTCCTGGTCACCTCGCAGGCGATCTGGAAGGAGGCCGGCTGGGGCATCATCGTCTTCCTCGCCGCACTGGCCGCCATCAACACCGACCTGTACGAGGCCGCCGCCGTCGACGGCGCCGGACGCCGGCGCCGCACCTGGCACATCACCCTGCCCGGCCTGCGCGGCGTGATCGTGCTGATGCTGGTGCTGCGCCTGGGCAACGCGCTGACCGTCGGCTTCGAACAGTTCCTGATCCAGCGCGAGGCGGTCGGCCACGAATCCGCCGACGTGCTCGACACCTTCTCCTTCTACTACGGCATCGCCACCGGCAACTACAGCTTCGGCGCCGCGGCCGGCCTCTTCAAGAGCGTCATCTCGCTGCTGCTGATCTGGGGGGCCAACAAGCTGGCACACGCCTTCGGCGAGGACGGGTTGTACCGCAGATGAGCCAGACACCCACCACCGTCCGCGAGGGCACCGCGTCCGCGGCGCCCGCCGCCCCCGCACCCCGCCCGGCCGGGACCGGCCGCCCCCGCGCCCGGGCCGGGCGGGCCCCCTGGGAGGAGCCGCCCACCGCGCTCGGCCGGGGCGCCAAGGGCATCACCCTGGTCGGCGTGGTTGCCGCCGTGGCCGTCCCGCTCTGGATCATCGTGCTGACCAGCGTCTCCACCCCCGGCGCCGTCAACCGGGCCGGCGGGCTGGTGATCCGGCCCGACGGCCTCACCCTCGACGCCTACCGGCAGATGCTCGGCGACGGCACCGTCCGCACCGCCCTGACGGTCAGCCTCGCCGTCACCCTGGTCGGCACCGCCGTCTCGATGGCCGTCTCGGTGACGGCCGCCTACGGGCTGTCCCGCTCCGGGTCCTTCGCGCACCGGCCGATCCTCACCCTGCTGGTCGTCACCATGTTCGTCAGCGGCGGACTGATCCCGAGCTTCCTGGTGGTCACCGGCCTCGGCGGCTACGACCGGTGGTGGTCGCTGGTCCTGCCCAGTGCCGTGTCGGTGTTCAACATCCTGGTGCTGCGCTCGTTCTACTCCACCACCTCCGCCGACCTGATCGACGCCGCCCGCATCGACGGCGCCGGCGACTGGCGCATCCTGTGGTCGGTGGTGCTGCCCACCTCCCGGGCCGTCACCGCCGTCATCGCGCTGTTCTACGCGGTCGGCTACTGGAACTCGTTCTTCAACGTCATGCTCTACCTGCCGACCTCGGCCGAGAAGTGGCCGCTGCAGTACGTGCTGCTGACCTACGTCAACCGCGGCAACGGACTGCCCGGCTCCGTCAACTCCGGCTTCGGGGCCGCCAACGCGCAGACCGCGCCGCTCACCCTGCAGATGGCCGTCGTGGTCCTCACCCTGGTGCCGCTGCTGCTGGTGTACCCGTTCATGCAGAAGCACTTCCGCACCGGCGTCCTCACCGGCGCCGTCAAGGGCTGAACCACCATCGAGCCACGGCGGGAGCCGCGCACGGCCCGGCGTCAGTAACCTGGCGCCGCAGGGGGCCGCACACCCCACCGACCAGGAAAGCAGGAACCGCACCCATGGTGACTCTCGCCGACGTGGCCCGGCACGCGGGCGTCTCGCCCAGCACCGTCAGCTACGTGCTCAGCGGCAAGCGCTCGATCTCGGAGGCCACCCGCCGCCGCGTCCAGCACGCCGTCGAGGAACTCGGCTACCACCCCAACGCCGGCGCCCGGGCGCTCGCCGGCCGGCGCTCCCACATCATCGCCCTCGTCGTGCCGCTGCGCACCGACGTGTACGTGCCGATCATGATGGAGATCGCCGTATCGGTCACCATGGCGGCCCGCCAGCACGGCTACGACGTGCTGCTGATCACCAACGACGAGGGCCCCGACGGGGTCCGCCGGGTCGCCGCCAGCGGCCTGGCGGACGGGGTCATCCTGATGGACGTCGAACTCGACGACGAGCGCATCCCGGTCCTGCGCGACCAGGGCATCCAGGCCGCGACGATCGGCCTGCCCGCCGACAGCACCGGCCTGTCCTGCGTCGACCACGACTTCGCCGCCGCCGGCGCCCAGTGCGCCGACCACCTGGCCGACCTCGGCCACCGCGACGTCGCCTTCATCGGCTACGCGCCCGCCGTCTACCACCGCCACGCCGGGTACGCCGAACGCACCCTGACGGGGTTTCGAGAGCGCGCCCTCGAACGCGGCCTGAGATTCCTGCACCGCCCCTGCGAAGGAACCTACGAATCCACGGCCGGCACCCTGGCGCGCATCCTCGCCGACCGGCCCGACACCACCGGCTTCGTGGTGCAGAACGAGAACGCCATCGGCCCGCTGCTGCAACTGCTGCCCACCAGCGGACGCACCGTCCCCGAGGACGCCTCGGTGGTCGCGCTCTGCCCCGAACAGCTCGCCGAGCAGTACGCCCCCGGCCTGACCGCCGTCACCGGCCCCGCCCAGGAACTCGGCCGGGTCGCCGTCGACCAGGTGATGCGCCGGATCGCCGCCGCCGAACACGGCACCGAACCCGAGGACGAACTCGTCCTGCTCACCCCCGTCCTGACGCCCCGGCAGAGCAGCGGCCCGCTGCTCGCCCCCGTCCCGCCCGTCCGAAGGGGGGAGCGCCGCCCGTGACGGCCCCCGGCCGGGGCACCGGCCGAGGGCGCGGGCCGAGGACGCCGGCTGGGTCACGGCCGGTACGCCGCCGAAGGCGCCGCCCCCTGCGACTGGTTCGACCTCCAGCCCCTCCGCCAGGGCGACCGACCGGACAGGAACACCCGCATGCCCGACCTGAACGACGCCACCCGCGGCCGCATCCTCTACGGCGGCGACTACAACCCCGAGCAGTGGCCCGAGGAGACCTGGCAGGAGGACGTCCGCCTGATGCGGCAGGCCGGCGTCACCAGCGTCACCGTCGGCGTGTTCTCCTGGGCCCGGCTCGAACCCGCCCCCGGTGCCTACGACTTCGGCTGGCTCGACCGGTTGCTCGACCTGCTGCACCAGCACGGCATCGGCGTCGTCCTGGCCACCCCCACCGCCTCCCCGCCGCCCTGGCTCGGCCACCGCCACCCCGAGACACTGCCGCGGGCCGAGAACGGCACCACCGTCTGGTACGGCTCCCGCAACCAGTTCTGCGCCTCCTCCCCGGAGTACCGCCGCCGCGCCGCCGCCGTCACCGAACAGCTCGCCGCCCGCTACGGCGCGCACCCCGCGCTCGTCCTCTGGCACGTCAACAACGAGTACGGCACGCACTGCTGGTGCGACGCCACCGCCGCCCACTTCCGGCGCTGGCTGCGGGACCGGCACGGCACCCTGGAGGAGCTCAACTCCGCCTGGGGCACCGCCTTCTGGAGCCAGCACTACGCCGAGTGGGACGAGATCCTGCCGCCCCGCCAGGCCCAGTACATCCGCAACCCCGCCCAGCTGCTCGACTTCGCCCGCTTCACCTCCGACGCCCTGCTGGAGTGCTACACCGCCGAGCACGCCATCGTCGCCCGGCACAGCCCCGGCATCCCCGTCACCACCAACCACATGCCGTTCTGGCGCGGCCAGGACGGCTGGGCCTGGGCCGAGCGGCAGGACGTCGTCGCGCTCGACATCTACCCCGACCCCGACGCCGCCCTCGGCGCCCAGCACGGCGCCCTGGTCCAGGACCTCGCCCGCTCGCTGGCCGGCGGCCCCTGGATGCTGATGGAACAGGCCACCGGAGCCGTCAACTGGCGCCCCGTCAACCGGCCCAAGCCGGCCGGCCTGATGCGGCTGTGGTCGCTCCAGGCCGTCGCCCGCGGCGCCGACGCGGTCTGCTTCTTCCAGTGGCGCCAGTCCCGGCAGGGCGCCGAGAAGTTCCACTCCGCGATGCTCCCGCACTCCGGCACCGGCAACCGGGTCTTCCGCGAGGCCGCCGCGCTCGGCGCCGACCTCGACCGGCTCGGCCCCGCCGTCTCCGGCACCCGCGTCACCGCCGGGGCCGCCCTGCTGCACGACTGGGACGCCTGGTGGGCGGGCGAACAGCCCGGCCGCCCCTCCGAACTGCTCGACTACCAGGAGAACGTCACCGCCTGGCACCGCGCCCTGTGGGAGGCCAACCACACCACCGACCTCGCCCACCCCGCCGCCGACCTGACGCCCTACCGCCTGGTCGTCATCCCCTCGCTCTACCTGCTCACCGACGCCGCCCTCGACAACCTCGCCGCCTACGTCCGCACCGGCGGCACCCTGGTGACCGGCTACTTCACCGGCGTCGCCGACCACCAGGACCGCATCCGCCCCGGCGGCGTCGACGCCCGGCTGCGCGAGGTGCTCGGCCTCGCCGCCGTCCACCAGTGGTGGCCGCTGCGCGCCGACGAGAGCGTCCGCTGCACCACCGCCGACGGCGCGGACTTCCACGGCACCCTGTGGGCCGAGGAACTGGAGACCGCCGGCGCCGAGACGGTGGCCCGCTACGGCGACGGCGAACTCGCCGGACACCCCGCCGTCACCCGCCACACCCACGGCCGGGGCACCGCCTGGTACCTCTCCACCCGCCCCGACCCCGACGCCCTGCGCGCCCTGCTGACCCGCGCCGCCCGCGAAGCCGGACTCCGCCCCGCCGCCGCCCACCTGCCCCCGGGCGTCGAGGCGGTCCGCCGCGGCGACCTGCTGTTCCTGCTCAACCACGGTGCGCAGCAGGTGCGTTGCGAACTGCCCGGACACTGGGACGACCTGCTGACCGGCCGGACCGCCACCGCCGCCGTCACCCTGGAGCGCCACGGCGCCGCCGTCCTGCGCCCGGCCGCCCGGTGAACCCGCCCCGCCGGCGCGGCAGTTGGGAACCGGCCCCGGCCGCCCGCTGGGAGGAAGCGCTGCTCACCGGCAACGGCACCCACGGCGCGATGGTGCACGGCCGCACCCGCGAGGAACTCGTCGTCGTCAACCACCACCTGCTGCTGCGCCCCAACGGCGGCGAACGGGCCCTCGCGCCCGACGTCGCCGGGCAGTTGGAGGACCTCCGGGACGCCGTCCTGACCGGCCGCGCCCGCGCCGCCGTCGCCCGCCAGGTCACCGCGCCGCTCCAGTGGGTCCGCCCCTTCCACCCCGCCCTCGCCCTGCGACTGCGCCGCCCCGCCACCCCCGCCGACGGCTACCGGCGCGAAGTCGACTACCGCACCGGCGTGGTGGCCACCCACTGGGACGGCCGCCGCGCCGAGACCTTCGCCTCGCGCGCCGACGACCTCCTCGTCCACCGCGAAGTGGGCACCGGAGAGCTGGAGTTGACCCACCACTGGCGGCTCGACGGCGCCCCCGCCGACCTCGACGTCCGCACCCGCGCCGAGACCGGACCGGGCGGCCCGGTGCTGCGCACCGACGTCCGCCACCCCGACACCCCCTACGGCTACACCTGTTGGACGCACGTCCGCGCCACCGGCGGCACCCTGCGCACCGACGGCGCCGCCGTGCACGCCGAGGGCTGCGCCGAAGTGCTGCTGCTCACCCGGGTCCGCCCCTGGGAGGACCCGCAGCCGCCGCCGCTGCCCGACCTGCCCCACGCCGAACTGCTGCGCCGCCACCTCGCCCGGCACACCCCCGCCTACGACCGGGTCGAACTCGACCTCGGCGCGCCCGAGGAGCACCGCGCCCTGCCCGGCTCCGCGCTGCTCGCCGACCCGGAGAAGCACCGGGCCGCCCTGCTGGAGCGGCTGTTCGACGCCGGACGCCACCACCTGCTGAGCTCCGCCGGCACCCTGCCGCCCCGGCTCACCGGCCTGTGGACCGGCTCCTGGGACACCGCCTGGAGCGGCGCGCTCACCTGCGACGCCAACCTCAACCTCCAGGTCGCCTCCGCCGCCGCGGCCGCCCTCCCCGAAGTCAGCCGCGCCCACGCCGCCTTCGTCGCGGGCCAGTTGGCGCACTGGCGGAGCAACGCCCGCCGCCTGTTCGGCCTGCCCGGACTCGTCGCCCCCGCCCACACCGACGGCCGCTCCGGCCACGCCTAACACTACAGCGAGGACTACCCGCTGCACCTGTGGACCGCCGGAGCGCACTGGCTGCTGCACCCCCTGCTCGACCACGTCGACACCACCGGCGACACCGCGATGGACCGGGAACTCGTCCGCCCCGCCCTCGCCGAGACCGCCGACTTCTACCGGGCCTTCCTCACCCGCACCGGACCCGACGGCCGCCTGCTGGTCGTCCCCTCCTACTCGCCCGAGAACACCCCGCACGGCGCCGACAGCCCGATCAGCGTCAACGCCGCCATGGACCTCGCCGCCGCCCGCCACACCCTCACCGCCACCGGCCACCACCGGCTCGCCGACCGGCTGCCCCCCTACCGGATCAACTCCCGGGGGGCGCTCGCCGAATGGGCCTGGCCCGCCGCCCCCGACCACCAGCAGCACCGGCACCTCAGCCACCTGCACCCGGTCTGGCCGCTCGGCGAGATCAACCCGCTCGACACCCCCGACCTGGCCGCCGCCGCCCACCGCGCCCTCCACCTGCGCGGCAGCGAGAACCACTCCGCCCACGGCCACCTGCACCGCGCCCTGGTCGCCGCCCGCCTCGGCGACGCCGACCTGCTCGGCGCGGCCCTCGACGCCGTCCTGCACGGACGCTTCTTCCACCCCTCGCTGATGAGCTCGCACTACCCGGACCTCGACGTGTACAACGCCGACGCCGCCCACACCCTCCCCGGCGTGCTGATCGAAGCACTCCTGCACTCCACCCCCGAACGGATCGTCCTGCTCCCCGCCCCGCCCGCCCACCTGCCGCGCGGCACCGTCCGCGGCCTGCGCACCCGCTGCCGGACCACCCTCACCACGCTGTCCTGGGACACCGCCCAGGGCCGCCTGGACGCCGTGCTGCTCGCCGACACCGACCGCACCGTCACCGTCCACCTCGGCACCGACCCCGACCGGCCCCCGACCCGCCTCGACCTGCGGGCCGGCCACCCCACCCCCCTGCACCTCGACCACCACCGGAGCTGAACCCCCGTGCCGCTCACCGACCTCGACCTCGACGACCTGCGCACCTACCGCCCCGACCTCGCCGCCCCCGCCGACTTCGACGCGTTCTGGGCCGACACCCTCGCCACCGCCCGCGCCGCCGACGGCACCGTCACCGCCGAACTCCGCACCGACACCCGGCTGACCGCCTTCGACGTGCACGACGTCCGCTTCCCCGGCTGGAACGGCGAACCCGTCGCCGCCTGGCTGCTGCTCCCGCGCGGCAGCACCGAACCGCTGCCCGTCATCGTCAAGTACCTCGGCTACACCTGCGGCCGGGCCCTGCCCGCCGAGCACCTGCTACCGCCCGCCGCCGGCTACGCCCACCTGGTCGTCGACAGCCGCGGCCAGGGCCACGACACCCCCGACCGGGGCGAGGGCGGCGGCACCCAGTGGGTCGAGGGCTTCATGACCCGCGGCATCGACAGCCCCCGCCACCACTACTACCGCCGCCTGATCACCGACTGCGTCCGCGCCCTCGACGCCCTCCCGCAGCTGCCCGGCACCGACTCCGCCCGCGTCGTCGTCTCCGGCGCCAGCCAGGGCGGCGGCCTCGCCCTCGCCGTCGCCGCGCTCGCCCCCGGGCGGGTCGCCGCGCTGCTCAGCGACGTCCCGTTCCTGTGCCACTTCCGGCGCGCCGTGCAGATCGCCGGCGAGGGCCCCTACCCCGAGATCGCCAAGTACCTGCGCTGGCACAGCCGGGAGCAGGAGGAGCGGACCTTCGCCACGCTCGCCTACTTCGACGGCGTCCACTTCGCGCCCCGGGCCAGCGCCCCCGCCCTGTTCAGCGTCGGCCTGATGGACCCGGTCTGCCCGCCCTCCACCGTCTTCGCCGCCTACCACCGCTACGGCGGCCCCGCCGCCATCGAGGTCTGGCGCTTCGCCGACCACGGCGGCGGCTACGGCTCCACCCCGGTCAAGCAGCTCGACTGGCTCGCCGGGCACGGCCTCGCCCCGAAGAGCGCCGGCTGACCGGACCGGCCGACCGGACCGGCCGACCGCCGCAGCGCCGCCCGGGCGCTCACCGCTCGGCCGGTCGCGGTCGCGGGGGACCGGTGCTCGGGCACGTCGGCGTCCGGGCCGCGCGGAGGGAGCGCACCGCAGGGGCCGCCTGCGGCCGGGAGGCCGCAGGCGGCGAGGGGGCTCAGGCCCAGATCGACAGGCGGGCGGCGTTCGGGACGACGTCGCAGAAGTAGGTGACCGCCTCGCCGCGGGCCACGTAGCCCTTGCCGGCCGCCTCGCACGCGGCGCCGCTCGGGTACATGCCGACGTAGACGAACCCGGCGGCCTGGGCGGACGGGGCGACCAGCAGGGCGGCCGAGGCCAGCAGGGCGGTCAGGCCGAGAGCCGAAATCGCTTTGCGCATGGGTGGGTTGTTGCCTTCCTCTTCTGGGGGAGGGCGTTCCGGTCGTGATGATCCGGTGCCGGTGAGCAGCTTCCTTCAGTGGCGGACCGCGCGGCAATGGTCGAGACCAATTCGGCCGGAAGTCGCCGGGAGCGGCGCGGCACCCCGGGTGGGGCGCGGTGCGGGCCCGCTCCGGGTGCGGGGCGCCCACCGGAGAGTCCGCCGACGAAGAACCGGCTCCCGCGCGCGGCCCGCCGGTCCGGGAGGGCCGACCGCCCCGGACCGGCGGCCCGGCGGGACGACCGCGCGGACTTCCCGGTTTTCGGCCATTGGTCCAGACCGCATGTCCGGCGGGTGCGGCCGGGCAGCCGACGACCCGGTGTCCGCAGACCCGGTACCCGAGGACCGGGGACCCGCGGACCGGGAACCCGCGGACCGGGAACCCGCGCAGGAGGGCGCGGATCCCCGGCGGGCCCCGGCGGAGCCCACCGGACGTCCGCCGCACCTCACCCGGCCTCCGCCGCCGCCGCGCGCAGCGCCGCCGCCGCGTCCCCCACCAGCGGCGCGCCGTGGCCGAACACCGCGTGGGCGGCCCCGAGCCCGGCCAGGCGGTGCAGCGAGGCGACGGCCCGGGCCCGGTCGGTGTTGAACACGCCCAGCGTCGTACGGCCCACGTTGGCCACCGCGTCGCCCGTGAACAGCAGGTCCGGGCCCGGCAGGTACAGGGCCAGCGAGCCGTCGGTGTGCCCCGGCACGCCGATCACCCGGGCCCCGCCCCCGAACGGCAGCACGTCGCCGTCCACCACCTCGACGTCCACCGGGCACGGCGGCGCGGGCGGCAGCGCCGGCACCGACGCCCGGATCGGACGCTCGAACTCCTCCAGCACCGGCGGCGCGCCCACCGCCTCGCCCCGGATCACCGGCGCCTCCACCCGGTGCGCCACCACCGGCACGCCCCCGTAGCGCGCCGCCAGCCGGGCGGCACCACCCGCGTGGTCCTCGTGCCAGTGCGTCAGCACGATCCGCGCCGGCTCCCCGCCCGGCACCGACTCCACCAGCGCCGCGACCTGCTCCTCCGTCCCCACCGCCCCGCTGTCCACCAGCGTCAACTCCCGTCCGTCCGACCACAGGTAGGCCGCGCCGACCGGCAGGACCAGCATCCGCAACCCCGGCAGCACCTCGATGACATCCATGCCGGCAGTCTGCCCGCCCACCCCGCCCCCGCCCCCCGGATCTGCCCGTGGCAGACGGGCGGCCCGGACCGGCGGCGGCGCGGCGCACCGGACGGGCGGTCCGCGGACCGCCTACCCTGGGACAGCACGGACGGAAGGACGTGACGACGTGGCCCACCGGATCGACGGCAGCGCGGGGGACGTCATCGCCGCGCGCCTGCGCACCCTGACCGCCCAGCTCGCCGCACTCGCGCCCGACGTCCGCGCCGACCGCCCCGACGCCGTCCACCGGATGCGGACCGCCGCCCGCCGCCTGCGCAGCGCCCTGCGCACCCACCGCCGCCACCTGCGCGGCGACCACACCGCCACCGAGGACGAACTGCGCTGGCTCGGCCGGGCCCTCGGACCGGCCCGCGACACCGAGGTGCTCGGCGCCCGCCTGCTCGCCCAGGCCCGCGAACTGCCGCCCGGCGGCGACCGCGAGCGCGTCCTGGCCGAACTCACCGCCTGGAGCGCCCGCGAGGCCCGCGAGGCCCGCGTCCGGGTCCGCACCGCCCTCGACGGCGAACGCTTCCGCCGCCTGCTCGCCACCCTCACCGCCCTCGCCGCCGACCCGCCGCTCACCTCCCGGGCCGCCAAGCGCGCCGGGCCCGAATTCACCCGGGCCCTGCGCCGCGAGCACCGCCGCACCGCCGAACGCCTCGCCGCCGCCCGCCGCGCCCCCGAGGGCCCCGCCCTCGAACGCGCCCTGCACGACGCCCGCAAGGCCGCCAAGCGCGCCCGCTACGCCGGGGAGAGCGCCGGGCGCCCGGCCCGCGCGTTCACCCGCCGGATGAAGGCGCTCCAGGACGTCCTCGGCCGCCACCAGGACGCCGTCGTGGCCCGCGACACGCTCCGGGCCCTCTCCGACGGCGGCTTCGGCTACGGCGTCCTCTACGGCCGGCAGAGCGCCGAACTCGGCTTCGCCCGCGAACTGCTGCCGCAGGTCTGGGAACAGGCCGCCCGGCGGCCCCGGAAGCTGCGCTGAGCGCCCTCCCGCGCCCCCGGACAGCTCAGGCCGGGTCCAGCCCGGCGGCGACGGCCGCAGTGCGCAGCAGGTCGTCGACCATCGGGAGGGTCAGGCGCCCGGTGTAGGTGTTGCGCGGGCTGACGTGGAAGCAGCCGAAGAGGTGCAGCTCGGGGCCGTCGCCGGTGGCGGGCAGGACCGCGTGCGCGCCGTGGCCGAAGACCGGCTTGGGGCGCGGGACCCGCCAGCCCGCGGCGGCCAGCACCGGCAGCACGGCCTGCCAGGCGAAGCCGCCGAGGGCGACCACGGCCCGCACGGTTGGGCGCAGCTCGTCGAACTCGCGGACGATCCACGGCCGGCAGGTGTCGCGTTCGGCGTTGGTCGGCTTGTTCTCCGGCGGGGCGCAGCGCACCGGATCGGTGATCCGCACGCCGTGCAGCCGCAGGCCGTCGCCGCGCCAGGTGGACTCCGGGCGGTTGGCCAGGCCGAGCCGGTGCAGCGAGGCGTACAGCACGTCGCCGGACGGGTCGCCGGTGAAGATCCGGCCGGTGCGGTTGCCGCCGTGCGCGGCGGGGGCGAGGCCGACCAGCACCAGCCGGGCGTCGCGGGGCCCGAAGCCGGGGATCGGCCGCGCCCAGTACTCCTGCTCCCGGAACGCCCGCCGCTTGACCAGCGCGGCCTCCTCCCGCCAGGCCACCAGCCGCGGGCAGGCCCGGCAGTCGACCACCAGGTCGTCCAGCTCGGCCAGGTCGCGGACGCGCGGGGCCAGGACGGCGGGGGAGGAGTCGGAGGGCGGTTCCGGGAAGGAAGCGGGGGACGGTTCCATGGACCGATCCTACGGGCGGCGTCCGCTCCGGGACGGCAGGGCGCGGAGTAGCGTGGAGGTACGGGTCCGGGCACCGGTCGGGCCGGAACGTCGGGTCGAGGTGACGGCGATGATCGTGGTCGGCGCGGTGATTGCGCTGCTGGTGGTGCTGGGCCTGTACGCCGGGCTGAGCGTGCGGATGGTGCAGCAGACCCAGCTCGGGGTGGTGTTCCGGTTCGGCCGGGTGCTGGACGGGGTGCGCGGGCCCGGGCTGGCCCGGATCATGCCGGTGGCGGACCGGATGCGGCGGGTGAACGTGCAGATCATCACCATGCCCGTCCCCGCGCAGGAGGGCATCACCCGCGACAACGTGACCGTCCGGGTCGACGCGGTGGTGTACTTCAAGGTGGTCGACCCGGTGAAGGCGCTCGTCAGCGTCCAGGACTACAACTTCGCGATGTCGCAGGTCGCGCAGACCTCGCTCCGGTCGATCATCGGCAAGAGCGAGCTGGACGAGCTGCTGGCCAACCGCGAGCCGATCAACCAGGGGCTCGAACTGATGCTGGACAGCCCGGCGCTCGGCTGGGGCATCCAGATCGACCGGGTGGAGATCAAGGACGTGGCGCTGCCCGAGTCGATGAAGCGCTCGATGGCCCGGCAGGCCGAGGCCGACCGGGAGCGGCGGGCCCGGATCATCACCGCCGACGGCGAGTTCCAGGCGTCCGCACGGCTCTCGGAGGCCGCGAAGGTGATGTCCGCGACGCCCGCCGCGCTCCAACTGCGGCTGCTGCAGACGGTGGTGGAGGTCGCCGCGGAGAAGAACTCCACCCTGGTGCTGCCCTTCCCGGTGGAGCTGCTGCGCTTCCTGGAGAGCTCCACCGACCGGGCCACCGCACAGACCGCGCAGGCCGTCCGGGCCGCGCAGGCCGACGGGCCGTCCGGGCCCGGCGCCCCGGCGGGAGAGGTCGGGGCGCCGGACCCGGGCGTCGAGCAGCTGGAACTCCCGCAGGTCGCCACCGCCGCCGAACTCGCCGCCGGCTCCGGCCCGTTGCGGGTGGCGCCGCCGCACGCGGCCTGACCGGCCGCCGCCAGCGGTGGCGGCCCGCCCCGGCCCGGGGCGAGCATGGGGGACGGACGTACCGTGCGCGGGGACGCCGCGCACCAACCAGCTCGGGAGGTCCGGCCATGACCACCGCGAAAGAGATCATGCACTCCGGCGCGGAGTGCGTCACCGGCGAGCAGACCCTCGCCGAAGCCGCCCGGATCATGCGCGACCGCGGGGTCGGCGCGCTGCCGATCTGCGGCGCGGAGCAGAAGCTGCTGGGCATCCTCACCGACCGCGACATCGTGCTCAAGTGCGTCGCCGAGGGCCGCGACCCCGCCGCCGTCCGCTGCGCCGAACTCGCCGCCGGACGGCCGCTGGTGATCGAGGAGGACGAGGAGGCGGACCTCGTCCTGGAGGTCATGGAGGAGCACCTGGTGCGCCGCCTGCCGGTGATCAACCACCCCGACCACCAGCTGGTCGGCATGATCACCGAGGCCGACATCGCCCGGCACCTCTCGCAGGACCGCCTCGCCGAGTTCGTCACCGCCATCACCGCGCGCTGAACCCCGCCCCGCCCCTGCCCGCTGTGGCGGGCGCGGGCGCGAACGCGGGCGCGGGCGTACGGGCGGTGGCCGTGGAGCCGCGGGCCGGGGCCGGCGGTGACGCAGCGCCGCACCCCGGGCACGCGCGGTGCACCGGGTCGTGGGGGCGGCGTCCGCGGTGCATGGTGGTGGGGTGGGAGTGCGGCGGAGACTGGCCGGCCTGCTGAGCGAGTGGCGCACCGGACGACTGATGGTGCTGCTGCCGATCGGCCTGATCGTGCTGATCTCGGCCATCGACATCTCGATCTCCCCGAACATCCACCTCGGCCCGCTGCTGGTGGTCGCCCCCGCCATCACCCCGTCCTTCGCGGGCACCCGGCTGACCGTCCTGATCGGCCTGCTCGCCCTGGTCGCGCAGGCCGTCATCGCCGTCCTGCACGGCGGCCTGTTCACCCCCAACCACCAGGCCCAGTTGGTCGCGCTCGCCGCGGTCACCGGCGTCGTGGTCGCCTACACCCGCATCCACGAGCGTCACGGCCGCGAACTCGACCGGGTCCGCACCGTCTCCGACGCCGTCCAGCGGGTCCTGATGCGCCCGCTGCCCGACCACGCCGGCCCGCTGCTGATCGCCACCCGCTACCTCGCCGCCGACGACGAGGCCAACGTCGGCGGCGACCTGTACGCCGCCGTCCGCACCCCGCACGCCACCCGGCTGCTGATCGGCGACGTCCGCGGCAAGGGCCTGGCCGCCGTCGGCGACGCCGCCGCCCTGCTCGGCGCGTTCCGCGAACTCGCCCACCACCACGAGGACCCCGCGCGGCTGGCCGACGCCCTCGAAGCCTCCTACCGCCGCCACCTGGCCGAACTCGCCGACAGCGGCCAGGACGTGCAGGAGAACTTCACCACCGCCCTCGTCCTCGACCTGCCCGACGACCGCCCCACCGCCCGGATCGCCGACTGCGGACACCCCCCGCCCCTGCTGCTCACCCCCCGCGGCGCCCACCCGCTGCCGCTGCGCCGCACCGCGCCCCCGCTGGGCATGAGCGCCCTGGGCCCGGTCGAGCGCCGCACCGAGGAGTTCGACTTCCCGCCCGGCAGCACCCTGCTGCTCTACACCGACGGCGTCACCGAGGCCCGCGACGCCGCCGGCGCCTTCTACCCCCTCCCGGACCGGACCGGCCCGCTCCAGCCCGCCGGTGCCCCCCGCGCCCTGCTCGACGCGCTGCGCCGCGACCTGCTCGACCACGTCGGCGGACGCCTGATGGACGACGCCGCACTGATCGCCGTCACCCGGCCGCGCTGATCGCCGCCCGCGCACGGCCCGCGCACGGCCCGCGCACGGCCCGACGGCGGGAGCGGGCGCACGGGAAGGCCCACCGGCGGGTTCAGGGGGACGGCACCAGCCAGGTCAGGCGCGGCGCCAACCACGGCTTGCGGCCGCCCGCCCGCAGCAGACCGCGCGCGACCGCCTTCCACTGCGGGCTGCGCCGGAACGCCACCAGCAGGAAGGCGACCGGGTCCGCGGAGATCCGGCAGTCCGGCGTGCGGGGCGCGGCGCCGGTGGTCACCGTCATCGCGCCGTCCCGCACCGCCAGGAACAGCCGCGGGCCGCCCCGCACCGCCAGGTCGAACACCACGTCCACGCCGCGCGCCCGCTCCCGGTCCAGGGCCAGCGGCATCATCACCGGCATCGCCTGGCCGAGCACCAGCCGGGCGTGCTCCGGCTCGATCCGCCACGGCAGGCCGGTGGCGCGGGCGATGTCCAGCCCGTGCACCAGGCACTCGCTGAGCAGCAGACCGGTCGACGCGGCCACCGTGAGCGCCGGCTCCGGGCCGTACCACGGGGTGGCGACCGGGGTCTCCGGGGCGAGCGGCGCGGTGGCGCGCAGGAAGAGCTCGGCCCGCTCCGCGACGAACCCCGCCCGCCGCTCGCCGGTCCGCTCGCCCACCAGCGCCACGGCCCGGGCGTTCACCGCCGCCATCCGCGGCCCGAATGCCGGCTCCCCGCCCGGCAGCACCTCCGCCCAGTCGACCGGCTCCTCGTCCGACACCGCCGAGCAGTACGCCCAGAACACCGCCGCCAGGTGCGCGCCGACCTGCCCCGCCGACCACCGCGGCAGCGCCGAGCGGTGCCGCAGCCCGTGGGTCCGCTCCAGCAGCACGCACAGGCGGTCGACCGTCCCGGCGAGCGCGGTCCGGGTCGCCCGGTGGGCGACGGCGGCGGGATCGGTGCGGTGGTCGGTCATGGCGGCGGCCCCCAGACGGCTACGAGTGCGGCGCCACGCGCCGGACCGGCAGGCTACCGCCCGGTAATGGGCGGCGGAACCCACCGCGGACGAAGAGCGGACGAAAACCGGCGGCCCGCGCACGCCCACTGCCCGGCCTCCGCGCGCCCGCCTCCCGGCCCGTGCGCCCTCCGGCACCGGACCTCCGCGCCTCCCGGCACCGGGCCCCGCCGCCCGGAGGGGGCTGTCGGCGCAGGTGGGGCGGTGGATAGGCTGGGGCGGCCGTGGCGTTGCCGGACCCGAGGAGCGTGCAGTGCGACCGATCGCCGACCGACCGATCCGTTGGGGCGTGCTCGCCACCGGCGGCATCGCCACCTCCTTCGTCGAGGACCTGGCCGCCGTCCCCGGCGCGGAGGCGTTCGCCGTCGCCTCCCGGCGGGAGGAGTCCGCCCGGGCCTTCGCCGGGCGGCACGGCATCCCGCACGCGTACGGCAGTTGGCAGGAGCTGGCGGCCGACCCCGAGGTCGACGTGGTCTACGTGGCCACCCCGCACTCCGCGCACCACGGCGCGACCGCGCTGCTGCTGGAGGCGGGCAAGGCGGTGCTCTGCGAGAAGCCGTTCACCCTCAACTCGGCCCAGGCCGCCGAGCTGGTCGCGCTGGCCCGCAAGCGCGAGGTCTTCCTGATGGAGGCGATGTGGACCTACCTCGACCCGACCGTGCGGCGGATCACCGAGCTGGTCGCGGACGGTGCGATCGGTGAAGTGCGCTCCGTACAGGCCGAGTTCGGGTTCACCGTGCAGGAGGACCCGGGGCACCGGCTGTGGGACCCGGCGGCGGGCGGCGGTGCCCTGCTCGACCTCGGGGTGTACCCCGTCGCGTTCGCCCAGCTGCTGCTCGGCGCACCGGAGTCGGTGCAGGCGTGGGCCCGGCTGACCGACCTCGGGGTGGACGCCAACACCGGCATCCTGCTCG
The DNA here is from genome assembly GCF_044750705.1 of Kitasatospora sp. NPDC088783. Taxonomy (NCBI): domain Bacteria; kingdom Bacillati; phylum Actinomycetota; class Actinomycetes; order Kitasatosporales; family Streptomycetaceae; genus Kitasatospora; species Kitasatospora sp. NPDC088783. The sequence continues at coordinate 653,688 of NZ_JBIVKJ010000002.1, forward strand.
GCCACCCGAACGGCGCGACCGCCCTGCTGTCCTGCTCGCTCGACGTGCAGTGCGGCCAGCGGGCCGCCGTGCAGGGCAGCGCGGGCCGGATCGAGATCGAGCGGGACTTCTTCCACCCGGCCGGGTTCACCCTGTACCGCGACGGCGCCGAGCCCGAGACCTTCACCGGACCGGCGAAGGCCGGGCACGGCTACGGGCTGGAGGCCGCCGAGGTGATGCGCTGCCTGCGGGCCGGCGAGACCGAGTCGCCGCTGGTGCCGCTGGACTCCACGCTGTCCGTGATGCGCACCCTGGACGCGGTCCGGGAGCGGATCGGGGTCCGCTACCCCGGCGAGTGACCCGCCACCGGCGCGGGGGTGAGGGAGCGAAGGGAAGCGGGGGCGAAGGGGAGCGGGGCGCGCGGGCGCGCGGGGGCGAAGCGGTGGTGAACGCCGCGCGGCGGGTCCGGGGGAGTGCGTCCGGGGTCTACCGGGCGGCGGGGGTGCGGTGCTTGAATGTCCGCCAACAATCCACGCCCCCACGACAGTTCGGGACACCCCTGTGACTACGCGCGTCAACCCCATGCCGCGGTGGACATCCGTACCACTGCGCTGCGCGGTGCTCCTCTCCCTGGTGGCCTCCTTCGCGGTCTTCTTCGTCGGCGCCGCCGCCCGGCCCGCCCAAGCCGCCCCCGCCTGCGGGGTCCTCTCCTCCGGTGCCGCCCCGCAGGCCGTCGCCGCGGTCGGCGCGGCCTGCGACCAGATCGGCACCCCCTACTCCTGGGGCGGCGGCCACGGTTCGGCGCCCGGCCCCAGCTACGGCAGCTGCGACGCCTCCAACGGCGCCCCCAACGACTGCCACGTGCGCGGCCTCGACTGTTCCGGACTGGTCCGCTACGCCTACTACCTCGCGGTCGGCGCCGACGTGATCAACGGCACCACGTACACCCAGTGGCCGAGCTCCCGCGCCGTCGCCCGCTACTACCGCTCGGACGGGACGGCCCCGCTGCTCCCCGGCGACCTGGTCTTCTTCGGCGACACCGCCTCCACCATCCACCATGTCGCCATGTACCTCGGCAACGGCTACATCGTCGAGGCCCCGTACTCCGGCGGCTACGTCCGGGTCGCCGCCCTGTCCTCGCACGGCGACTACTACGGCGCGATCCGCCTCTACGGCCCGGGCGGCGGCAGCCCGACCCCGCCGCCGTCGAACGGCGGCCAGTACTGGGTGGACACCTTCGCGAACGCCGCGGTGTACGCGTCTCCCACCGGTACGGCGCAGACGGGCACGCTGTACCAGGGCACCAACTACGTGTTCTGCAAGGCGTGGGGGCGCGAAATCGCGAGCGGGTCGTCGTACAACCACTGGTGGTTGAAGACGGACCCGGACGTGGGGCCGGGTGGTCAGTGGGTGTCGGCGTTCTACCTGTCGCGGTGGGGCAACGACGTGGCCAAGGACAACAACGGCACGGTGATCCCCGACTGCGCGGGCGGCGGCGCCCCGCCCAGCACCGGTAAGTACTGGGTGGACACCTTCGCGAACGCCGCGGTGTACGCGTCTCCCACCGGCATGGCGCAGACGGGCACGCTGTACCAGGGCACCAACTACGTGTTCTGCAAGGCGTGGGGGCGCGAAATCGCGAGCGGGTCGTCGTACAACCACTGGTGGTTGAAGACGGACCCGGACGTGGGGCCGGGTGGTCAGTGGGTGTCGGCGTTCTACCTGTCGCGGTGGGGCAACGACGTGGCCAAGGACAACAACGGCACGGTGATCCCCGACTGCTGACGGCGCGCCGCCGGTGAGGCCGCGGCCCGCTCCACGCGGTGGCGGAGCGGGCTGCGGCCTCACCGATCCGGGCCCGGTGGGCCCTCAGCGCCCGTCGTTCCCGTCGGCCTGCTCGAAGGCCCGCAGCAGTACCTCCGCCAGGTGCAACGGCCGTGCGCCCGGCTCCAGTTGGGTGATCTGGGTGCGGCAGCTCAGGCCGTCGGCGAGCAGCAGTGTCCCCGGGTCGGCGGCCCGGACGGCGGGCAGCAGGGCCCGTTCGGCGGCGGCCACCGACACCTCCCAGTGGCCCCGCTCGAACCCGAACGCGCCCGCCAACCCGCAGCAACCGGAGTCGAGTTCGCGGTTGTCCAGGCCCAGCCGGGCGGTGATCCGCCGGTCGGCGCCGGTGCCGAGGACGGCGTGCTGGTGGCAGTGCACCTGGGTCATCGCCGCGCCGGACAGCTTCGGCAGCTCCACCGCCCGCTCGTCCAGGAACTCGGCCAGGGTGCGGATCCGGGACGGGAGTTCGGACGCCTGGCCGGGCAGCAGCCGCGCCCAGTCCGCCCGCACGGTGGCCGTGCAGGACGGCTCCAGGCCCACCACCGGGAGCCCGGGCGGCAGTTCGCCCAGATTGCGCACCGAGCGGGCCACCACCCGCCGGGCCAGGACGAGTTGCCCGCTGGCGACCAGCGTCAGCCCGCAGCACACCGGCCCGGACGGCAGCACCACCCGGAAGCCCAGCCGCTCCAGCACCAGCACGGCCGCCCGGGCCGGAGCCGGATCGAGCAGCTCGGACATCGAGTCGGGCCACAGCAGCACCGCCGGGGCGTCCGCCGCCGCCGGGTGCGCGGCCCGGTGGGCGCGGAACCAGGCGCTGAACCGGCGCTCCGGCAGCGCGGGCAGCTCGCGGCGCGGATCGACGCCGCCGAGCCGCTTGAGCACCGGCGCGCCGAACCGGCCGCGCAGCGCGGCGTTGGCGGCGCGCGGCGCAAGGTGGGCCAGCCGCAGCCAGAGCGGCAGCCAGCCGAACGACAGGTGCGCGGCCGGACGCGGTCGGAACCGGTAGTGGTGGTACAGGAATTCGGACCGGTAGGTGGCCATGTCCACGTGCACCGGGCAGTCGCTCGCGCAGCCCTTGCAGCCCAGGCACAGGTCCAGCGCCTCGCGCACCTCGGGCGAGCGCCAGCCGTCGGTGACCAGCTCGCCGCGCAGCATCTCGCCGAGCAGCCGGGCCCGGCCCCGGGTCGAGTGCCGCTCCTCCCCGGTCACCATGTAGCTCGGGCACATCACTCCGGACGAGGTGTCCACGCACTTGCCGACGCCCACGCAGCGGTGCACCGCCGCCGGCAGGCTGCCGCCGTCCTCCGGGTAGGCCAGGGTGAGCGGCAACTCCCGTCCGGGGAAGCGCAGATCGGCGTCGAGCGGGCGCGGATCGACCAGCAGCCCCGGGTTCAGCAGGCCCTCCGGGTCCCAGATCCGCTTGAACCGGGCGAACAGCTCGATCACCTGCGGCGGGAACATCCGCGGCAGCAGCTCGGCCCGGGCCTGCCCGTCGCCGTGCTCCCCCGACAGCGAACCGCCGTGCGCCACCACCAGATCCGCCGCCTCCGCCATGAACTCCCGGAACTCCTGCGGCCGTTCGCGCAGCGGGAAGTCCAGCCGCAGGTGCACGCAGCCCTCGCCGAAGTGCCCGTACGGCACCCCGCGCAGCCCGTGCCGCTTCAGCAACGTGCGCAACTTCCGCAGGTACGAGCCCAGTTGCTCGACCGGGACGGCGGAGTCCTCCCAGCCCGGCCAGGCCGCGCCGCCCGGCCGCCCGTCCGGCCCCGGCGGCAGCCGGGTGACGATGCCCGCCCCGGCCTCGCGGATCGCCCACAGCGCCCGCTGCTCGCCCGGGTCGGTCACCAGCACGGCCGTCGCGGACCGCTCCCGCCGCACCGCGTCCGCCAACTGCCGGGCCCGGTCGGCGGCTTCGGCGGGTGTCGCGCCCCCGGTCTCCAGGAACAGCCAGCACGCGCCGTCCGGCAGCCGGTCCAGCACCGGCGGGCGCGGACCGGACGCCAGCAGCGCGGCCACCAGGTCGGCCGCCATCCCCTCGCAGGTCAGCGGTGCCAGCGGGAGCAGCCCGGGGACCGCGTCGGCCGCCGCCGTCTCGTCCGGGTAGCCCGCCACCACCAGCGCCCGGGCGGCCGGTTCGGGCACCAGCCGCACCGTCGCGCCCAGCAGCAGCGCGCACGTTCCCTCGGTGCCGGTGACCGCCCGGACCAGGTCGTAGCCGCGCTCGGGCAGCAGCGCGTCCAGCGGGTAGCCCGAACCGCGCCGCGGCAGCACCGGCATCGCCCGGCGCAGCAGCCCCAGGTTGTCCGCCGCCAGTGCCTGCAACTCCCGGTGCAGCCGGCCGACCCGGCCCGGGACGGCGGCGAGCGCGGCCCGCTCGGCCGGCGGCAGCGGGCCGGTGACGGACAGCTCGGTGCCGTCGGCCAGCAGCAGGTCCAGGCCGTGCAGGTTGTCGGAGGTGCGGCCCCAGGCGAGGGAGTGCGAGCCGCAGGCGTCGTTGCCGATCATCCCGCCGAGCGTGCACCGGCTGTGGGTGGACGGGTCCGGCCCGAAGCGCAACCCGAACGGCCGGGCGGCGCGCTGGAGTTCGTCCAGCACCGTGCCCGGCTCGACCCGGGCCGTGCGCCGCTCCGGATCGACCTCCAGCACCCGCCCGAAGTGCCGCCGGAAGTCCAGTACCACCGCGCCCGGCCCGATCGCCTGCCCGCCGATGCTCGTCCCCGACCCGCGCGCCACCACCGGCACCCCGTGCTCCCGGCACACCCGCAGCGCCGCCCGCACGTCCGCCCGGTCGACGGGCTTCACCACCCCGCGCGGCACCTGCCGGTAGTTCGACGCGTCCTGCCCGTACACGGCGCGCTCGGCGGTGTCGAAACGGACCTCGCCGCGGACGGCGGCGGCGAGGGCGCGGGCGAGATCGGAAGCCATGCCCCCGATCATCCCAGGCGGGGCCGCGCCCGGGCGGCTGCGGCAGGCCCGGCGGCGGCGGACCGGGACTGACGGGGGATCAGCGGGTTTCGGTGCGCGGGCTCCCGGCCGGGCGGGCGTCGATCTCGGCGACCAGCTCCTCGACGCGGGCGCGGATCGCGTCGCGGATCGGGCGGACGGCCTCGACGCCCTGGCCGGCCGGGTCGGCGAGGGGCCAGTCGCGGTAGTGCTTGCCGGGGAAGAACGGGCAGGCGTCGCCGCAGCCCATGGTGATGACGTAGTCGGAGGACCGGACGGCCACGGTGGTGAGGAGCTTCGGCCGCCGGTCGGAGAGGTCGATGCCGACCTCGGCCATCGCGGCGACGGCGGCCGGGTTGACCTCGTGGCCGGGGGCGGAGCCCGCGGAGCGGACCTCGACGCGGTCCCCGGCGAGGTGGGTGAGGAACCCGGCGGCCATCTGGGAGCGTCCGGCGTTGTGGACGCAGACGAACAGCACGGAGGCGAGCGGGGCGGCGACGGGTCGGGCGGCGGCTTCGGACATCGGGGGCGTTCCTTCGCGGACGGGGGAGGGCGCAGCGGAGAGGGATGGACATGGGCGGGGCGGGGCGGTCGCATCAGCAGCCGCTGATGTGAAAGTATCAGCGCATGGTGATGTCAGTCGACACTGACCTGTTGCGGGTGCTGTCCGACCCGCTCAGGCTGCAGATCGTGACCCTGCTGGCCCGCGAGACCCTGTGCACCACGCACCTGGTGGCGGAGACCGGCGCCCGCCAGACCAACCTCTCCAACCACCTCAAGGTGCTGCGGGAGGCGGGCGTGGTGGACACCGAGCCGTGCGGGCGGTTCACGTACTACCGGCTGCGGCCGGAGGTGCTGGAGTCGCTGTCCGCGCGGTTCGCCGACCTGGCCGCCACCGCGCGCGCCCACGGCGACGTGAAGAGGTCCTGCTGATGGCCCGCACCGCGCCCGCCCCGGACATCAGAGGCGAAGCGGCGTCCGTCGCCGGGAGGCTGTCGTTCGTCGACCGCTGGCTCGCGGTGTGGATCCTCGGCGCGATGGCCGTCGGCCTCGGGCTGGGGCGGCTGGTCCCCGGGCTGAACGACGTCCTGGCGGAGGTGGCGGTCGGCGGGATCTCGCTGCCCATCGGGCTCGGGCTGCTGGTGATGATGTACCCGGTGCTGGCGAAGGTCCGCTACGACCGGCTCGACACCGTCACCGGCGACCGCCGCCTGATGGCCTCCTCGCTGGTCGTCAACTGGGTCGTCGGGCCCGCCGTGATGTTCGCCCTCGCCTGGGTCCTGCTGCCCGACCTGCCCGAGTACCGCACCGGGCTGATCGTGGTCGGGCTGGCCCGCTGCATCGCGATGGTGATCATCTGGAACGACCTCGCCCGGGGCGACCGCGAGGCCGCCGCCGTCCTGGTCGCGCTCAACAGCGTCTTCCAGGTCGTCATGTTCGGCGTGCTGGGCTGGTTCTACCTCGATCTGCTGCCCGGCTGGCTCGGCCTGGGCGAGGGTGAGCGCCTCGACGTCTCGATGGGGAGGATCGCGCTCAACGTCGTGGTCTTCCTCGGCATCCCGCTGGTCGCGGGCTTCCTCACCCGGCGCCTGGGCGAGAAGAAGCTCGGCCGCGAGCGGTACGAGAGCGACCTGCTCCCGAAGACCGGTCCCTGGGCCCTGTACGGCCTGCTGTTCACGATCGTGGTCCTGTTCGCCCTCCAGGGGCGGGCCGTCACCTCGCAGCCGCTGGACGTCGCCCGGATCGCGCTGCCGCTGCTGGCCTACTTCGCGCTCATGTGGTTCGGCGCCTTCGCCCTCGGCAAGGGCCTCGGCCTCGGCTACGACCGCACCGCCACCCTGGCTTTCACCGCCGCCGGCAACAACTTCGAACTCGCCATCGCCGTCGCCATCGGCACCTTCGGCGTCACCTCCGGCCAGGCCCTGGCCGGCGTGGTCGGCCCGCTGATCGAAGTCCCGGTCCTGATCGCCCTGGTCCGGGTCGCCCTCGCCCGGCGTCCGGCGTTCGCCCCGGCGGACTGACCCGATACCCCGGGGGACCAGCCGGCCACCCCGGCGCCCCGGCCGCGCGGCGAGGCAGGCCGGAGCACCCACCGGCGGCGGGCGGGAAAATCGCTGTCCGGCCGCGCAGCACGGTGGTAGACATCCGGCGTGGAAAAGAATCTTGAATTCCCGGACCTGCTGGGACTGATCGACGAACGGTCGACCGCCTTCCGCGCCGCGGTCGCCGCCGCGCCCAGCCTCGACGCGCAGGTGCCGACCTGCCCGGAGTGGACGCTGTTCGACCTGGCGAAGCACCTGGGCGGGGGAGACCGCTTCTGGGCCGCCATCGTCGGCGCAGGGCCCGCCGACGGCCCCCCGGCCGAAGCCGTCGCCGCGCGCGCCGCACTGGAAGCGCCGCGGGAGCGCGAGGCACTGCTGGCCTGGCTGGCCGCGTCGACGCAGCTCCTGCTGGGCGCCTTGCGCGAGGCGGGCCCGGACGCGGGCTGCTGGGCGTGGTGGAGCGCGCTGCAGACGCCGCGGACCTCCGGCGGAGTCGCCCGGCACCGGGTCCAGGAGAGCGCGGTGCACGCCTACGACGCCCAGCTCGCCGGGGGCGCCCCGCAGCCGCTGCCGGCCGAGCTCGCCCTCGACGGCATCGAGGAGTTCCTGTTCACCTGCGTCGCGTCGCCCAGCGCCTGGCCGCACGAGCCCGCCACCTTCGACTTCCACGCCACCGAGGGCCGCTCCTGGCGCCTCACGGTCGACGGCGACGGCGCCCGCTCCGCCCGCCTCCCCGCGCCCGCTGCCGCGGACGGTGCGGGCTCGGACCCGGCCGGCGTCTCCGTCCACGGCACGGCCGGTGAGCTGGTCCTCTACCTGTACGACCGCGTCCCGGCCGGTTCCCTGCGGGTCGACGGGGACGCCGGGCTGCTCGACCTGCTCCGGGCCTGGGAACCGGAGGAGTAAGCCGGGGGAGTAGGCCGGGGGAATGGGTCGGGACAGCAGGACGGGGCAGCAGGACGAGCCGGCGGCGCCGGTTCACGCCAACCGGCCGCTTGGGCCGCCCCGGAAGTCCGGGGCGGCCCAAGCGGCCGGGGCGGTACGGGCGCGTCCTACCAGCGGTACCAGCGGTGGCGACCGCCGGAGGGGTGGGCGCCGCGGGCCACGAAACCGACCAGCCAGACCACCAGGACGATCACGGCCACCAGCCACAGGATCTTCACTGCGAAACCGGCGCCGAACAGCAGCAGAGCGAGGAGCAGGACCAACAGAAGGGGAACCACGACAGCCTCCAGGATCTCGATGTCGCGGCCTCTGCTGCCCCCGGCCACCGCGAATATTCGTGGGAATCTTCCGGTCGGCACGGGGCACCCGGTTGTTCGACAGCGTGAAACCGGCAGCCAGGAGGCAGACATGAGCACGGGTGACAAGGTCGAGAACACCGGCGACAAGCTCAAGGGCGCCGTCAAGAAGAACGTCGGCAAGGCCGTCGGCAACGAGCGCCTGGAGGCGGAGGGCCGGGCCGACCAGGCCAAGGGCGACCTCAAGCAGGCCAAGGAGAACGTCAAGGACGCCTTCCGCGACTGAGCGGCCCCCGGCGATCCGGTCCGGGCCCGACCCGAAACGGTCGGACCCGGGCCACCCCGCCGCACGACCCACCGGTCGTGCGCGGCCCACCAGTTGGGCACGACCCACCAGCCACCGCTGCGCCGCACGCGCAGCGGACACCGACTCCGCCCCGGCGTGATCCCACATCTCCGCCGCGGCGGTGCGGCCGGTGAAGCACGACCCGGCCGAACGGCCCCGGGCACCGGGCACCCTCACCGGTGCGTGCCCGGGGCCGCGCCGCGTCCCCACCCCACCCCATCCTCGGCACCGCCCCGGCCGGTCCCGCCCGCGCACCGGCCGCCTCCGGGGGGCTTCGACTCGCTGCGACGGGGCAACCGGACGGTGCCCACAGCACAGGCCCGCGAGCGGAACGGACCCACGACGATGAAGATGCCACCGGGACTGCGCGTCGTCACCACCGGCGCGGCGGACGGAATCCGCCGCCGACTGCTCGTGCCCCCCGACGCGGCCCCGGCCGCCCCCGTGGCCGACCCCCCGCCGTCCGAGGCGCCCGCACGACGCTCCTCGCTCGCCCGCCTGCCCGGGTTCTCCACCGGACTGCGCCTGGCGCTCGGCGCACTGACCGGCTGGTTCCTCTTCCGCCAACTGCTGCGCCTGGAAGAGTTCCTGACGCTGCTGCTGCTGTCCGCCTTCCTCGCGGTCAGCCTGGAGCCGATCGTCGCCGCGCTGTGCCGGCGCCGGCTGCGGCGCGGCTGGGCGGTGGCCGCCGTGCTCGGTGTCTTCCTGCTCCTGACCACGGGCTTCCTGCTGCTGGTGGTCCCCCCGGTGGGCCAAGAGGCGGGCGTGCTGGCCCGCCGCATCCCGCTCTGGCTGGACCAGGTGCACGACCACCACTCGGTCCTCGGCCGGATCGAGGACCGCTTCCACCTCGCCGAGCAGGCCAAGAACGCCCTCGGCGGCAGCGGCGGACCCGGCCTGATGGGCGGCGTCCTGGGCGCCGGGCGCCTGCTGCTCGACACCGTCACCTCGGTGACCGTGGTCGCCACCGTGACCCTGTACCTGATGGCGGGCATGCCCGACATCAAGGAGTTCTGCTACCGCTTCGTGCAGGGCAGCCGCCGCGCCCGGGCCCGCGAACTCACCGAGGAGATCCTCACCCGCACCGGGCGCTACATGCTCGGCAACCTGGTCACCTCGGTGATCGCGGGCCTCGCCACCGCCGTGTGGTGCGCCGCGGTCGGCGTGCCGTACGCCGCCGCCCTCGGCGTGTTCGTGGCCCTGATGGACCTGGTGCCGATCGTCGGCTCCACCATCGGCGGCATCGTCGTCAGCCTGGTCGCGCTCGCGGTCTCCTGGCCGGTCGCCCTCGCCACGGCCGGTTTCTACATCGGCTTCCGGCTGCTGGAGGACTACCTGATCATGCCGCGGACGATGAAGTTCGCCGTCGACGTCCACCCCTTCGTCACCATCGTGGCGGTCCTGGTCGGCGGCGCGCTGCTGGGCATCGTCGGCGCGCTGGTCGCCGTCCCGGCCGCGGTCGCCCTCGGCCTGATACTGGACGAGTTCGTCTTCCCGCACCTCGACCACCGCTGACCGACCACCGCTGACCGACCACCGCTGACCGGCCGGGACGGCGACCGGTGCGCCGACCGGCGCGCCGACCGCCACCGGCCCGGACGGCCGGAACCGGACGGGCACCGGGGGGACGGGCGGCGTCGAAGGGCGGCGTCGAAGGGCGATCAAGGGGTAGGCGCACCCCGGGCGGCACCGTCGCCGCCCCGTCGCCGAACCGAGGAGCGCACCATGACCGACACCGTACTGGCGGAGGACCTGTACCGGTTCGAGGACCTGCTGGCCCCCGAGGAGGCCGAGGTGGTGCGGCGGGTCCGCGACTTCCTGGAACGGGAGGTCGCCCCGCACGCCGACGAGTGGTGGGGCCGGGCCGAGTTCCCGCACCAGCTGATCCCCCGCTACGCCGAACTCGACATCTGCGGCCTCGCGTACCGGGAGAAGCCCGCCAGCAGCCTGCTGAACGGCTTCATCGCGCTGGAGATGGCCCGGGTGGACGCCTCGATGGCCACCTTCTACGGCGTCCACTCCGGACTGGCCATGGGCAGCATCGCCCGCTGCGGCTCCCCGGAGCAGCGCGAGCGCTGGCTCCCGGCGATGGCCCGGATGGAGCAGATCGGCGCCTTCGCGCTGACCGAGCCGCAGGGCGGCTCCGACGTCGCCGCCGGGCTCCGCACCACCGCCCGGCGCGAGGGCGACACCTGGGTGCTGAACGGGGCCAAGCGCTGGATCGGCAACGCCACCTTCGCCGACCTGGTGGTGGTCTGGGCCAGGGACGAGGAGACCGACCACGTCCTGGGCTTCGTGGTGCAGGGCGACAACCCGGGGTTCAGCGCCACCCGGATCGAGAACAAGATGGCGCTGCGCACCGTGGAGAACGCCGACGTGGTGCTCACCGACTGCCGGGTCCCCGAGGCCGACCGCCTACAGCGGGCGGAGGGCTTCCGCGACACCGCCGACGTGCTGCGGCGCACCCGGAGCGGGGTGGCCTGGGAGGCGGTCGGGGTGATGCTCGGCGCCTACCGGATCGCGCTGGACTACACCCGTCGGCGCGAGCAGTTCGGCGGCCCGATCGCCCGCTTCCAGCTGGTCCAGGACCTGCTGGTGCGGATGCTCGGCAACGCCACCTCCTGCCTGGGGATGGTGGTGCGGCTGGCCCAGCTGGAGGACGCCGGCACCTTCCGGGACGAGCACTCCGCCCTGGCCAAGGCGTACTGCACCACCCGGATGCGGGAGACCGTCGGCTGGGGCCGCGAACTCCTGGCGGGCAACGGCATCGTGCTGGACTACAGCATCGCCCGCTTCGTCGCCGACGCCGAGGCGCTCTACTCCTACGAGGGCACCCGGGAGATCAACACCCTGATCGTCGGCCGGGCCGCCACCGGCATCGGCGCCTTCGTCTGATCCCGGCGGCCCCGAAGGCCCCGGCGGCCCCGAAGCCCCGGACGGCGGAACGGGATTGACGGGCGGTCACCGCTCCCTGACGGACCACCGACCCGACTCGCCGTCAGGAGCTTTCCGGCGAGGTGGTGTGCTGCTGCGGGATCACCGGCAGCGCCGGGTCGGCCAGTTGGGGGAGCGGGGCCGCCACCGGCGCGGCGGCGGTGGCGGCGGGAGCGGTGACGGGAACGGGGGCGGGGGCGGCCGGGGGCACCGGCTGGATCTTGTCGTCGCGCTCGTCGTCGCCCGCGCCGTCCTTGGTGGTCAGGACGGTGTCGAACACCTCGCGGAGCTTGTCGGTGGCCTGCTTGGAGAACAACCCGCACAGCCCGGCGATCCCGGCGAAGCCGTAGGGGTTGGTGGCGGTGCCGTCGGTGCCGTTGGCGAACAGGCCGCCGCGCAGCAGGAAGTACACCAGCAGGGCGAGCGCGCCGCCGATCGCGGTGCGCAGCAGGTACCAGGGCAGCCAACTGGGCAGCAGCTGCCGGTTGCCGGCGTAGGTGGCGAAGGAGGTGGCGGCGTGCACGAAGCTGCCCAGGCCGCTGGCGGCGAGCACGGCCAGCAGCATCGCGGTGTTGGAGGTCAGGTGCCAGGGGCCGAGGCCGAGCACCGTCCACGGCATCGGGTCGCCGGTCGGGGCGTGTTCGGCGGTCAGCGTGGTGAGCGGCGTCCAGACGCTGACCAGCACCGCCATGCAGGCGAACGCCTCGACCAGCAGCAGCGCTCCCAGCGGCAGGAGCGTCCAGCCGGACAGCTGCCGCTGGGGCGGCAGTTGGCCGGACGGTTCCGGGGTCGGCCCGCCGGCGGTCTTGGACGCGTCGGCGGCCGACGGGTCCGCGGCCGGGTCCGGCATCGGAGCCGCTGACGGGGAAGCGGAGGAGGACATCGGGGAGTTCGCCTTCCGGTCCGGTGGTGCCTGCACGGAACTGGGCGCGGTGAGCTGGGCGCAGGGGCGGACGCCAACTGTCCGCGGGGACGGACTCTACCCTCCGCACCCGTCCGACGGTGCGTCAGGACGCGGCGTGGGACGCGCCGGGACGTGCCGGGCCCCGTCGGGAAACGGCGGGCGACGGGGCGCGACGGGGTGCGCGGTGGAGCGGACGGAGCGTCAGGGCGTCGGGTCTCCGCGCCCCCGTGCGCCCCGATCCGGTCCCGTCCCGCTCCGCCGCGCGGCGGTTCAGCGCCGCCCGCCCGCGAGTCGGGAGAACTTGGCGACCTCGAAGGTGGCGTACGAATTCGAGGCCAGCAGCGAGAACTTGATGCCCTCGCGGCCTTCGGGGCGCCGGTACCCGGTCGGCAGGAAGCGCTTGTAGTGCTCGGCGGCGCGCTGGAAGAACTGCGGGCGCTCGGCGCGGGTCAGGCACCCGGGCAGGTCGAAGACGAACAGGTAGTGCCGGACCATCCTGGTGAACAGGTGCGGGCGCACCGCGGCGGCGACCGGCCCGGTCTCGGCGGGCTGGGCGTCCAACAGCTCGAAGGTGCTCTCGTAGCGGTCGAACACGTCGAAGTGGCTGGCGCCCTCGCTGCCCGCCGGGTGCAGGGTGTGCCGGCGGCGGATGGTGACGCACTCGCGGTCCAGCACCGCGACCCGGGTGGCGGCCAGCAACGAGCGGTGCACCGCCGAGATCTCCTCGTAGAAGCCGTCCGGGAAGGCCGGGATGGTCCCGCTGCGCATCAGCCGGTCCCAGACGAGCGGCGGGGCGCCGAACAGCTCCGGGCGCTCGGCGGGGGAGAACACCGCGGGCCCGGCGGCGGCCAGCAGTTCGGCCGCGTTGCCCGGCCAGACCTTGCCCCGGTACTCCCGGTTGTGGCCGAACAGCAGCACGTCGACCTCGCCGGTCTCGGTGAGCCGCGCGTCCATCGCCTCGAACGCGTCCTCGGGCAGCAGGTGGTCGGCGTCCAGGAACAGCAGGTACTGCCCGCGGGCGTGCGCGGCCCCGGCCATCCGGGCCCGTCCGATGCCGGTCTCGGCGTCCAGCCGCAGTACCCGCACCCGGGCGTCACGCAGTTCGTACGCCTCGACCAGCCGCTCGGGACAGTGCTCGGACGGGGTCTGCACCACGATGATCTCGAATTCGCGGAAGGACTGCCCGAGCAGGGAGTCGAGGCATTCCTTCAGTTGTCCTTGCTCGTCGTAAGCGGGCAGCACGACGGTGATCAGTGGTGGGGCCATGGCCGGGAGGCTAGGGGCGGGGACAGCCTCAGGCAAAGGTCGGAAGCCGCACCAAAGCGGCGATACCGGACACGGACCACGGGAAGTTCGCGGAATCTTCACCGAACGAACATGACTGTGCGATGAAATGTCCGGATAGAGGACGGAACGCCGTGACTTGCTGACGTATCGTCAGGTGTACGCGCGGTGGCCGAGCTGCGGAGACGCCGTGCGAGCACGCCCCCGGAGCCGCCCGATCAGTACCAGTTGTGCGCCTGCCAGAACGACCACGCCGCGCACGGGCTCCCGTACGTCTCGTTCATGTACGCCAGCCCCCAGGTGATCTGGGTGGCCGGGTTGTCCCGCCAGTCGGCGCCCGCCGACGCCATCTTCGAACCCGGCAGCGCCTGCATCAGCCCGTACGCGCCCGAGGACGCGTTGGTCGCGTGCACGTCCCAACTGCTCTCGCGCTCCACGATGTTCGAGAAGCACTGCAACTGGCCCGCCGGGACGATCTGCGCCGCGATCTGCTGCGGCGTCCCGCTGTACGGGGAGGCCGAGGGCGGCGACGAGGACGGGGACCCGGCCCGGGCCGACGGCGAGGCGGTGGCGGACAGCGACGGGCGCTGCTGCGCGCGGGCGGCCGCCGAGGCCGAGGCGGACGCCCGGGCCTTCGCCTCCGCGGCGGCCTTCGCCTTCGCAGCGGCCTCCGCCTTCGCGGCGCTCTCGGCCGAGGCGGACGCCTCCGCGCTCGCGCTGGCACTGGCACTGGCACTGGCGTCGGCCTCCGCCTGGGCGGACGCCGACGCGGAAGCCTCCGCCGCGGCGGACGCGGAGGCCGATGCGGACGCCTGGGCCTCCGCCTGGGTCTGGGCCTCCGCCTGGGCCTGGGCCTCCGCCTGGGCCTGGGCCTGCGCCTGGGTCTGAGCCTCGGTGGAGGCGGCGGCGGACGCGGAGGCCGGAGCGGGGGACGGCGATCCGAAGGCGTCCGCGGACAGGTGCGGGCTGCCGGCCAGCACCGGGTCGGCGGTGGCGTCGGCCGCGCCGCCGTTCTGCGGCAGCGCGAGCGCCAGGGTGGCGGTGCCCGCGACCGCGAGCGTGGCGATGCCGGTCACCAGGCTGTGCCGGTGGCGGTGGAGCTTCTCCGAAAGGGTCAGGGTCCTGCGGTGGCGCATGGCGACCTCTCCTCGCACGGGGCCGGACGGCCGGGACGGACACGCTGGCCGCCGACCGGGACGCGGAGCGCGCCACGGGCCCGGCGGCCGGAGGACCGGCCGGGGCGCACCCGGTGCACGCGGTGGCAGGAGTCCGGCGGCCGAACCGGCCGGACTGCCTGGGGACGGGACATTCTTGACAGATGCCGAACAGCCGAACAACGGCCCTCGAAACTACGCCCCGTAGTAGCGGACCCGACACCCCGAGCGGCACCGCCCGGGCCCGGCCGCCTCGCGCGGCCGGTGGTGGCCGCCGCCTCCGGTGCCCCCGAAGACCACCCCCGACCTGCCAGTTCACCGCCCGGTCGCCCGTCCGCGGACCGCCCCGAGGGTCCGCGCCCGCGATCCGCCGCACACCAACTATCCGGGATCGTCGACCGCCGCCCCGATGTGCGCGGGCTCACAGGGGGTGACCGGGAACCGGACCCGGACCGGCACGCAGCGCACCCGGACCACCACCCGCCGTCCACCGCGCCGGGCCCACCGCCGATACTGGCCCGATGATGATCGCGGTCGTGGCGGTGGCGGCCCTCGGGCTGCTCGGGCTGATGCACTGGTACCTGTGGCGACGCCTGGTCCGGGACGTCTCCCGCCCCGGCGGCCCCTACCGGCGCACCGGCACCGCGCTGGCCCTCCTGCTCCCCGCGCTGATGCTGCTCGCGCTGATCGGCGGCCGGGCCTTCCCGCTCGCGGTGGAACGCTGGTTCGCCTGGCCCGGCTACCTCTGGACGGCCCTCGGCCTCTACCTGCTGCTCGCCCTGCTGGCCGGCGAGGCACTGCGCCCGCTGCTGCTCCGCCTCCGCCGCCCCCGTCCGCGCGCTGCCGCCGCCCGGCCGGAGACCGTCCGTCCGGAGCCTGCCGAACCGGAGTCCGCCGAACCGGAGTCCGCCGCGCCCGCCGAGCCGGTCGTGCAGAGCACTGCCGAGAGCACTGCGGAGAGCGCGGTCGAGAGCGTCGCCTCACGGCGGCTGTTCGTCTCCCGGGTGGTGGCCGGCGGCGCTGCGGCGGTGGCCGTCGGGGTGGTCGGCGCCGGCACGTACGGGGTGCTGCGCGGGCCGCGGATCAAGCAGGTCACGGTGCCGCTGGCGAAGCTCCCGCGCGCGGCGCACGGCTACCGGATCGCGGTGGTCAGCGACATCCACCTCGGGCCGATCCTCGGCCGGGCGCACACCCGGCGGATCGTCGACACCATCAACGCCGTCCAGCCCGACCTGATCACCGTGGTCGGCGACCTGGTCGACGGCACCGTCCCCGAACTCGGCCCGGCCGCCCGCCCGCTGGCCGACCTGCGGGCCAGGGACGGGGCGTACTTCGTCACCGGCAACCACGAGTACTTCTCCGGCGCCGCGCCCTGGGTGGAGTTCGTCCGCGAGCTGGGCGTGCACCCGCTGGAGAACGACCGGGTCGAGCTGCCCCGGTTCGACCTGGCGGGCGTCAACGACCTCGCCGGCACCGCGCACGGCCAGGGCCCCGACTACGACCGGGCGCTCGGCGACCGCGACCGCACCCGCGCCGCCGTCCTGATGGCGCACCAGCCGGTCACCATCCGCGACAGCGTGCGCCACGGCGTCGACCTCCAGCTCTCCGGCCACACCCACGGCGGTCAGCTCTGGCCCGGCAACTACCTGGCCGAACTGGCCAACCCCACCGTCGCGGGCCTGGAGCGCTACGGCGACACCCAGCTCTACGTCACCCGCGGCGCGGGTGCCTGGGGCCCACCGGTCCGGGTCGGCGCGCCCTCCGACATCACGGTCGTCACCCTCGCCTCGCTGCACGCCTGACGCCCGGGGCCGGGCGGCCCGGGACGCCCGGGCCGGGCCGGAGGCGGGGCAGGGTCGTCAGGGGTGCATCCGGGCTCCCTTGAGCACCTTGTCCACCGCGTTGCGCGGGCCGTGCAGGGCCAGGCCGACCAGGTCCAGCGCCGTGGTCGGCACGGCCCGGACCGCCGCCCGGTTGTCGCGGTCGTTGCCGGTGGCGAACAGTTCCGCGGTGAACACCGCCGTCGGCAGCCCGCGGGACAGCGCCCGCCCGTGCGCGGCGGCCAGCAGCTCGGACCCGCCCTCCAGGACCAGCACCGGCTGGCGGAACATCGGCAGGTAGCCCGCGCCGTCCGCGTCCAGGTACGGCTCGCCGATCAGCTCCGGGACGGCGGTGCCCAGCCCGCTCACCAGGAAGGCCGTCACGTTCAGCCGCTGCCACGGCGCGAGGTCCGCGCGGAGCAGCACGGCGATCTTGCTGTCGAAGCGGACGGGCGCGGGGGAGGGGGAGAGGTCGGTGCCGGGGGCGGGGGAGGTCAGGGTGTTGTCCATGGAGTGAGCGTGCCGCCCGCCGCGCCGTCCGGTCTTGTACGTTCTTCGCATGCCCGCAGCGCCGCCGGAGGAGACCGCCGCCTGGCGCCCGTCCGTCCCCGGCGTGGTCGAGGTGTTCCACGCGCACTTCACCGCGCACCGCTACCCCATGCACGTCCACGACTCCTGGACGCTGCTGATCGTCGACGACGGCGCCGTCCGCTACGACCTCGACCGCCACCGCCGGGGCACCCCGCACGACACCGTCAGCCTGCTGCCCCCGGACGTCCCGCACAACGGCTCACCGGCCACCGAGGACGGCTTCCGCAAACGCGTGCTCTACCTCGAACCAGGCCAACTGGGGCGGGAGTTGATCGGCCCGGCGGTCGACGGGCCGGACCTCGCCGACCCGCTGCTGCGCCGCCGGGTCGGACAGCTGCACACCCTGCTCGGCCGGCCCGGCGAAGAGCTGGAGGCCGAGAGCCGACTGGCCCTGATCGGCGAACGGCTCCGCCACCACCTGCGCCCGCGCGCCACCGCCGCCGCGACGGCCCCCGCCCCCGGGCTCGCCCACGGCCTGCGCGACCTGCTCGACGCCCGCCTCACCGAACGCACCACCCTCGCCGACGCCGCCGACCGGCTGCACGCCCACCCCGCCCACCTGGTCCGCACCTTCACCGCCGCGTTCGGCCTCCCCCCGCACCAGTACCTCACCACCCGCCGGATCGACCGCGCCCGCCGCCTCCTGCTGGACGGCCACCCCCCGGCCGCCGTCGCCACCGCCCTCGGCTTCCACGACCAGTCCCACCTCGCCCGCCACTTCCGCCGCATCGTCGGCACCACCCCGGGCCGCTTCGCGGGGCGGCGCCGGTGACCGCGGGGCGAGCGGCACGGGCGGCACGGGCGGGTGAAAGTTTCAGCGCGGAAGGCCCGTCGGCGGGGGTTCCGCTGCGGGTTCGGGGGCCGGGGCCGGGGCGGTCTTGACGGGGCGGTGGCGGGGTGGCTGCATGGGCCGCTCCGCCACCACACCGATCCCTGCCGGGGAGACCTGCCATGCGCCCGACCCACCCCCTCCGAGCCGCGCTCTCGCTGGCCGTGCTGCTCGCGTCCGGCCTCGGACTCGCCACCGCGCCCGCCCAAGCCGCCACGCCCGCCGCGCCCGCCGCGCCCGGGGCGCGGACCCTCGCGCCGGACACCCGGTTCTACGTCGACCCGGCGGGCAAGGCCGCGCAGCAGGCGCTGACCGACCTCAAGGCGCACGACCTGGCGGGGGCCGCCGCGATGGCGCAGCTGGCGTCCTGGCCGATCGCGCAGTGGTTCAACGGCACGGCGACCCCGCGGGAGACCACCGACGCGATGGCCGCGCTCCAGGCGAAGGCCGCCCTGGCCCGGCAGGTGCCGGTCACCGTGGCGTACAACGTGCCGGGCCGGGACTGCTCGCAGTACTCGGCGGGCGGCGCGTCCAACAGCACCGAGTACGCGGCCTGGATCGACGCCCTGGCCCGCGGCATCGGCGACCGTAGGACGGTGGTCATCCTGGAGCCGGACGGCCTCGCCCTGTCGCCCGCGTTCTGCGGCGGCACCGCCGCCCAGCAGCAGGACCGCCTCGCCGAGATCTCCGGCGCCGTGGACCGGCTGGAGCGCCAGCGCGGCGCGATCGTCTACCTGGACGCCGGACACAGCACCTGGCAGAACGTCGGCACCCAGGCGCAGCTGCTGATCGACGGCGGCGTGGCGCGCGCGCAGGGCTTCTTCCTGAACGTGTCGAACTACCAGACCGACGCCTCGCTGATCCGCTACGGCACCCAGGTCTCGCAGTGCGTCTGGTACCTGCGCAACACCCCGGGCGCCACCGCCGACTCCTGCGCCAACCAGTACTGGCCGAACGCCGACGCCGACGCCTGGTACGCCGAGCACGTCCCCGCCACGGCCGAGCTGACCCACTTCGTGATCGACAGCAGCCGCAACGGCCGGGGCCCGTGGACGCCGGAGCCCGGCAAGTACACCGGCGACCCGCAGACCTGGTGCAACCCGCCCGGCCGCGGCCTGGGCACCCGCCCCACCGCCGACACCGGCCGGGCCCTGCTGGACGCCTTCCTCTGGGTCAAGGTCCCCGGCGAGTCCGACGGCAGCTGCACCCGCGGCACGGCCGGCCCGGCCGACCCCGAGTACGGCTCGGTCGACCCGGTCGCGGGCGGCTGGTGGCCCGCGCAGGCCCGCTCCCTGGCGGACGACGCGACCCCGAAGCTGACCTTCAACACCCACCTGTTCCCGTCGCACTGACGGCACCCGGCCGACGGACGCCCGGGCGGGCCCCACCCGCCCGGGCGTCCGCGCGTCCGCAGGTCCGCGCCTCCACCGGCTACCCCGCCCCGCCGCCGTCCGCGTGCCGGGCGACGATCTCCCGCATGGACGCCAGGAAGCCCTCGACGGTGGCCCGTTCGGCCGGGGACAACCCGTCGACCAGGGCGACCGTCTCGCCGATCAGCGGGCCGAAGAAGCCCTGGCCGAGGGCCACCGCCCGCTCGGTGACCTCCAGCAGCACCCGCCGCCGGTCGTGCGGGTCGCGGGCGCGGCGGACGTGGCCCAGCCGCTCCAGCCGGTCCAGCACGGCGGTGGTGCCCGCCGAGTTGACGCCCAGCTCGCGGCCCAGCCGCCCGGGCGTGGCGGGCGTCCCGGCCCGGGCGGCGTCCAGCAGCGCGATCAGCGCCCGCAGGTCGGTCGGGTGCAGGCCGTGGCGCTGCGCGAACGCGGCGGCCAGCAGGTCGAGTTCGACGGTCAGCGCGCGCAGCTGGTGGACGGTGCGCAGGCCCGGGCCGGGGTCGGTCATCCGGTCGGTCATCCGGTCGGCCTCTCTGGGGACGGGGACGGGGTGGTTGTTCGGGGGCGGCTCCGTCCCGCATAGTATCTCGCTGAGCGAGAAACTTGCTGCACGAGATGATTGCCGAGCGAGACGACTGCCGAGCGAGGCAACTGCCCGAGGAGCCCCGATGGGATTCGACCGGTCCGCCTTCCTGTCCGCCTACGACGCCCTGCTCGACCGCTGGCCCGTCCCGGTCGACACCCTCGACCTCGCCACCCCGTACGGCACCACCCGGGTCAACGCCGCCGGGCCGCCCGGCGCCCCGCCCCTGCTGCTGCTCCACGGCGGCGGCGCGACCGCCGCCAGCTGGTGGGCCAATGTCGGCGAACTCGCCCGCACCGCCCGGGTGTTCGCCGTCGACCGGATCGGCGAGGCCGGCCGCTCCGACCCGGCGGGCCGACCGCGACCGCGCACCGTCGAGGACCTGCACGGCTGGCTGGACGCCGTCCTCGACGCGCTCGGCGCCGACCGCGCCGACCTGTGCGGGCACTCGTACGGCGGCTGGATCGCCCTGTCCTACGCGCTGCGCCGTCCCGCCCGGGTCTCCCGGCTGGCGCTGCTCGACCCGACCGGCTGCTTCACCGGCTTCCGCCTCCCCTACCTGCTGCACGCCGCCCCGCTGCTGGCCCGCCCCAGCGAGCGCCGGGCCCGCGCCTTCCTGGCCTGGGAGACCGGCGGCGCCCCGCTCGACCCGGACTGGGTCCGCCTGTACGGCCTCGCCGCGACCTTCCCCGCCGCCCGCCCCGTCACCGGCCCCCGCCCCGGCCCCGCGGCGCTGGCCGCCCTCGACGCCCCGTGCCTGGTCCTCCCCGCCGCCGACAGCCGCAGCCACGACCCGCGCACCCTCGCCGCCCGCGCCACGGCCCTGCTGCCCCGGGCCCGGGTCCGCACCCTGGCCGGGGTCTCCCACCACGACCTGCCCCACCGCCACCCCGCCGCGCTGAACGCCGAACTCGCCGACTTCCTGGCCCGGTAGGGGCTGTCCTCGCACCCCCGTCGCCCGCAGGGCGGCCGCGCGGCGGCCGGTGCGGTGAGGGGGCGTGCCGGGGGAGCCGCGGGGCGGTGGGCGGGGGAGCCGGGTACCGGGTCCATACTTGGGCGGTCCGTCCGTCGAGAGGCATCCTCCGCATGGCCAAGAACTCCGCCGCACCGCGTGCCCGCGCACGCCGGGCGCTGCTGCAACTCACCGGGGTGAGCCGCTCGTACGGCGGACGGGAGGTGCTGCACCCCGTCGACCTCGACCTGGCGGCCGGCGAGTGCGTCGCCCTGCTCGGGCACAACGGCTCCGGCAAGTCGACCCTGCTGCGGATCGCCGCCGGGCGCGACCTGCCGACCAAGGGCACGGTGCGCTTCGACGGCCTGGCGATGAACGAGAACGACCCCCGGATCCGGGCCCGGGTCGCGGTCGTCGGTGACACCGTCGCCTGCTACCCCGACCTCACGGTGCGCGAGCACCTGCTGCTGGTCGCCGTCGCGCACGGCGTCGCCGACGCCGCCGACTGGGTCGACCAGGTGCTGGCGGACCGCTCGCTCACCGAACGGGCCGACGCACTGCCCTCCGCCCTCTCCTCGGGGCAGATGCAGGCCCTGCTGCTGGCCTGCGCGCTGGTCCGGCCGCGCGACCTGCTGCTGCTCGACGAACCCGAGCAGCGCCTCGACCCGCAGGCCCGCCGCCGCCTCGCCGAACTCCTCACCGCGGAACTCGCCGACGGGGTCGCGGTGCTGCTGGTCACCCACCACGGCGACCTCGCCCGGGAGGTCGCCGACCGGGTGGTGGTGCTGGAGGAGGGCCGGATCGTCCGCCAGGGCCCGCCCGCCGAGATCCTCGCCGCGGACGCCCCCGGCTACCCCGCACCGGCCGGGGCCCGGTGAACCGCCCCGAGGCCCGGGCCGAAGCCGAAGCCAGGGCCGATGCCGTGACCGGGGTCGGGGCCGAAGCCGAGGCGGCGGCCGTGGTCGTGGTCGCGGAGGACGGGCCCGAGGACGCGGCCCCCGCCCCCGCCACCGCCGCCGAGTGGACGGCGGACGACGACTGGACCGACGAGGCGCTGGCCCTGCTGCGCGCCCTGCGCGCCCCGCACCGGCGCAACCGGTTCAAGCAGGTCGCCTTCGGGCTCTACTGCACCCTGCTGATCCTGGTGATCTGGGGCGGCGTCCCCAGCTTCGGCCTGTTCCTCCAGGCGTCGATGGGCGCGGACTACACCACCCACGGCCCCGGCCTGCTGGCCGCCCTGCCCAGCGGCATCGCCGCGGTGGGGCTGGCGACGCTGCTGCTGGCCGTCCGCGACGGACTGTGGCGCGGGCCGGTCGTCCCGCCCCGGGCCACCACCGACTGGCTGCTGGCCCACCCGGTCCGGCCCCGGCCGGTGCTGCGCCCGTGGTTCTGGCTCTCCTGCGGGCTGGCCGCCCTGCCCGGGCTGGTGCTGGCCGTCGGCGGCATGGTCGCGCTCGGCCTGACCGTGCGGGTCGGCCTGCCCGCCGCGCTCGGCTGGTGCCTGGTGGGCGGGGTGTGCCTGCCGCTGCTGGGCGTCTGCGCGGGCCTGCTGGTGCAGCACAGCCCGCGGGCCGCCCGCTGGGCGCGCACCCTGACCCCGTACGCGACCGTGCTGGTCCTGGCGCTCGCGGTGCAGAGCGGGCTGGCCGTCGCGGGCCACCCCGTGCCCTGGCTGGAGCGGGTCGAGCTGTGGTCGGGCCCGTGGGGCTGGGCCGGGATCGCCGCGCTGGCCCCGACGCCCGCCGCCGTCCCGGGCGGCTGGTTCGCCGCCGCGCTGCTGCTGGTGCCGACCGCGCTCGGCCTGGTGCTCGCCGACCGGGCCGTCGCCACCGTCCCGCTGCCCCTGCTGCGCGAGCGGGCCCGGACGGCCGCCGGGGTGCTGGCCGCACTGCGCACCGTCGAGCTGCGGGCCGCCCGGCTGGCGGTGGCCGGAGCCTCCGGCGGCGGACGGCCGCTGCGGGTCCGGCTGCCCGCGCCCCGGCGGCCCCGGCTGGTGCTGTACTGGCGCGACACCCTCTCGCTGCTGCGGGCCCCGGCCCGGCTCGGGCGCGCGGTGCTGCTGACCGTGCCGGCGCTGCTCTGCGCGGTGCTGGCGCACGGCGCCCGGGGTGGGCTGTCCTGGGCGGTCACGGTGCTCGCCCTGCTGTTCGGCTACCTGGCCACGGCCCAGCTGCTGGAGCCCGCCCGGATCGAGACCGACGACGTCCGCCGGGCGTCCTGGTCCCCGTACCCGTTCGCCGAGCTCATGCTGCGCCACGCGGTGGTGCCCGCCGGGCTCGGGCTGGTCCTGGCGGCGGCCGGGGCGGGCGCGGTGCTGGCGTCCGGCGGCGGGGCGGCGGCCTGGCTGGCGCCGCTGGCCGTCCCGCCGCTGGTCGCGGCCGGGCTGGTGAACGCCTGCCGCGGCGCGGCCCGCCGCGACCTGCTGTACCGCTCGGCGCAGCCGTCCGGCGGGAGCACCGGTGTCGCGGTGTTCGCCGCCTGGTACGCGGCCGGCCCGGCGGTGGCCCTGCCGGTGCTGGCCCTGCCGTTCTCGGCGGCGCTGCGCGGCGGGTCGGCGTCCTCGCTGGTCCAGGCCCTGGTGATCGCCCTGGTGCTGGCCGCGCTCCTGCTCTCCTGGGCCCACGCCCGGGCGGGCCGCCTGCCCGCGCAGGCCCGCCCCGGCCCCGCGGGGCCGCAGTAGGGCGACGGCGGGGCAGCGGAGCGGGGCCGCCACCGGTAGCGCCGGGCGACCGCGCCGAAGGCGGCCTCGGGCTCCCGGGGCAGGTGGGGGGCGATCGGCGCCGCACCGCCCGTCGAGCAGCCCGACGACGCCCGGCCGGGGCCATCGCGCGGGTCGCCGTCCGGGCGGGAGGCCCGGCCGCGTGCGACGCGTCCGGCGTCGTGGTCGTGTTTCCCCGGCGTGCCCGGTGCTTG
Source organism: Kitasatospora sp. NPDC088783 (assembly GCF_044750705.1). Taxonomy (NCBI): domain Bacteria; kingdom Bacillati; phylum Actinomycetota; class Actinomycetes; order Kitasatosporales; family Streptomycetaceae; genus Kitasatospora; species Kitasatospora sp. NPDC088783. Next base: position 677,418 of record NZ_JBIVKJ010000002.1, read on the forward strand.
CCCTCCGCCGTTCCTGCCGTCCTGGGGCGGGCCGGAGCCGTCGGCAAGTCTGCGTTGCCGCAAGTGTGCGTGAAGGTAAACATACGTGACGGTAAGTGTGCGCGAAGGCAAGTGTGCGCGCGCAGACATTTGCGTCGGCGCATGATTGCGGGCGTGCAGGGCGGTGTGGAACGCTGGTGCCCGTGACGACACCTGGGCTGCGGGAGCGGAAGAAGCGGGCCACCCGGGAGGCGCTGCGCGAAGCGGCCCTGCGGCTGGCCCTGGAGCGGGGGCCGGACGAGGTGCGGGTGGAGGACGTCGCCGAGGCGGCCGGGGTCTCGCCGCGCACGTACCACAACTACTTCGCCGGGCGGGAGCAGGCGATCGTCTCCGCCGTCACCGCCGACCGGGAGGAGCGAGTCGCCGCGGCGGTCGCGGCCCGGCCCGCGCGGGTGCGGCTGGCCGAGGCGGTCACCGACGCGGTGGTCGAGCAGTACACCGGCACCGGCGAGCGGGCCCCCGAGGCGCTGCGGCTGATCGCCGCCCGGCCCGCGCTGCGCGAGGCGTTCCTCGGCACCACCGCCGGGATCGAGGCCCCGCTCGCGGCGGCGATCGCCGGACGCCTGGACGGCGCGGGGGCGCAAGGGGCCCGGGTCCTCGCGGCGGCCACCGCCGCCGCGGTCCGGATCGCGCTGGAGGACTGGCTCCGTCCGCCCGCGACCGGCCCGGCCGGGGGCCGGGCCGGCCCCGACGGCTCGCTGCCCGAGCGGCTGCGCGCGGCGCTGGCCCCGCTCGGGCCCGCGTTCGACGCCGCCGAGCGGCCCGCCCGGCCGGTGCGGCGGGTGGTGCCGAACCTGCGGGTGGCGGGGGAGGGGGAGCGGACGCGGTCGGAGAACCGGGAGTTCTACGGGCGGCTCGGGTTCGAGGAGGCCATGAACCACGGCTGGATCATGACGCTGGCCGGGCCCGGCAGCCCGACCGCCCAGGTGAGCCTGATGGCCCGGGACGCCACCGCGCCCGTGGTGCCGGACCTGAGCGTGGAGGTGGCCGACGTGGACGCCGCGCACGCCGCGATGCTGGCCGCGGGGGCCGAGATCGTCCACCCGCTGAGCGACGAGGAGTGGGGCGTGCGCCGCTTCTTCGTCCGGGACCCGAACGGCCGGGTGGTGAACGTCCTGGGCCACCGCTGAGCGGGCGGGGTGGCCACCGGGCGGCCACCGGGCGACTACCAGCCGGTGCGCAGGCGGTAGGAGGCCGTCAGGTCGCGGACCTCCGCCGAGCGCACCACCTCGCGGCCCAGCACGGGGCGCAGGTGCTTGTCGAGCAGCCGCAGCACCTCCTCCGAGAGGCGGGCCTTGAGCCCCTCCGGCCGTCCGGGCAGCAGGCCGATCGCGATGTGCACGAAGGCCACCACCTGCCCGTCCGCGGCGTCGACCCAGGTCTCCGCCGCCGGGCGGAAGAAGGTCTTGCACACGCCCCGGGACGCCACCCACTCGCGCACCAGCGGGTGCAGCTCGCGCACGAAGCCGGGGCGGTCGAAGGCGTCGGCGAGCTGCGGCGAGTAGTCGACGGTGATGTGGGGCATGGCGGGACCTCTCCGCACAGACGCTTGGCTTCTACATCCACCCATCCTCTCCCCGGCCCACCCCGCCCCCGCGCCCGGGGTGCCCCGCGCGCCCGCGGAGCAGACACCGCGGAGCGGACACCACCGGGCGGACAGCGGTCACCGGCGCCCCCGCCACTGCCCGTCCGGACTGCCCGTCCGGCCCGACATCGCACCGCACGCGGGTCGACCCGGACCTCCGCGGCCTCCAGCGGGAACCGGCCGATGCCGTGGCCGCGCGGTCAAGCGCGCAGCCGCCCGCCCGCCCTCGGCCGCTTCGCCCGCTTCGGCAGATCCGGGTGGTCCAGCACGCGGACCCGCTCCGCCTCGTCCTCGTCCACGACCCCGTCCCGTCGGCCGCCTGACGCCCTGTCACGCGAACGGGCCCCGGTGGGAACCGGCTCGCCGACCCGGGAAATCCGGGCGCGGCCATTGGCCCGCTCCGAGCCGGGAGTGTAGGAATGGGCGTATGACCCGGTTTCGGGCAGCACCCGGTGCACGCAGCGTGGCGGGCGGTACCCCTCCGCGACGGCTGTCCATCGCCGCACGTCCCGCCCCGGCGGCCCGCGTGGCGCCCGCCCCCGCCGGACGGCCCGGATGAGGCCCGCCGCGGACGGGCGGGGCCGGCACCGCGCGCCCGTACCGGCCGTCGTCCGCGAGGCGGTGCTGCTGCTCGACCCCGACCGGGTGCTGCGCCACGCCAACGACGAGGCCCGCCGCCTGCTCGACCTGCCCGCCGACTGCGAGGGCCGCCCGCTCGACGCGTTCGACCTGCCGCCCGCCCTGACCGCGCTGCTGCACGGCTCCGAAGAGTTCACCGACGCCCGCGCCGTCGTCCACGACCGCGTCCTCGGCGTCGACCTGCACCCCACCGACCGCTCCGGCGGCCCGTCCTACCTGATCGCCACCCTGCGCGACACCGCCCCGCTCCACGGGTCCGACACCGCCCGGCTGCGCCTGGAACTGCTCTACCGGGCCGGTGCCTCGATCGGCACCACCCTCGACATCACCCGCACCTGCGAGGAACTCGCCGCCGCCCTGGTCCCGGCGTTCGCCGACTTCGCCTGCGTCGACCTGTACGAGGGCGTGCTGGCCGGCGGCGAACCGCGCCCCGGGCAGAGCCGCCCGCTGCACCGCGCCGCGCTGGCCGGCATCGGCGAACTGCCGCCGCTGCTGGCCCCCGGCTCGCCCGTCCCGCTCGTCCCCGGCACCCCCCGGGCCCGGGCCGTCGCCGGGCTGCGCTCGGTGGTCGAACCCGACCTGTCGGCCGCGCTGGCCGCCTGGGACGAGATCCACCCGAGCACCGTCGAGGCGATGCGCGACCAGGGCGTGCACACCCTGGTCACGGTGCCGCTGACGGTCGGCGGGACGCTGCTGGGCGTGGCCACCTTCTGGCGGGCCCGCCCGCGCCCGGCCTTCGACGAGGAGGACCGCACCCTCGCCGAGGAACTCACCGCCCGCGCCGCCGTCCTGGTCGAGAACGCCCGCCGCTACACCCGCGAGCACACCATGGCCGTCGCCCTCCAGCACAGCCTGCTGCCCGCCGGGCTCCCCGAGCAGCACGCCCTGGAGGTCGCCTCCCGCTACCTGCCCGCGCAGGCCGGCGTCGGCGGCGACTGGTTCGACGTCATCCCGCTCTCCGGCGCCCGGGTCGCCCTGGTGGTCGGCGACGTGGTCGGCCACGGCGTGCACGCCGCCGCCACCATGGGACGGCTGCGCACCGCCGTGCACACCTTCTCCTCGCTCGACCTCGCCCCCGACGAACTGCTCGGCCACCTCGACGCCCTGGTCAACCGCCTCGACCAGGAACACCCCGCGCCCGACGGCAGCGAACGCCCGATCACCGGCGCGACCTGCCTGTACGCCGTCTACGACCCGGTCACCCGCCGCTGCACCCTCGCCCGGGCCGGCCACCCGCCGCCCGCCGTGGCCTACCCCGACGGCCGGGTCGAGATCGTCGACCTGCCCGCCGGGCCGCCGCTCGGCCTCACCGGCATGCCCTACGAGAGCGTCGAACTCGAACTCCCCGAGGGCAGCCGGCTGGTGCTGTACACCGACGGGCTGGTCGAGTCCCGCAGCCACGACCTCGACCACGGCCTGAAACTGCTGCGCGCCGCCCTCGCCCACCCCGGCCGCGACCCCCGGCAGACCTGCGAGGACGTGCTGGCCGCCCTACTGCCGGTCAACCCCGCCGACGACACCGCCCTGCTGGTGGCCCGCACCCGCGCGCTGCCCGCCGACCACGTCGCCGACTGGGAGGTCCCCGCCGACCCCGCCGCCGTCGCCCGCATCCGGGCCGCCGTCACCCGCCGCCTGGCCGACTGGGGCCTGGCCGACCAGGCGTTCGCCGCCGAACTCGTGCTCAGCGAACTGATCACCAACGCCATCCGGTACGCCGCCCCGCCGATCCGGGTCCGGCTGCTGCGCGACCGGGCGCTGATCTGCGAGGTCCGGGACGGCTCGGCCACCTCCCCGCACCTGCGCTACGCCACCGACACCGACGAGGGCGGGCGCGGCCTGTTCCTGGTCGCCCAGCTCGCCGAGCGCTGGGGCACCCGCTACCCCGCCAGCGGGAAGGTCATCTGGGCCGAACTGCCGCTGGCGGAGTGACCGGGGGACGGGCCGGGGGGAGGGCCGGGAGACGGGCCCCGGGCCGGGCGCTCACTCCTCGCAGAGCTGCTTGAACAGCTCCAGGTCGGCGCGGACCGCGTCCTCCACCGCGTGGCTCTGCGCGTACCCGCCGTGCGGGCCGCCCAGCGACTCGGTCAGCTCCTGCGGGTCGTACTCCAGCCGCAGCTGCACCCGGGTGTGCGCGGCGTCCAGCTCCCGCAGCGCGAAGGTGCCGCGCAGCGGCGGACCGTCCACCGTCTCCCAGCTCATCACCCGGCCCCGCCCGTGGTCGGTCAGCTCCGCGTCCACCGCGTGCCGCTCGCCGCCGAACTCCACGTCCAAGTGCGCGTGGTGCCGGCCGTGGGCGCTGGCGTGCACCACCCCGGCGACGAACAGCGGGTACTCGGCGACCCGGTGCAGCTGCGACCAGGCCGTCCCGACCGGGGCGGTCACCTCGATCTGCTCCTCCAGTGTCCGCATCGGTCGGACCTCCGTTCCGTTCGCCCCGAGGGCGCGCTCCCTCCAGCCTGCCAGGGGCCGGGCCGGGCGACGACAGCACGCGGGCGGCGTCCGGGCCGGGACACGGGCGGACAGCGCACCGCCCCCGGCCGGGGGACGGCCGGGGGCGGTGCGGTGCGGTGTGCTGCGGTCACGGGCGGCGGTGGCTCAGCCCTGCGGGAACTCCCCGTCGAACACGGCCGCCAGCCGCAGGTACGGGGCGGCCTCGGCGGACCGGCCCTGGCGCTCCAGGACGCGGCCGAGCACCAGGTGCGCGTAGGGCTCCACCGGGTCGCGCGCGATCACCTCGCGCAGTTGCTCCTCGGCGCGGCGCAGTTGGGCCGAGTGGTAGTAGGCCCGGGCCAGCAGCAGGCGCGGGCCGACCTGCTCGGGCACCTCCGCGACCACGCCGGCCAGGATCAGCGCGGCGTCCGCGTACGCCTTGGAGTCGAAGAACAGCCGGGCGCGGGCCCAGCGTTCGGCCGCGCTCTCGTCCGGGGACACCAGGGCCGCGCCGAGCGGGCGGGGGTCGGTGGGGCGGAGGTCGGTGGTCATGGGCTGCTCCTTCCCGTTTCCGGGTCTCCCGCCGGGCCGTACCGGCCCGACAGGTGGTTGAACCTTCACCGACCTGGGGGTATTCCGGGCGGCGCAACGGGGCCCCGCCACCGGCGTCGCCGCAGCTCAGCGGCTCGCGGCTCGGTGGATCGCGGCCCAGTGGCTCGCGGCCCAGCGGCTCAACGCGGGGCCGACAGCTCCAGCAGGCGGTGCATGAACGGCACCGGCAGCGCCGGGTTCGCCGCCGCCGCCTCCGGCTGCGCGTCCGGCTCCAGCGCCCGCAGCAGCGTCCGCCACGGCAGCCGCGGATCGGCCGCCGCGGCCCGCGCCACCAGCGCGTCGCGGTCCGCCGCCAGCGCGGCCGGCACCTCCGGCGCCAGCTCCGGATCGCGCAGCGCGGCCAACCGCAGCGCGGGCTCCGGGCGCTCGGCCCAGCGGGCCAGGCCCGGCGCCGGGAACCGGGCGTCCGCCAGCAGCGCGGCCGGGCCCAGCAACTGCCCGTACACCGAGCGCAGCAGCGCGCCCGGCGCGTCCGCGCAGTGCTCCGCCAGCGCCAGGCGCACCCGCAGCTCACCGTCGGCCGCCAGCACCGCCACCACCGCCCGGGGCAGCCGCTCCAGCGAGGCGACCGCGCACCGCACCAGCGGGTGCGCCGAGCGGGCCAGCCGCAGCAGCTCCGTCGGATCGTCCGCCCGCCCGGCCACCCACGGCAGCGGCGGCGCGGCGTCCGGCAGCCGGCAGGCCACCGCCGCGCGCTGCTCCTCGGTCAGGTCCGGGCGCAGCGACACCGCCAGGCGCACCGCCTCGTTCGGGTCGGCCGCCAGGGCCAGCGCCAGGTCGGTGGGCAGCCGCGGGTTGCCCGCCGCGGCGGCCCGGATCCGCGGGTCGTCGTCCAGCACCAGCCACTCGCCCAGCGGCCGCTCCAGCGCCGCCGAGGCCGCCGTCCGTTCCCGGCGGGCCGGGTCGCTCTCGGCGATGTACCCGGCCAGCGTCACCGGCAGCTCGCGCTCCACCCGCAGCGCCCGCTGCACCGCGGCCCGCACCGCCGGGTCGCGGTCGGCCCGCAGCCCGGTCCGCACCCGGGGCGGCAGCTGCGGCCAGGACTCCGCCCGGACCGCCGCCGCGCGCACCGGTGGCGAGGTGTCCTGGACCAGGGCCACCAGCAGCTCCGGCGGCAGGCCCGCGCAGCCCGGCACCCGGCGGCGGGTCTCCGGGTCGCGGTCGGCGGCCAGCGCGGCCAGCGCGGCCGGGGGCAGCGCCACCCGGTGCGCGGCCGACGCGGCGGCCCGGCGGACCCGGCGCTCCCGGTCGCCGGCCAGCGCCGCCAGCGTCCGCGCGGACAGGTCCGGGCGCTCGGCCAGCGCCGCCCGCACCGGCCACTGCGGGTGCCGCAGCGCGGCCTCCAGCACCGGCGCCGGCAGCTCCGGGCGGCGCACCGGCCCGAGCGGCTCGGCGCCCTCCGCCAGCAGCCGCAGCAGCACCCCGACCGGCGCCCCGGGATTGGCCGCCAGCCCGCGGCACCAGGCCCGCACCGGCGGCGGGCCGGACAACGGGTGCCAGACGGCGGCCGGTTGATGTGCGCTCAGACCGAGCACGTGCGAGTACCTCCCCCGGAACGGCAAACGCCATCGACCCTACCCGCGCGGCGGCGGTGCGTGCACCGGTTCCCGCCAGGCCGGCACAGCCGGGAGAAGGCATGTCGGAAGTGTGCGCACGGCACGCACGTCCGAAGGAGAACGCCCCCGGTCGTGGCACCGAGTGCCACGACCGGGGGCGCGGGCCGGGCGCCGGTGGGGCGGCGGCCCGGGGACCTTCGCGGGGGTGCTCAGGGGCGGGGTGCGAGCCGGAAGGTCAGCGTCCGGCCGCCCTCCTCGCTGGTCACCAGGTGCACCCGGGCGCCGATCGGCACCGCGCCCGGCAGCCCGCCGAGCACGGTGGCCTGCACGGTGAAGCCCTCGTCCAGCACGATCAGGTACGGCCGCCCCAGGTGCGGGCCGCGCCGGGTCGGGCGCAGCAGGCGCTGCACCGTGCCCTGCCCGCAGGCCCGGGCGGGCGACAGGTCGGCCGAGCCGCACACCGGGCACAGCAGGCAGGACGCCGCGCTGGCCGAGTGGCACCACTGGCAGCGCCGGTAGTCGAGTTCGGCCTCGCCGGCCGGGCCGGCGGAGTGCGCGGGGAAGGGGTGTTCGGCGAAGGGCTCGAACGGGGCGAGCGGGGCGTGCGGTGCGGACGGGGCGAGCGTGAGGGTCATGGCCGTCTCCTCCCTGGACCTGGGTGCGCCGCCGTACCGCCGCCCGGGAGCGGGCGTGCGGTCGGGGCGTCTGCCAGAAGGACGGTATGGCACTCAGTGCCTCGTGTAAAGGTACCGAGTGCCAGTCATATCGGACGATGTTCGACAGACTGTCAGCTCCGCGGGCCGGCTCCGCGGACGGACCGGCCGACCGGTCCGGTCAGCCCTCCAGGGCCGCCTCCACCCCCTGCACCACCCGCCACATCGGCGTGCCGCGCCGGGCCACCATCACCACCACCTCGTCGTCCTGCGAGCTGCCGCCCCCGCCGCCCTCCGCGCCGTCCCCCCAGGTCGCCACCACCAGTTGCAGCGCCTCGTCCACCGCCGCGCCCACGTCGCCCTCGCCGCCCGAGCGCAGCCAGGCCCGCAGCGCGTAGTTGTGCGCCGCGACCACCGCCGCCGCGATCACGTCGGCCCGCAGCGCGCCGTCCGAGCGGGCCGCGTACCGGGTGCGCAGGTGGCCGGCCAGGGTGCGCTCGTAGCGCCAGACCACCGACAGCTCGTGGGTGCGCAGGGTGGGCACCTGCTTGGTCAGCCGGTAGCGCCCCACCGAGAAGGCCGGGTTGCCCGCGTACATCCGCAGCACCAGCCGGGCCGCGTCGCACACCTGCTCCACCGGGTCGCCCGCCGGGTCGGCCGCGCCCAGGAAGGCGGTCATGTCCGCCAGGCAGCCGTCGTGGTCGGGGAAGACCACCGCCTCCTTCGACGGGAAGTACCGGAAGAACGACCGGCGGCCGACCCCGGCGAGCGAGACGATGTCGTCGATCGTGGTCTGCTCGAAACCCCGCTCCGAGAACAGCTCGAACGCCGCCTCGACCAGCGCGTCCCGCATCGTCGGCCGGGCCGCGCCGACGCCGGGCGCCCGGTCCTGCTCATGCACCTCGCTCATACCGGGACGGTAGCACCGACCAGGCGGTTCGGGCTGGGCCGGACGGCACTGAGTGTGCATAATCGGGGGTACTGAGTGCCACACCGAGGAGACTGCCATGACCCAGGACTTCGACCTCTACCGGCTCGGCGAGGAGCACGAGATGCTCCGGGAGTCGGTGCGTGCGCTGGCGGAGGCGAAGATCGCTCCGTTCGCGGCGGCGGTGGACGAGGAGGGGCGTTTCCCGCAGGAGGCGTTGGACGCGTTGCGGGCGGCGGACCTGCACGCGGTGCACGTGCCGGAGGAGTACGGGGGTGCGGGGGCGGACGCGCTGGCGACGGTGCTGGTGATCGAGGAGGTGGCGCGGGTGTGCGCGTCGTCGTCGTTGATCCCGGCGGTGAACAAGCTGGGCTCGCTGCCGGTGCAGTTGTCGGGTTCGGAGGAGTTGAAGGCGAAGTACCTGGGGGCGCTGGCCCGCGGGGAGGGCATGTTCTCCTACTGCCTGTCGGAGCCGGAGGCGGGCTCGGACGCGGCGGGGATGCGGACCCGGGCGGTGCGCGACGGCGACTTCTGGGTGCTCAACGGCGTCAAGCGCTGGATCACCAACGCGGGCGTCTCCGAGTTCTACACGGTGATGGCCGTGACCGACCCCGAGAAGCGCTCCAAGGGCATCTCGGCGTTCGTGGTGGAGAAGGACGACGCGGGGGTGTCGTTCGGTGCGCCCGAGAGGAAGCTCGGCATCAAGGGCTCGCCGACCCGCGAGGTGTACTTCGACGACGTGCGCGTCCCGGCGGAGCGGATGATCGGCGCGGAGGGCACGGGCTTCGCCACCGCGATGCGCACGCTGGACCACACCCGGGTGACCATCGCGGCGCAGGCGCTGGGCATCGCGCAGGGCGCGCTGGACTACGCCAAGGGCTACGTGAAGGAGCGGCGGCAGTTCGGCAAGCCGATCGGTGACTTCCAGGGCGTGCAGTTCATGCTGGCGGACATGGCGATGAAGCTGGAGGCGGCCCGGCAGCTCACCTACGCGGCGGCGGCGAAGTCGCAGCGCTCGGACGGGGACCTGACGTTCTTCGGGGCGGCGGCCAAGTGCTACGCGTCGGACGCGGCGATGGAGATCACGGTGGACGCGGTGCAGTTGCTGGGGGGTTACGGGTACACCCGGGACTACCCGGTGGAGCGGATGATGCGGGACGCGAAGATCACCCAGATCTACGAGGGCACCAACCAGGTCCAGCGCATCGTGATGGCCCGCAACCTCCCCCAGTAGACAGAACAGGACAAGACCGGCGCGGCGCGGAGCGGGCAGCTGCCCCGCGCCGCGCCGCCGTGCGTGCGGGTGCCGCTCCGGGGCAGTGGTTCCGGTCACACGCGGGGCTCCCGGAGCGGGTGGGGCCGGGGTGAAGTCCGGCCAGCACCAGGGGAGTTGGCCGGAAATGAGGGATGGGTGGGGAGCCGCGGGGCGACTCCGTCCGGCCCGGGGTGTCGACCCGGTGTGGCGGGGGACCTAAGGTATGCCTTAGCTTACCTGGCGGCCTCCGGGGGGTTCCCGAGCGGCCGCCGCACCGGCCCAACCCTCTCGTTCCTGGAGTGAGCATGCCTGCCCGCCGTACGTCTGCTGCCGCGTTCCTGGTCCTCGCCGTGGCGGGTGCCGCGCTGGTGGGGTGCTCGAAGAAGGACGACGGCGCCCCGACCGCGGCGGACGGCTCCGCCGCCGCCGGCCCGGTGCAGGTGACCGCGACGGACAGCACGTGTGACCTGTCGAAGACCTCCTTCCCGGCCGGGCACGTCGAGTTGGCGGTGGCGAACAAGGGCAACAAGGTCACCGAGGTGTACGTCTACGCCGATGGCGACAAGATCGTCACCGAGCGGGAGAACATCGGCCCCGGCACCAAGGCGACCATCAACGCCGAGATCAAGGCCGGCACCTACGAGGTGGCCTGCAAGCCGGGCATGACCGGCGACGGCATCCGGCAGAAGATCACCGTCACGGCCGGCGCCTCGGCCTCCGCGAAGACCGACGACCGGCTGACCCGGGCGGTCACCGACTACCGCACCTACGCCCAGGAGCAGGCCGACGCCACCATCCCGGTGGTGGAGCAGTTCGCCGCCGCGATCACCGCCGGCGACGTGGAGAAGGCCAAGTCGCTGTTCGCCGCCTCCCGGGTGGGCTGGGAGCGCACCGAGCCGGTGGCCGAGAGCTTCGGTGACATCGACCCGAAGACCGACACCCGCGAGGACGGCCTGGAGGAGGGCCAGGCGTGGACCGGCTGGCACCGCCTGGAGAAGTCGCTCTGGGAGGACGGAAAGATCGGCGACGAGGAGAAGACCCTCGCCACCCAGCTGGTCACCGACCTGAAGGACTGGCAGACCCGCATCCCCAGCGCCGAGATCACCCCCACCGGCATGGCCAACGGCGCCAAGGAGCTGCTGGACGAGGTCTCCAAGAACAAGATCACCGGTGAGGAGGACCGCTACAGCCACACCGACCTCTCCGACTTCGCCGCCAACGTCGAGGGCGCCCGCCAGGCGTACGAGCTGCTCAAGCCGGTCGCCTCCGAGAACGACCCGGAGCTGTCCAAGACCCTGGACGGCGAGTTCGAGAAGATCACCGCGCTGCTCGGCAAGTACCGCAACGCCGACGGCACCTACACCACGTACGACAAGGTCACCGAGGACGAGCGCAAGACCTTCTCGGACGCGGTCAACTCGCTCGGCGAGCCGCTGTCCAAGCTGGCCGCCGCCGTGGTGGTCAAGTAGCCGCGTCCGCCCGGTCAAGTCCAGGTCAAACGGGGTGCCCGGGGGCCGGACGCGAGGTAAGGCCAGCGTAAGCTAAGCCTCCGTCAGGGTGCTGTCGCAGCAGCGGCAGCACCCGCACCCGGTTTCACGTCCGAGAGGGAACGCCAGAGATGGACGCCGAGAACGAGCAGCAGGCGCCCCCCGCCGAGAGCGGCGGGTCCGCGCCGCGCGCCGGGCTCAGCCGGCGCGCCGTCATAGGCTGGGCGGGAGCCGGCGTCGCGCTCGGCGCGGCCGCGGTGGGCACGGTGGCCGCCGCGACCATGTCGGACGGGGACGGCGGCCCCGCCCCGCAGGCCCCCGACGTGCCGTTCTACGGGGAGCACCAGGCGGGCATCTCCACCCCGGTCCAGGACCGGCTGCACTTCGCCGCGTTCGACGTCATCACCGACGACCGCGACGCCCTGGTGAAGATGCTCAAGGAGTGGACGAAGGCGGCCGCCTCGCTCACCGGCGGGCGCGAGGTCGGCGGCGGCGCGGTCGGCGTCGTCCCCGAGTCCCCGCCGGACGACACCGGCGAGGCGCTGGGCCTGCCCCCCTCCCGCCTCACCCTGACCATCGGCTTCGGGCCGACGCTGTTCGAGAAGGACGGCGCCGACCGCTTCGGACTCAGGGCCAGGCGCCCGGAGGCGCTGGTCGACCTGCCGAAGTTCAGGGGCGACCGGCTCGATCCGGCCCGCAGCGGCGGCGACCTGTGCGTCCAGGCCTGCGCCGACGACCCGCAGGTCGCCGTGCACGCGATCCGCAACCTGGCCCGGATCGGCATGGGCGTGGTCAACGTCCGCTGGTCGCAGCTCGGCTTCGGCAAGACCTCCTCCACCACGCCCGACAGCCAGACCCCGCGCAACCTGATGGGCTTCAAGGACGGCACCCACAACATCGCCGGGACCGACGCCGACGCGCTCGCCCAGCACGTGTGGGCCGCCCCCGGCGACGGCGCCGACTGGATGACCGGCGGCTCCTACCTGGTCGCCCGCCGCATCCGGATGACCATCGAGACCTGGGACCGCGCCTCGCTCAAGGACCAGGAGGACACCTTCGGCCGCACCAAGATCGAGGGCGCCCCCTACGGCAAGCAGAAGGAACGCGACACCCCCGACCTGTCCGCGATGCCCGCCGACTCGCACGTCCGCCTGGCGCACCCCGACAGCAACGACGGGCTGATGATCCTGCGCCGCGGCTACTCCTTCACCGACGGCACCGACGGCCTCGGCCGCCTGGACGCCGGCCTGTTCTTCCTGGCCTACCAGCGCGACACCCGCAAGGCGTTCGTCCCGCTGCAGACCAAGCTCGCGGCCAACGACGCGCTCAACGAGTACATCACCCACGTCGCCTCCGCCCACTTCGCCTGCCCGCCCGGTGTCCGCAAGCCCGGCGAGTGGTGGGGCCAGACCCTCCTCGGCTGACCCCCCGCCCCCCACTTCACCCTGGAGAGAACGCCGTGTTCGCCAACTACCTGATCGGCCTGCGCGAGGGCCTCGAAGCCAGCCTGGTGGTCTGCATCCTGATCGCCTACCTGGTCAAGACCGACCGCAGGGACCGCCTCGGCCCGGTGTGGACCGGCGTCGGCAGCGCCGTCGTGCTGGCGATGGCCTTCGGCGCGCTGCTCCAGTTCGGCTCCAACCAGCTGTCCTTCGAGGCCCAGGAGGCGCTCGGCGGCAGCCTGTCGATCATCGCGGTCGGCCTGGTGACCTGGATGGTCTTCTGGATGCGCCGCACCGCGCGCCACCTGAAGAGCGAACTCCAGGGCAAGCTGGACGCCGCGCTCGCCATGGGCACCGTCGCCCTGGTCGTCACCGCGTTCCTGGCCGTCGGCCGGGAGGGACTGGAGACCGCGCTGTTCATCTGGACCGCCGTCCAGGCCACCGGCGACGGCTGGAACCCGCTGGTCGGCGCGACCCTCGGCCTGCTCACCTCGGTGGTGCTCGGCTGGCTGTTCTACCGCGGCGCGCTGAAGATCAACCTGGCGAAGTTCTTCACCTGGACCGGCGGCATGCTGGTCGTCGTCGCCGCGGGCGTCCTCGCCTACGGCGTGCACGACCTCCAGGAGGCCGACTGGATCCCCGGCCTGAGCGCGCTGGCCTTCGACATCTCCTCCACCATCCCGGCCGACAGCTGGTACGGGACGCTGCTCAAGGGCGTCTTCAACTTCCAGCCGAACCCGACCAAGGTCCAGGTCTGGGTCTGGGCGCTCTACCTGGTGCCGACGCTCTACTTCTTCTTCCGCAGGCCCGCGGGCTCCCCGCCCGAGCCCGCGCAGGTCTCGGCGGAGGCGAAGGCCGCCTGAGGGACGGGCCCGGGGGACGAGCCCGAGGAACGACGGGGACGGGAACCGCCCGGGTGCCGCGACGCGCGGCACCCGGGCGGTTCCCGTTCTCCGGACCGGAGGCCGGGCCGGTCAGGTGAGCGGGCCGTAGAGCCAGTTGCCCGGGGCGTCGGGGTCGGGGCTGAGGTAGAACTCCTGGAGGGCGGTGAGCAGTTCGTCCACGCTGAGCCTGCCGCTGGCGTCGGTGTCGAGGTGCCGGAAGGCGGCGGCGCGGTGTTCGGGGGCGGTGCGGAAGACCTGCTGCCAGGACTGGAACTCCCGCTCGTCGACCTCGCCGTCGCCGTCGGTGTCGAGCAGGGCGACGACCGCCTCGGTGAGCGGGCGCAGGGCGGTGCGGAAGCCGTCGGGGGAGGTGAGGAAGGCGCCGGTCATGCCCGCGCGGTACTCCTCGGGGGTCAGCCGCCGGTCGCCGTCGGCGTCGGCGGCCGCGGCGAGGGCCTCCCAGTAGCGGGCCATGCCCGCCATCAGGGCGGTGCCCTTGGGGGAGGTCGGCGGCTCGCCGAACTCGGAGAGCAGCCGGGCGCCCAGGGTGAGCAGGTCCTCGCGGTCGACGGTGCCGTTGCCGTCGGCGTCGAGGTGGCCGAAGCAGAGGGCGATCTTGCGGTCGAGCAGCGGCGTGCCGGAAAGCGCGGTCATGGGGGGTGCCTCTCTCGCGGGTGGTGCGGATCACGCGTCGGACGGTTCGGGGGAGCGGGGGCCGATGCTGATGCCCTGCAGGCGGGTGGTGCGCAGGATCGGGATGTTGGCCTCGCCGTGCGCGCCGCCGGAGAGCCCGGTGCCGCCGATGACGGGCAGGACGGGGAGGGTGCCGATGTGGCTGTCGTTGACCTTCAGCACGCCGCCGTTGACGACCTCGTCGGTGAACCGGTCGACGACGTCCGGGTCGCGGGCCCACAGCGAGTTGCGCAGGCCGTAGGGGTTGGCGTTGACGAAGGAGATCAGCGCGTCGAGCAGGGCGCCGTCCGGCTCCGGCCCGGTCGGCACGACCAGGCACATCAGCGGGAAGAAGGTCTCCTCGGCGACCGCCCGCATCGTCGCGGCCACGGCCAGCCCGTGGGCCCGCAGCAGGACGGGGCGGACGAACGGGCCCCGGGCCGTCGGGACGCCGTCCACGTCGACGCTCTCGCCGCCGCAGAGGAGTTCGGCGCCCTTGGCCACGGCGTCGGCCAGCACGTCCGCGCACTGGGCGCGCTTGACCACCGGGGTCAGCACGACGTCCGGGTCCTCGGGCGGGCCGATCCGCAGCGCGGCCACCCGCTCCTGGAGCAGGGCGGTGAAGCGGTCGGCCACGGCCGGGTGGACCAGGGCGAACTTCGGGGCGAAGCAGAGCTGGCCCGAGCCGTGGTAGCGCTCCGCCGCGGCGTCGGCGGCCCGGGGCAGGTCGGCGTCCCGCCACACCACCAGGGCGTCGTTGCCGGCCAGTTCCAGGACGGGCTTCTTGCCCTGCTCCAGGCAGACACGGGCGAGTTCCGCGCCCTGCTTCGGGCCGCCGAAGAAGAACACGTCGTCGCAGTCGGGCGAGGCCAGCCAGGTGCGCAGGGTGGGCCGGTCGGGGGCGCAGAGCACGCTGAGCGCGCCGGGCGGGGCGCCGTGCGCGGCCAGCAGCGGGGCGACCAGCTCGTGGAAGACGAACGCGGTGCTCAGCGGCGCCGTGGGCGGGGCGTTGACCACCACCGCGTTGCCGCCGGCCAGCACCGGGACGGCGGCCGTCGCGGTGAGCATCGGGGCGTTGCGGGCCGGGCTGAGGCCGACCACCCCGTCCGGTTTGCGCACCAGCCGCACCAGGCGGCCGTCCTGCTCGCCCTCCCAGCGCATGGCGGCCCGGGTGTGGGCCAGCGTGTCGGGGTGGGTGAGGTCCAGCGCCGCGGCCAGCGACCAGCGGGCCACCCGCACCGGGTACCCCTCGGACACCAGCGCCCCGACCACCTCCTCGGCGCGCTCCCGCAGCAGGCGGTGGAAGGCCGCGACGAACTCCAGCCGCCGCTCCAGCGGCACCCGGGCCCAGAGCGGCTGGGCCGCGCGGGCCCGGGCCAGCGCGGTGGCGGCCTGCTCCGGGGTCGAGCGGGCCACCCGGCCGACCAGTCGCGGGTCCGCGTGGTCGGCCGGGTCGGCGCGGCCGTGGTCGAGCCGGGCCTTCAGCGCGAGCACCTCGTACGGCTCGCGGAGCATCGCGCTGCTGCGGGGCCAGTGCACCCAGCCGTCGCCGGGGGCGGGGACGCCGCCGACCAGGACCGGGTAGGCGGACTGCGGTGGGGCGGGAGCGAGTTCCACGTCCCCGATGATGGGGGCGCGGGGCGCGCGGGCCGGGGGAGAGGACGGGCTTCCCCTCCAACGGGTGATTCTCCGATCGGCTGGAAAGCGTCTTGTCGTGCGGACGCGGTGGGGGAGGGCGGGGCGGGGTCGGCGCTGCGGGGCGTGGGCGGCGGTCCGGTGCGGCTGCTCCGGGCAGGCGGCGAGGGCGGCCGGGGCGGGCGGGGCGGTGCCCGGTGGGAACTCGCCGTCCCGGGCGGCCGGTTCGAAGCGGGCGCGGCACGGCCCCGGACGTCACCGCGCGGCCGGATCGCTCCGGTGCCGGGGCGCGCCGTACTGCTCGGGGGTGACGGGCTCGGCCCAGACGGTCTCGGGCGTGCCGTCGGCAGTGGCCTCCCAGAGCGCCAGGTGGGCCGTGAAACGGTCGGGGGCGGCGCCGTGCCAGTGCGTCTCGCCCGGCGGGCAGACCACGCTCTCGCCCGGGTGGGCCTCCAGCACGGTGCCGTCCCGGGTGCCGACCAGGGCGGTGCCGGAGACCACGTGCAGGGTCTGGCCGAGCGCGTGGGTGTGCCAGTGCGTCCGCGCGCCCGGCGCGAAGCGGACCAGGTTGGCGCGCAGCCGGGACGGCTCCGCGCCGGCCGCGAGGACGTCCCACCAGACGTCGCCGGTGAACCACTCGGCCGGGCCCCGGCCGGTGGGCTGCTGCGGGAGGAATTCCATCGGGTGCTCCTGAGGAAGGGGTGGGAAGTGCGTCCCCTCCAGCCAAGCGC
Organism: Kitasatospora sp. NPDC088783; assembly: GCF_044750705.1. Lineage (NCBI taxonomy): Bacteria > Bacillati > Actinomycetota > Actinomycetes > Kitasatosporales > Streptomycetaceae > Kitasatospora > Kitasatospora sp. NPDC088783. The sequence continues at coordinate 693,966 of NZ_JBIVKJ010000002.1, forward strand.
GCCGCCCGGCGCGGGGCCAGGCACCGCGGAGGGGTGCACCGGTGGTGCACCCCTCCGGGCGGCGCGGGCGCGTACTGTCGGAGGGGTGGACAACAGCCAGGAGGTCCGCGAGTTCCTGACCTCGCGGCGCGCCAAGATCACCCCCGACCTGGTCGGACTGCCCGCCGGGCCGCGCCGCCGGGTGCCCGGGCTGCGGCGCAGCGAGGTCGCCGCGCTCGCGGACCTCAGCGTCGAGTACTACGCCCGGCTGGAGCGCGGCCACCTGGCCGGCGCCTCCCCGGCCGTGCTGGAGGCCGTCGCCCGGGCCCTGCGGCTCGACGACGCCGAACGCAGCCACCTGCTGCACCTGGCCCGGGCCGCCGACGGCTCCGACGCGCTGACCCGCCCGCGCCGCCGCGCGGACCGGACCCCGGCCCCGCACCGCAGCCTCCAGTGGACGCTGGACGCGATCACCGGCGGCCCGGCGTTCGTCCGCAACGGCCGGACCGACCTGGTCGCCGCCAACCCGCTCGCCCGCGCCTTCTACGCCGACGTCTACGCGGGCGCCGGGCCGCACCCGCCGAACTTCGCCCGCTTCCAGTTCCTCGACCCCGCCGCCCGCCGCTTCCACCCCGGGTGGGACGGGCACGCCGACATCACCGTCGCCCTCCTGCGCACCGAGGCCGGCCGCAACCCCCACGACCGCCGGCTGCACGACCTGGTCGGCGAACTCTCCACCCGCAGCGACGAGTTCCGCACCCGCTGGGGCGCGCACGACGTCCGGCACCACGGCACCGGCACCAAGCACTTCCACCACCCGGCGGTCGGCGACCTCACCCTCGCCTACGAGGGGATGCGGCTGACCGCCGACCCCGACCTCGTCCTCACCGTCTACACCGCCGAACCCGGCTCCCCGTCCGAGGAGCGCCTGCGGCTGCTCGCCTCCTGGGGCGCCACCCGCGAGACCGCCCGGGCCTGACGGCGCGTCAGGCTGCGGCGGGGCGTCAGGCTGCGGCGGTGCGTCAGGCTGCGGCGGTGCGTCAGACCCCGGCGGTGCGTCAGACCCCGGCGGTGCGTCAGGCATCGGCGGCGTGCGGGTCGGTGGTCAGGCGCATCGGCAGGCCCCAGAGCGGGAACAGCCGCTCCACGTCCATGTGGTTGGTCATGGTGGCGATCCGGCCGTCGACGATCTCCAGCAGGGTGATGCCCCACGGCGTCCACCCCGCGCCGTCCTCCGCCGGGCGGTACTGGGCGAACGCCGGCGTGCCGTTCGCCTCCACCGGCAGCAGCCGCGACCCCGCGCAGCCGCAGCCCGCGCCCTGCCACCACTCGCCGAGCTCGGCCACGCCCCGCACCCACATCTGGAACGGCGGCATGTTCAGCACCGCGTCCTCATGCAGCAGCCGCTTCAGGGCCTCGATGTCGAACGACTCGAAGGCCCGCACGTACCGGGCCAGCAGGGAGCGCTGGGTCTCGTCCAGCGGGTCGAAGGCGTCACCGGCCGGGCCCTGCGCGGCCATCGTGGCCCGGGCCCGCTGCAGCGCGCTGTTCACCGAGGCCACCGAGGTCTCCAGCAGCTCCGCCGTCTCCGCCGCCGACCAGGCCAGCACCTCCCGCAGGATCAGCACCGCCCGCTGCCGGGCCGGCAGCTTCTGGAGCGCCGAGACGAACGCCAGCCGGATCGACTCCCGGCCCACCGCGACCTCCGCCGGATCCCCCGACAGCACCCGCGCGTCCGGCACCGGACCCACCCAGACGTTCTCCTCCAGCTGCGCCAAGTCCGGCGCGGCGGCCGGGCAGGGCGAGCTGAGGTCCATCGGGCGGGCCCGCCGCTGCGGGGCCGGGGCCATGTCCAGGCAGACGTTGGTGGCGATCCGGTACAGCCACGTCCGCAGCGCGGCGCGGCCCTCGAAGCCGTCGAACTTCGACCAGGCGCGGACCAGCGTCTCCTGCACCGCGTCCTCCGCCTCGAAGGCCGAGCCCAGCATCCGGTAGCAGTACGCCGTCAGCTCCCGCCGGAACGGCTCCAGCCGCTCCGCCACCCCGTCACGATCCATGATCATTGGCACGGGGCCAGCCTAGTGCGCGGGTCCGACAGCCGGGAGGGGCGCCGGAGCGCCGGTCAGCGGGTGTCGTCCGGGCGCAGCTCGATGTGGTCGGCCGCCAGGTCCGCCGCCACCCGGTGCTCCATGCCCAGGGCGGCCAGGAAGGCGGCGGGCAGCTGGACGCGGCCGGTGCGGTCGAGCATCACGTACTCGCGCTCGGAGACGGTCTCGGTGCCGTGCTCGTCGACCTCGGTGCGGCGCAGGACCTCGCTGCTGGTGCGGCCGTCGCGGATCGCCACCGTGCGGCGGACCTCGCCGGCGACCATCGGGTCGTGGGTGACGATGACGACGGTGCTGCCCAGCTCGCGGTTGACGGTGCGGAAGGCCTCGAAGATGCCGGCGGCGGTGTCGGTGTCCAGCTCGCCGGTGGGTTCGTCGGCGAGCAGGACGGCGGGCTCGTTGGCGAGGGCGACCGCGATGGCCACCCGCTGCTGCTGGCCGCCGGAGAGTTCGGCCGGGCGGCGGTGGGCGAGTTCGGGGACGCCGAGGGCCTCCAGCAGCTCGGTGGTGCGGGCGCGCTGCCGCCGGGCGGCCCGGTGCCCGGAGCGCAGCTGCATCGGCAGGGCCACGTTCTGGGCGGCGGTCAGGAAGGGCAGCAGGTTGCGCGCGGTCTGCTGCCAGATGAAGCCGACCGTCTCGCGGCGGTAGCGCAGCCGGTCCTTCGCGGTCATCGCCAGCAGGTCGTGGCCGTCGACGGTGGCGGTGCCGGCGGTGGGGGTGTCCAGGCCCGCCAGCACGTTCAGCAGCGTCGACTTGCCACTGCCGGACGCGCCGACCAGGGCCACCAGGTCGCCCCGGTCCACCGTCAGGTCCAGGCCCTGCAACGCCTGCACCTCGATCCCGTCGGCGCTGAAGATCCGCACCAACCGCTCGCAGCTGATCGCCAGTTCGGCGCCGACGGTGCGCGGCGCGGCGGCGGCCAGCGCCCTGCGCCGCAGCTCGTCCAGGCTCGGTGCCGGAGTGCTCATCGGGTGGTCCCTCCTGCGGGGGGCTCGGTGGTGGACGTGCGGTTCATCGGGCGTCCCCCGCCCGCAGCTCGGTGGTGATCTGCCGGCGGGCGGTCACCGCGGCCTCGGCCAGCACCGCGAGCACCGCCAACAGGGCCAGCCCGACGGCCTGTTCGGCGATCGGGGCGGCCAGCGGCCGCAGCCCCGCCGCGACGCCCGAGCCGACCAGCGGGGAAAGGTCGACGGCCGGGCCCAGCAGCAGCACGCAGCACACCGCCGTCAGCGCCCCGCCCAGGGCCGCCACCAGCGACTGCGGCAGCACCTCGGCCAGGATCAGCGCCAGCCCCTGCCGGGGCCGCAACCCCATGGTGCGCAGCCGGGCCAGCACCGCCGCCCGCTCCGGCCCGGCCCGCAGCAGCGTCAGCAGCACCGACAGCAGCGCGGACAGCGCCGTCGCGCCGACCGAGACCCAGAACAGCCGGACGGCCGACGCCTGCAACGGGTCGGCACCGAGCGCCGCGACCTCCGAGGCGACCGTCCGCACCCGGTGGCCCGTCCCGGCCCCGGCCGCCGGCGGGCCGAGCAGCCGCCCGGCCAGCGCGCGCAGGGCGGCGTCGTCGGGCCGCCCGGCCGCCAGCCACTTGGCCGGGCCCCCGATCCGGGCCACCAGGTCGGCGGCCGGACCGGAGGGCAGCACCACGGTCGGACCGGCCGAGCCGACCAGCGCCGGCGTGCCGTCCGCGTGCCCCACCACGCGGATCCGGGCCGCGTCGCCGCCCGCCAGCCGCAGGCTGAACTCGCCCTCCGGGACACCGACGCCGGCCAGCGCGGGCAGCGGCCCGCCGCCCGGGTCGCCGGCCAGCAGCGCCGGATCGAACCGGCCCCGCCCGGCCGCCTCGGCCAGCCTCGCGTACGGGACCGGATCGGCCACCACCACGTTCACCCGGACCGAGGCGCCGCCGCCGAGCGAGAGCACCACGTCCTCGTCGATCCACACCGGCAGCGCGGCCGTCACCCCCGGCAGCCGGCCGGCCTCCGTGACGAACGACTGCGGCAGCGAGGTGTTCGACCCGGCGCTGACCACGGCGTCCCCGCCCAGGGCGTACCGGGCCACCTCGGCCCGATCGGCGGCCACCGACGCCAGTACCGTCGCCCCGACCGCGCCGCACGCCACCGCCAGCACCAGGGCCAGCAGCGGCAGCACCGAGGGCCGCGACCGCCCGCCCCCGCCGCCCCGGGCCGCCCGGGCCAGCCCGAGGAAACCCACCACCCCCGGACGCCGCCCGGCCCGGCGGGCCAGCAGCCCGATCAGCGGCGGCTGCAATCGGGCCAGCAGCAGCGCGCCCGTCAACGACAGCAGCAGCGGCGCCGCCACCAGCAGCGGGTCCACCCCCTCGCCCAGCGGTGCCACCCCGCGCCGGACCACCTGCGCCACCGCCGCCGCGGTCACCGCCAGCACCGCGAACTCGCCCACCAGCCGCCGCCGCCCGCGCCCCGCCCCCGCGGCCGCACCGCGCAGCAGCAGCGCCGCCCGCACCGGGAAGGCCAGCAGCGCCAGCAGCGCCACCGCACCGGCCGCGCCCGCCGCCGGCAGCCGGCGCGGGGTCGGCAGCAGCGCGAAGGCCAGCAGCGCGCCCAGGGCCGCCGCGGGCAGCACGGTCGCCGCGCCCTCGCCCAGCAGCCGCCGGAAGACCCCGCCGATCCCGGCCCCGCGCGCCCGCAGCAGCAGCAGCTCCGCCGTCCGCCGCTCGGCGGCCAGCGCCGCCGCCAGGCACAGCACCACGGCGGACACCCCCGCCGCCCCGGCCGGGCCGACCGCGGTCAGCGAGTCGATCGCGCTCTGCCGCTGCCGGGCGGTGTCGATCGCGGACCGCAGCCCGGAGTCGATCCGCACGTCGGGCCGCCCGCTGCCGGACACCACCTCGACCGCGAGCGGCCCCGAGGTGACCGCCGCCAGGCCGAAGGAGGTCTGCCGCAGCCGGTCCGCCCGCAGCGCCTCCACCCGCACCGGCAGCCGCCAGTAGTCCAGCGCCCCGTCGCCCCAGACGCCCAGCCGGGACACCGACTCCGGGCCGGTCAGCGCGACGGCGTACCAGTACGCCACCGGGGGGTCCCCCGGACCGTGCGAGGGCGTCATGTTCCGGCACGCCCCGATCGCGCACCCCAGCTCGGCCCAGAACGGGTCGGCCGGGTCGTCGACCGCGTACAGGCCCACCACCTCGACCTGCTGCGGGCTCAGCCGCGCGGTGGGGGACAGCACCGAGGCACCGCCGTCCAGCACCGCGCCCGGCCGCACCTTCATCGCCTCGGCCGCCGCCGCCGACAGCACGACCGGCACCGGCCCCCCGGCCGCCCCGGCGTCCGGCCACCGACCGGCCGTCAGGTGGACGTGCTCGCGCGCCCCGTGCTGGTACACCAGGGCCAGCTCGGGCGCGACGGACTCCGGCCGGTCCAGCCCCGGGTCGGGCAGCGAACGCGCGGCCAGACCCCGGCGCCCGTACACCGGGCCGCCCGGCTCCAGCGGCAGCACCGGCCCGATCAGGTCGGTCAGCCGGGCCGCGGTCGCGTCCAGCTTCCGCTCCGGCTCGCCGCCCGCGGGCGGGCCGGACGTCACCACCACACTGGTCGCCACCGGGCCTGACCCGCGCAGGAAAGCGTGCAGCGCGCCGTCCGCCCCCCGGTCCAGCGCCCGGGGCAGCGCGGCCGCCAGGAAGACCAGGACCAGCGTCAGGGCGGCGGTGAGCAGGGCGGCGAGCGGCGCGGTGCGCAGCCGGGTGCGGACCCAGGGGGCGGGGGTGCTCATCTCTCCTCCGCGGGGCGCGGCGCGACGGCGCGGGGTCCGGTGGCGGCCGGCGCGGGGGCGGGCCGGACGGTCGGGTGGGCTGCGGCGGGCCGGGCGGGGGTGCACGGCCGGGCGGGGGTACGCGGTCGGACGGCGGTGTGCGGCCGGGCGGGGGTGCGGGCCCAGGGGGCCGGGGTGCTCATTTCTCCTCCGCGGACCGGAGTCGGGCGGCCAGGTTCCGGCGGTTGCCGCCGAACAGGAAGGCGGACAGCAGGGGCAGGGCGGCGGTTCCGGCGGCCAGGGCCAGGACCTGGGCCGGGGGCAGGCCGACCAGGACGTCGGGGACCGGGGGCCGGGCGGCCGGGGTGAGCACCACCAGCGGCACCACCAGGTGGACCAGGACGGTGCCGAGCAGCAGCCCCGTACCGGTGCCGATGCCGACCAGCACCAGCCGTTCGGCGGCGGCGCTGCGGGTCAGCAGCCGCCGGGGCGCGCCGAGCGCCAGCAGCACCGCGGACTCGCCGGCCCGTTCGCTCGCCGAGGCGGCCGAGGCGGCGGTGAAGCCGATCGCGGCCAGCACCGCCGCGGCCACCGCCAGCGCGGCCAGCGCGCTCTGCGGGGCGGCGCTCAGCGGGTCGCCGAGCCGGGCCGCGGCGTCCTCCTCGCGCAGCGTCAGCTGCTGGGCGGTCGGCCCCGCGCGCAGCGCCGCCGCCGCCTCGGCCGGGGTGCGGTCGCCGGGTCCGGCGGCGGGCAGCCACCACTCGGAGACGGCCGGGGCGTCGAAGCCCCGGTCGCTCAGCCACCGGTCGGCGGCGGCCAGGTCGAGCAGCAGCGCGCTGGTGCCGTACACCGGCAGCGCCTCGACCGCGCCGGTGATCCGGACCGGCACCGAGGTGCCGGCGAGCTGCACCTTGACCAGGTCGCCGACCCGGGCACCGACGGCCGCCAGGTACGCGCGGGTGGCCAGGCCCCCGACCTCGCCGCCGGAGCGGACGGCGCCCGGGGCCAGCACCAGGGCCCGGGCCCCGTCGTGGTCCGCCGCGCCGGGGGTGTACTCGACGGTCGGCAGCCGGTCCGGTCCCGCACCGTCGGCCACCCGCACCGGGACGCCGTCCCCGGCCTGCACGCTCCAGGCGCCCGCGGGCACCGGGACGGGCACCGCCGCCCCGCCCGCGCCGTCGGCCACCGCCACCCGGCGCACCGTCAGCTCGGTGCGGCTCTCGCCCCAGCCCGCCGGGTACGTCAGCCCGAGACCGGTCAGGGACAGCGGCGCGGCCACCGAGCCCAGCGGGGCGGCGGCCAGCGCGCCCAGGTCCACCGGGACGGTCAGCTCGCCCCGGACCGGCAGCTGCGGCACCAGGACCCGGTGCACCGCCCCGAAGCCGTCGCGCAGCTGGAGCCACAGGTCGGGCGCCTGGAGCGGGCTGCCGTCCTCCCCGGGACGGTCGTCCACCTGCACCGCGACGGTCAGCTCGATCCGGGCCGGGCTCCCCGGCAGCGGCACCCCGGGCGACTGCGGCTCGGCCAGCGGCGCCAGCAGTTCCCCGGGCGGCCGGTGGTCGAACAGGTCGGGCCGCACCCGCAGTTCGGCGCCCGCCCGGGCGGTGGCGGTCAGCAGGACGCGGCCCTGCCGGTCGCCCGGCAGCGACAGGTCGGCCCGGGCCACCGGCAGCAGCCGGTCGCCGCCCGGCAGCGCCGCGTACCGGCCGCCCTGGCCCAGCGCGGGCAGCGCCGAACCCTGGATCCGCAGGCCGCCCGCGGCGGCGAAGTCGGCCTGGTCGCGCTGCGAGTCGCGCCACGCGGCGTGCTGGCCGATCGCCAGCACGCCGGTGGCCACCGCCAGCACCAGCAGCAGCACCGGGCCGTTCGCCCGGCCCGGGCGGCGGGCCAGCTGCCAGCCGCCCAGCGCCGCGCCCAGCCCGCGCCCCCGGGCGGCCAGCCGGGCCCCCAGCCGGGCCGCCAGCGGCAGCACCCGCAGCACCAGCAGCGTCCCCGCGCACAGCGCCAGGGTGGGCGCCGCGACCAGCACCGGATCGATGCCCAGCCGGCCGTCGGAGGCCACCGACAGGCCGCCGGACCGGGCGGAGAGCTGCCGGTAGGCGACCACGGCCAGCGCCAGCAGGGTCAGGTCGGCGCCGGAGCGCACCACCGTGCCGACCACCGCCTGACGGCGCGCCACCAGCTGCCCGCCGCGCCGCAGGACCGCGGGCAGCGCCGAGAGCAGCACGCACACCAGCGCGCACAGCGCCGCCGCCGGCCAGCGCACGGCCGTGTCGGTGTGCTCCAGCGGCAGCCCGGCCAGCGGGCCGTAGCCGGTCAGCAGCCGCAGCAGCGGCCCGGCCAGCAGCGGGGCCAGCAGCGCGGCGGGCAGCGCCAGCAGCAGCGCCTCCAGGCAGGCCCAGGCGGCCAGTCGGCGCCGGGTCGCGCCCCGGGCGGTGAGCAGCGCGTCCTCCCGGGCCTGCCGCTCCGCGACCAGGTGCACCACCAGCAGCAGGGCCGCGCCCGCGAGCACCGACAGCTGGAGCGCCCCGATCAGCAGACTGGACTCGGTGACCAGCGTCGCCGAGTGCAACTCGGCCAGCAGGGCGGGAAGTTCGGTCTGCGACTGGAAGCCCGGGCTGTCCTGCTTGAGCAGCTCGGGCAGCCGGGCCGCCAGCTCCCCGACCCGCTCGACCCGGGCCCGGTCGGCGGTGGCGAAGTCGGCGGTCAGCAGCGCGCCCCGGCTGCCCTGCGGCAGCAGGCCGGAGGTGAAGGCGCCGTCGTCCACCAGCATCGGCCCGTACGTGGTGAAGCCCTGGACCTGGATCTCCCGGCCGCCCAGCGGGTCCAGCCGCCAGTACGGGGCGTCCCGGTCCAGGGCCCGGTAGACGCCGGTGACCCGGACGGTCAGCGGCAGGCCGCCGTACCGGTCGGAGAGCACCAGCTGCGCGGGCAGCGCGTCCGCGGTCAGGCCCAGCCGGGACAGCGCGCCGCCCGGCACCGCGACCTGCACCGTCCCGGCCGTCCCCGGGCCCGCGGCGGCGCCCTCGGCGGTGGGCCAGTGGCCGGCCGTCAGGCGGACCCGGTCGTGGTCCAGCGCGGCCAGCACGGTCAGGTCCACCTCGTGGGCCGGGGCCTTGGCCGGGGCCGGGGTCGAAGGCGGGGCCGTGGTCGGGGCCGTCGAGCCGGGCAGCCCGTACGCCCGGCTGCGGGCCAGCGTCCGGGTGTCGACCGGCAGTCCGTCGAACAGCCGGGCGCCCAGCGCGGCCGTTCCGGCGTCGTCCGCGGACCTGCCGTCCAGCCCGTGGTCGGCGTTCAGCAGCACCGTCACCCGGCCGCCACCGGCCAGGTCGCGCCGCAGGCCCGCCTCGGCGACGGTGCGGTCGAAGGCCACCAGCGCGGTCAGCACCGTGGTGGCGGTCAGCACCGTGAACAGCACCGCAGCCGCCAGCGGCAGCCGTCCGCGCAACCGGCGCAGCACAAAGCCCAGCATGATCAGGTCCCCCCGTTCCGGCCCCGTGCACCGGATATCGGACGACTCTGGCAGAGTCGAACAGGAATCGGAAGTGGTCGGCGCGAATCGTGCGCGGTCTGCGCGCCGTCCGGGCGCGGTGGGGCTCCGGCCGCGCCGCCGGCGGACCGCGGCGGGCGGTGGAGGGGCGTCCGGGCGGGCGTCCGGCCGGATCGTTCGGTGGCGGAGCGGGGCCGGGCGGCGCGGGCCGTTCGACGGCGGAGCGGGAGGACGCGGCAGAACCGGGGGGAGGCGGGGGAGGTCGGAAAACCCGGCCCGGCGAAGGAAACTGACAGGTACAGTCCGAAACGATCACGCGATCGGGCCGTCCGGACGGGCGGCCCGATCGGCCTGCCCAGGACCGACACCCGTACCGGAGAAGCCCCCTGATGGACACTCAGCGCTGCCCGTACCGACTCGACCCCGCCGGCGCCGACCTGCACGCCGAGACCGCAGCCCTGCGCGCCGCCGGACCGGCCGCGCCGATCGAACTCCCCGGCGGCGTCCCCGCCTGGTCCGTCACCGACCCCGCCCTGATCAAACGCCTGCTCACCGACCCCCGGATCTCCAAGGACGCCCGCCGGCACTGGAGCGCCGACCTGGCCGGCGAGATCCCCGCCGACTGGCCGCTGCGGATGTGGACCGACGTCCGCAACGCGCTCACCGCCTACGGCGACGAGCACGGCCGACTGCGCCGCCTGATCGGCCCCGCCTTCACCGCCCGCCGCATCCGCGCCCTCACCCCCCGGATCGAGGCCATCGCCGCCGACCTGCTCGACCGCCTCGCCGCCCACCCGCCCGGCCGGGTCGTCGACCTGCGCGCCGAGTTCACCTGGGTCCTGCCGCTGATGGTGGTCAACACCCTGCTCGGCGTGCCCGATTCGATGCACGACGCGTTCCGCTCCACGATCGGCCGGCTCTTCGAGACCGCCACCGGCCCCGAGGAGGCGCTGCGCAACGCCGAGGCCGTCTACGCCCAACTCGCCCTGCTGGTCGAGGCCAAGCGCGCGGAACCCGGGGAGGACGTCACCACCGCGCTGATCCAGGCCCGCGACGAGGAGACCGGCACCGGTCTGGACGAGCGCGAACTCCTCGACAGCCTGCTGCTGCTCATCGGCGCCGGCCACGAGACCACCGTCAACCTGCTCGGCAGCGCCGTCGTCCAGCTCCTCACCCACCCCGGGCAGCTCGACGCGCTCCGCACCGACCCGGCCCGCTGGCCCGACGCCGTCGAGGAGACCCTGCGGCTCCAGCCGCCCGTGGCCAACATCCTCCCGCGCTTCGCCGTCGAGGACGTCCACGACGAGGCCACCGGCCTGACCTTCGCCCGCGGTGACCTGCTGGTGGTCAACTTCCTCGCCACCGGCCGCGACACCGCCCTGCACGGCGAGGACGCCGCCCGCTACGACCACACCCGGGCCACCCGCCGCGACCACCTCTCCTTCGGCCACGGCGTCCACTACTGCCTGGGCGCCGAACTCGCCCGCCTGGAGTCCCGGATCGCGCTCGCCGCCCTCTTCGACCGCTTCCCCCGCCTCACCCTGGCCGTCCCCGCCGACGGACTGCGCCCGCTGGAGTCCTTCATCTCCAACGGCCCCCGCGAACTCCCGGTCCTGCTGCACGGCGGCCCCGGGTCCACCATCCGGGACGGGTGGCGGGGGGAGGCGGTCGCGCAGTAATTTAGTTCACATCAGCTAACTATCATCACGGCTTCCCAGGGGGCGGGCAGGAGATGGCGGACGTGGACACGAAGAAACGGTGGATCGGCGCGGAACACCCGCGCTACAAGTGGGTGGCGCTCTCGAACACCACCCTCGGCATGCTGATCGCCACGATCAACTCCTCGATCGTGCTGATCTCGCTGCCGGCGATCTTCAACGGCATCCACCTCAACCCGCTGGAGCCGGGCAACGTCAGCTACCTGCTCTGGATGCTGATGGGCTACATGCTGGTCACCGCCGTCCTGGTGGTGACGCTCGGCCGACTGGGCGACATCTGGGGGCGGGTGCGGATCTACAACGCCGGCTTCCTGATCTTCACGGTCACCTCGGTGATCCTCTCGCTCGACCCGATGGGCGGCGGCGGTGGCGCGCTGTGGCTGATCGGCTGGCGGGTGGTGCAGGCGGTCGGCGGCGCGATGCTGATGGCGAACTCCGCGGCCATCATCACCGACGCCTTCCCGGCCCGGCAGCGCGGCATGGCGCTCGGCGTCAACATGGTCGCCGCGATCGCCGGCTCGTTCATCGGCCTGGTCCTCGGCGGCGTCCTCGCCGAGTGGAACTGGCGGTCGATCTTCTGGGTGAACGTCCCGATCGGCATCATCGGCACCGTCTGGGCCTACCGCTCGCTGCACGAGACCGGCGTCCGCCGCCCCGGGAAGATCGACTGGTGGGGCAACGTCAGCTTCGCCGTCGGCCTCACCGCGCTGCTCGCCGCGATCACCTACGGCATCCAGCCGTACGGCGGCCACACCATGGGCTGGACCAACCCCTGGGTGCTGACCGGCCTGATCGGCGGCGCGGCCGTGCTGGTCGCGTTCTGCGCGATCGAGGCGAAGGTCGCCGAGCCGATGTTCCCGCTGCGCCTGTTCCGCGACCCGGTGTTCGCGGGCGGCAACCTGGCGACGCTGCTCGGCTCGATCGCCCGCGGCGGCCTCCAATTCATGCTGATCGTCTGGCTGCAGGGCATCTGGCTGCCGCTGCACGGCTACGAGTACGAGCAGACCCCGCTCTGGGCGGGCATCTACCTGGTGCCGCTGACCATCGGCTTCCTGGCCGCCGGCCCGATCGCCGGCTACCTCTCGGACCGCTTCGGGGCCCGCCTGTTCGCGGCCTGCGGCCTGGTCGTGATGGCCGCCTCGTTCGCCGGGCTGCTGGTCCTCCCCACCGACTTCGGGTACGTGTGGTTTGCTCTGCTGGTGTTCCTCAACGGCCTCGGCGGCGGACTGTTCGCCGCACCCAACACCGCCCTGGTGATGTCCAGCGTGCCGGCCGCCGACCGCGGCGCCGCCTCCGGCATGCGGGCGACCTTCCAGAACGCCGGCATGGTGCTCTCCATCGGCGTGTTCTTCTCGCTGATGGTGGCCGGCCTGGCCGGCTCGCTCCCGCAGACCCTCAGCGACGGGCTCACCGGCCAGGGCGTCTCCCCGGCGGACGCCCACGCGGTGGCCCAACTGCCGCCCGTCGGAACGCTGTTCGCGGCCTTCCTCGGCTACAACCCGATCCACGAACTGCTCGGCCCGCAGGTCCTCTCCGGCCTGCCCGCCGCCAACGCGCAGACCCTCACCGGCCGGGAGTTCTTCCCGCACCTGATCTCTGGCCCGTTCCACGACGGCCTGATGGTGGTCTTCTCGCTCGCCATCGCGATGTCCCTGGTCGCCGCGGCGGCCTCGCTGCTGCGCGGCCGCAAGGCCGTCCCGGCCGCCCCCGCGCCCGAGGACGGCGCTGCCGCCGCGCCGGACGGGGACACCGCGGTGTCCCGGCGAACGGCCTGACGTGAACGAGACGGCGCGGCAGGGGAGTGCGGGCGTGGGGCAGGGCGGCGAGGGCGGGCTCGACCCGGCCGAGGTGGTGCGGCTGCGGCTGGTGATCTCCCGGCTGCACCGGCAACTGGTGCAGGCCTCCGACCGGCAGGAGTTCACCTTCGCCCAGCAGTCCGCGCTGGCCCGGATCGAACAGCACGGCCCGATCCGGCTCGGCGAACTCGCCGCGCTGGAAGGGGTCGCCGCCCCGTCGATGACCCGCACCGTCGCCCCCCTGGTCGAGTCCCGGCTGGTCAGCCGGGTCCCCGACCCCAACGACGGCCGCTCCGTCCTGGTCGAACTCTCCCCGGAGGGAACCGAACTGCTGGCCCGCATCCGCCGCCAGCGCTCCGAGGTGCTGGCCCGCCGCACCGCCGAACTCACCGACGGGGAGCGGCGGACGCTGATGGCGGCGCTGCCCGTGCTGGAACACCTGGTGTCGTTCGACCTCTGACCGCTGCCGACCGCTGCCGACCGCCGCCGATCGCTGCCGCCCGCTGCCGATCGCTGCCGCCCGCGCCCGGAGGCCCCCGGTGGTCTCCCGAGCGGGCGGGGCGGCGGGCGGCGGCGGGGAGCGGAGGCGGGGAGCGGCCGGAGCGCGACCGTTCCGGGGGCACGGTGGCCGGGGGCATTCGCGGGTCCGCCCGGACCGCGTCTCGCGTCTCGCGTCCCGGATCAGGACGCCCGGGCGGCGATCCCGTCCAGCACCAGCTCCAGCCCCGCCGCGAACTCCTCGCCCGGGGCCAGGTGGTCGGCCGCCGCCATCACCTCCGCCATCACCGGGTGCCGTCCCGCCGCCAGCACCCGCATCACGTACGGCCCCATCGCCCGCTGCCACTCGTCGTCCGACTGCCCGTGCGCCCGCTCCGCCCGGCGCTGCGCCACCTCCACCCGCAGTCGGCCCGCCAGGTAGGCGTGGAACGCCCCCGACGCCTGCTGCACCTCGGTCGGCCGCCCGGCGAAGCCCGGCGCGCTCCACACCACGGCCAGCGCCGCCTCCCGCGCGGCCAGCGCGTTCGGGCCCAGGTGCGGCCGTCCGCCCAGCAGGTCGATGAACCACTCGTGCCGCAGCGCGGCCGCCCGGTACCGTCCGGCGATCGCCCGCAGCTCCTCCCGCCACTCCCCGGAACGGGTCGACCGGGCGGGGCGGGCGGGCCGCCCGGTCCGGCCAGGCCGGTCGTCGGCCGGGTCCGGGGCGATCTCCGCGTACACCGCGTCCACCATCAGCTCCAGCAGCTCGGCCTTGGTCTCCACGTACCCGTACAGCCGCATCGGGCCGACCTCCAGTGCTGCCGCGACCCGGCGGATCGACACCCCCTCCAGCCCGTCCGCGTCGGCCAGTTCGAGCGCCGCCGCGACGATCAGCGCCCGGCTCAGCGGCCCCGGCGTCCGCCGCGCCGGCGGCTCCGGGCGCTCCCAGACCAGTCCGGCTCCGGCGGCGTCGTCGTGACGGGAGGGCATGGGGCGGTCTCCGATCGGAAGGAGCGGGGGCGGGGCAGGGAGGGGAGGGGAGGGGACGGGACGGCGGTGATCACGATACGGCGAACGCTGGTGATACACCGTATCGACACGATACGGTGTATCGGATGGACGAGCGGACACGTGAACGGGGAGAGCTGGACATGGCGGGTACGGCAGGCGGGGTGGACGTGGCGATCGTCGGAGGCGGGCCGGGCGGGCTGACGCTGGCCCGGCTGCTCGCCGTGCGCGGCATCCGGACCACGGTCTACGAACGCGACGCCGGACCGACGGCCCGCACCCAGGGCGGCACGCTCGACCTGCACGCCGACACCGGCCAACTCGCCCTGCGCGCGGCCGGCCTGACGCGGGCGTTCCGCCGGTACGCCCGCCCGGAGGGCGAGGACATGCGGCTGCTCGACCACACCGGCACCCTGCTGCACCGCGATGACACCCCCGACGACGCACCCGCGCTCCGCCCCGAGATCGACCGCGCCGACCTGCGCGACCTGCTGCTCGACTCCCTCCCGCCCGGAACGGTCGCCTGGGGCCGCGCCCTGCGCACCGCCACCCCGGTCCAAGAGGGCTCCGGCGGCTGGCAGTTGGAGTTCACCGACGGCAGCCGGGCCGACTGCGACCTGCTGATCGGCGCGGACGGCGCCCGCTCCCGGGTCCGGCCGCTGCTCACCCCGGCCGTGCCGGACCACCTCGGCGTCAACACGGTGGAGGGCGCCGTCCCCGCCATCGACCTGACCCACCCCGAGCTGGCCGCCGTCGTCGGCCGCGGCAGCTACTGGGTGATCGGCCAGGGCCGCTCGCTCGCCGCCCAGCGCTGCGGCGACGGCTCCGTCCGGGTCGGCCTGTCCTTCTACGGCCCCGCCGACGGTGCCGCCGACTGGCTCACCACCTGCGGCATCCCGTTCGACCGCCCCGACGCCGCCCGGGCCGCGCTGCTCCCGCTGTTCGCGGACTGGACGCCCGAGTGCCGCGCCCTGATCGCCGCCTGCACCGGCCCGCTCACCCCCCGCCCGCTGACCGCCCTCCCGGTCGGCCTGCGCTGGCCGCACCGCCCCGGCCTCACCCTGCTCGGCGACGCCGCCCACCTGATGCCCCCCGTCGGCGTCGGCGCCAACGCCGCGATGCGCGACGCGCTGGAACTGGCCACCGCGCTCACCGGCGAGACCGGTGACGCCGGCGACACCGGTGGCACCGAGGACGCCGACGCCGCGCTGCGCGCCTACGAGGAGGAGATGTTCACCCGGACGGCCCGGGCCGCCGACGGGGCGGCCCGGATCCTGGCGATGATGACCGCTCCGGGGGGAGCGCAGGCCGTCGCCGCGTTCTTCCGCGGGGAGTGAGGTGCGGGGAGCGCGGGGGAGTGCGGGCAGTTCGGGGAGCTCGGGGAGTGAAGTGTCAGGCCGCGCGGCGCAGTTCGCAGGGGTGGGGGAGGTAGGGGCCGAGGAGGCCCTCCCGGTCGCCGCCCTTGAAGGCGGTCGCCCGGCCGGTCAGGTCGCCGTCCCGCAGCCGTAGTTCGAGCCCGGTGGCGGGGCTGTTGAACAGGGCGTCGGGGGTGGGGAGTTGGAGCGGGGTGACGAGGCGGACGTCCCAGCGGGCGGAGGCCACGGCCGGGACGGTCACCGGCGGGTGGTCGGCCAGCCGGACCTCGACCCGCCCCTCCGGCAGCACGGCGACCGTCAGCGGGACGGTGGCGCCTGGAGCGCTGACCTGCCCGGACCAGGTGCCCGGGGCCAGGGTGAGGGGCAGGTCAGGTTCGACGCCCGGGGCGCAGTGGCGGGGATCGAACTCGGGGGCCAGCGCGCCCATCAGGTACGCGACCAC
Source organism: Kitasatospora sp. NPDC088783 (assembly GCF_044750705.1). NCBI lineage: Bacteria > Bacillati > Actinomycetota > Actinomycetes > Kitasatosporales > Streptomycetaceae > Kitasatospora > Kitasatospora sp. NPDC088783. The sequence continues at coordinate 710,086 of NZ_JBIVKJ010000002.1, forward strand.
GGCGTCCCGGGCGGACTTGTCGGTCGAGTTGGCGAGGACGGCCACCGAGAGCCCCCGCCCGGGCAGGTCGATCATCATCGACGCGACACCGCCCATCCCGCCGCCGTGGCTGCTGATCACCGCCCCGTCCGCCGTCCGCTGGACGACCCGCCCCAGCCCGTACCCGAGGCTCCCGGCACCGAGGATCGCGGGCGCGTCGTGCACCGCCGCGGCCGTCCCGGGCGCCGGCAGCCCGAGCGAGCGACGGGCGAACAGCGCGACGTCAGCGGCGGTCGCCCAGCCGGCGGTCGCCGCCGGATGCCCGGTGTGGCAGGTCGGGTAGACCCGCCCGTCCGGGGTGTACCGCACCGCGGCCGGCCCCGGCCCGGGGTGGGCGGCGCCGAAGGCGAAGCCGTCCAGCCCGAGCGGCTCGGCGATCCACTCCCGCAGCAGCGCGCCCACCTCCCGCCCGGTGACGGCCGTCAGCAGCCGGCCCAGCTCGTGGTAGCCGAGGTTGGCGTACTCGAACTCGCCGCCCGGCTCGTGCAGTTGCCTGCGGTAGCGGTCGATGTCGATCGGCCCGTACCCGGGGGCGGGCGCGGCGTCGGGGGAGCCGGGGGTGTAGCGGAAGTCGTAGTAGGCGGGGAAACCGCCGCGGTGCCGGAGCAGTTGACGGGCGGTCGGGGCCGTGCGCTCGAACCGGCCCGGCAGCGGCGCGTCCAGGTCGAGCAGGCCCCGGTCCGCGGCCAGGCAGACCGCGAGCGCCGTGAACGCCTTGGTCGTCGAGGCCAACCCGTACGCCGTCCCGGGCGTCGCCGCCCGCCCCGCCGCCACGTCCGCCCACCCGTACGCCCGGGCGAGCACCAGCTCCTCGCCCGCCGCGACGGCCACGCTCACCGACGGGCAGCCGGTCTCCGCCAGCACCCGCCCGCACACCTCGTCCAGCGAATCCAGCGACTCCAGCCCGTTCAGCATCCTGTGGCCCCTCCCGCCGTGCCGGTCGGCCCGATGGTAGTGCTGCGCCGACGAACGGTCGGCGGCGGGGGCGGGTCGGCCGCCTGCGCGCGGCTCGGGCACCTGACCTGACGGCAGGTCGGGTGCCCGACCGGGCGTCGGACCCGGGTCAGCGGGTGTCGGCCGGTCCGGACGCCGTCGCTGCCCGCGGGCCGCCCGCGTCCGACGCGGCGCGCGCGTCCCCGCTGGTGTCCTGGCCCGTGCCCCCACCCGCCTCCGTGCCCGCGCGGGCGGTGGCACGGGCGAGTTGCAGACCGATGCCGGCCGTGACGAGGGCGAGGGCCGCGGCGACGAGCCAGGCGAGGCGGAAGTCCTGGCGCTGGGCGGGGCCGGTCTCGGCTCCGACGACGGCGACCAGCAGGGCGACGCCGACGGTCGCGGATATCTGCCGCACCGAGTTGACCAGGGCGGACCCGGTGGCCGCCCGGTGGGCGGGCAGCGAGGCGACACCGGCGGCCACCAGCGTGCCCAGGGCCAGCCCCACCCCGATCCCGCTCAGGACCATGCTCGGCAGCAGGTCCCTGCCGTAGTCGGGGGTCAGCGAGGCGAAGGCGGCGCGCCAGAGCATGGCGGCGGCGAAGAGCACGCCGCCGGCGGCGACCAGCGGGCCGTGGCCCAGGCGCTGCGCGGCGCGGGCGGTGAGCAGGGTGACGACGGGCACCAGGGCGGGGCCGGGCACCATGGCCACGCCGGTGCGCAGCGCGCTCCAGTGCCAGACCTCCTGGCACCACAGCACGTTGGACAGCAGCATGACGGCGAAGGCGACGCCGAAAACGAAGGTGCCGGCGCCGGCCGTCCCGAAGCGGGGCAGCCGGAGCAGGTGGAGTTCGAACAGCGGGTGGCTGTGGCGCAGCGAGCGGTGGGCGAACGCGGCCCCGGCGGTCAGCGCGGCGGCGGCGAGCAGCAGGGTCCCCGCGTTCGTCCAGCCCCAGTCGGGGCCCTGGACGAGGGCGCCGGACAGGGCGGCGACGGCGAGGGTGACCAGCAGCGCGCCCAGCAGGTCGGGCAGGCGTCCCTCCTCCCGTCGGGTGGCGGCCGGCAGGGCGCGCAGGCCGGCCAGGGCGGTGGCGACGCCGATGGGGACGTTGATCACGAAGATCCAGCGCCAGTCGACCTGGACCAGCAGTCCCCCGGCCACCGGCCCGGCGGCCGCCGCGAGGCCGCCGATGGCGGCCCAGTTGCGGGTGGCGCGGGTGCGCCGCTCGGCCGGGACGGTGGCCAGCAGCAGGGCCAGCGAGGTGGGCAGTTGGGCGGCGGCGCCGACCGCCTGCAGGACGCGGGCCGCGACCAGCCAGCCGAGGCTCGGCGCGAGGGTGCAGGCCAGCGAGGCGAGGGTGAAGACGGCGACCCCGGCGAGGAACACCGGCCGCTGGCCCAGCCGGTCCCCGAGCCGCCCGGCGACGACCAGGAGCGCCGCGAGGACGATGGCGTAGGCGTTGAGGACCCAGGACAGGGAGCCCAGGGTGACGGCCTGGCCCTGGGCCGTGCTGAACGAGGTGCCCATGGCGGGCAGGGCCACGTTGACGATCCACAGGTCCAGGTTGGTCATGAAGACCGCCAGCAGGACCACCGTCGACGCCACATGGCGCTTTGAAAACCAAACCGACCGAGTCATGGGGCTCAGGTAAGCACGAGTCGGTTTGATATTCAAACCGCAATGGTCGGGCCGCCGCCTAGACTTTGATTGTCAAACCGATCCGAGGGAGGCTGGTCCCATGACCACACCGCACGTCGACCCCTACGACGTACCCGGCCGCCCCTGCTCGATCGCCGCCTCCCTCCAGGTCGTCGGCGACCGCTGGTCGCTGCTCGCCGTCCGCGAGGTCTCCCTCGGCAACCACCGCTTCCGCCAGATCGCCAAGAACACCGCCGCCCCCACCGACCGCCTCTCCGCCCGGCTGAAGAGCCTGGTCGCCGACGGCATCCTCGAACGCCGCCCGCTGCCCGACGACCCCCGGCACGACGGCTACTACCTCACCGAAGCCGGCCGCGACCTGCTCGGCGTCATCCGCGAACTGCTGCGCTGGGGCGACCGCTGGCTCACCACCGAGCCGCCCATGCGGCTGCGCCACCACGAGCACGACTTCGCCCTGCGCCGGGTCTGCGACCACTGCGGCGAAACCGTCGACCCCGACGACATCCACCCCGAGGTCGCCGCCGCGGGCTGGACCCTCCAGGGGCCCGCCGCCGACTGACCGCCGCGTCCCGGGCCGGAGCCGGGGGGCGGCCCTGGGCCAAGGGGCGGCCCGGGGCCAAGCGGCCCGGGGCCAAGGGACGGGCCGTCAAGGAGCGGGCCGTCAAGGAGCGGGCCGTCAAGGGGCGGGCCGTCAAGGGGTGGTGGCGGTGGCGCGGAGGGCGATCTCCAGTTCGAGGCGGGTGTCGGGGGAGGCGAGGGCGGGCCCGAAGAGCTGGTGGACCCGGTGCAGCCGCTGCCGGGCGGTCTGCGGGTGGATGCCCAGGCGGGCGGCGACCTCGGGGGCGGTGCCCCGGCCGGTCTGGAGCCAGGCCAGCAGGGTGGCGGCGAGCCGGTCGCGCTGCTTGGGGGTGAGCGGGGCGAGCGGGGCCAGGCGGCGTTCGGCGATCAGGCGGACCAGCGCGGGGTCGGTGAGCAGCAGCAGGTCCGCGTAGCGCTCGCGGCAGTCGACCGGGCGCTGCGGCGGCTCCGGCAGGGAGGCCCGGACCAGCCGGGCCCAGCGCAGCGACTGCGCGGCGAGGGCGGGCGGCACCGCCGGGCCGATCACCGCGCCGCGCCCGTGCAGCGCCGCCGCGAGCTGCGGGTCGGCGAGCGGGGCGGCCGGATCGGGCAGCAGCAGGTGCGGCTGCGGGACGTCCAGCCCGGCCAGCACGTACTCGGGCAGCCGGGCCGGCGGCGCGGACGGCTGCCGGTGCGCCGGGCCCGGGTCGAGCGAGACGGCGGCGACCTGCGCGGGCAGCGGCCAGTCCGCGAGCCGGGCGGCGGCGGCGAGTTCGGCCGGGTCGGCGCCCGCCAGCAGCAGGTCGTGCAGGCGGTGGCGGGCCCGGCCGAGCGCACCGGCCCGGTCGGTGCGGGCGTCCACGTAGCCCTGGACGCTGGCCGCGGCGACCTCGTCGATGTGCGCGAACACCGCCTCGGCGAGGGTGACCAGCTGCTCCGCGGCCAGCCCGCGGCGCCGGGCCACCCGGGCGTACCGGCGCCAGGCGATCCGGGCCCCGAGCCGGAACGCGGCCTGCAGGGCGTCCAGGCTGCGGCCCTCGGAGAGTTCGCCGCGCCCGAGCGAGCGGTACACCCGCAACTGGCGCGGACCGGGCGCGGGCAGCCCGGCGACCCGGTCGGTGAACTCGGCCAGCGCGGTCTCCACGCCCTGCTGGATTCCGGTGCCGAATTTCCCGGAGAGCGGCCGGGAGAATTCCGGGACGGCGGATCTGATCTCCCGGATGATCTCGGTCGCGAGGGATTGCTGTTCGGCTCTGAGTTCGGTGGAGAAATCGCGTGGCAGCCCCTCCCACGGTCCGCCCAATTCCGCTCCTCGGGGTAGCGATAATCCGTCCGTCCGGCGTCCGTCCGGAGTCCGTCCGTTGGTGTTCCGGCGGCGTTCCGGCGGAGGCGCGGCCGGTTCCGCCGGGACAGGGGGAGTATGCGGCGGGGTTACCGGCCGGTCAATAGGTTCGGCACAAGCTTGCGGCCCCGTACGGCACCCGGCGCGCGCGGAAACACTGACCCGGATGACAGTTCCGCCGGAGGGGGGACGGAATTCCTGGCACCTTCGGATGGACTTTCCGGGAACGCGTGCGCCGTGTGTTGACGACGCGTCAAGCCGCTCCTAGCTTCATGGCGACCCGGGAAAGCCCGGGGGCGGCCGACCGAATTCCGGCACCGAAACGGACGGCGGCGCACACCGGAGCCGGCCGGAGCGAACCGCGGTGCGGACGGCGGGGCGGGCGACCGAGCGGACGACCAGGCGGAGGGTGTACGGAATGCGGAGAAAGAGCGTACAGGCGGCCGTGCTCGCGGCACTCGCGGCGACGGCACTGCTGGCCGCCGGAGCCCCGCCCGCGGCGGCGAGCGGCAACCGGCCGGTGGAGACCCACTTCTCGATCGGCTTCGTCAAGGGCTTCCTCTTCCCCGGCGCGAGCCCGGACGGCGCCAACGACTGGTCCTGCCGGCCGTCCGCGGCCCACCCGGACCCGGTGGTGCTGGTGCACGGCACGCTGGAGAACCAGAACGACAACTGGGGCGGCGCGGCCCCGCTGCTGGCCAACCAGGGGTACTGCGTCTACGCCTTCAACTACGGTGGCCCGTCGGCCGGTTCACCGGTCCAGGGCACCGGCTCGATCGCCGACGGGGCCCGGACGATGGCCGCCTTCGTGGACCGGGTGCTGGCCGCGACCGGCGTCGCCAAGGTCGACGTGGTCGGCCACTCGCAGGGCGGGATGCTCCCGCGCTACTACCTGAAGAACCTCGGCGGCGCGGCGAAGGTCGGCAAGCTGGTCGCCCTGGCCCCCAGCAACTACGGCACCACCCTGGACGGCCTCACCGAACTCGGCCGCCAGCTGCGCATCCTGGAGCCCGCCAACGACTTCCTGTCCGGCCCCTGCCCGGCCTGCGTGGAGCAGGAGATCGGCTCGCCGTTCCTCACCGCGCTGAACGCCGGCGGCGGGACCGTCCCCGGCGTCGAGTACACGGTGATCGCCACCAGGTACGACGAGGTGGTCACCCCGTACACCAACTCGTTCCTGCCGCCCGGCCCGCACGTCACCAACATCCTGGTCCAGGACCAGTGCGCGCTGGACGCCACCGAGCACCTGGAGATCGGCTACGACCCGGTCGCGCTGACGGACGTGCTGAACGCGCTGGACCCGGCGCACCCGCGGCCGGTGCCGTGCCAGGTGGTGCTGCCGGTGACGGGGCCGCTGCTCTAGGCCGGACCGCTGCCCCGCAGCCGCAGCCGCAGCGGTAAGCGGTAAACGGCGGCGACAGCGGTAGGCGGTGGCGGTGACGGTGGGGCCCGGCGGCTCGGAAGCCGGGCCCCACCGCGCGCCCGGCGGGCGGTGGTGAACGCCGCCGCCGTCGCGCGCCCTCCCGAGCCCCCGGAACCCCCGCCCGCCGGGGGCGTTCGCGCGTCCGGCCCCCGCGGGCGGGCAGCGGCGCAGGCCGGAGCCGGTCCGGACCCGGGCGCGCCGCCTGACGCAGTGTCAGCTCGGCCAACCCTCCGCGGGCCAAGGTTCACCTAATCGGGTGCACGATGGGCCGCACGGGCGATCCGCGGGCCGGAACGATCTAGTGTTCCGGAGGCGGCGGTGAGCGCGCTGGACAGCGCGGTTCCGAACCCCGCCGACACTTTCCGCTTTCTCTGCCCATACCCCGCCCATGCCCCAGCACACTCACGGATCTGACGGACCGTCAGTTTCCGTGCGAGACGAAGGAGAGCCCGGCCCGATGTCCGTGGACAGCAGCCCGGAGACTCAGCAGGCGCAGCGCCAGCAGACCAGCCTCACCACCGCCGCGGCCCGCAACCTGGCCACCACGACCAAGTCCGCGCCCCAGATGCAGGAGATCACCTCCCGCTGGCTGCTGCGGATGCTCCCGTGGACGCAGACCTCCGGTGGCACCTACCGGGTCAACCGCCGACTGACCTACACGGTCGGCGACGGCCGGGTCGAATTCATCCAGACCGGCGGCGACGTCCGGGTCATCCCCCGGGAGCTCGGCGAACTCGCCCTGCTGCGCGGCTACGAGGACGACGAGGTGCTCACCGCCCTGGCCGACCGCTGCCAGCAGCGCGACTTCCGGGCCGGCGAGGTGCTGGTCGAGCGCGGCGCCGCGTCCGACAAGATCCACCTGGTCGCGCACGGCAAGATCAACCAGGTCTCCACCGGCAAGTACGGCGACGACGCCGTGGTCGGCGTCCTCGGCGACGGCGACCGGTTCGGCGAGAACGCCCTGCTCGACGCCGACGCCACCTGGGACTACACCGCCACCGCCAAGACCGCCGGCACCCTGCTGACCCTCAGCCGGGCCGACTTCGAGGCCGTCCTCGCCCAGTCCGACACCCTCCAGGCCCACATCCGGGACTTCGCCAGCCTCCCGCTCCAGCGGCAGAACGAGCTGGGCGAGGCCGAGATCGCGATGTCGGCCGGGCACGAGGGCGAGCACCTGCTGCCCACCGCGTTCGTCGACTACGAGCTCAAGCCGCGCGAGTACGAGCTCTCCATCGCGCAGACCGTGCTCCGCGTCCACTCCCGGGTCGCGGACCTGTACAACCAGCCGATGAACCAGATCGAGCAGCAGCTCAAGCTCACCGTGGAGGCGCTGCGCGAGCGCCAGGAGCACGAGCTGATCAACAACCGCGAGTTCGGCCTGCTCTCCAACTGCGCCTTCAACCAGCGCATCCAGACCCACTCCGGCCCGGCCACCCCCGACGACCTCGACGAGCTGCTCAGCCGCCGCCGCGACTCCGAGTTCTTCCTCGCCCACCCCAAGGCCATCGCCGCCCTCGGCCGCGAGTTCAACGCCCGCGGCCTGTACCCCGACACCGTCGACCTCCAGGGCCACAAGGTCCCGGCCTGGCGCGGCGTCCCGATCCTGCCCTGCAACAAGATCCCGATCACCCCGGAGAACACCAGCTCCATCCTGGTGCTGCGCACCGGCGAGGACAACCAGGGCGTCATCGGCCTGCACCAGACCGGCATCCCGGACGAGTACCAGCCCAGCCTGTCGGTCCGCTTCATGGGCATCGACGAGAAGGCCGTGATCAACTACCTGGTCACCGCGTACTACTCGGCGGCCATCCTGGTCCCGGACGCGCTCGGCGTGCTGGAGAACGTGGAGATCGCGCACCGCTGAGCGGCCGCCCGACCACGGCTGCCGCCGGCCGTAACCAAACGGCGGCGCACCACGTTGAGGGTGCGTCGGATTGATCATGCCGATCCGTTTCTGCACAAGCAGCGCACGCTGCCGCCGCAGCCGGAACGGTCCGGTCCTCCGACGCGCCCTCGACTGCGCTCCGGCCGGACCGGCCGTTCCGCGACGGGGCGCGACGCACCGGAACCCCGCAGTTCAGACGCCCATCGCGCACAGCCACTCGGAAGGTTGGACCACGCCCATGCAGCGCAACGACCGGCCGCCCGCGGACGGCGGAACGGAGGCGGCGGCCTTACGCACCCGGGCGGCTACCGGCGCTCGGGCCGGGGCCGACGCCCGGGCGGGCACCGGCAACCCGCGGGCGCACCGGCAGCGGCACCCCCGCCCGCAGATGCGGCGCGGCGCGCGCACCGCCGCGGCCCTGGCGGGCGTCGCCGTGGTCTGCGCGGTGCTCACCGGCGCCACCCAGGCCGCGTCCGCCGCCCGCGGCCCCGGCGGGCACGGGGACGGTCGGCTCGACATCTGCATCAAGGTGCACACCTCGGTCGACGCCGCCGGTGTGCACGTCGAGGTGAACGCCGGTGTCGGGGTCGACGTCCCGCTCCACTCGCAGGGCGGGAACGGACAGGGCCACGGCGGGGGAGGCGACCACTGGGAGGACGGGCACGGGCACCACTGCCACCCCAAGCCCACGCCCACCCCGATGCCGAAACCCACCCCGACACCTACGCCGACGCCCAGCCCGAAGCCCACGCCCACGCCGACGCCGACCCCCACGCCGAAGCCGAAGCCCACCCCCGCGCCCACCCCGAAGCCGGTGCCGACGCCCACGCCGACCCCGCCCCGGGCGGTGGTCCCCGTGAAGCCCGCGCCCGTCCCGGTCCGGCCCACCTCCGAGGTGCCACCGCCGCCCGCGCCGCCGCCGAGCCCCGCGCCGACACCGTCCGCCCCGAGCCCGGCACCCGCCCGGCCCGCGCCGGTCGTGCACCTGCCGCCGCCACTGGCCGCCGAGGCGCCCAAGCGCCGCGGCACCCCGACCACCACCCGGATGCTGGTGGTCACCGTCCCCGCCGTGCTCGCGGCGGCCGCGCTGCGCCCGCGCGGGAAGTCCGGCGGCGCCGGACGCCGCGGCCGTTCCTGACGCACCGCCAGGGCGGCGGGCGGACAGCTCCCGTCGATCCCCGTCGATCCCCGTCGGCCCGCGCCGACCACCGTCGGCCCGCGCCGACCCCGTTCACCCTCCGGACCGGACCTGCCGGGCCGGACGGTCCAACTGTTCAGGAGAGGACCCGTCATGTCCGAATGGCTGGCACTCGCCCTCGCGATGGCCGGGGCGTGCCTGGTCGTCGTCGCGGTCGTGCTGGTGAGACACCGCAAGGCCGACCAGGACGAGGACACCTCGGAGACGCCGGACGTCATCGAGTACATCACCATGATGATCGGCGTGGTCTACGCGATCGTGCTGGGCCTGGCGATCGCCGGCGTCTGGGAGTCCCGTTCCGCCGCGCAGGACGACGTGCAGACCGAGGCCCAGTCGCTGCACGAGGTCAGCGCCCGGGCCGAGGTGTTCCCCGCCGACTACCGCGCCGTGGTCCGGAAGGACGTCGACACCTACGTCTCGTTCGTGGTGGACACCGAGTGGCACTACATGCGCACCCACGGGGAGATCAGCCCCCAGGGCACCGAGCTGCTGGGCAAGCTGCGCACCGACGTCGCCGAGCGGGAGCCGCAGAACGACATCGAGGCGCAGGCGTACCAGGCGATGATGGACAAGATCGCGGTCGCCGACGAGGCCCGCACCTCGCGGGGCGGCAACGTCGGCCCGACCATGCCGGGGGTGGTCTGGTTCGGCCTCGGCGTCGGCGGGCTGGTCACCGTCGGGATGCTGTTCGCGCTCCAGATCCGCCGCTCGCGGCGCGAGTTGGTCCTGGCCGGCACGTTCAGCGCGCTGATCGGGTTCCTGCTGTTCCTGATCTGGGACTTCGACGACCCGTTCGGACGCGGGGTGTCCGTGACCACGGACCCCTTCGTCAACCTGTTCCCGTTCCTGGGCAACTGACCGGTCGGTGTCCGGTTCGGTGCGTCAACCGTCCGTCCGGTGAACGGAACCGACCGGAGCCCGGGAACACCGGGTGGCGCGCGCCGTACCGGAGCGGCACGCGCACTACGCTGGAGACGACCGCCCGCGACGCCGACGGGGGCCTGGTGCGGGCGGTCGACGGGGAGAGCCCGAGGGGGAAGCACGACATGGGGAAGCACAGCGCGACGAGCACGCCGACGGCGGCGGACGGGCGCGGCGGGGCCGTTCCGGACGGGTGCGGCGGTGCGGCGGCGGGGAAGTACGCCAGGGTCGAGCGGGAGCGCCGCTTCCTGCTCGCCCGGGTGCCCGCCCCCGGCGCCGTCACCGTCGCCCGCCGGATCACCGACCGGTACGTCGAGGGCACCCGGCTGCGGCTGCGCCGGGTCGAACGGCTCGACACCGGCGAGTGCACGTACAGGCTCACCCAGAAGGTCCCCGTCCCCCCGGGCGAACCCGGCGCGGTCCAGGGCCTGATCACCAACCTGTACCTCTCCGAGCAGGAGTACGCCCGACTGCGGGCGGCCCTGCCCGGCCCCGAGCTGACCAAGACCCGGCTGAGCGTCCCCCCGCTCGGGGTCGACGTCTTCGAGGGACCGCTGCTCGGACTGGTGCTGGCCGAGGCGGAGTTCGACACCGCCGAGGATGCAGAAACGTTCGTCCCGCCGCCCGGCTGCGTCGCCGAACTCACCGACGACCGCCACTTCACCGGCGGCCGGCTGGTCCGCACCGACCGCGAGGAACTCCGCGACGGCCTCGCCGGATACGGCGTGGCCCTCCCCTGAGGCCCGGGGAGGGGCGGCGCCCCGGCGGCCGGGGCGCCGCAGTGCGGGCTACCTCAGGTGGCGGGCGAAGAAGCGGGCCCCGGCGTCGAGTTCGAACGCGGGGACGCCGGTGTGGCCGCCCAGGTTGGCGTGCAGGGTCTTCTCCCGGGAGCCGAAGGCGTCGAACAGGTCGAGCGCGGCCTGCCGGTCGTTGCCCTCGTCGTCCCACTGGAGCAGCACCTGGAGCGGGACGGTGACCCGGCGGGCCTCCTCGAACACGGCGGCGGGGACGAAACTCCCGGCGAACAGGACGGCCGCCGCGATCCGCGGGTCGGCCAGGGCGAGCCGGATGCCGACGGAGATCACCCCGCCCTCGTACCCGACCGGCCCGTCGATGCCGGGCAGGGCGAGCAGGGCGTCCAGCGCGGCCCGCCACTCCGGGACGGCCCGCTCGACCAGCGGGAGGACCAGCGCGTCGACGATCTCGCCGCTGACGGGCTCGCCGGCCTCCAGCACCCGGCGCAGCTCGGCGCGGGCCTGCTCGACGGCCTCCCAGCGGGGCCGCTCGCCGCTGCCGGGGAGTTCGAGGGTGGCGGAGGCGAAGCCGTGCCGCGCCGCGTAGTACCGGGCCCGGCCCGCCAGGCGCGGGTGCATCCGGCGCAGCCCGAGCGGCGGGTGGCCGATCAGGATCAGCGGGGTGGTGCCGTCGGCGGACGGCGCGGACCCGGGGGTCCACAGCAGGCCGGGGACGTCGCCGAGGGTGAAGGCGCGCTCCAGGACGCCGTCCTCGAGACGCCGTTCGGAGGTGAAGCGGAGGGTGCTCATGGCGGTGGTGCCTTTCGGGAGTGCTCAGGAACGGCGCTCCCGGACGACCTACTGACGCCCGACCGTGGCCCCGGAGGGGAGCACCCATGTCGATACTGCGTTCACGGGTACCACCTCCTCGGTCTCTCGCACGGCCTCCGGCAACCTAGCAGCGGCCGTGGCGGCCTGCCAAACGGCCCCGCGCGGGGGCCGGGGGCCGGGGTCGGGGACCGGCCGGAAACCTACAGGGAAACTGTACATTCGGCGGGCGGAAACCTAGGGTGGGAAGCATGAGCGAAGCCCCCGAGCCGGACGCCGCGCCCGACTCCGACCCCGCGCCCGCGCCTTCGCCCGGGCCCGAGCCGTCCGCCGTGCGCGCCTCGCAGCAGGTGCGGTCGGTGATCGGGAAGCTCCGCCGCCGGCTCCGGGCCGCCGCCGGCACCGGGGACTTCACCCTCACCCAGGCGTCCACCGTGGGACGGCTGCTGGACAGCGCGGGCGTCGGCCTCACCACCAGTGACCTCGCCGCCGCCGAGGGGATGCGGCACCAGTCGATGGCCACCACCATCGCCGCCCTGGCGGCCGAGGGCCTGGTCGAACGGCGGCGCGACCCCGAGGACGGCCGCCGGCTGCTGATCGCCCTCACCGCCGAGGGCCGGCGCCGCGGCGAGGAGGGCCGCCGGGCCCGCAGCGAGTGGCTGGCCGCCGAACTCCAGCGCAAGTGCACCGAGGAGGAGCGGCAGACCGTGATCGCGGCCATGGCCGTCCTCGAACGGCTGGTGCACGACTGACCCGACCGCGCCGACCCGACCGCGCCGACCCGGCCGCGCCGACCCGGCCGGAAGGCACGCCTCCCCGCGTCCCTACTCACCTCCCCCTCCCCCCCACACCCCACCCCCAGCGAGCGGCAGAAGCACCATGACCGACCACAAGACCGTCGCGAGCAACCCCGCCGTACCGGCCGAGGCGCCCGCGATCGACCGCCGGCTCGTCCCCCCGATGGTGCTCGGCTCCGTCCTCAACCCGATCAACTCCACCATCATCGCCGTCGCCCTCGTCCCGATCGGGGCCGCCCTCGGGGCCTCGCCCGCCCAGACGGCCTGGCTGGTGTCCGCGCTGTACCTGGCCACCGCGCTCGGGCAGCCCGTGGTGGGACGGCTGATCGACCTGTTCGGGCCGCGCCGGCTGTTCCTCGCCAGCACCAGCCTGGTCGGCGTCGCCGGGGTGGTCGGCACCCTCGCCCCCAACCTCGGGACGCTGATCGCCGCCCGGGTGGTCCTCGGCTTCGGCACCTGCGCCGGCTACCCCGCCGCGATGGCCCTGCTGCGCGCCGAGGCCCGGCGCACCGGACGCGACAGCCCCGCCGGGGTGCTCACCCTGCTCGCCGTCGCCAACCAGACCGTTGCCGTGGTCGGCCCGCTGCTCGGCGGACTGCTCACCGGCCTCGGCGGCTGGCGCAGCACCTTCGCGCTGAACATCCCGCTGTCGCTGCTCGCCGTCACCCTCGGCGCGCTCCGGCTGCCCCGGCAGGAACCGCAGGAGCGGCCGGAGCGGCGACCCGGCGACCCGGGCCCGCTGCGGCGGATCGACCTGCCCGGGATGGCGCTGTTCGCGGTCCTGCTGCTCTCGCTGCTGCTGTTCCTGATGCACCCGCACACCGACCGCTGGTACCTGCCGCTGCTCACCCTGGCCGCCGCCGTCGCCTTCACCGTCCGCGAACGCCGCGCCGAACACCCGTTCATCGACGTCAAGGTGCTCGGCGGCAACACCCCGCTGCTCACCACCTACGCCCGCGCCCTCGCCGCGTACGTCGTCGCGTACGCCTTCCTGTACGGCTTCGCGCAGTGGACCGAGGAGGGCTTCGGCCTCTCCCCGATCCAGGCCGGGCTGGTGCAGGCGCCGACCTTCCTGGTCGGCATCGGGGTCTCGGTCCTGGCCGGGCGGCGCGGCGGCATCCGGGCCATGCTGCTGACCGGCGCCGCCGGCCAGATCGCCGCCTGCCTGCTGATGCTCGCCCTCGGCGTGCACAGCCCGCTGTGGGCGCTGCTGCTGCTGGCCGTGGTCTTCGGCATCCCGCAGGGCGCCAACGGGCTCGCCCTGCAGAACTCCGTCTTCCTGCAGTCCGACCCCGCCCGCACCGGCTCCTCCGCCGGGCTGCTGCGCACCTTCGCCTACCTCGGCTCGATGGTCGCCTCCGCCGGGACCGCCGCCGCGTACGGCCCGCACGCGGGCACCGCGGGCATGCACCAGCTGGCCTGGATCATGCTGGTCGCCGCCGTGCTCTTCCTGCTCCTCACCGCCTTCGACCGCACCCTGCGCACCCTGCGCACCCCCGCGTCCGCCGCCCGCTGACTCCCCGCCGTGGCGGCGGTCCCACTCGGGCGGGCGGGCGGCGGAGCGGGCCTGGCCGTCCCGCACGCTGGTGTCGGACGGGGCGGAGACGGTCGCGGCGGACTCCCGGGCGGATGGGACGGTCGGTGTGCGGACGAGCCCGGTGCGGGAACGGGCCCGGGTGGACGGGAACCGTGGACCTCCGGTGCGGCAGGATGGCGGGCATGGAACTGCCCCGGACGATGCCCGACCTCCCGGCCGCGCACGGGTTCCGGCTGCGCCGCTGGAGCCGGGACGACACCGGCCTGATCCGGGAGGCGTCCACCGACCCGTACATCCCGCTGATCACCACCGTCCCGGCGCCGTACACCGAGTCGGGCGCGGCGGCGTTCGTGGAACGCCAGTGGCGGCGCACCGAGATCGGGACGGGCTACCCGTTCGTGATCGTCGACCCGGCGGGCCGGGCGGTCGGCCACGTCGGCCTCTGGGTCGGCGAACTGCCGCTGCGCGGCTGGGCGACGGTCGGCTACTGGGTGGCCGCCCCGGCCCGCGGCCGGGGCACCGCCAAGGTGGCGCTGGACGCCGTCGTCGGCTGGGCGCTCGACGAACTGGGCGTGCCAGGGCTGGAGTTGTCCGTGGAACCGTGGAACACCGCATCGATCCGCACCGCCGAACGCGCCGGCTTCCGGTGCACCGGCCTACGACCCGCCCACCAGGTGGTGGACGGGCGCCCGCGCGACATGTGGCGCTACGTCAGGCCGTAGCCGGGCCGACACCGGGTCCGCCCGGCGCCCGCGGTCCGTCGGCGGCCGGCGAGCTGCCCGCCCCGCTCGCCGGCCCGCTACGTCCGCGCGGTCGAGAGCGCCCGGGGGCCCGGAACCGCGCGAGATCCTCGTTCCCCCGCGAGAACGCCGGCCGCCGGGCGGGCCGCCGCTTCCTCGCCCAGCATGGCGCCACCGCCCCGGACGACCGCACCCACGCCCTGCCGACCCGCTTCGACGGGCTGGTCGCCGCCGCCCCGCGCCGGCGCCGCCCGCGCCCCCCGTTCCTGCCCCTGTCTCTGCCTCGCTCTGCCCCTCGTCCCTCACGAGGCCGTGGCCGGGGTTCGGAGGCGGGCGTGAGTACCGGCGGGCGCCGGGGCGGCGCTCCTGGTCGGGCACGTACGAGGTAGTCGGGGTATGTCGGAGCGCCGGATCGTTGGCCGAGGTGCGTTGCCGACCACTGTCGCGTACGTGTTCGTGTCCCGTCGCTTCGGCCCGCGTGAAGGAGCCCTCGTGGAAAGCCAGTCGGAGAACCGCTCGGAGAGCCAGCCGACCCCGTCGGACCACCCGTCGGACCACTCGTCGAACCGTCCGCTGAACCGGCCGTTGAAGTGCCCGGTCGACCACTCCGTGCTCGTCCTGGACCCCACCGGGCGGGCCCGGGACGCCGAGACCGCCGAGCTGATCGCGCGCGGGCCCGCCACGCCCGCCGACATCCTCGGGGTGCAGGCGTGGGCGGTGTCCGACCCCGACCTGCTGGAGGAGCTGCTCAAGGACCCGAGGGTCGCCAAGAACGGCCCGCAGCACTGGCCCGACTACCCGCAGGTGGCGGCCGGTTGGCCGCTGGCCCTGTGGGTGACGGCCCGCAACATGTCGACGACGGACGTCGAGCACCACCGCCGGCTGCGCCGCCTGGTGAGCGCGGCCCTCACCCCCCGTCAGGTCGCCGCCCTGGCCGACCGGATCGAGCGGATGACGGCCGGGCTGCTCGACGCGGTCGCCGCCGAAGGCGCCGGCGGGGTGCCGGTCGACCTGCGGCAGCACCTGGCCCGCGCGCTGCCGATCCTGGTCATCTCCCACCTGCTCGGCCTGCCCGACGAGCTGCGCGACGGCTTCTGCCGGTACGCCGAGGGGGTCTTCGACACCACACTCACCCCGGAGCAGTCCCAGGCCAACAACGCCGCCCTGTACGCGGTGATCGCGACGCTGGTCGCCGCCAAGCGCGAACGGCCCGGCGAGGACATGACCTCCCTGCTGATCGCCGCCCGCGACACCGAGGGCGACGGCGGCGCCCTCACCGAGGACGAACTGCTCGACACCCTCATGCTGGTGATCGCCGCGGGCTACGAGACCACCGTCAACCTGATCGACAACTCCGTCGCCCTGCTGCTCACCCACCCCGACCAGCTCGGCCTGGTGCGCGCGGGCAGGGCGGGCTGGGACGACGTGGTCGAGGAGTCGCTGCGCCGGGAGGCACCCCTGGCGCACCTCCCGATGCGCTACGCCCTGGAGGACATCGCGCTGCCGGGCGGGCTGACCGTCCACCGCGGCGAGGCGATCCTGGCCTCCTACGCCGCCGCCGGCCGCCACCCCGCCCGGCACGGCGACAGCGGCGCGGAGTTCGACGTCACCCGGCAGGCCAAGGACCACCTCGCCTTCGGCCACGGCCCGCACTTCTGCCTCGGCGCCCCCCTGGCCCGCCTGGAGGCCCGCACCGCCCTGCGCGCCCTGTTCGAGCGCTTCCCGCGCCTGGCCCTCGCCCCGGGCACCGCGCTGGAGCCGGTCGAATCGCTGATCTCCAACGGTCACCGCACCCTGCCGGTCCTCCTGGAGGGCCCGGCCGAGGTCTAGGAGATGCCCGTGCGACCGGGGCTGCCGCCCGGGCGGCAGCCCCGGTCCGCCGACGGTGCCGCGCGGTGGGGGAGTCCGAGGTCGGCCGGGGCGCGGAGGGCGCGTGCCGCACTCGCCCGATCGGGGGGAACGAGGACGGGACGGGCATCGCGGCAGCGGCCGGGGGTAGCCGGTGGCAGCAGGAAACGGAACCACCGACGAGGGAGGAAGGCCGTCATGGCCGAGGGGATCTGGGACTGGGAGAACGCCGAAGGGTACGCCACCGGCGTCGACCTGACGGACTACCGGGTGGAGGCGGCGGACGGCCGCATCGGCAAGGTCGACAAGCACAGCGAGGACGTGGGCGACGCCTACCTGTTGGTCGACACCGGCCCGTGGATCTTCGGCCGCGTGGTGCTCGTCCCGGCGGGCACCGTCACCCGGATCGACCACGACGACAGGTCGGTCTGGCTGAGCCGGACGACGGACGAGATCAAGAACTCACCCGACTTCGCCCCGGGCGCACCGGCCGACGACCACGACCACCGCCGCAGCGTCGGCGCCTACTACCTCGGCACCGCCTGATCCCTCCTTCGCGGGGCTGGGGCCGGGGTTGGGGCCGCGTCCCGGGTGTGCCGGAACAACCCGACCAACCCGACCAACCCGACCAACCCGGCCACCGGATAGTCCGACTGCGCTGAAGAGACCTGGCAGCCCGCTTCGTCCCGGTCCTCCAACTGATCACGAGACCCATGCCCGCCCCGAGGACGGAGCCGTCGGGAGAGCGGTTGCTCCGGACACCGGTGCGGTCCCCGGGGTGTCAGGAGCCGGGCAGGCTCTTCTCCCTACCGCCGTCGCGCCTGCGCTCGGCCGTCCAGGTCAACGCGGCCGACGTCAGGAGAAAGGCGGCAGCGGTGGCCGAGACCGTCGAGAGCGAGCTGGTGGCGAAGGCCGGAAGGATCACCAGGGCCAGGAAGAGGGGCGGCACGGTGGCCAGTGCGGTTCCCCAGCGGTGTCCGCGGTGCTCGGCGAGACAGCCGCCGGCGGCCAGGGCCGTGCAGCCGCCGAGCAGCGGGACCAGGACGAACGCGAGAAAGGACGCGTAGAAGAAGGCGGCGAGCGTCAGGCAGCCGACGAGTGCGGCGGTGACGGCCGCCCAGACCGCGGGCGTGCGCAGGACCGGCCGTCCTCCGGCCAGGAGCGGGGGCAGGGCGGCCCACAGGGCCGCTGCGGGGAGCAGACCGGCCACGATCCCGTACGGGAGGTCGGCCGCCGAACCCACCGCGTCGGTGGCGACGGCGGTGACGGTGAGGGTCGTGGTGAAGACGGGCGAGGTCGCCGTGAGGGCGGCGCGGACCAGCTGGGGGGTGTGCATGTGCATGGGTTCTGGGTCGGGTGGTGGGGGGCCCGGGCCGGGCCCCCCCCCCCCCGGGGGGGAGGGGGGGGGGGGGGGGCGGGCCGGAACACAAGCGGGTGGGGGGGGGGGCGGGGGGGGGTCGTGTTTACGCGGGGCGCGGCCGCGGTGCGGGCGGCGCGGCCCTCGGGGGGGGTGGGGGGGGGGGCGGGTGGGGGGGGGGGGGGGGGGGGCCCGGCGCCGGGCCCCCACCACGAGAGGTTATCCGGCGTGGCTTCCGTCGTCGCAGAACATCACGGTCTTGGGACGGTCGACGGGGAAGTTCTCGGGCGTCGCCTGGATGGACCAGGGGTTGCCGCCGTTGCCCTTGATGTCGATGCCGCAGGTGCCGTACGCGGTGGTGGTGCCCGTGACACCGGGAATGGCGGAGAACTTGCCGAAGTCCCCGTGCTGCACCGGACCGCTGCTCGGTCGGCCGGTCTGGTCGACCATCCGGCCGTCCAGGTAGAGGAAGAGGTCGGGCATGTAGCTCTGGTAGGCGAGGCCCAGCGCGGGAGTGTTGTCCGGGTTGGCGGTGGCCTGGGTGGACTTCACGGTGCCGTCGGTGCAGAAGGCCATGCTGATGTTCTGCCAGATCGGCGGTGCCATGTTGTAGAGCGAGCCGCCCGAGAGGTCTCCGGTGCTGTTCTTGACGGCCTGGCGGAAGAAGGTGCTGTAGATGTCGCCCGCGGTGTCGGCGACCTCCCTGGGGACCGATCCCCGGTCGGCGAGTGCGGCGAGCTCGTTCGCCCAGGTGTTCATGGCGGCATCGGTGCTGGGCTGGGCGTCGAGGAGGCGGTAGCCGATGCTGCCACCGCTGACGATCTTCGTGTTCAGACAGGTGCCGCTGGAGTCGATCCGGGCGGGGCGGGTGCCCGGGACGTAGGCCTGGCCCGGGGTGATCCCCGTTTCGATGGGATTGGCGATCTTGGCAGTGGTGCCGTGGACGTTCGGGTCGGTGGCGGTGAAGCTCAGGTCGGGCAGAGTGATCCCGAGACTGCCGTAGTCGGCGACGGTGGCCTTCACGAACGCGGTGATGAACGGGGCGATCTCGGTGTTGCCGGTGCGGGGGGCGTAGACGACGGCCTCACTGCCGGGAACGATCTTCCCGTCGTCGCCGGCCACCCAACTGACCTCGATGTGCGTCTTGATCTTGTAGGAGTGGTCGTCGGTGTAGGAGTCGTGCGGGTCGATCACCGTGGGGGCGGGCCGGTTGGCGAACGCCAGCCAATCGGCGATGGTGTCGGTGCCGGCGGCCTCGACGTCCCTGCCCCAGTCCGCGGCGGCCCGGGCGGTGGCGGCGCCGACGCAGTCGGCCGAAGCGCCACCGGGCTGGCAGGTGGCGTAGTTGCTGAGCCCGTGCAGCGTCCGGCCGTCGTAGTTCCGGCCACCGGCGGTGCGGGCGTGGCCCCAGTCGTACAGGGTCTGGCGGGTGCGCATCGGGGTCGTGATGGCCGAGGGGGTGTCGGTGTCCAGGTTCTGGTGGCTGGAGAAGTTGGCGACCGCGTCGAAGGTGCGCTCGACGAACGTGCCGTGGACGGGGGCCACGGCGATGGCGTCGTAGGCGATGTCGGCGTCGCCGGTGCCGTGGTCGGTGACGTTGGACAGCCGGACGGTCGGTTTGCCGGCGAAGAGGAACACACCGAGGGGAACCCAGCGGTTTCCGGTGCCGGGCTGGGAGACCGTGCGGGACTTGGTGCCCTTCGCGGTGTCGATCTCGTACTTGGCCTCGGTGGTCTGGGCGCCGTGGTCGGGCAGGTGCACGAGGACCTGGGCCGGGCCGTTGACGTCGACGGCGAGCTTCCAGGTGCCGGTGACGGCGAGTCTGCCGCCTTCGGCCCCGGCGGTGCGGGTGTGCGCGAAGGAGAAGTGTCCGCCGAAGCCCGCGCCGAGCTGGTGGAAGTCGACCTTGGACGGGTAGTTGCCGGCGGCGTCCCGGGCGAAGTCCAGCGAGAAGGTTCCGTAGTTGGGCGGGCGGGTGCAGTTCGGACGGACGGAGGGCACCGTGTCGGGAAGGTCGTCGACGACCATCGCGCCGGCGGGCAGGCCGGTGAGCGTGCAGTTCGGCGGGTAGGCCGTGCCGTCCGCCTCCTCCGGGTAGGTGGTGTTGAAGCGGATGAGTTCGTTGCCGCAGCTGTAGGAGCAGTCGCCCTTCCAGGTGGCGGGCTTGTTGTACCAGCACTTCAGGTCGTACTTGCCACCCGTGGTGTGGGCGCAGGGGCCGGCCGGCTCGCCGACGACGTCGGGGGCGTTGGGGGTGTAGGACTGGCCGGGCAGGCAGGCGTTGCCGGCGTCGCAGAACAGGGTGGCGGGCGGTGAAGCGGTGTAGCGGTTGGCGTTGGCCGCGGCGCCGTCGGCGCCGTTCCACCAGGCCGCGCGGAAGCCGGCGACGGTCTTGCCGGGCGATTCGAGTCCCTCGATCGGGTACGCGGCCCAGCCGATGACCTTCTCCGGGTACGGCCAGTCCTGCGGGTGGGAGGCGTCCGCGTAGTTGTTGGCGTTCAGGAACGGCTTGCGGTTGGCAGGGTAGTTGGGGTTGGCGGGGTTGTTGGCCCAGCCGAGGCCCCAGGGGCTGCCGTCGCCGGCGTCGGCGTGGAAGCCGGAGTTGTAGGCCCAGGTGGCGTAGAACCAGTTCTCGGGCTTGGACCAGTCGCCGTTGTTCAGCTTCATCCCGGCCGCGGTGGTCTCGTTCCACTTCTGCTGCAGGGTGCGCAGACCGGCGGCGATGTTGGTGGCGTAGTCGAGGGCGACGGCCCGCTGGGTCTGGTACGCCATGGCCGGGGCGGCCCCGGCGGGGGTGTGCTCGGGCAGCCGCATGCCGTCGGTCTGCTGGGTGAGGCCGTAGCCGCAGTCGGCCTTGTCCCAGTGGATGTCCCAGTCGTCGGCGGTGGAGGCGTTGTAGACCGGGCGGCCGTAGTAGTTGCCGATCAGCGGATTGCCGGTGACGCCGGGGACGGCGTAGCGCGCGGCCTGCCACATGTTGGACTCCTGCGCGATGATGCCGAGCATGATCTGTGCGGGGACGTGTCCGCCGCCGTTGAGGGCGAGGGAGGGGAAGAGGCCCTGCGGCGAGTAGGCCGGCATGCCGAGGTTCTTCCAGTTCGCGGGGCGCTGGGTGTTCAGGTTCCCGACGACGGCCTGGTCGACGGCCCACTCGACCTGTCGTGGTTTGGGCTGCATGGCCTGGTTGCGCGGGTCGTTGCGCGGGACGGCGCAGAAGCGCTCCTCCTCGACCGGGTCGGACGGGGAACCCGCGGGCGCGGCCTGGGCGGAGAGCGTGCGCGGCGCGGCGCCGGAGACGCCCTGCGCAGTGGCGGTGGAAGCCGGAGCGGAGGCGGTGCCGGAGGCGGGTGCGGCGTCCGGGGTGACGGTGAAGGCGGTGGCCTTGCCGGTGTCCGGAACGCTCATCTCGATCGCCACCGGTCGGGGCTCGGCACCGGTGGCGGGCGTCAGCTGGACGCTCTGCTGATCGGCCCAGGCGGTGCGGTCGATCACCGCCCGGCCCTCGGTGGAGACGGTGGCGTCGTTGGGGGCCTTGACGTGCTTGACCTGGCGGGGCAGCCCGGCGACCTTGCCGGGCTCGCCGGTGATGAAGACCTTGCCGTGGGAGCCGGCGGCCAGACCGAGTCGGTCCAGACCGCCGGCCGCGAGGATGTCGGGCCGGCCGGGCTGCGGGGCCTTGCGGCTGTCGGCCGACGGCAGTCGCTTGACGCTGGCGTCGTTGCCCTTGTGGTCCATGAAGACCACGCCGCCGTCCGCGTCCGGCTTGAGGTGGAAGGGCACCGCGTCGGTCTTGGCGAGTTCGGTGCGCTTGCCGTTCGTGTCGATCCGGATGAGCCGCTCGGTGTCGGCGGCGACGACGGTGCCGTCCTCGGCCGGTACGGCGGAGGAGACCTGTCCCTCGACCGCGAGGGGCGCGGAGACGGTGCCGGTGGCCGCGTCGACGCGGATCAGCCGGGTGCCGGGGAGGTTCTCGTCGCCGGTCTGGGTCAGGACGGCCTGCTCGTCGGTGCCGCAGCCGGGGCTGTAGTACGCCAGCGACGCGTGGACCGGCAGTTTCGTGACCCGGCCGGTCTCCAGGTCGACGACGGCGGTGAACCCGCCGCGGCCGAACAGGTCCGCCTTGTTGGCGAAGGTGCGCGGCGCGTACACGGCGACCAGGCGCTTGCCGGAACCGGTGACGCAGGCGTTGCCGATCCACTGGTCGGCGTCCAGGCCCTCCTCGCGCAGGGTGGTGACGGTGTGCCAGCTGTAGCCGTCCTTGGCGTCGGCGGCGAGGACGTGGAACCCGTCGGCGTCGCCGGAGGTGGTCCAGGCCCGGTCCGTCGACTTCTCCCATCCCTTGCCGAGGAGTTCGCCGCGCTTGGCGGGCTCGACCGCGGACGGGTGGGTCGGCGCCGCGCCGGGCTGAGCCTCCGGGGCGGTACGGGCGTCGGCCCAGGCATCGGCGCCCTGGACCAGGGTGGCCGCCACGACGGTGGCCGCCAAGGCGGCGAGCGGACGTCTGGCACGTGGTAGGAGCCTCATCGGCTCTCCTTCGACTACGAGTGATCTTGTTTCGGGGGATGCCGGATCCCCGGTCCGCCCGCGCGGTGCCGGCGGACCGGAGATCCAGTGGTCTGGTGCGTGGTGCGTGGTGCGTGGTGCGGCCCGTGCGTCCGGCCGGCCTCGCGGACGAGTGCCGCGGGCCGGGGCCGGCCGGACCGTCAGCGGCGCAGTGCCTCGGCGGGCGGGATCCGGGAGGCGCGCCACGCCGGGTAGAGACCCGCGACGAGGCCGGTGGCCAGGCCCAGGAGCGGCGCGCCGGCCACGGCGGCGGGGTGCAGGACGGGCGTCCACTGCCGGACCGCCGAGACGGCGACGACGGTGACGGTGCCGGCGGACGCGCCGATCACGCCGCCCAGCAAGCCGAGCAGGGTGGATTCGGCCAGGAACTGGGCGGTGATGTGCCGGGCGCGGGCACCCAGCGCGCGGCGCAGCCCGATCTCGCCGGTGCGTTCCATCACGGCGACCAGGGTGGTGTTGGCGATGCCGACCGCGCCGATCACCAGGCACACCGCCGCCAGCAGCAGGAACAGCTGCCCGAGGTCGCCCTGGACACCCGAACGCAGCGTCCGCGGGTCCGGGGGAGGGGTGGCCCGCAGGCGCTCGGGATGTTCGGGGCGGAGCGCGAGCGGAGCCTCGTCGGCGACCTGTACGGCCGCGCCGAGCCGGGTCGTCACCAGCATCTCGGCCCGGTCGTCCGCAGGCGGGCCCCAGATCTCCTGGCCTGTCCCGCGCGGTACGACGACCGAGGTCAGCAGTTCGGGCCGCCGTTCGACGTCCCGCAGGATGCCGACGACGGTGAACGGGGTGTCCCCGACGAAGACGGCGGGCCCGTTCTGCAGCCCGGTGATGCCCAGCCGGGCTGCGACGGAGGCGCCGATCACGGCGACCTTCTCGTGGCGCTCCTCGTGGAAGCCGTCGAACAGCCGCCCCTGGGCGAGCTCGGGGCCCACGGCCCGCAGCAGTCCGGGGGAGGCGGCCACGACCTGAGCCTGCCGGTCGGTGACCGCGTAGGCGGCGCCCGCGGGCGCCGAGGAGACCTGCTCCTGGGGGCCCGTGCGGATCCGCCAGTACACGCCGGCCGCCGTCACTCCGTTCAGGGCCTCGATGCGGGAGTCCGCGTCTTCGGGGAAGGCGGTGCCGGCCGGAGCGCCGTTCTTGGCCGAGATGTCCTCGATCTTCACCTCGGTCGCGGTCAGCCGGCTGAACCGGGAGTCGATCTGCGAGGCGGTCGTGCTGGTCAGGCCGAGGACGGCGATGAGGGAACCGACGCCCAGCACCGTACCGAGCGTGGTCAGGACCGACCGGGCGGGTCGCTGAACGGCCCCGGCCACGGCCTCGCCGAGCAGGTCCGCCACGCCCATCCGGGAGCGCGCCCGCGGTGGTCGACGGCGCTTCACGCGATCACCGTCCCTTCCGCGGTCGCCCGGGTTTCGGTCAGGACGCCGTCGCTGATGCGGACGGTCCGCTGGGCGCGCAGGGCCACCTGCGGATCGTGGGTGATCATGATGATGGTCATTCCGTCACGGTGGAGGTCGTCGAAGAGGTCGAGGACGGCCGCAGCGGTCCGCGAGTCGAGGTTGCCGGTCGGCTCGTCGCACAACAGCAGGGACGGCTCGGCCGCCAGGGCCCGGGCGATGGCCACCCGCTGGCGCTCACCGCCCGACAACCGGCTGGGGATCGCCTCGACGCGGTGCGCCAGCCCGACCCGGTGCAGCGCCTCGACCGCGCGCCGGCGCCGCTCACGGCGTCCGACGTGCTGGTACACCATGGCCAGTTCCACGTTCTCCCGGGCGGAGCGGTGCTCCAGCAGGTGGAAGGACTGGAACACGAAACCGATCCGGGTGCCCCGCAGGGCCGTCCGGTGCCGGTCGCTCACCGTGGCGACGTCGAACCCGTCGAGCAGGTAGCGGCCGGTGGTCGGGACGTCGAGCAGCCCGATGATGTTCAGGAACGTCGACTTGCCCGCCCCCGACGGACCGACCACGGTGACGTACTCGCCCCGACCGACCGTCAGCCCGCAGGGACGCAGGGCGTGCACCGCCGGCGGCCCGGGGTACGTCAGCCCCGCCGCCCGCAACTCGATCACCGGCGCGGTGCTCACTGCCGCCCGCCGTTCGACGCGGCGGGAGCGTCACCGACCACGACCCGGTCGCCCGCCGTCAACTGCCCGCCGCCGACCGGGAACACCTCCACGAAACCCCCGCCGGACGCGCCGACGCGCACCTCGACCCGGCGAACCACACCCGCCTCGGCCCGGACGCCGACGCTCACCCGGCCGTCGCCGCCGGTGGACAGCGCGGCAGCGGGCACGGCGAGCACCTTCCCGGACGAGGACGCCGAGGTGATGGTCAACCGGACGTCCCGGCCCGCCGACTCCGGTGCGAGCGGCTGCTCGGGGGCGATCTCCACCGTGTACGTGGAGCTTCCCGGTTGGGCCTCCGCAGCGCCGGCCTTCGCCGCGGTGGGAACGTCGGCGACCGAGGCCACCTTGCCCGCCACCACCGTACCGGTGCCCTCGTCGAGGATCTCCACCTGCTGACCGGGCCGCAGCATGCCCCGCTGCCGGGCGGTGACCTCGCCGCGCACCGCCAGCGCCCCCATGGAGACGCTCATCAGCTTGTCCGTCGGCGCGTCACCGACCTTCGCGGCGACCGCGCCCGCCCGGGCGGGCGCCCCGGCGAGGTACACCAGTTCGGAGACCGGCACGACCACGGGCCCGGACTCCTGCTCCGCGCCAGCCGCACCGGACACACCGCCGCCGGCAGCACCCGTTCCCCCGGCCGGGGCCCTGCCGCCGGTCGAACCCGCGGCGGTGCTCCCGCCGGAAGCCTTGCCGTCGGCCGTGTCGTCGGCCGCGCGGATCGGGCGGTAGCCGATGGACCGGTAGAACGACTCGACGGCACGCTCCGTACCGGAGCCGAACGTGCCGCTGCCGTCCGGTGCCACCGGGTGGCCGACCGCGGCGAGCGCCTTCTGCAGCTGGGCGACGTCGTCCCCCGTCATCCCGGCTCGCAGGTCGCGGTACGCCGGGATCTTCCCCTGCAGGGCGAACACCGGGCGGCCCGAGACCTCGAACAGGACGCTGCCGAACTGGATGGTCTCGCCCTGCTCGACCTCTACCTTCGTCACCACGGCCCGGGCGGCCCCGGCCGCCGCGCCCGTCCCTCCGACCTCGACCGAGACGGCGGGGCTGACGGTACCGCGAGTGATCAAGGTGTCCGCCACCACCCTGTGCTCGACGGAAGCGGTCAGGACATCGGCGGGCGGTGCCTGTGTCTCGGCAGCCACCTGGGCCGGGGACTTCAGCACTGTTCCGGCGGCGACGCCGGCACCGCCGGTGACCACGGCCGCGGCGACCAACGCGGCCAGCACGCGCTTGCGCCGGCGCATCGTCGCGCTGCCGCGGTCCGATGGGGAGGAGGAGGACGTGCCGCCCGGTTCGGCCAGGTCGGAACCGGCCGCACCGCGGGAGTCCTGAGAGGTGGTCATCACCGGCCGCCGGCGATGGTCTTGGCCGAGGTCTTCAGAACGTCGTCCAACTGCTTGCGCTCCTCGCGCAGCGCTTGGGCGTTGTCCTCCTCCGCCTTCTTCTGGAGCGCGACCTCGGCGTCGTACCACGTCCGGGCGACGCCGGTGCGCTCACGGCACCCCAGGTCGGCCATGGCCGTGTCGATCTCGGCCGGGGTGACGTCACGACCGTTGACCTTCGGGTCGTCGCTAGCGTCCAACGGCTCCTTGTAGTCGTAGCCGCTCTGCTTCATGCAGGCGGACCACTGGGCGAAGGCCCGGACGACGGCGGGTTCCTGCTTGGAACGGGTGAAGGACTCGTTCGCGAGGCGCTGGGCCAACTCGCCGACCGTCTTGTCGGTGCGCCCGAGCTTCTCGGCGCCCTGCTGTCCGCAGCTGAAGAGCGTGGCGGAGTCCGCCTTGTCGCCCCCGTCGAGCGCCGCCTCCTGGACCACCGCGTCGTAGGCGGCCTGCTCGGCCGCATCGGGGTGGTAGCCCCGTGTCGCGGACAGTTCGGCGTCGTGGATCCCGTAACGCCAGTCGGTCAGCGTCTTGGGGCCCAGCTTCGGCAGTGTGGCCGCCGGGTGCCAGTCGCTGAACCCGGCGCGGTGCACGCACTCCTCGACCAACGAGCCCAGCGCACGCCGTAGCTGGCCCTCCTCGTCCTCCGTCGGCAGGTAGGCCTCCAGGGGGAGCTTCCAGGTCGCGGGATCCGCAGGGTCGAAGGCCGCCGCCGCCGGCCCGGCCGTCCCGGACGGAACGGCCGGGCTCGCGGCCCGCTCCACCGACGGCCCGGAACAGGCGGACACCGCGGTGCCCGCCGCAGCAGCGAGGGCAAGGGCAGCGACCCTCCGGAGTCCGAGAGAGGAACGCATCGTATTTCTCCTGAAAAGACCGCAGACAAAATACCGGGCGAGATGCGGCTCGTCCGGGATGTCGTGAGAAGGAAGGGTGGTGGGTGCCGGAATTCGGTGATGCCGAATTCCGGCACCATGGGCCGGGCCTCAGGCCCAGAGGAACGAGGCGTTCTCGTTGTACGTGTTCTTCAGCTGGAACCAGCTGCTGAACGGGGTGAGCACATCCACCGCTCCCCGGTATCCGCTGTTGTAGTACACCTTGGCGCTGAGGCCGGTGTTCCGGTTCTGGGCGGAAGCGGCGTTGTTCTTGATGCCCTGGCCGCTGCCGGCCGCACCGGTGTTGCAGTAGTTCAGCGGCTGGGCGCCGTGCGCCGTGCCGCCTTCGTTCTCATCGGCGAAGTCGTAGACGGACCAGCCGATGTTCCGGTACGTCCCCGCGTAGGACGAGTTGTACCAGAGGGTGAACTTGAATCCACTGTCGACGTTGCTCTTACACGCCTCCGGGCTCCACTGGTTCTCGAAGGCGGTATTGGCCTGAGCGGCGGGCGCCGCCACCAGGCCGACCAGGATCGCGGTCGCCCCTCCGACGAGGAGGGTCCGCGCGGATCGCATGGGATTCATGTGCTATCGACTTCCGGAAATCTTGTAAAAAATATGAAGACAGGGCGTCTGGCCGGTCGGTCCGACGCGGGAGGGTCCGAATGAACTTCGCCATGACATGGCGGCCTATTCAGATCGACCTCGAATTAATTACAGCATCTCCACATCGGACAAAACGGACATGTCACTCTATGTAACGTAACGCTTTCGCATCGTTCGGGCCGATTGGAGGGGTTGCCGACATTTCCATCACTTTGCGCAGTCAAAAACCTTTTGCGACTACTTTCGGCAACCTTTGCCGCCCCGGACCGGTGGACCGGCCCGCGTTCAGTAGGCTGCCCGGGCGGGAAGTGCGAACGGTGTGGGGAAGCCCGGCGAGCGGCTGGAACCGGGTGCCACTGGCTGATCGTGCGCGCACCGCGCCTTCCGTCCGCCGCCCGCCGTCCACCAGGAAGGACCCTCCGCCGATGGCCCAGCCCCTCGTCCTGCCCGCCGGCTACACCGCCCGGGCGCTCGATCCTGAGCGCGACCTGCTCGACGTCCTCGACCTGCTGACCACCTGTGAGTGGGCCCTGCACGGCGCCGGGGCGACCGAGGCCGACCGCGGCGAGGTCGCGGCGGTGCTGGCCCGCCCCGGCTTCGACCCCGCCGCCGACACGCTGCTGGTGCACGCCCCGGACGGGCGGCTGGCCGCCTGGGCGTGGAGCGACCGGCGCTGCGAGTGCCGGGTGCACCCCGCGCACCGCGGCCGCCGGATCGGCACCGCGCTGCTGGGCTGGATGGAGAGCCGGGCCGTCGAGCAGGGCGTGGGCAAGCTCGTCCAGGTCGTCGCCGACCTCGACCCGGTCGGCCTGACCATGCTGCGCACCTACGGCTACCGGCCCAAGGGCGCCAGCTGGCTGCTGGAGATCCCCCTCGCCGACCTGCCCGAACCCGGGCCCGCCCCCGCGGGCATCGCCGTCCGCCCGTTCCGCCCCGACGACCCGCGGGACGCGCGCGCGGCGCACCGGGTCGTCGAGGACGCCTTCGCGGACTGGAAGGCGCGCCGGATGGACTTCGCGGAGTGGGCCCAACACACCGTCCACCGCGAGACGTTCACCCCCGAGCGCTCCCCGCTCGCGGTCGCGGAGGCCGACGGCCGGGTGGTCGGCGCGGCCCTGTCGCTGGACCAGCCCGGCAGCGGGGACGGGTACGTGGAGAGCCTCGCCGTCGACCGCGACCACCGCAACCGCGGCATCGCCCGCCACCTGCTGCAGCACGCCTTCCGGGCCTGCCGGGAGGCCGGGCTGAGCCACTGCACGCTGTGGACGCACTCCGGCACGGGCGCGCTCGACCTGTACCTCAAGGTCGGCATGACGGTCCGTTACACCTCGGTGGTGCTGGAGAAGACCCTCCCGCTGTCGTGAGGCGGGGAGACGGGGAGGCGGGGAGGCGGGGAGGCGGGGAGGCGGGCAGACCGGGAGGGTCCCGTTCAGCCGGACGGCTCGGCGGCGTCCAGCAGGGCGAGCAGGCGCCGCGCCTGGCGGGCGGGCGTGTCCGGCGGGTTGCGGAGCGTGGTGGCGGGGTCGCCGGCGAGGAAGACCAGCCAGAGCAGGGCCAGCAGGCGGCGGCACTCCAGCAGGCGGCGGTCCTCGGCGGGGGAGAGGTCGAAGCGGGACAGGAAGGCCGCCGCGTCCAGGTCGGTGTCCACCCAGGACGAGACGTGCTCGACCACCTCGGCCAGCTCGTACGGGTGGTCGGAGCGCCCGGAGTCCTCGAAGTCGACCAGCCGAACGCCGGTGCCGTCCCAGAGGAAGTTGGCCAGGTTGCCGTCGGCCTGCCCCAGCACGGGCGCCGCCGCCGGGCCGTCCGCGCACAGCCCGGCCTGCGCGCGGTCCAGCCAGCGCAGGCCCGCCGTCAGGGCCCGCAGCACTTCGGGGGCGTCGCCGCCCACCGCCGCGGCCCCGGCGGCCCGGTCCCGGATCGTCTCGGCGGACTGCCGGACGTCCCAGCGCCGGTTCGGCAGCCGGGCGACCAGCTCGGCGGGCACCGCCCGGTGCAGCCGCCGCACCGCGCGGGCCAGCGCGTCCAGGTGCTCGTCCGTCAGCACGGTGCCGCGCAGCGCGCGGCCCGGCAGCCGCGACATGGTGAGCGTGCCGTCCTCGCGGGCCAGCGGCCGGGGCGCCAGCCCGGGGGCGTACCGGTCGAGCAGCGTCAGCGCCCGCCACTCCCGTTCCGGTTCGCAGCCCGGGTCGCCGGGCGGGGCGCCGTGCGGGTCGGTCCGGAAGCGTTTGCGCACGGAGCCGGGCAGCAGGTCGACGCCGTGGGTGGTCCACCGGGTGGTCATGGCGGCGGGTCAACTCCCTCGGGTGGGAAGGGGGGAGACGAGACTACGGCAGCGCGTCCAGGGCCGCGAGCAGTTCGGCACCGGACCATGCGGGCGGCGTACCGGCGGCCTCGGCCGCGTGGACCAGGTCGAGCAGGCACCGGTTGGCGGGAGCCGGCAGCCGGTGGCGCCCGGCCAGCGCGACGACCTCGCCCTGGAGCTCGTCCACCTCGGTGGGACGGCCGCGCTGGAGGTCCTCCCACATCGAGGAGCGGGCCCGCGCGTCCACCCGCAGACTCGCCGCCGCGACCCGGCGGAACACCGCGTCCGGCAGGCCCAGGACGGACGGCATCCACTCCGGCGGGACGGGCGTCAACCGGGCCGGGGACAGCCCCGCCGCCGCGAACACCGCCAGCGCCTCGCGCTGGCAGCGGGCCAGCACCAGCCGGTACGGGCGGCTGCCGAGCTGCTCGCGCAGCGGCCGGCCGGAGAGCGCGTTGACGGCGTTGTTGAGGTTCATCAGCAGCTTCGCGGCCTGCACCCGCGGCATGTCCGCGCGCAGCCCCACCGGCAGCCCGGCCGACCCCGCCACCGCCGCGAACCGCCGGGCGGCGTCCGCCCGTTCGAGCACCAGCTGGCCGCCGGTGCCCTGGTGGAACGAGGCCGGACCGGTCCGCACCACGTTGTACGGCACCATCCCGGCCAGCACCGTCCGGCCGGGCAGCGCCTCGCGCAGCACCCGCGCGTTGTGCAGGCCGTTCTGGAAGCTGACCACGGTGGTCCGGCCGTCCAGGTGCGGGTCGAGCAGCCGGGCCGCGGCCGCGGTGTCCGCGGACTTGACGGTCACCAGCACGTAGTCGGCGCCCGCCGCGGCCGAGGCGTCGGCGGCGGTGCGCGGCCGGGCGTGCAGCCGGCGGTCGCCCGGCCCGGTCAGGGTCAGCCCCGCCCGGTCCAGCTCGGCCATCGCGGCGGGCCGCCCGATCAGCGTCACGTCGGCCCGGGCGGCCAGCGCCCCGCCCAGCCGGCAGCCGATGCTGCCCGCCCCGAACACGGCGATCCGCAGCGGCAGCGCGGGATTCACGGAATTCGCGGGATTCACGGGATTCTCGGACACCGGCGGCTCCTTCGACAACGGCGTCAGCGACAGAGCCCAGAGGGTACCGCCCGCCGACTGCGGACCGGACCGGGGGGACGGCCCGGGGCTCGGCAGGTGGTCGGGTGTCGAGGGATGGGGGAAGACTGCGGAACCTGACGGATGATCGGGCGTCGGTGTCGGCGTCGGCCCGGGGCACCGGCAGGCGCTCGGGCGTCGACGGCGGTCGCGGGCCCCGACGGGCGGCGGTCAGGGGTCCGGGACGGCCGTGCCGGTGGGCGGGGGCAGGCGGGTGGCCAGCAGGGCGGCCACGTCGTCGTCGGCGGGGCCGCCCGCGTAGCGGCGCAGGTCGCCGCGGAGGTGTTCCAGCAGCACCGTGCCCGGTTCGGCGCTCCAGCGGGCCAGCCGTTCGGTCAGCGG
Organism: Kitasatospora sp. NPDC088783; assembly: GCF_044750705.1. Lineage (NCBI taxonomy): Bacteria > Bacillati > Actinomycetota > Actinomycetes > Kitasatosporales > Streptomycetaceae > Kitasatospora > Kitasatospora sp. NPDC088783. Next base: position 741,210 of record NZ_JBIVKJ010000002.1, read on the forward strand.
GTAGAACTCGCCGCGCCGGTCCCGGCTCTCGCTGACGCCGTCGGTGTACAGCAGCACCCGGTCGCCCGGCCCGAACGGCAGGGTGCGGGCCCGGTAGTCGCTGGCCAGCAGCGCCGACAGGTTCAGCGGCGGCAGCGGCACCTCCGGCTCGACCGGCAGCACCGCGCCGTCCGCCCGCAGCAGCACCGGCGGCGGGTGGCCGCAGTTCAGCAGGTGCGCCTCCGGCCGGTCGGCCGGGATCTCCAGCAGCAGGGCGGTGGCGAACCGCTCCGCCGCGTCCGGCGAGGAGGCCCGTTCGGCGTACCGTTGCAGGCCGGTCTCCAGCCGGCGGGCCAGCGCGGGCAGGTCCTTCGCGTCGTACGCGGCCTCCCGGAACGAGCCGAGCAGCGCCGCCGCCATCTCCACCGCGGGCAGGCCCTTGCCCTGCACGTCGCCCAGGATGATCCGCACCCCGAACGGCGTGCGCACCGCCTCGTACAGGTCGCCGCCGATCTGCGCCTGCTCCGCCGCCGCGCTGTAGTACAGCGCCAGGTCGACGTCGTTCAGCCGGTCCGGCAGCGGGCGCAGCACCACCTGCTGGGCGGTCCGCGCCACCGAGCGCACCAGCGCCAGGTCGCGTTCGCGGCGCACCCGCATCCCGGAGGTGTACGAGGCGGCCAGGGTGACCGTGACGGTGGCGGCGATCACCGAGGCCGCCGCCGCGCCGACCTGGTCGTCCCGGATCAGCGCCAGCACCACCTCGGCGACCACCGCGAGCAGGCCGATCAGCAGTGTCCCCAGCGGGCCCCAGGTCGCCGCCGCGAGGGCGGGCGCCGCCACCACGAACCGGTCGTAGCGCTGCCCGGCCGGGGTCTCGGCGTCCGCCGCCGCCGACAGCGCGATCAGCAGGAACGGCGACAGCCGGACGACCGTGCCGAGCATCGGACGGGACCGGTGGGAGTCGGAGTCGTCGGTGATGGTGGGCATGACCAGGTGCACGCTACCCGCGCGGGCCGCCCCGGTGTGGGAGGCGCGGGCGGGTGCGTGATCATCGTCGGGCGCCCGTTCAATGGTCGCCGCCGCCATGCCCCGGGCCCCGCCGGTGGTGCACCGCCCCATGGGCCGCCGCCGGACCCGCGCCGATGATTCACCGCGAACGGTGCTCGGCCACCCCCACCCGGCACGCGAGCACCCGAAGAGAGCGGAGCCCCCACATGGCACTGGCAGGACTGACAGGACTGGTACGGGCAGGACGGCGGACGGCGGCGGACCCGGGGCGGCCCGGGCGGCGCGCGGGCCTCGGACGCCGGGCGGGCGCGGCGCTAGCGGGCGCGCTGATCGCCGGCGGGCTGCTCACCGGGGCGCCGCAGGCGTCCGCGGCCGGGCTCGGGCAGGTCACCGGCTTCGGCACCAACCCCGGCAACCTGGCGATGTACAGCTACGTCCCGACCGCACTGCCCACCGGGAAGCCGCTGGTGGTGGCGCTGCACGGCTGCACCCAGACCGCCACCGACTACTACAACAACTCCGGCTGGGCGCAGCTCGCCGACCGCTGGGGCTTCGCGGTGGTCTTCCCGCAGACCAGCTCCTCCAACAACGCGCTGTCCTGCTTCTCCTGGTTCGACAGCGGCAAGGACACCCGCGGCAAGGGCGAGGCGCTGTCGGTCAAGCAGATGGTCGACAAGGCCGTCGCGCTGTACGGCAGCAACCCGTCCCGGGTGTACGTGACCGGCCTGTCCGCGGGCGCCGGCATGGCCGCCGACCTGCTCGCCGACTACCCGGACGTGTTCGCGGGCGGCTCGATCGCCTCCGGCCTGCCCGCGCAGTGCGCCACCACCCAGGCCGCCGCCTCCGGCTGCCAGAACTCCCACCAGAACCTGACGCCCGCCCAGTGGGGCGACAAGGTGCGCGCCTCCTACCCCGGCTACACCGGCCCGTGGCCGCGGGTGGCGATCTGGCACGGCAGCTCCGACACCACCGTCGCCCCGGTCAACGCCACCGAGCTGCGCGACCAGTGGACCAACGTGTGGGGCATCGGGCAGAGCGCCTCCGCGACCCAGTCGCTGCCCGGCAACACCACGCTCAGCGTCTACAACGACAGCGCGGGCAGGCCCGCCGTCCAGCTGTACAGCGTCTCCGGCATGGGCCACGGCCTGCCGGTCAGCCCCGGCAGCGGCACCGCGAACTGCGGGCAGAGCGGGGCGTACTTCCTGAACACCATCTGCTCCTCGTACTACACCGGCCTGTTCTGGGGCCTGGACGGCTCCTCCGCGTCCCCGTCCCCGTCCGGTTCCCCGTCGCCGTCCGCGTCCCCGTCCGCATCCCCGTCCTCCTCGCCCTCGCCCTCCGCCTCCCCGTCGACCCGGCCGCTGGGGTGCTGGACGGACAACAACTACAACCAGGTCGCCGCGGGCCGGGCGCACCAGAGCGGCGGGTACGCGTACGCGAACGGGTCGAACCAGAACATGGGGCTGTGGAACCTGTTCGTCACGCACACGCTGAAGGAGACCTCGGCCGGTTACTACGTGGTCGCCGACACCGGTTGCAGCGCCTGAAACCCGCCCGGCAACGGGTGAGAACCGTCTGACCTGGCACGATGTGGGCCCCGCCGATCCGTCGGCGGGGCCTGCACTGTGTCAGAGGGGCAACAAGACGGCTGACAGATTGAATGATTGCCCTACGTCAACGGGACGACAAGACTCGTGCACCTCAACCCCCGACGCATCCGTGCCGACACCCGATTGTCAAGGTGAAAATGACCGCCATCCCCGTGGCCCCGCCGGAGAACCGGTGGGCGACGCCCAAGCGCGTGAGCCTGGTCCCGCTGGTCGCGCTGATCTTCTTCAGCGTCTCCGGCGGCGCCTACGGCATCGAGCCGCTGTTCTCGACCTCGGGCCCCGGCATGGGCATCCTGCTGATCCTGGTCGCCCCGCTGATCTACAGCGTGCCGCACGCCCTGGTCTGCGCCGAGCTCGGCACCGCCATCCCCGTCGAGGGCGGCTACTACCACTGGGTCAAGCGCGGTCTCGGCCGGTTCTGGGCCTTCCAGCAGGGCGTGCTCCAGTGGGTGTGCAGCTTCGTGGACATGGCGCTGTACCCGGTGATGTTCACCTCGTACCTGTCGAGCCTGATCAGCGCCGTCGCCCCCGGCAAGCACGTGCTGTTCGAGCTCCTGGGCGTCCAGGTCGACCTGAACTGGGTGATCTGCGTCGGCGTCATCGTGCTGTTCACGCTGCTGAACCTGATGGGCGCGGGCTGGGTCGGCGACTCCTCGGTGGCGTTCGCGATCATCTGTCTGACCCCGATGCTGATCCTCACCGCCATCGGCGGCTGGCACCTGATCACCGACGGCACCAACCCGGTCTCCTCGATGACCGCCGAGCAGGGCCAGTCCACCTGGAACGCCTTCGGCTCCGGCCTGTTCATCGTGATGTGGAACTACTCGGGCTGGGACTCGGTCTCCACCGTGGCCGGCGAGATGGAGAACCCGAAGAAGCACCTGCCCAAGGCGCTGTTCTGGTCCGTCCTGCTGATCATCGTCGGCTACCTGCTGCCCTCGCTGGCCGCCCTCGCGGTCGGCGCGGACGGCGACAACGGCTGGCGGAAGTGGGAGGACGGCTCGTTCTCCGACATCGCCGGCGAACTGGCCGGCCCCTGGCTCCAGTACACCGTCACCATCGGCGGCCTGTTCGCCTCGGTCGCGATGTTCTCCGCGCTGCTCGCCTCCTACTCGCGGCTGCCCTCCTCGCTCTCGCACGACGGCTACCTGCCCAAGTGGGTCTCCAAGGAGAGCAAGCGCTACAAGATGCCGATCGCCTCGATCATCGGCTCCTCCGTCATCTACGCGCTGTTCTGCTTCTCCAGCTTCGCCAACCTGGTGATCTTCGACGTCTTCCTCACCAACATCGGCATCCTGCTGGAGGTCGCCGCGCTGATCGCGCTGCGGGTCCGCGAACCCGAGCTGGAGCGCCCCTACAAGATCCCCGGCGGCTGGTGGAGCATCGGCCTGATCACCGTCTGCCTGACCGCCGTCAGCGCCTGGGCCGCCATCGAGCAGTACAACGAGGAGGGGACCAAGGCAGTCGTCTACTGCCTGATCGTGGTCGGCGCCTCCCTGCTGCTCTACCCGCTGCTCGCCGCCCGCAAGGCCGCCCGGGAGAAGGCCGACGCCGAACGGGCCGTCGCGATCGCCGCGGCCGGGACCAAGGCGTACGGGCTGTCAGAGTGGCGGCCGGACTCGGCACACAGTGACAGGGCCGCCACCGGCACCGGAACGGATAGCGTCGAGGCATGATCAACAGCTTCGCCCTGCACGTCCCGGACGCCGAACTGGAGCCCGAGCCGCTCGACCCCGAGCAGATCGTCTCCGGCACGCCCGAGGTCACCGGCAAGGTGGTCTGGGAGTCCGCCGACGGGCGCCAGATCCGGGGGATCTGGCAGATCACCCCCGGCGTGGTCACCGACACCGAGGCCGACGAGATGTTCGTCGTGCTCAGCGGCCGGGCCACCGTCGCCTTCCAGGACGGGCCCGTCCTGGAGCTCGGCCCCGGCGACCTCGCCGTGCTCCGCGAGGGCGACCGCACCACCTGGACCGTCCACGAGACGCTCCGCAAGGTCTACACCATCAACCTCGGCCCGGAGGCGGCCGAGGGCGAGGACCGATAACCCGGACACACCCGACGGCCCGGCCGCCCCCACGGCCGGGCCGCACCCCCCGAGGCAAGGAACCGAGAGCATGGACCCCGTACACGCCCTGCGGGACGCCAAACCCACCCCGTTCTGGCTGGAGGACCCGGGCCGACCCGCCGCCAACTCCGCCCTCACCGGCGACGTCCGCTGCGACCTGCTGGTCGTCGGCGGCGGCTACAGCGGCCTGTGGACGGCCCTGATCGCCAAGGAGCGGGACCCCGGGCGCGACGTGGTCCTGATCGAGGCCGAGCAGACCGGCTGGGCCGCCTCCGGCCGCAACGGCGGCTTCTGCGCCGCCAGCCTCACCCACGGCCTCGGCAACGGCCTGGAGCGCTGGCCCGACGAGCTGGCCGCGCTCGAACAGCTCGGCGCCCGCAACCTGAGCTCCATCGAGGACGCGGTGTCGACGTACGGGATCGACTGCGACTGGGAGCGCACCGGCGAACTCGACGTCGCCACCGAGCCGCACCAGGTCGAGGAACTCGCCGAACTGTACGAACTCGCCAAGGAGTACGGCGACTACGAACTCCTGGACGCCGACGCCGTCCGCGCCCAGGTCGACTCGCCGACCTACCTCGGCGCGCTCTGGGACAAGGACGGCGTGGCGATGCTCCACCCCGCCAAGCTCGCCTGGGGCCTCAAGCGGGCCTGCGAGCAGCTCGGCGTGCGGGTCTTCGAGCACACCAAGGCACTCGACATCGCCGAGTCCGGCTCCGGCATGGCCGTGCGCACCCCCTACGGCCGGGTCTTCGCCCGCCAGGTCGCCCTCGGCACCAACGTCTTCCCCTCGCTGGTCAAGCGGATCCGCCCCTACACCGTGCCGGTGTACGACTACGCGCTGATGACCGAACCGCTCGACGACGAGCAGCTCGCCGCGATCGGCTGGCAGGGCCGGCAGGGCATCGGCGACAGCGCCAACCAGTTCCACTACTACCGGCTGTCCGCCGACAACCGGATCCTGTGGGGCGGCTACGACGCGATCTACCACTACGGGGCCAAGGTCCGCGCCGAGTACGACCAGCGGCCGCAGACCTACCAGACCCTCGCCCGGCACTTCTTCCAGACCTTCCCCCAGCTGGAGGGCCTGCGCTTCACCCACGCCTGGGGCGGCGCGATCGACACCTGCACCCGGTTCTCCGCCTTCTTCGACACCGCCTACCACGGCAAGGTCGCCCTCGCCGCGGGCTACACCGGCCTCGGCGTCGGCGCCACCCGCTTCGGCGCCGAGGTGATGCTCGACCTGCTGGCCGGGAAGCCCACCGAGCGCACCGCGCTGGAGATGGTCCGCCGCAAGCCGCTGCCCTTCCCGCCCGAGCCGGTCCGCTGGGCCGGCATCGGCATCACCAAGTGGTCCCTGGACCGCGCCGACCGCAACGCCGGCCGCCGCAACCTGTGGCTCAAGACCATGGACAAGCTCGGCCTCGGCTTCGACAGCTGACCCCGGCCGACCGGCCGCCGCTGCCGCTCGCCCGCACGGTGTGCGGACGGGCGGCAGCGGCGCGTGGTCGGCGTCGGCGTCGGCGTCGGTGGCGTCGGTGGCGTCGGTGGCCGGGGGTCAGGAGCCGCCCGCGCACTGCCGGTCCAGGACCGGCAGGTCGGCGTTGATGTCGGCGACCACCTCGTTCGGGTCCGCCAGCACCATGCCGCTCAGCCGGAAGCCCAACTCCTGGAACTCCTGCGCCAGCCGCACGATCGTCGGCCGCACCGGCGGGTCCGCGTCGGCGCCCGCCCGCATCAGCCCCTGGTAGGCGAGGTTCGCCGCGTCGGCCTGCGCCCCCCGGGTCGACCCCTGGTCACGCCGGTACCCGGCCACCGCCGCCGACGCCTCCCGGCACCCCGCCGGCACCACCGCGGGCAGCGGGGCCGGGACGTCGGCCGTCCGCGAGGACCCCGGCGCGGGATCGGGCTCCGGTTCCGGTTCCGGTTCCGATGACTCGGTCGGCGTGGGCGTCGGCGTCGGCGTCGGCGTCGGCGCGGGGCTGTGCGGACGCGCCGACGTCCGCTCCGGCGAGGACTCCGCCACCGGAACGGGCAGCGGGCTCGGCGCGGGACGGGGCGCGTCCGGCGGCAACAGGTACGCCACCAGCGCCACCAGCGCCGCCACCACCCCCGACAGGGCCGCCACCGCCCCCCAGTCGAGCGCCCGGCGCCCGCTCCCCGCCTCCGGCGGCTCTTCCGTCCGACCACTCTCCGACATACCGCCATCGTGAGCGGCCGACTCGCCGTTCGTCCAGCGTTCCTCCGGTGAACAGCCGTGCGGTGCGCCGGAGTTCCCCTCGGCTCAGTCCGCGGCGTGCCGCAGCAGGACCTCCGGGAAGGCGGCCGGGTCGAAGACCGCGGCGGCCACCCGGTACGCGGGCGGCAGGGCGGACCAGAGGCGGTCGAGCAGGGCGGCGGCGTCCGGGTACGGAGTGGACACCTCCAGGTAGGGGGCACCGGTGGCGGGGGCGGACGGGGCGCCCCGGTAGGTCGTCAGGAGGACGCCCTCGCCGGGCGGCAGGGCGTCCAGCCGCAGGAAGAGGCGATCGGTGGCGGTGCGGGCGGCGGCACCGCGCCGGGCCGCGCCGAACCAGGTCGGGCCGTCCGGGCGGACGTCCGCGACCACCGTCAGGCGCGGGGTGAAGACCGGCGGGTCCGGCTCGTAGTCCAGCCCGTCCAGCGCCTCCAGCGGAGACAGCCCCGCGTCCAACCGGTCCGCGACCGTGGCCACCTGCTCGCCGTTGCCGTACACCACCCGTCCGCCGCCGCGCCGCACCGCCGGATAGTGCCGCAGGTCGTCGTGGGCGCGGACGTCGGTGGGGACGACGGCCAGGGTGCCGTCCGCGCCCGCGCGCAGCGCGCGGGCCCGGGAGGCGGGGCTGCGGCCGGTCAGGAAATAGGCGGCCGCCGACGCGCCGTCGGCGGTGCGGCAGCGCAGCACGCCCCGGCCCGGGTACGGGTGGGCGGCCAGGGCCTCGGCGAGGTCGATCGACACGGAGACGGATTCCCTTCGGCGGGGTGGGCGTCCGGGGGACGGTCACCGCCCCCCGGAAGATCATTCCAGAGGCGGTGGCCGTCCGGCACGGCGGCCGTCGTCCGGTCAGCCGGGGACGGACTCGCCGGCGGCGGTGGCCGCCGTGCGGGCGGCCCGTTCGACCCGGGCGCGGTGGGCCGACCACCAGGAGGCGTCGCCCTCCGGGAGGACCGCGCCGGTCGGGCGCAGGCCGGTGGCGCCGTCGAGCAGTTCGCGGACCAGGTCGGCGTGGCCCGCGTGGCGCTGGGTCTCCGCGACCACGTGCAGCAGGACCCGGCCCAGCGTCAGTTCGCCGTGCGGGGGCCACGGGACCTTCCCGGGCGCGTCCAGCGGCAGCGCGTCGACGGTGGCGTCCGCGTGCGCCCAGACCCGGCGGTACTCGGCGAGCAGGAACTCCCGGCCCTCCTCCGGCCGGGCCCACAGGTCGGCGTTCGGCTCGGCCGCGCCCGCCACCCACAGCCCCGGACCGCCCTCGAACGGCCGGCCGAAGGTGGCGCCGAAGTACGCCGCCTCCGCACCCGTCAGGTGTTTGACCAGCCCCAGCAGGTTCGTCCCGGTCGGGGTCAGCGGGCGCCGGACGTCGTACTCCGACAGGCCCTCCAGCTTCCACACCACCGCGTCCCGCGCGTCCTGCAGGTACAGCTTCAACTCCCGCTTGGTCGCGGCGAGCCGGTCGTCCGTCTCCGTCATGCGCGGAGTCTGGCCGCCGTCCGGGCCGGTCCGCAAACCGTTTTCGCCGCCCCGGCCCGGGCCGGTAGCGTCCCGGCCATGGCCATCGACCCCGCCCTCGTGGACGCCGCGATCGAACTGACCCGCCGCCGCTTCCCCGACCGGGACTGGGCGGGCGCGGCCGCCCTGCGGCTGGACGACGGCACCGTCCTCACCAGTACCGCGCCCGAAGCACCCAACGGCGCCGTCCGGCTGTGCCACGAGACCGGCGCGATCTGCGAGGCGCACAAGCTCGGCCGCCGTGTCGTCGCCTCGGTCTGCGTCACCGCTGCCGACGGCGACCGCGGCTTCTGGGTGCTAGCCCCCTGCGGCGTCTGCCAGGAACGGCTGTTCGCGCACGGACCCGACGTCGAGGTCGGCGTCCCGCTCCCCGAGGACCCGCGCCGCTGGCGCACCCTGCGCCTGCGCGACGTCCAACCGCACTGGTTCGCCCGGGTGTTCGCGGACGACGTGTGGCCGTACGGGGACGGAGCCGGCGGGCGGCTCGGCTGACGGCCCGTCGGGCGCCCGGCGCGGCGATCCGGTCGGCCTGTCCGGCGGTCACGGCCCGGCGCAGGCGCGTCAGGTCCTGGCGCTCCTCGGGCCGGTCGAGCGGCAGGAACACGTCGGTGCGGCCGATCGCCCGACCGCCCCGGCCCGCGGCGACGAGGCCGCGCCGGGCCCGGCCGGCACCACGGGTGTCGGCCGGTCGCCGGGCGGAAGGGCTCAGTGGTGGCTCACGTCCGGCTCCCTTTCCGGTGGGGGCCGCCGTGGCAGGTCCGGATCTCCAGCGGGGTGCCGTGGGCGGTGGCGTCCAGGCACTCGCCGGAGGCGGGGTTGACGACGGTGCCGTCGGTGCGCAGGCTCCACTGCTGGGCACCGGTGCCGTTGCCGTCCCCGTAGCCGTGCATGTGGTCGGTCGCGGTCCTGGTCGTGTCCGGGTAGGCGGTGTCGCCGGTGAGGTCGTAGGCCTGGAGCCACGCCAGGGCCCACCAGCCGGTGTCGTCGATGTGCTCGTTGGTGAAGTTGCCGTTCTTGGCGAACGCGCCGGAGACCGCGTAGTCGTACTGTCGGTCGCCGGTGGCCTGTTCGTGCGTCAGCACCGTGCTCGGCGCGACCGCGGCGGCCACCGCCCGCGCCGGCCGCCGTTCGGGCGTGGAGGTGCTCATCGGTCCTCCCGCCTCTCGCGGGGGAGGGGAACGGTCAGGAGGGGAGGTTCCACCGCTGGGCGTCGGTGTTGTTGCAGTCGAAGATCTGCAGCTGGGTGCCGTCGGTGGTGCTGGAGTTCGGGACGTCGAGGCAGCGGCCGGACTGCGGGTTGACCAGGGCCTTGGTGGCGCGGTCGTAGGTCCACTGCTGGCTGCCGGTGCCGTCGCAGCCCCACAGCTGCACCAGGGTGTTGTTGCCGGTGCCGCCGAAGCTGACGTCCACGCACTTGCCGACGATCCGCAGGGTGCCGTCGCCGCCCACGGTGACCTGCTGGGCGGCGGAGTTGTTGCACGACCAGATCTGGATGCGGGTGCCGTCTGCGGTCGAGCCGGTGTTGTCGTCCAGGCACTTGCCGCCGTTGTCGGAGGTGACCGGGCCGGTGGAGTTCACCGGCGGGCCGGGCGGCTTGGCGCCGCCGTCGCCGTTGTAGGAGGGCGGGGCGGCCGAGGCGGCGGTGGCCCAGCCGGTGTTGGCGGCGGTGCCCAGGACCAGGTCGAGGGTGCCGCCGCCGGTGGCGAAGGACGCGGGCAGGTAGGCGTTGTTCCAGGCGGCGCCGTTGAGCCTGGCGCTCTGCACGTAGGGGGCGTTGTCGGCGGCGGCCGGGGCGTTGACGACCAGGTGGCCGCCGCTGCCGAGGGTCACGTCGACGGAGGTGAACAGCGGGCTGCCCAGGGCGAGGTCGGCGGTGCCGGGGGTCTCGGGGTAGAAGCCCATGGCCGACCAGACGTACCAGGCGCTCATCGTGCCCAGGTCGTCGTTGCCGACGCCCCAGGCGGCCGGGTCGTTCGGCCACAGCTGGTCCTGGACCCGGCGGACCAGCTTCTGGGTCTTCCAGGGCTGCCCGACGTAGTCGTACTCCCAGGGCAGTTCGATGGAGGGCTCGTTGCCGAGGTCGGCGTGCGCGCCGCCGGAGCCGTGGACGTCCGACAGCACGCTGTCCAGGTAGGCCGCGTACCTGGCGTTGCCGCCCATGGCATCGGCCAGGCCGCGGATGTTGTGCGGCACCGCGCCGGTGTACTGCCAGGAGGTGCCCTCGACGAACTGGTCGCTGCTGGTCGGGTCGAAGCCGCCCTTCCAGGCGCCGTTGGCCTGCTTGGGCTGGATGAAGCCGCTGGCGGGGTTGAAGACGTTCCTCCAGTCCTGGGCCCGGTTGGCGAACTGCGCGGCCGTCGTGGTGTCGCCGAGCGCCTTGGCGAACGCGGAGGTGGCGAAGTCCTGGGCGCTGTACTCCACCAGGGTGGCCGCCGAGCCGTAGAAGTCCCTGGGGTAGCTGCCGTCGGAGGGCAGGTAGCCGTACTTGGTCTGCAGGTCCAGGCCCATCCGGATCGGGTTGGCCGTGGTGCCCTCCTTGACCATGTCGGCCTTGGCGGCGGCGGTGTCGAAGTTCCGGGCCCCGAAGGCGTAGTAGTCCGCGACGATCGCCGGGCCCGGGTCGCCGTTCATCACCTGCGTCTCGGCCGAGTTCAGCGACCACTTGGGGAAGAAGCCGGCCTGGGCGTAGTCGTTGACCAGCGACTGCGCGCTGTCGGAGGCCTGCTGAGGGGCGACCAGCGCCTCCAGCTGCGCCTGGGTGCGGTAGATATCCCAGCCGGAGTACGTGCCGTACTGGGCCCGCTGGCTGCCGGAGACGGTGTGCACCTGGTGGTCGAAGCCCCGGTAGCGGCCGTCGGAGTCGCTGAGCAGGTTCGGGTGCAGCAGGGAGTGGTAGAGCGAGGTGTAGAAGACCCGCTGCTGGTCGGACGTGCCGCCGGCCACGGCGATCCGGCCGAGCACGGAGTTCCAGGCGTCGTGCGCGGCGGTGCGGGTGCCGTTGAAGTCCCAACCGCCGTTCTCGGCGGCGCGGTTGGCGGCGGCCCCGGCGATCGAGACGTAGGACAGGCCGACCTTGGCCTGCACCACCTGGTTGCCGGTGGTGTCGAAGGTGACCGAACCGCCGCCGTTGAAGGTGCCGCTGGAGGTCATCGGCCGGTCGAAGACCATGTCGAAGTAGGCGGTGTACGAGGGCGCCGAGGCGCAGAACAGGCCGGCGTCGACCGAGCCGCTGACCTCGGTGCTGCTGACCCGGTTGAAGTGCAGGTTGGTGGCCTTGTCCGCGTTCAGCTTGAACAGCAGGTTGGCCTGGGTGGTGGCGGGGAAGGTGAAGCGCGCCATGCCGGAGCGGGCGGTGGCGGTCAGCTCGGTCCGCACTCCGTTGCCGAGGGTCACCGCGTACGAACCGGCGCCCGCCGACTCGTTCCCGTGGCTGAACGTCTGGGTGGCGCCGCCGTCGACGCCGCCGAGCGTCGGCAGGACGGGGATGTCGCCCATCGCCCCGCAGCCGGGCCCGGAGATGTGGTTGAGGCTGAATCCCGTGACGACGTTGTCGGAGTAGGCGTAGTTGCCGCCGGGCGGTCGGGACGAGGTGTCGGGGCTCCACGACACCATGCCGAACGGGGTGACCGCGCCGGGGAAGGTGTTGCCGCCGTTGGAGGTGCCCAGCAGCGGGTTGACCAGGCCGGCGGGGTCGGACACCGCGGCCGGTGCGGCGGCCTCGGCGGTGGTCGTGGGGGCGGCGAACCCGAGCAGGAGGAGGCAGCTCGCCAGGGGGATGCGCCATCGTTTCACGTGCGGCTCCCGATGCGGGCGGCGCGGCTGTCGCGGCGCCGGTGGGGGGTGGGGGTGGGGTGGCAAGTCCCGCACAGCAAAAGGCAGTTGCGGAAGACCTGTCAACGCTCCGGGCCGAAATCGCAACAACAATCAACAGGCGCGGCCAGGATGCTGTTCGAGTGTGGTGGTGCGCCCGCGGGAAGTGGTCAAGCGGCACCGAAGGGCGGGGCGTGGTGCGCGCCGTTGCGGCCGTCCCACTCATGACCGCAGGTCGGGACGGGTGCGGTGGGCTGCTGGAGACGGCGTGGAATCGGATGGGAGGGCCGGATCCGGGCTCTGGTCAAGTCACCTGGAGGGCGCGGCCATCGGGTGCCAGCCCCGGCGTGGACGGGGGTGGGGCGCGATCGCCGGTCCAGGCCATTGACGCGGTCATGGTTGCTGGCTAGTTTCGGGCTGCTTCCTCCCTTGTCCAGACCATTGACGCGACCGTAGCTGCTGGTTAACTTCGGAGAGCGCTCTCTCCTGTCAAGCGCCCCCTCACCGCGACGCTCCGGCGGGCAGCCCTCCTGCCTGTCGGCCGTTCAGGCTGCCGATGCTTGACAACGTTGTCTCATCTGCTTCCCCGGCGGGAGCCGCAGGGAATGGCGGCGGGATGGACCCTGCTACGGCCCTGCGCAAGCCGACCGGCGCGGCATGTTCGGTCACGCCTACTTTTTGCGCGATCTGATGAGCAATCGCACATGAATGAACGCTAGGCGATAATCCCTCCGGCGAAGGATGTCACTCATGCCACGACTATGGAGACTCGCCCCGCTGTGGGTGCTCACGCTGCTGGCGGCCGTGCTCGCGGTCGGCACCGTCCCCGCGCAGGCGGCCACCACGTCCGTCACCGTTGACGGCACGCAGGGCGGCCGGACGTTCGACGGGATCGGCGCGATCAGCGGCGGCGGCGGCAACTCCCGGCTGCTGACCGACTATCCGGCGGCGCAGCAGGCCCAGATCCTGGACTACCTGTTCAAGCCCGGGTACGGCGCGAACCTCCAACTGCTGAAGCTGGAGATCGGCGGCGACGCCAACTCCACCGACGGCTCCGAGCCGTCCGTCGAGCACTCCCGCGGCACGGTCAACTGCAACGCCGGGTACGAGTTCTGGCTCGCCGAGCAGGCCAAGGCCCGCAACCCCGACATCGGCCTGTACGGCCTGGCCTGGGCGGCGCCGGGGTGGATCAACGGCGGATTCTGGTCCACCGACACGATCGACTACCTGATCTCCTGGCTGGGTTGCGCCAAGCAGCACGGCCTGACGATCAGCTACCTCGGCGGCTGGAACGAGCGCGGCCACGACGCCAACTGGTTCGTGCAGCTGCGTTCGGCGCTGAACAACGCCGGCTACTCCGGCGTCAAGCTGGTGGCCGACGACAGCGGCTGGGGCGTGGCCGACGACATGGCCACCAACGCGGCGTTCAACAACGCGGTGTCCATCATCGGGGCGCACTACTCCTGCGAGGGCGGTGACGGCGGCAACGCCAACTCCTGTTCCAGCAGCACCGCGGCGAAGAACAACGGCAAGCCGCTGTGGGACAGCGAGAACGGCTCGCAGGACATGAACACCGGGGCGCCCGCGCTGATCCGGGCGATCACCCGCGGCTACGTCGACGCGAAGATGGTCAGCTACTTCAACTGGCCGCTGCTGGCGGCGATCTACCCCAACCTGCCCTACAACACGGTGGGCCTGGCGACCGCCAACTTCCCCTGGTCGGGCACCTACACGATCGGCGCGAGCACCTGGGCCACCGCGCAGGTCACCCAGTTCACCAAGCCGGGGTGGCGGTTCATCGACTCGGCCTCGGGCTACCTCGGCGGAGCCGAGTCCAACGGCACCTACGTTACCGTCCGGTCGAACACGTCCGCGGACTACTCGACGATCCTGGAGACCACCACGGCCGGTTCGGCGCAGACGGTGAACCTCGCCGTCAAGGGCGGCCTGTCCACCGGGACGGTGCACGTGTGGGCGACCAACGTCAACAACCCCAGCGGCGCCACCTCGTTCCTCCACACCCAGGACATCACGCCGAACAACGGCGCGTACTCACTGACCCTGCAGCCCGGCTACGTCTACACCGCCACCACCGTCGCCGGGGGCGGCAAGGGCACCGCCGCGCCGCCCGCCGCGCACGCCCTCGCACTGCCGTACTCCGACACCTTCGACGGCTACGGCAATGGCGCCGAGGCGAAGTACCTCTCCGACATGCAGGGCTCCTTCGAGGTCCAGCCCTGCACCGGCCGCTCCGGCCAGTGCGTGCAGCAGATGGCGCCGGTCAAGCCGATCGAGTGGCAGGACGACTCCGACAGCTACGCGCTGATCGGCGACACCACCTGGGCGAACTACACCGTCAGCTCCGACGTGTACCTGCGCGGCGCCGGGACCACCGAACTGATCGGGCGGGCCAACACCCAGCAGCGCCCGCAGTCGCACATGAACGCGTACTACCTGCGCATCCGCGACACCGGGCAGTGGTGGATCGAGAAGATGTACACCGACGGCTCCAACCACACCCTGGCCACCGGCACCACCACCGCGCTGGGCACCGGCAAGTGGCACAACCTGTCCCTCACCTTCCAGGACGCCACCATCAGCGCCAAGCTCGACGGCGCCCAGTTCGGCTCCGTCACCGACAACTCCTTCGCCAGCGGACAGGCCGGGCTGGGCATCCAGGGCTACCGCACCGACCAGTTCGACAACCTGTCCATCACCCCCGGCACCGGCGGCGGCACCGGCGGCACCCCGGGCGGGACCGGGCCGGTGGTGTCGGCCAACGGCGGCAAGTGCCTGGACGACGACACGGCCTCGACCGCCAACGGCACCAAGGTCCAGATCTGGACGTGCAACAACTCCGCCGCCCAGCAGGTGACCGTCGCCTCCGACGGCACGCTGCGGGTGCTGGGCAAGTGCGTGGAGGTCACCGGCAACGGCGGCACCGCCAACGGCACCCTGGTCGAGATCTGGGACTGCAACGGCGGCAACAACCAGAAGTGGAGCTACAACGCCTCCACCGGCGCCCTGGTCAACCCGCAGTCCGGCCGCTGCCTGGACGTGCCCGGCTTCAGCACCACCGACGGCACCCAGCTGGAGATCTGGGACTGCAACACCGGCACCAACCAGCGCTGGACCGTCCCCACCACGTGACGCCCCCTCCACCACGTGACGCCCTCCCCGCCGGCCGTGGCCGCCCCGGCCGGCGGGGAGCCCCACCCCACCGGAACGAGGTTCACGATGAGAAGAATCGGAGCGGCCACCATGACGGCCCTGCCGACGGCGGGCACCCCGGCGACGCCGGCTACCGGAAGGTGGCCGACGCCTTCAACGCAGCCCCGGTGGCCGCCGACGAGGCGGGCCGGATCAACCCCCCCCGCACCGAACGGGCGGCCCGGTCCGGCCGGGCCTCGGCGGCGGCGGGAAGTGCCTGGACGTCAACGGCGTCGGCAGCGCCAGCGGCACCGCGGCGCAGCTCCAGGTCTGCACCGCGGGCGGCGCGCAGTGGTGGACGCTCCGCGCGGACGGCGCGCTGCGCGCGCCGGGCACCTGCCCCGACGTGACCGGCTTCGGCACGGCCGACGGCACCGAGGCCGAGCTGTGGGACTGCACCGGCGGCGTCAACCAGCGCTGGCAGCCGTACAACGGCGGTCACCGCAACCCGCTGTCCGGCCGCTGCCCGGACGACCCCGGCTTCGCCACTGCCGACGGCACCCGGCTGGCCCTGTGGACCTGCAACGGCGGCGTCAACCCGCGCTGGACGACGCTGCCGACCGTGCCGTGACCCCGGCGGTCCACCGCACCACCACCGCGAAGCCGCCGCGGCCCGCGCACCTCCCCGCCGGCGGGCGGCGGCCGGTGTGACCGGCGGCCGTACCGGCCGCCGAACCCGAGGTCCGCCAAGTCGCTTCCGCCGGAACCGGCTTGATCCCCCCACTCCGTGAGGACCGCTCATGAAGACGCGCACGGCGACCACCGCCACCGCACTCACCCCGCTGATCGCCGCCCTGGCCCTGACCCTGGGCACCGCGCTGCCGGCCGCGGCGAGCGATGGGCCGACGGCCACGGCCACGGCCACGGCGACGGCCACTGCGACGAGCCGGGCCGCCGCGGCGCCCGCCACCCTCCGCCTGCTGCCGCTGGGCGACTCGATCACCTGGGGCGTCGGCACCAGCAGCGGCAACAGCTACCGCGCCGCGCTGTGGGACCAGTTGGCCGCCGAGGGCCACCCCGAGGACTTCGTCGGCTCGGTCCGAAACGGCTCGTTGTCCGACCCGGACAACGAGGGCCACTCCGGCTGGCGCATCGACCAGATCGCCGGCATCGCCGACTCCGTGCTGGCCCGCTACCGGCCCAACGTGGTCACGCTGGAGATCGGCACCAACGACCTCAACCAGAACTACCAGGTCGCCACCGCCGCCGACCGCCTCTCCGCGCTCATCGACCAGATCAACCGGGACGCCCCCGACGCGACCGTGCTGGTCGGCACCCTGATCGTCTCCACCAGCTCCACCGAGGAACCCAACCGCCCGGCCTTCAACGCCAAGCTCCCCGGCATCGTCCAGGCCAAGCAGGCCGCGGGCAGGCACGTCCGCCTGGTCGACCTGGGCACCCTGACCACCGCCGACCTCTCCGACGCGCTGCACCCCAACGACAGCGGCTTCGCCAAGATGGCCACCGCCTTCAACAGCGGCGTCCAGGCCGCCGACGGCGCCGGCTGGATCGGCGCCCCGGTCACGGTGGGCGGCCCGGTGCGGTCCGGCATCGCCGGCAAGTGCCTCGACGTCAACGCCGGCAGCAGCGCCAACGGCACCGCCGTGCAGATCTGGTCCTGCAACAACACACCGGCCCAGAACTGGAGCGCGAACCCCGACGGCACCCTGAACGCCCTCGGCAAGTGCCTGGACGCCACCGCCGGCGGCACCGCCGACGGCGCCGAGGTCGAGCTGTGGGACTGCACCGGTGGCGCCAACCAGCAGTGGCAGCCGTACAACGGCGGCTACCGCAACCCGGTCTCCGGCCGCTGCCTGGACGACCCCGGCTTCTCCAGCACCGACGGTACCCAGCTGGTCCTGTGGACCTGCAACGGCGGTGTCAACCAGCGCTGGACGCCGTCGTCGGCCGTGGCCTGAGCCCCCTGCGCCCGCACCCGGCGGCACCCGCCGTCCGGGGCGCGGGCCGGTGGTCGCAAGGGGAGACGGGCCTGTCCTCCCCCTTGACGGAAGTGCATGACAAGAGTGTCATGTGTTGCATCTCGTTGGAAGATGTCCGTTGTTGGTGGCGCGAGTCGCCGAAGCCCGCGAAGCCCCCGGACCGGTCCCACCCGCTGCCACCGCTGTCCCCGCACCCCCTTGCCGACCCCGGCACATGCTCAAGGAGCCACCATGTTCCGCACCACCGCCGGCCGGGCCGCCGCCGCCACCGGCCTGCTGCTCGCCCTCGGCCTGGCCACCGCCTGTTCCACCGGCAAGGAGTCGGTGAAGTCCGACGGCGCGCCCGCGGCCCCGGTGAACGGCAGGATCTCCCTGACGTACCTGCAGAAGCAGGGTGATCAGGAGTACTTCATCGGTGAGGCGGACGGTGCGAAGGCGAAGGCCGCGGAGTTGGGGATCGACCTGAAGGTCGTCAACCTGGGCAACGACGCGAACAAGACGATCAGCGAGGTGCAGTCGGCCATCGCGCAGAAGAGCAACGGTCTGATCATCGTGGTGCCGGACCCGGCGGTGGGCCCGCAGGTGGTGCAGACCGCGAAGGACGCGAAGGTGGCGCTGCTGACCTCGGACGACCAGATCTGCGCGACCGGCCCGGACCCGGCGTCGTGCGCCAAGGAGCAACTGGTGCCGCGGATCGGCTTCTCCGGTGCCCAGATGGGCGGCGAAGTCGGCAAGCGGGCCGCCGAAGAGTTCAAGAAGACCGGCTGGAACCCCGCCGACACCCGGATCGTCTCCGCCTGGAAGCAGGACGTCACCGTCTGCGGCGACCGGGTGAAAGCCGCGAAGGAGGCGTTCGCGGCCGGATCAGGCGCCCAGATCCAGAGCATCGACGTGGCGACCGACAACACCCCGACCGGCGCCCAGGACAAGATCGCCGCGACCGTCACCGCCAACGCCGGCGTCAAGCACTGGGTGGTGTGGGGCTGCAACGACGAGAACGTCCAGGGCGGCGTGACCGCGCTGGAGAACGCCGGCATCGGTGCCGACGACGTGATCGGCGTCGGCCTGGGTGCCTACCTCGCCTGCAAGGACTGGAGCGGCAGCAAGCCGTCGGGCATGAAGGCGGCGCTGTTCATCAACGGCAAGGACGTCGGCGCGCTGGCCGTCCAGACCATGTACGACAAGCTCAAGAACGGCAAGGACTTCCCGAAGGAGGCCTTCGCCCCGACCACCATGGTCGACGCCACCACCTGGAAGTCCGCCGGCGTCACCTGCAACTGACCCCGGCCGCCCGCACGGCCCGAAGGCGACCGGCGCGAGCACAGCGCACGACCGAACGCCCCCTCCGCCTCCGACCGGCCCTCCGCCGTCGTTCCGGTGACGGCGGGGCCCGACCGACCGGACAGCGGGCTCAGGTGGTGACGGCGAAGACCAGCAGGCCCTCCGGCTGCTCCTCGACCACCTCGACGTGCTCGACCACCGCGCGGGACGGGCCGTGCCGCATCCAGGCGACCAGCTGTTCCACCGCCGCCGGATCGCCCTCGAAGACCGCCTCCACCCGGCCGTCCGGCAGGTTGCGCACCCAGCCCGCCACGCCCGCCCCGGCGGCCGTCCGGCGGCAGGAGTCGCGGAAGAAGACGCCCTGCACCGTGCCCGAGACCAGCACCCGCCGCCGGATCACCCGCCACCCGCCTCTCGTCGCCGTTGCCAGCAGGTATACCGCAGGCGGGAGGACGGGGGAGCGGAGGGCGCGCCGGAGCAGCGGATGGCGGGTGGCGGACGGTCAGGTGGCGGTGGGGACGGCCGTGGCGGGGACGGGGGCGGTGGCGGGGGCCGGGGGCGCGGTGTCGATGCGGCGGCCGAAGGGGCGCCAGGCGAAGGCGGTCAGGACGGTCATCACGGCGGCGGAGAACCAGAACGGGCCGGTGAGGCCGAAGGCGCGGGCGAGCGGGCCGCCGATCAGGGCGCCGAGGGCGGAGCCGCCGACCGCCAGGGCCATGAAGACGCTGTTGACCCGGCCGCGCAGCCCGTCCGGGACGGCGCGCTGCACCAGCGTCCGGTCGACGCCGATCCAGATCGCGCCGTGCACGCCGAACAGGCCGAGCACCGCGCCCGCGACCCACGGGGAACCCGCCAGGGCCAGACCGAGGTGGGTGAGCGTCTCCAGCACCAGGCCCACCCGCAGCAGCAGTGAGGCGGAGAACCGGGCCTGCAGGCGCGGGGCGACCAGCGCCCCGGCCAGGCCGCCGACCGCCGAGGCCGTCAGCAGCACGCCGTAGCCGAACTCCGACAGGCCCAGGTGCTCGCGGGCGTACAGCACCATCACCGAGAAGCCCGCCACCAGCGTCACGTTCATCAGGCACAGCGCCAGCGTCAGCGTGCGCAGCGCGGGCTGCGCCCACAGCCAGCGGACGCTCGCGGCGAACTGACGGCGCATCGGCTCCCGCTCCGCCGGGGCGGGGGTCGGGGTCCCGGCGCGGGGCAGCAGGCGCAGCGTCGAGAGCAGGGCGGCGGCGCCGGTGAAGCTCAGCGCGTCGACCGTCAGCGGCAGGCCCGCCGCGACCCCGAACAGGGCCGCGCCGAGCGGCGGGCCGCAGAGCCGGTTGAGCACCGACTCGGCCCCGAACATGCGGGAGTTGGCGCGCGGCAGGTCCGCCGAGCCGACCACGGCGGGCAGCAGCGCCGCGGACGCGTTGTCACCGAGCGCCGCGCAACCGCCCAGCAGCAGGCCCACCGCGTAGACCAGCGGCAGCGACACCGTGTCCGCGTACACCGCCAGCGCCAGCACCGCCGTCAGCGCGGCCCGCGCCGCGTTCGCCGCCACCGCGAGCCGCCGGCGGTCCACCCGGTCCACCAGCACCCCGCTGACCGGGGCCAGCAGCAGCCACGGCACCTGCTGGACGAACACCGCCAGGCCGACCAGGACCGGATCCCTGGTCAGCGACGTCACCAGCAGCGGTGCCGCCGCCGCCACGATCCCGTCCCCCAGCGCGGACACCGCCGCCGCCGACCACAGCGAGGCGAAGCCGCGCCCCAGCCCACGGCCACCACCCTTGCCCCCCACGGCCTTCCACCCCTCGCACCCGGTCTCCGCCCAAACCGCGAGGCTAACCGGCGGCCGATCCCCCGCGCACACGGTTTTTCCACCAGCGCCCGCCAGCGCCCGCCAGTGCCCGCCAGTGCCCGCCGCGCTCAGGCGGCGGGGCGGCCCGGGCAGTCCCACACCCAGACCATGCCGCGGCCCGACTCCGCCGGGGCCCGCACGCCAGCCGCCTCGACCCGGTCCAGCCGGTAGCCGAGCCGACGGGCCACCGCGGCGCTGCGCAGGTTCGCCTCGTCGCAGTGGATCTCGACCCGGTCGACGGTCGGGAGCCCCGCCAGCAGGGCCGTCAGCGCCCGGGCGGCCCGGGTGGCCACGCCCCGGCCGAGGTGGTCGACGTGGCACCAGTACCCGATCTCCACCGCGCCGCCGCCCGACCGGTCGTGCAGGCCCGCCATGCCGAGCGCCGTCCGGTCGTCGGCCGCGAAGATCCCGAAGGAGTAGCTGCCCCCGGCATTCGGCCAGGCCAGCGAACGGGCGAACCGCTCCGCGTGCTCCCGCTCGGTCGGCAGCCGCTCCGCCCAGCCCGCCCAGGGGTTCAGGTGCGCGAAGGAGGCCGCGATCGCCGCGTAGCGCACCCCTTCCTCCGCCGCCCGCCAGCGCCGCAGGACCAGCCCCTCCGCATCGAGGCGCTCGGGGACGTCGCCCGGGCGCAGGACGAGGAAGGGGGCTGCCGGTGCGGAGGACGGATCGCTCATCCGGCGGATGATGCCTGCTTCCGGCGGTTGGGGCAACCGGGTTCCCGCAGGCCCGCCCCCACCGGTGTCATCCGGGCGTAACGCGGGTGCAGCGGGCGTGACAAGAGGCGGGCCTAGGCTGCGGGGGCAGGCTCATCGGTGGAGGGAGTTCCCACGAACAGGCGACAGGCGCGACCGGACTGGCTGACCCATCCGTTGCGCTGGCAGCGCGGCCCGGTGCCCTGGGCGGCGACGGTGCGGGGCGCGGCCGGGATGGCGGTGCCGCTGGGGGTCGCGCTGGCTGCCGGGCGGCCCGCCGAAGGGGTGCTGGCCGGGCTGGGGGCGATGTTCGCGGGGGTGAACGACCGGCCCGCCGGGCGGCGGACCGGGGCCGTGCAGCAGGCCGTTCCCGCGTTCGCCGGGGCGCTGGGCCTGCTGGTCGGTGCCGCCGGGGGGTGGTGGGCGGTGCCGCTGCTCGGCGCGGTCGGGGTGCTCTGCGGGGCGATCAGCGTCGCCGGGCCGGTCGCCTCCGCCGCCGCCGTGCAGCTGATGGTGCTCACCGTGCTCGGCTGCGGCCTGCCCGTCCCGCTGCCGGGCTGGGCCCGGGCCGGCTGCTACCTGGCCGGGGCCGCCTGGCTCCTGCTGCTGCGTCAACTCACCAGCCACCCGAGGCCGTTGCACGCCGAACGGCAGGCCGTCGCCGCGGTCTTCGACGCACTCGCCGAAGCCCTGGACGCCGCCGGGACCGACCGCGCCGAGAACGCCCGCCGCCGGCTGACCGCCGCCCTCGACCGGGCCGGCGAACAGCTGCGCACCGGCCACGACCACGCTCTGCGCACCCGGCTCGCCGCCGCGTCCGCCCTGTGCGAGGCGAGCGTCGCCCTGCTGCGCGCCGCCCGCCCGCTGCCCGCCCGCCTCGCCGCCGGCCCGCGCCGCCTGGCCGCCGCCGTCCGCACCGACCGCCTCCCCGGCCCGCTGCCCGTCCCCGCCGCCGAGACCCCGGCCACCGCCGCCTTCGACCGCGCCGTCCTGCACGCGGCCCTCGCCTTCGGCGGGACGCCGGGACCGGCCGGACCCGGCACCGCCCGCGGCCGGACGCGCGGGCACGGGCTGCGACGGGCGCTGGCCGCGCTGGTGCTGGGCGCGCCGGCGGGGGAGCGGCGCGGCCCGGTGCCGGGCGTGCGGCCGTGGGGCCGGGCCGGCCGGGCGTACGGGGTGCGGGTCGGGGTGTGCGTCGCGGCGAGCACCGCGCTCGCGCTCGCGCTGCGCACCGGGCACTGGTACTGGCTGCCCGTCACCGCCGCGTTCCTGGTCAAGCCGGACCTGGGGCCGCTGTTCTCCCGGGTCGTCAACCGCTTCGCCGGGACGGTCGCCGGCGTGCTGCTGGTCGCGCTGCTCGGGCCGGTGCTGTCCGGCCCGTGGTGGCCGGTCGCCGCGGTGGCCGCCACCGGCGCGCTGATACCCGTGGCCCAGCGGCACTTCGCCGCGCAGACCGCCGTCATCACCGTCACCGTGCTGGCCTTCACCACCACCGGCGGCGACCACGGCGCCGCCCCCGCCCGGCTCGCCGACACCGCGCTCGCCTGCGCCCTGGTCCTGCTGGTCGGCCACCTCCCCGGCCTGGCCGACACCCGGGCCCGGGTCGGCCAGCGCGCCGCGCACGCGCTCCGGCACACCCAGCGCTACCTCGACCACGTCCTGCTGGCCGGTCCGGGGGACCGGCACGGCGAGCGGGCCCCGGCCGCCGACCGGGCCGAACTGCGCCGCACCGCCTACCGCACCCTCGCCCAGGCCCGCGCCGCCGCCGAGACCGCCGCCGCCGAACTCCGCCCCGGCGGACCGGCCGGGCCGGACTGGCTGCGCCTGACCGTGCACGCCGAACGGCTCGCCGACGCCGCCACCGCGTACGCCGTCGAACGCGACCACGGCGCCCCCGCCCCGGCCGCCCCCGCCGTCCGCACCCTCACCCGGGACCTCGCCGCCGCCGCCGACGCCCTCGACCGCCCCGGCCCGACCGCCGCCCCCGCCCGGACGCCCGCCGTCGCGCTGCCGGCCGAACTGCCCTCCGAACTCGCGGGCGTGGCCGCCGAGGTGCGCCGCATCCGGGCCCTGGCGACCGGCTGAGACCGCGCCCGGCGGGCCGGACCGGCCGGCCGCGTCGGACGGGCTGTTCCCCGGCAGCGCGCACCCGCTGGGCGTGCACCGTCCGCGCGAGCGACCTGCTGCCGACCGTCCGACCGTGCGGACGGCGGGACCGCGCGGACCGGGCGGACCGGGCAGACCGGGCGGACCGCGGGGCGGGTAGGATCGGGGGGCACTGACAACGTTGACATCGGGGTTGGCGGCCCGGTCGGTGCGTCGTTCCGGACGGTTCCCGTCCCCTGTCGTTGGCTGGAGCACCCGCATGCCCCTGGCGCTCGTCGCCCTCGCCGTGACCGCGTTCGCGATCGGCACCACCGAGTTCTCCGCGATGGGGCTGCTGCCGCAGATCGCCGACGGCCTGGACCGGACCATCCCGCAGGCGGGTTGGCTGATCTCGCTGTACGCGCTGGGCGTGGTGATCGGGGCGCCGCTGCTGACCGCGGTGGCCGCGAAGCTGCCGCGCAAGACGGTGCTGATCGGCCTGGCGGGGCTGTTCACGTTCGGGAACCTGCTGTGCGCGATCGCGCCGAACTTCGCCTTCCTGGCGGCGGCCCGGCTGATCACCGGGCTGCCGCACGGCGCGTTCTTCGGGGCCGGCGCGGTGGCCGCCGCCGAACTGGTCGCCCCGCACCTGCGGGCCCGGGCGGTGTCGGTGATGTTCTCCGGGCTGACGGTGGCGAACATCCTCGGCGTGCCCGCCGCCACCCTGCTCGGCCAGCACCTCGGCTGGCGGGCCGCGATGCTCGTCGTGGTGGCGATCGGCCTGCTCGGCGCCGCCGCCATCGCCCGCCTCGTCCCGCACCTGCCCAGCCACCCCGGCGCGGGCCTGCGCAGCGAACTCGCCACCTTCCGCAGCGGACAGCTCTGGCTGGCGCTGACCACCGTGGTGTTCGGCTGCGCCGGACTGTTCGCCTGCTACACCTACATCACCCCCGCCCTCACCGACGTCGCCGGGTTCGCCGAGGGCTCGGTCACCCTGGTGCTGGCCCTGTTCGGCGTCGGCATGACGCTCGGCAACGTGATCGGCGGCTACGCGGCCGACCGGGCGCTGCGCCCGTCGATCTGCGCGGCCTTCCTGGCGATGGCCGGCGCGCTCGCCCTGTTCGCGCTGACCGCGCACGCCCGCTGGTCGGCCGCCGCGACGGTGGTGCTGATCGGCACGGCGGGCTTCGCGACCGTCCCGACCGTGCAGACCCTGGTGATCCGGAAGGCGCGCACCGCGCCGACGCTGGCCTCCGCCACCGTGCAGGGCGCGTTCAACCTGGCCAACGCGATGGGCGCCTGGCTCGGCGGACTGGCGCTCGACGCCGGGTACGGCCTGACCTCGCCGTCGCTGGTCGGCGCGGGCCTGTCGCTGCTCGGGTTCGCGATCGCGGCGGTGTCCTGGGCGGCGGACCGGCGCGGGCCGGCGGCCGTCGCCGTCGCGGACCGGCCGGTGGCGGCGGAGCCGTCGGAACCGGCGGCCGCGGCGGGCTGACGCGGTGACCGCCCCGGTGGTCCCGGGGACGTCCTCGACGCGGACCGGCGGTCGATGATCTGATGAGGCGCTCGGGGGCCCCTCGTGCGGGAGGCCCCGCGCACCCCGAAGGAGCACTCGATGACGGACACCGACCGCCCGCGCGCCCGGGTCGGCGTGATGCTGCCCCGCGACCTGCCGGTCCGCCAGATCCTCCCGTACGCCCGCCGCGCCGAGGAACTCGGCTTCGACGAGCTGTGGGTGGTCGAGGACCTCGGCTGGCGCGGCGGCATCGCCCAGGCCGCCACCGTGCTCGCCGCCACCCGCCGGATCACCGTCGGCATCGGCATCCTGCCCGCCGGCGCCCGCAACGTCTGCTTCGCCGCGATGGAGCTCGCCACCCTCGCCCAGCTCCACCCCGGCCGCCTCACCGCGGGCGTCGGCCACGGCATGCGCGCCTGGATGGAGCAGTCCGGCGGCGCCTGGCCCGCCAGCCCGCTCACCCTGCTGCGCGAGTACACCACCGCGCTGCGCGCCCTGCTGCGCGGCGAGTCCGGCCCGGCCGACGGGCGGTACGTGCGCTGCCGGGACGTGCGGCTGACCGAGACCCCCGACGTGGTGCCGCCCGTGGTGCTGGGCGTGCGCGGCCCCAGGTCGCAGGCGCTCGCCGGGGAGACGGCCGACGGGCTGCTGCTCGCCGAGCCCGCCGCGCCCGCCTACGTCGCCGCCTCGCTGGCGCACCTGGGCCGCCGCGACGCCGAGGTGATCACCTACGACGTCGCGGCCGTGGACGGGGACGGGCAGGGGGACGGGGAGGCCGCCGTCGAGCGGGTCCGGGACGGGCTGGCCGCGATCGGCGAACCCGACTGGGCGCCGCACATCGACCCGCTCCCGTTCGCCGCCGAGTTCCGCGCCCACCGGGCCGCCGCCGCCGACGGCGCCCGGTTCGCCCGCACCATGCCCGCCGCGTGGGTCCGCGCGCTCACCGTCACCGGTACGCCCACGCAGGCCCGGGCCGCGATCGCCGCCCGGCACGCGGCCGGGGCCACCTGCGTGGTCCTCACCCCGGCCGGGCCGGACCCGCTGGCCGCACTGGAGTCGCTGGCCCCGGCCCTGCCCGGCCGCGGCTGAACGCAAGGGCGGAGCGGAGGGACGGACGGGGGCCCGACCGCGCGGCGGCGCGGCCGGACCCCCGTCCGCCGGTCGGTGTCCCGGGCCCGGGCCCTGCGGGTCAGTCGGCGGCGGCCACCGGCGTCCGGCCCAGGCCGCGCACCGCGGGCAGCGCGATCATCAGCCCCAGCAGCAACAGGCCCACCAGCGCGGCGAACAGCAGCACCCGGTCGATGCCGAACGCGGCGGCCACCGGCCCGGACAGCGCCCGGCCGACCGGGATCACCATGATCGAACCGGCCACGTCGTACGCCGACACCCGGCTCAGCACGTTCAGCGGGATGTGGGTCTGCACGCTGGTCGACCACATCACGCCCCAGAAAGCGAAGCCGCAGCCCGCGACCAGCCCGGTGGCCGCCGTCAGCGCGAACGACCAGTGCAGCGCCGGGGCCAGCGGGTTGAGTGAGAAGAACAGCATCGCGCAGGCCCCCGCCACCAGCGGGCGCGCCGGGCGCACCCGCATGCCCAGCAGGCCGCCGACGATGGTGCCCGCGCCGTCCGCCGAGGCGATCCAGCCGTAGCCGGAGCTGCCGTGCTGGTCGGTCAGCGCGACCGCGCCCAGCGGCACCGACGGGCCGAACACCAGCAGCCCGTACACCGACCACACCGCGATCACGCCCCACAGCCACGGTCGGGAGCTGAACTCCCGCCAGCCGACCGCCAACCGCTGCCAGATCGGCGCGGCGGGCTCCTCCGCGCCCTTGTCCGCGCCCAGGTTGCGCAGCGGCAGCAGGCCCAGCGCGCTGAGCGCGAACGCCGCCGCGATGACGGTGAACGAGCCGGCCACGTTCCAGTAGCCGACCACCAGGCCCGCCAGGCCCGGGCCCAGCAGCGTGCAGACCGCCTCGGAGATCCGCAGCAGCGCGTTGGCCCGCTGGACGTCCTCGGCGACCCGCGGCACCAGGCCCGCCAGGCCCGGCTGGAACATCGCCGTCGCCGCGCCGGAGAGCGCCATCAGCGCCATGATCTGCCACAGCGTCACGTCGGTGGTGGCCAGCAGCAGCGCCAGCGCCAGCATGGCCAGCATCCGGACGGCGTCCGCGCCGACCATCATCAGCTGCGGGGTGAAGCGGTCCGCCAGCACGCCGCCGAACAGCACCAGCAGCACGATCGGAGCCATCCACGCGGCCAGCGCGTAGCCGACCCCGCTCTCGCCGTAGCCCGTCCGCAGCACGGCCGCGGTCAGCGACACCATCAGCATGCCGTCCGCCAGCAGCGAGGAGCTGCGGGCCACGAACAGCATCCGGAACCGGTGCGAGCGCCAGGGGCTCGGCGGGGTGCCGGACCCGGCGCCGGACGGCGGCTCGGAGGGGGAGTCGGACGGCTCGGAGGGGGAGTCGGACGGGGGACGCGCCGTCAGGTCATCGTCAAGGGTCATCGCGGGTCGGCCGCCGGGCGGCCGCTTCCTTCCAGGAGTGTCGGCTGCTGCTGCCAGGCCAGGGGGAGGCCGGGCTCGGCCGGGGCGTCCGGCACGATCAGGTAGCGGCGCGGGGCGAGCACGCCCGGCCGCTCGGGGAGGTGCCGCAGCAGGGCGGCGTGCGCCAGCTCGGGCGTCAACTCGCCCGCCGCGTCCGGGAGGTACGCGGTCAGGTCGGCGTCGACGTGCACCGGGCGGCCGTCCAGGGCGGCGGACAGCGCGGCGGCGACCGCCGCGGGGGAGACCCAGCAGCCGTCCAGCAGGCGCCAGTCGCCGCCGCGCTCGGGCGGGCGGACGCCGGTGACCTCGCCCAGCGCGGCCAGCGGGACGTCGCCCTCGGCCGCCGCCTCCAGCAGCCGGACCAGACCGGCCAGGAAGCCCGCCGCCTCGTCCCGGTCGAACAGCTGCGGGTCCGGCCACAGTGCCAGCTCCAGCACCGGCTCCAGGCGGTGGACGAAGCAGAGCAGCGCGGTCGGCAGCACCTGCTCCGGGCCCCAGGTCAGCTCGAACCCGGGCTCCGGGTCGGCCGTCCCGGCGGCCGGGCGCAGCGCCCCCGGCAGGCCGGACACGTCGTTGAACACCACGTCCCGCCCGAACCGGCTGCCGCGCTCGGCGGTCACCCGGTCGATCATCGCCCACAGCTCCAGCGCGTCGAACCGGCTGTGCCGGTAGGCGTTCAGCGCCGCCGCCCACGCGGACTTCAGCAGCGCGTCGAAGCCGGCCGCCCGCGCCACCTCCAGGTGGAGCAGCGCGTCCTGCGACAGCGGGGTGACGGTGCGGGCCAGCGCGGACTTGTAGCGGTTGGCGGTCGGGGCCGCGCCGACGTAGGCGTCCTGCCCCGCCCGGTGCGCCACCAGCGCGCACCACGCGGTCAGCAGCACCGTCGAACCCGGCACCCCCAGCCGGGCCGCGGCCCGGGCCAGCGCCGCGCCGCCGCGCGCCGAGCGCAGCGTCAACCGCGGCGCCGGGCCGCCCGCGACCAGCGCCCGCGGCTCGGCGAACATCGCCTGCGGGCCGGTGCGCAGCACCCGCTCCCAGTACCGCAGCGAAGCCTCCGCCTTGCGCCGCCCGGCCGGGGCGGCCTCCTCGGCGGCCAGCTCCAGCGGCGTCAGGGTGTCCTCCAGGGGCGGCAGTCCACGGCCGTGCAGCAGGTCGAGCCACTCCTCGCGCAGCACCGAGAGCGCGCTGCCGTCGGCGGCGGCGTGCCCGGCCACCAGCCCCAGCTGCACGGGCACCCCGCCGCCGGTCAGCAGCACGGCCCGCAGCGGGTGGTCGCGGCCCAGGTCGAACGGTGCCAGCCGGATCTCCCGGGCCAGCGCGTCGGCGACGGCCGCCGGATCCTCGGGCAGCGGGTCGTGGTCGACCACCCGGACGGTGAACTCACCCTCGGAGCACACGAGTTGCTCCTCGGGGAGGGCGCCCTCGGGGTGCGGGAACACCGTCCGCAGCGCCTCGTGCCGCAGCGTCAGCGCCCGCAGCGCGTCGAGCACCGCCGCGACGGACACCCCGGCCGGGACGGCCCACACGTCGTGGATGTCCACGTCCGCGGCGCCGTCCCGCAGGATGCACCGCACCATGTTCGCCTGACCGAGGGTCAGCGGTCCGCGCCGCACGTCACCGCCCGCCCAGCGGACGGTGACGACCCGGGAGGGGGAGGGAGACACGAGGGCACCTACATTCATGGAGAGGCGTTCGGGGCGGCGTTCGGGACGGCGTTCATCGGGAGGAGGGCGCCGGGGCGGGCGTCCGCGGGGCGCTCCCCGCCGCGTCCAGCAGGGCGGGCCAGGCGTCCAGGAGGGTCGCGAAGTCCTCCAGGTCGGTGCGGGCGCGGTGCAGGAGCCGGGTGCGTCGGGCGGCCAGGGCGTCGGCGACCGGGGCCCAGGCGGGGCCCAGGCGGCGGTAGGCGTGCTCGACGCTGGTGAGGCGGTGCGGGTCGTCGGGGGCGGGGTCGGCCGCCGCCGCGCGGACCAGGGCGGCCAGCCGTCTGGGCTCGGCGAGCAGGGCCGGTCCGGTCGCGGCCATCGCGGCGTAGAGGTCGCCGAGCCGCCCCGACAGCAGCAGGAACTTCGCCAGCCGCAGGTGGTAGGCGAGCCGGCCGGAGTCGGTGCGGCGCTCGCCGGTGTGGAAGTTGACGATGTGCCGGTTGTGCAGCACGCCGGGCAGGGCGGCGTGCTGGGCCACGTGCAGCAGGAAGTAGTCGGTGCCGATGGTCTCGGTCGCGGGCGGCAGCGGGACGCGGCCGTACAGCTCGCGGGAGAGCGCCAGGTTGCACATGTCGATCCGGTTCGGGGCGACCGCGCCGAGCTGGGCCCGGTCGGCGCGGAACGGCTCCGTCCCGGCGCCGCGGAACGCCTCCCGGATCGCCTGCTCGCGCCAGAGCGCGGGCGTGGACGGCGGCAGCGCCAGGCCGACGAGTTCGCCGTGCGCCCGGGGGTCGAGCGCCAGGATCTCCGCGAGGTCGACCGAGAGCTCGCCGACGAAGGAGGCGCCGACCACCGCGACGGGCAGCTCGGCGGCGTCCGGGCCGAGCCGGGCCAGGCGGCCCCGGCCGATCCGCCCGGCGACCTCCCCGGCCGGGAGGCCGATCGCGGCCAGCTCCTGGTGGATCGGGAACACCGGTGCGCCGTGCAGGAGTTGGTAGCGGCTGTCGGAGTCGCGGCGGTGCACGGAGGTGCAGCCCAGGGCCTCGGCGAGCAGGAACGCCCGGTCGGTGCAGGCCCCGTACGAGACGGCGTCCGGCAGCAGCAGCCCCAGGAGGCGGTCCGGGTCGGGGACCCCGGCCCGGGCCGCCGCCCGGGCCAGGACGGCGCGCTGGGCGTCCTCGTCCAGGTGGTGGACGTTCACCCCCGGCGCGGCCGGCCGGCCGCCGAGCACCCGGCGGTGCTCGGCGACCACCGGCGCGGAGGCGGAGTCCAGCACCAGGACCTCCACCTCGACGCCGAACTCCCGTGCGCCGTAGGCCGCTTCGTCGAGCAGGCCGAGCAGGGCGGGGGCGCAGGCGCGGTTGGTGGGCAGGGTCAGGCAGACGCGGCGCACTGGTCCGCCCCGGGAACGGCGGCGGCCTCGGCGGACCGCTCGGCCGGCTCGTGCCAGGAGCTGAGGCCGAGCAGCCTGCTGCCCAGCTCGGTCAGCTGCGCGGTCGGGTAGCGCTTGGACTCGTGCAGGACCGGGTCGCCGACCAGGGTGCGGTTCCAGCGCGGGGTGCGCAGGTGGCGCCAGGAGTCGACGCGGGACTTGCGCAGCCGCTCGTGCTCCTCCAGGGCGGGCATCATCGACAGGTACTGCACGGCGCGCACGCCCCGCTCGGACAGGTTGCGGGCGACGCCGTGCGCCAGCAGGCCGTTCCAGATCAGCAGGTCGCCGGGGTGCAGTTCGGGGCGGACCACCGGCAGTTCGGCGCGGTCGATGTCCGGGCGGATCGGGTCCCGGTCGGCCGGCTGGGCGAGCTTCCACGACTCGAACCGCCGGAACAGCTCCGGGTTGCACTGGAAGCCGCCGGTCTCCGGCGTGGTGTCGTTGAGCGCGATGATGCCCTGCACCCGCTGCGGCGGCACGCCCAGCGTGGTGTCGATGTCCCAGTGCAGCTCGATGTCGAAGCCGCGGTCGGTGGGGTCGATCAGCGCCCGGTCGCGGTTGCCGCGGTTGGGCGGGTTGAGGTTGAGCCGGTCCAGGGTGACCCACAGCTCCTCGCAGTCCCAGACGTCCACGAACGCGTCGTAGACCCGCTGGTTCTGCCGGCTGTCCCAGAGCAGCTGGTGGTGGTACGCCTCGACGAAGCCGTAGATGTGCAGCTGCTGGTCCAGGTCGGAGCGGAACGGCCGGTCGGCGAACCAGCTGGCCGGGTCCTGCGGGTCCAGGCCCTGGAACTCCCAGGCGAAGTCGAGCATCCGGCGGGCGTGCTCGGCGGGCACCGCCTCGCGGACGATCACGTAGCCGTAGGTCTGCCAGTGCGCGAAGTCCTCCTCGGACAGCACGCGCAGCGGACGGGACTTGGACAGCTCGCGCAGGGTGTGCTGGGCGAGGTAGGACTCGCCGTCGTTGCTGAAGTACGGGCGGTCGCTCGCGGCCCGGAACAGGTGGGCGCGGCGGGACGGTGCGGACGTCATGATGGGACAGCCCCTCCTGAGGAGAAAGCGGGAGGCGGGTGGACGGCCGCCCCGCCCGTCGGCGGCGCGGGCCCGGAGGGGCCCGGCGGACGGGGGTGCGGCAGCGGGACAGGGACGCGCCCCGGGCCGGGAAGGCGGCCGGGCGCGGACGGCCCCCGCAGCGGGGCCGGCACAAGAGGCGGGGGCGACGGGGAAGGGCGGCGCCGAAGAGGGCGCCGCGGTCGCTCCGGTCGCCACATTGGTCCAGACCACAAATGTTGTCAAGTTCCTGATCGGTAACCCGGGCCGCCAGCGGGCCGACCACGGGCCGACGGCGGTCCGGCGGCGGTCCGGCGGCGGTCCGGACCCGCCGTGACCGCGGGTCGGATCCGGTGCGGCGGCGATCTGGTCTAGACAATTGGCGCGGGGCTGTCCTAATCTCCCAATCGGCTCCGGTCCCTGACGGAGCGTTGGCCCGCGCCGCCCCTCCCGTTGCGCCGCGCCCCCGCCGACGCCGTCCCGCACCCGCGCCGCCCCGCACGCTCCCCGCGGCCCCGCACCCGACGGGACGCCCACGTCCCGCGCCGTGCTGTCCGCCGCCGCACCCCGACCGCTCCCGCCGAGAGGGAACCTCCGCCATGAGCACCACCGCCGAGCCCGGCATCCGCCTCGCCAACCCCGGACCCGGACTGGTCACCCTCGACCCCGTCCACACCGCGCTCTTCCGCGGCCTCGACCAGCTCCTCACCGGCCTCGCCGCGCGGCTCGCCGCCCCCGAGGTGCTCGGCCCGCCGCTGCTGGCCGCCGACGGCCTCGCCAAGCTCGACTACTTCCGCAACTTCCCGCACCTCGGCGTCAGCGCCGGCCGCTTCACCCCCGAGACCCACGCCGGGCTCGCCGCCGGCCGGGCCCCCGCCGGACAGCCCCTCGAACCCACCGGCCACCTGCTGCCCTCCGCCACCTGCTACGGCCTGCTGCTCTCCCTGGAGGGCCAGGACGTCGGCGACGGCGCCCGGCTGTCCGCCGTCGGCCGCTGCTTCCGCAACGAGACCCACTACGACGGGCTGCGCCGACTGTGGGGCTTCCACATGCGCGAGGTGCTCTACCTCGGCACCCACCAGGGCGCCGTCGACCACCTCGACCAGGGCGCCCGGTTCATCACCGCCACCGCCGAGCAGCTCGGCCTGGAACTGACCCGGGCCGCCGCCGACGACCCGTTCTACGACAAGGGCGGCTCGCGCGCCAAGCTGATGAAGCTCGACCCCGTCAAGCACGAGTTCAGCGCCCCCGACGGCACCGCCATCGCCTCCGTCAACCGGCATCGCAACTTCTTCGGCGAGCGCCTCGACATCCGGGCCGGCGAGCACGGCCCCGCCCACAGCGCGTGCGTCGCCTTCGGCCTGGAGCGCTGGGTGCACGCGATGAAGCTCGCCCACGGCAGCGCCGAGGCCGCCCTCGACGTGCTCCACACCGCCACCCGGGCCTGAGCGCCTGACCTGCCTGGTGCCCGGGCGCCCGAGCCCGGCCGCCCGCCACGTCCACCCCCCCTTCCGCAGAGGAGAACCACGCGCATGGACCGCATCGCCGCCTGGCTGCACGAGAAGAACCCCGACCTCGACGGCCCGATCGGCCCCGACGAGGACCTCATCGAGGCCCGCCTGATCGACTCGATGGACTTCCTGGAGTTCATCGACCTCCTGGAGGACCTCACCGGCGAGAACATCGACCTCCAGGACGTCACCATCGACGACTTCCGCACCCTCAACCGCGTCCAGGAGCGCTTCCTCGCCAACGCCTGAGGCCCGGCGCCCCCGGCGGCGGCAGCTCCCGTCCGCCCCGGGCGCCGGCCAGTTGGGCGGTGAGGGTGGCGGCCCGCGGGTCCCCGGTCTCGGTCATCAGGTCGAGCGCCTCCTGCCACAGCGGCAGCGCGTCCGCGGGCCGCTCCAGGGCGGCGAAGGCGTGGCCGAGCTGCTCCAGGGTGCGGCCCTGCGCCCACCGGTCGCCCGCGGCGCGGTGCAGCTCCAGGGCCCGGCGCAGGCAGCCGACGGCCTGCGGCAGCCGCCCCAGCGCCCGGTGCACGGTGCCCAGGTGGAGCAGCGCCAGGCCCTCGGTGCGGTGGTCGGTGCCGGTGGGACGCAGCGAGAGCGCCTCCAGCAGCAGCCGCTCCGCGTCGGCCAGCCGGCCCAGCCGCAGCGAGGCGTCGCCCAGGTTGGTCAGGGTGACCCGCTCCGCCCAGCGGTGGCCGATCGTCCGGCCCAGCGGCAGGGCCGGCTCCAGCAGCTCCAGGGCCTCCGCGGCCCGGCCCTGGCGGAGCATCAGCTCCGCCAGGTGGTTGCGGGCCGCGCACTCGCTCTCCGGGTCGCTCCGGTCGGCGGCGCAGCGCTCCAGCGCCCGCCGCAGGTGGATCTCCGCCTCCACCGGCCGCCCGGCGTGCACCTGGGCGGTGCCCAGCAGGACCAGCGAGACCGTCAGGGCCCGCGGGTCGGGGCTGTCGGCCGCCGCCGCGACGGCGATCCGGGCCGCGTTCAGCCACTCCGCCCGGTGGTGGCGCCGGTGGAAGAACGACCAGAGCGCGAACGGCAGCTGCCAGGCGGCGGGCGGACGGCCGGCCAGCGCCGCGTACCGGATCACCGACAGCAGGTCCGCCAGGTGCGCCTCGCACCAGGCCACCGCGTCCGGGACGCCCCCGAAGACCGGCGCACGCACCCCCGGCAGCGGCGCCGCCCCCGCCGGGCGGGCCCCCGGCTCCAGCAGCCGGCCCGCCGCGTCCGCGCCCTGCCGGTACCAGTCGTACAGCCGGTCCAGCGCCGCCGCCCGGTCCCGCGGCGGGTCCTGGCTCTCCGCCAGCTCCCGGCCGTACACCTGGAGCAGCGAGTGGAAGCGGAACCGCTCCGGGGCCTCTAGCTCCAGCAGGTGGACGTCGGCCAGCAGGTCCAGCAGCTCGCCCGCGTTGCCCGCCGTGGTGCCCAGCAGCGCGGCGGCGCTCTCCGCGGTCAGTGCGGCCCCCGGGTGCAGGGCCAGCAGGCGGAACGCCCGGGCCGGCTCCGGGGCCAGCGCCCGGTACGACCAGGAGAACACCACCCGCAGCGCCGAGTCGCCGTCGGCCGCGGCGGCCAGCACGTGCAGCCGGGTGCGGTCCGAACGCAGCTCCTCGTTGACCCGGGTCAGCGTCAGGCCCGGCCGGGACAGCGCCCGCTCGGCCGCCACCAGCAGCGCCAGCGGCAGCCGCCCGCAGCGCCGCACCAGCTCGCGGGCCGCCGCCGGATCGGCGTCCACCCGCTCCGGGCCCAGCGTGCGGCGCAGCAGCTCCACGGCCTGCTCCTCCGGCAGCGGGTCGAGCGTCACCCGCCGGGCCCCGTCCCGCACCACCAGGCCCGCCATCCTGGTCCGGCTGGTCACCAGCACCACGCAGCCCGGCGCCCCCGGCAGCAGCGGGCGGACCTGGGCGGGCGCCGCCGCGTTGTCCAGCACCAGCAGCACCCGGCGCTCGGCCAGCAGGGTGCGCAGCAGCGCGCTGCGGTCGGCCACCCCGGGCGGGATCAGGCCGGTGTCGGTGCCCAGCGCCCGCAGGAAACCGTCCAGCACCTCGCCGGGCTCCCGGGGCGCGCCCGCGCTGCCGTGGCCCGCCAGGTCGCTGAACAGCACCCCGTCCGGGAAGCGGTCCCGGGCCCGGTGCGCCCACCGCACGGCCAGCGCGGTCTTCCCGATCCCGCCCATCCCGTCGATCACCCACACCCGGGGCCCGCCCTCGCCCCACCGGGCCCGGGCCGAGGACAGCGCCCCGTCCAGCTCGGCGAGCGCGGCCTCGCGCCCGGCGAAGACGCCCGGCGCGGGCGGCAGCTGCACCGGGACGGCCGGGGGCGGCGGGGCGGCGGACCCGGCGGCGACGGTGTTGCCAGGGCCGGCAACACCGGTGCCGGGGGCGTCCGGCGGGCCGAGCCGGTCGGGGTCGACGCCCAGCGCCCGGGCGCAGGCCGCGGCCAGCGCCGCGTTGCCGGGCCGCCGACCGGTCTCCACCCGGCTCAGGTAGCTCTTGCTGTAACTGGTGGCCCGGGCCAGCTCAGCGAGGGAGATCCCGCGCTCCTCCCGCAACCCCCGCAGCCGCTCGCCGAACGTCACCGGCCCCGGCCCCCCACTTCCTGATGTGCTGTCACTGCCCGGCGGCGCGCGGAGCCCGGAGGTGTTGACACCCGGCGCTGGCAACAGGCAACACCTTGTCGCCGCCCCGCACGAACCCGAAGGATGAGGACGGTGCCCGGCTCCGCAGACACGCCGTCGCGCCACCCTATCCGCCGCCGGGGAAGCGACGGACAGGCCGCCCACCGGAACCGACCAGGCCAGCGGAGTGCGATGCCCCGAGACCGACCCCACCGAACGCCCCGCCCCGGGCCCCGACCCGCCGGCGCCCCCGCGCCGCCGGACGCTCAGCCCCGGCGGCGGAACACCCGCGGGGCCCCGTGCCCGGCCACCGGCCACAGCCGGACCCGCAGCCGTTCCGCCGCACCCCGCCCCGCCGCCGGCGCGGCACGGGAGGCGCGGACCCGGACCGGGCCGGGCGGGAGGTCGAAGAACTCCGCGTCGGGCAGGTGCCCGGTGGGCGAGAGCACGGCGATCCGGCCCGAGGTGGCCTCGATCGTCGCCTCCACCACCTGCTCGAACGCCCCGTGATCCGCCGCGGGCTCCGCCACGAAGACCTCCACCGTCACCTCGACGTCCCCCTCGCCCACCGTGCCGACGCCCAGCCCCCGCCGGGCCGGGACCAGACCGTCCGCCCGGGCCTGCGCGGGCGGCCCGCCGTCCGGGGCCGGGGTGGCGGGGCCGGGGGGCGGGGACGGGCTGCGACAATGGGGGTGACGATCTTCGTCCCCACCAGCAGACAGACAGTGAGGTTGCCTTGTCCAAGGTCAAGTTGAGCACCAACCACGGCGACGTCGTGATCCGGCTGGACGCCGAGAAGGCCCCGGCCACGGTCGCGAACTTCCTGCAGTACGCGCAGGACGGGTTCTACGACGGCACCGTCTTCCACCGGGTCATCGACGGCTTCATGGTGCAGGGCGGCGGCATGGAGCCGGGCCTGCGCCGCAAGGAGACCCGGGCGCCGATCCAGAACGAGGCCGACAACGAGCTGAAGAACACCCGCTACACGGTGGCGATGGCCCGCACCGCGGACCCGCACTCGGCCACCGCGCAGTTCTTCGTCAACGTCGCGGACAACGCCTTCCTCGACCACACCGCCAAGAACGGCCCGGGCTGGGGCTACACGGTGTTCGGCGAGGTGGTCGAGGGACAGGACGTGGTGGACGCGATCAAGTCGGTGCCCACCACCTCCAAGGGCGGCCACGCGGACGTCCCGAAGGAGGACGTGGTGCTGGTCAGCGCCGAGGTCGTCGAGTAGCCGGGGCCGGAAGGCGTACTGCCCCGACCCCGGGGGAGCGGGGTCGGGGCAGGGCTCGCGGGGCGCGAGGGCCGGGGCCCGACGGTCAGGGCCCGACGGTCAGGGCCGCCGTCAGCGGGAGTTCGCCGCAGTGCGGGCCGACCCGCAGGACGAAGGCGCCCGGCTCGGTCTCCCAGCCGGTCCCGTCCGCCGACCAGTGCTCCAACGCCCTTGCCGGAAGCGTCAGTTCGACGTCGACCTGCTCGCCCGGGCCCGCCTCGGCGGCGGTGAACCCGGCCAGCCAGCGCACCGGCCGGTCCACCGCCGAGCCCGGCCGGGACAGGTACAGCTGCACCGTCTCCCGGGAGCGGCGCGGCCCCTCGTTGCGCAGCGTCACCCGCACCGTGCGCGAGCCGTCCGCCGCCGGGGCCGAGGGCGCGCCGAGCGCGAGGTAGCGCCACTCGCCCCAGCCCAGGCCGTGCCCGAACCAGTACGCGGGGGCGCGCCCGGCGCGCAGCCAGCCGCGGTGGCCCAGGTGCAGGCCCTCCGCGTAGTCGAGCCGCCCGTCGGTCGGGGCGGTCGCGTAGACCGGGCAGTCCTCGGCGGCGTCCGGCCAGGTGGTGGGCAGCCGCCCGCCCGGCTCGGCCCGGCCCAGCAGCACCTCGGCCAGTGCGTCGCCGCCCTCCTGGCCCGGGAACCAGCAGGTCAGCACCGCGCCGACCCGCTCGCGCCAGGGCAGCAGCACCGGGCTGCCGGTGTTCACCACGACCACCGTGCGCGGGTTGGCGGCGGCCACCGCCGCTACCAGCTCGTCCTGGCGGCCCGGCAGCCGCAGCGAGGAGCGGTCGAAGCCCTCGCTCTCGTGCTCGTCCGTGGTGCCGACCACCACCACCGCCACGTCCGCCGCCGCGGCCAGCTCCACCGCGTGCGCGAACTCCCGCTCCAGCTCCGCCTCCGGCGGGTCGGCGGCCAGCACCAGCACCCGCCCGTGCGCGGACTCCACCGTCCGCCGGGCCAGCAGCGCCACCTGCTGGCCGGCCGCCAGCTCCAGCTCCACCTGCCGGAACGAGGGCGTCACGTGCAGGTACGTCGGGTCGTCCGAGAGCGGCTCGACGTACTCCGCCAGCAGCTCCTCGCCGTCCGCCTCCAGCCGCAGCGCGCCCAGGCCCACCACGCCCAGCCGCCAGCGGCCCGGGGTCGGCGCGGTGAACCGGGTCGCCACCTCGATGGTGCGCACCGGTGCCAGGTCGACCTCCGCCGAGGGCTCCAGCACCCGCCCCGTCGACCGGGGCTCGGCGTGCACCAGCGAGCCGTCGGCGGCCAGGTAGCGCACCAGCACCCCCGGCGCCGAGCCGTCCGGGAGCACGCAGTCGGCCGCCGTCAGCGGCGTCGGGCGCAGGCCGGTGCGCACCCCCGGTGCGTGGGTGACCGCCACGGCCGGGCCGAGCGCCGCCCGCAGCCCGTCCAGCGGCGAGACCGGCGCGGCCGGGAACACCGAGGCGCTGCCGCCGCCCTGCACCCGGGCGGTCGCCGCGTTCGGGCCCAGCACCGCGACCCGGCGCAGCGCCGGGGCGTCCAGCGGCAGCAGCCGGTCCGGGTTGTGCAGCAGCACGGTGCCCGCCACGGCCGCCGCCCGCAGCGCGCCCCGGGTCGCCGGGTCCACCGGCACCGGCGCCGGGCCGCCCGCCGCCGGCGGGTCGAACGCGCCGACCCGGCCCGCCAGCCGCAGCAGCCGCTCCACCTTGTCGTCCAGCACCGCGGCCGGGACCCGCCCGGCCCGCACCGCCGCCGCCAGCGCCGGACCCCAGGCCGGGTTCGGCCCCGGCATCGCCAGGTCGCAGCCCCCCGCGCCCGGCCCGTCCGCCTCGTGCACCGCCCCCCAGTCGGAGACCACCAGCCCGTCGAAGCCCCATTCGCCCTTCAACGGCTCGGCCAGCAGCGGGTGTTCGACCATCGAGGTGCCGTTGACCCGGTTGTACGCCGACATCACCGCCCACACCCCGGCCCGCACCGCCGCCTCGAACGGCGCCAGGTACACCTCGCGCAGGGTGCGCCCGTCCACCCGGGCGTCCACCGTCAGCCGCTCGGTCTCCGAGTCGTTCGCCACGTAGTGCTTCGCGGTCGCCGCGACCCCGCCGCCCTGCACGCCCGCGATGTACGCCGCCCCGATCCGGGCGGTCAGCAGCGGGTCCTCCGAGAAGCACTCGAAGTTGCGCCCGCCCAGCGGCGAGCGGTGCAGGTTCAGCGTCGGCGCCAGCACCACGTGCACGCCCTTGCGCCGGGCCTCGGCCGCCAGCAACCCGCCCATCCGGGACACCAGTTCCTCGTCCCAGGACGCCGCCAGCGCGGTCGCGCACGGCAGCAGCAGCGCGGTGTCCGCCTCGTCCCAGCGCTCGCCGCGCACCCCGACCGGCCCGTCCGAGCAGACGATCGGGTGCATCCCGACGGCCGGCTCCCCGCTGGTCCGGAAGGTGTCCCCGCCGGAGACCAGCCGGGCCTTGCGCTCCAGGTCGAGCACGTGGTGCGCCGGGGGCGCCGACTGGGCCGCGGGCGAAGTGAGTTGAGGTGGCATGGAGAGCTGGGTCATCCTTTCGTGGCTCCTTGCATGATGCCGTCGATGATCTGGCGGCCCATCAGGAGGAATGCGACCAGGACGGGCGCGCTGGCGACCAGGGCGCCGGTGAGGACCAGCGAGTAGTCCTTGATGTAGCCGCTGGCCAGCTCGGAGAGGGTGAGCTGGACGGTGGGGTTCTGCTGGGTCATGACGACCTTGGGCCAGTAGAAGTCGTTCCAGGCGGCCATGAAGGTGAGCATGCCCAGGACGCTCATCGCGGGGCGGGCGGCGGGCAGCACGACGTGCCAGACCAGGCCGCGGGTGGTGCAGCCGTCCATCCGGCCGGCGTCCAGGAGTTCGTCGGGCACGGCGCCGATCAGGTACTGGCGCATGAAGAACAGGCCGAAGGCGTTGGCGGCGGCCGGCACGATCAGGGCCTGGAGGTGGTCGGCCCAGTGGAACCAGTTGGCCATCATGATGTAGAGCGGGATGATGCCGAGCTGGGTGGGGACCATCATGGTGGCGACCACCGAGGCGAGCAGCGGGCCGCGGCCGGGGAAGCGCAGCTTGGCGAAGGCGAAGCCGCCCAGGGTGCTGGTCAGGACCACGCTG
The DNA here is from genome assembly GCF_044750705.1 of Kitasatospora sp. NPDC088783. Lineage (NCBI taxonomy): Bacteria > Bacillati > Actinomycetota > Actinomycetes > Kitasatosporales > Streptomycetaceae > Kitasatospora > Kitasatospora sp. NPDC088783. Next base: position 781,167 of record NZ_JBIVKJ010000002.1, read on the forward strand.
ACGGTGACGGTGCCGGCCACGATCAGCGAGTTGACCATGGCCAGGCGCAGGTCGGTCTGGGCGAACACCTGGGTGAGGTTGTGCCAGAGCCGGCCGCCGGGCAGCAGCACCGGGGGCATCCGGTGGATCTCGGTGTTGGTGCGGGAGGCCGCGACCAGCGTCCAGTACAGCGGGAAGAGCGAGAGCAGGACGGCGACGCCGAGGACGACGTAGACGCCGCGCCCGGCGGTCAGCTGCCGGTTGCTCCGCTGTCGGCGGCGCCGGGGCGCCGGGGAGGCCGGGGCCGGGACCGGGGGGACCGGAGCCGGGGCGGTGGTGGTCATTCGGCACCTCGCATCCGGCGCGCGGCCAGGAAGTTGACGGCGGCCACCAGCACGATCAGCAGGAACATCGCCCAGGAGATGGCCGCGCCGTAGCCGTACTTGAAGCGGCCCCAGAACTGGTTGTAGGAGTACAGCGCCAGGGTCTGGAACTGGTGCTGGGAGCCGCCGGTGGTCGGGTCCTGCTGCTGGCTGAACAGCATCGGCTCGCCGAAGAGCTGGAGCGCGCCGATGGTGGAGACGATGACGGTGAACAGGATCGTCGGCCGCAGCATCGGGACGGTGATGGAGCGGAACTGCCGCCAGCGGCCGGCCCCGTCCAGCGCCGCCGCCTCGTACAGCTCGAACGGGACGGACTGCATCGCGGCCAGGTAGAGCAGCGCGTTGTAGCCCGTCCAGCGCCAGGTCACGATCGAGGCGATGGCCGTCCAGGAGGAGAGGGTGCCGGCCTGCCAGTCGACGTGGTCGACGCCGAACAGCGAGAGGAACCAGTTGATCATGCCGAAGTCGCGGCCGAACAGCTGGACGAAGATCAGCGTGACGGCGGCCACCGAGGTGACGTTCGGCAGCAGGACGCCCAGCCGCAGCAGGGTGCGCCCGCGCATCCGGTAGTTCAGCAGGTGGGCCAGGCCCAGCGCGAGCAGCAGCTGCGGGACGGTGGCCAGCACGCCGATGCCCAGGGTGTTCTTGACGGCGTTCCAGAAGAACGGGTCGTCCAGCAGCTTGCGGTAGTTCTCGAACCCCACCCAGTCGCCCGAGCTGCCGGGGCGGTCGGCGCGCCAGCCGGTGAACGAGACGTAGCCGGTGTACAGCATCGGGAACAGGCCGAAGACGCCGAAGACCAGGAAGAACGGGGAGAGGTACAGGTAGGGCGAGACGGTGCGGTCCAGCCGGTGCCAGCGGTGGCCGGCGGTGCGGGCGGGGGCGCGGGCGCCGGGCGCGGCGGCGGTCGATGCGGCCAAGGGGAGCTCCCAGGGGCAGAAGCGGCGGGGCGGGGGAGAAGGGGTGATCGCGGTGCCGGTGCGGCGTCAGGTCCGCACCGGCACCGCGGCTACGGGGGGCGGAGCGTCAGTTGACGATGTTGTCGACGTCCGCGAGGGCCTTCTTCCAGGCGCCCTCCGGGTCGGCCTGGCCCTGCTCGACCGAGGTCAGCGCGTTGCCCAGGGCGGTGCCGATCTCCGCGCCGTGCGCGCCGAGCGGCTGCGGGTTCAGGTCCCGGGCCGACTGGGAGAAGATCTTGCCGGTGGGCGCGTTGTTGAACAGCGGGTCGGTGTGCTCGGCGATGTCGGGCTGGGTCCACAGCGCCTGGTCGGAGGGGAAGTAGCCCTTCTCCTTGAAGAGCCGGGCCTCCTGCTCGGGCGCGGTCAGCCACTTGGCCAGCTCGGCGGCGGCCTTGGTGTGCTTGCCGGACTTCGGCACCGACAGGTACGAGCCGCCCCAGTTGCCGCCGCCGCCGGGAATCCGGGCCAGGTCCCAGGTGCCGCCGTCGGTGGGCGGGTTGGCCTTGAACTCGTAGCTCATCCAGGCCGGGCAGGCGACGGTGGCGAACTGGCTCTTCTGGAAGCCGGTGTCCCAGGCGGGGGTGAACGCCTGGATGCCCGCCGACTCGCCGTCCTTGATCGCGCCGGCCACCAGGTCGAAGGACTGCTTGACGGCCGGGTTGGAGGTCACCACGACCTTGCCCTCGGCGTCGTAGACGCCCTGCGGGGCCTGGGCCAGGATCGCGCTGAACAGGTTGCCGCCGCTGTCGAACCAGCGGGCGTCCTTGTTCGGGCTGTTGGCCAGGAACTGCTTGCCCGCGGCCAGGTAGGACGGCCAGTCCTTCATCAGCGCCGCGACCTGCTCGCGGTCGGTGGGCAGCCCGGCGGCCTTGAACAGGTCGCTGCGGTAGCACAGCGCCATGCCGCCCATGTCGGTGCCCAGGCCGAACAGCACCTTCCCGTCCGGGCTGGAGGCGGGCGCGGTCTTGGACGGCACCCACTGGTCCTTGCTGACGCCGTTGTCCAGGAAGTTGAGGAACTTCCCGGCCTCCGGCTGGAAGCCGGCCACCTGCCCGATCTCGATCGCCTCGATGTCGGCGGTGCCGGAACCGGCCATCAGGTGGGCGTGCAGGTTCTGGTGGTGCGCGCCCATGTCGGCGCGGTTCTCCTTGATGGTGATGTTCGGGTGGGCCTGCTCGTACTCCTTGTACAGGTCCGCGTAGCCGAAGTCGGAGAACAGGTTCACCGTGAGGGTGATCCTGGCGTTGGGGTCCTCGTCCGCCGACGAGCCGCCGCCGCTGCTGGAGCAGGAGGTCACGGCGGTCAGGGCCAGCACCAGCAGCGCCGAGCCGGCGAGCAGGCGGCGGCTTCTGGGGCCGGTGCGGGGCAGGGAAACGGGCATGGAACGGCTCCTCGCGGGGGATGGCTGAGTGAGCCCCGGGACGCTCGGGTGGGAGAGCGCTCTCCCGGGGTGGCAACCGGAGCTTGGTCGCTCCACCCCGGTCCCGTCAAGGGGTCCGGACGTAGAACATCACTGGCGGACTAGGGGTTTGGCAGAGTTTCGCCAGCGAACCAATGGTCGCCGCCCTTGACACGGATGAAACAACGGGGCAACCATCACTGGCGTAGTGAGAGAGCGCTCTCCCTGATCCGGGCACCGGCCCTCGACGGTGCCGCCCCCACCCCACCCGATCGGGAGCCCCGATGCCCGCCCCGCCCCTGCGCACCCCACGGCCCACCGGGCCGGTCCGCACCGCACCCCCGACCCGCACCCTGGCGGCCGCCCTGGCCGCCGCGCTGGTCGCGGCCCTGGTCCTGCTGCTGCCCGCCACCCGCGCCCAGGCCGCACCCGTCCTGCTCTCGCAGGGCAAGACCGCCACCGCCTCCAGCACCGAGAACTACGGCACCCCCGCGTCCAACGCCGTCGACGGCAACACCGGAACCCGCTGGTCCTCGGCGAATTCCGACCCGCAGTGGCTCCAGGTCGACCTCGGCGCGCCCGCCGCGCTCAGCTCCGTCACCCTCCAGTGGGAGGCGGCGTACGCGAAGGGCTACCAGATCCAGCTGTCCAACGACGGCGCCACCTGGACCACCGCGTACACCACCGCCAACGGCGCCGGCGGCGCCGAGACCGTCCCGGTCACCGGCACCGCCCGCTACGTCCGGCTGTACGGCACCGCCCGGGCCACCGGCTACGGCTACTCGCTCTGGGAGTTCCAGGTCTACGGCGCCGACGGCGGCGGCACCCAGGGCTGCGGCACCGCCAACGCCGCCCAGGGCAAGGCCGCCACCGCCTCCAGCACCGAGAACTACGGCACCCCCGCGTCCAACGCCGTCGACGGCGACGCGAACACCCGCTGGTCCTCGGCGAACTCCGACCCGCAGTGGCTCCAGGTCGACCTCGGCTCCGCGCAGAACGTCTGCGGCACCGCGGTGAAGTGGGAGAGCGCCTACGCCAAGGCGTACCGCATCCAGCTGTCCACCGACGGCGCCACCTGGACCGACGCGTACACCACCGCCAACGGCGCCGGCGGCACCGAGACCCAGAACGTCTCCGGCACCGCCCGCTACGTCCGGCTGTACGGCACCGCCCGGGCCACCGGCTACGGCTACTCCGTCTGGGAGTTCCAGGTCTTCACCGCCGGCGGCGGCTCCACCGGCACGCCCAGCAACCCGCCGACCAGCAACCCGCCGACCAGCCCGCCGCCGACCGGCACCACCCCGCCCGGCAACTGGACCACCGTGTTCAGCGACGACTTCGCGGGCGGCAGCGGCGGCGCCCCCTCCGCCGCCAACTGGACGGTGCGCACCGGCACCTCCGAGCCCGGCGGCGCCGCCCACTGGGGCACCGGCGAGGTCCAGACCGACACCGCCAACCCCGCCAACGTCGCGCTCGACGGCAACCACCACCTCAACCTGACCGCCGTGCGCGACGGCGCGGGCAACTGGACCTCCGGCCGGGTGGAGAGCAAGCGCGGCGACTTCGCCGCCCCCGCCGGCGGACAGCTGCTGATCTCCGCGCAGATCAAGCAGCCCGGCGTCGCCGACGCCACCGGCTACTGGCCGTCCTTCCGCGCCATCGGCGCCAACGACCGCAGCGGCGGCTGGCCCGCCACCGGCGAGACCGACATCCTCGAGGACGTCAACGGCCGCAGCCAGACCTCCGCCACCCTGCACTGCGGCACCGCCCCCGGCGGCAACTGCAACGAGTACAACGGCATGACCAGCGGACTCGCCTCCTGCCCCGGCTGCCAGAGCGACTACCACACCTACAGCCAGGTCATCGACCGCACCGTCAGCGACGAGCAGATCCGCTGGTACCTCGACGGCAAACAGATCTGGCAGGTCAACGAGTCCCAGGTCGGCACCACCGACTGGAAGAACGCCGTCGACCACGGCTTCAAGCTGGTCTTCAACCTCGCCATCGGCGGCTCCTTCCCGGACAGCGTCTGCGGCTGCACCACGCCCAGCGCCACCACCACCTCCGGCGGCGCGCTCTCCATCGGCGCCGTCACCGTCGCCACCACCACCGGCACCGCCCCCGCCCCGCTCGCCGACCCGCCCGCGGCCACCGGCAAGAGCACCGTCAAGGTCACCGGCGGCCAGGGCAACTGGGCGCTCAGCGTCAACGGCCAGCCCTACCAGCTCAAGGGCGTCACCTGGGGCCCGGCCCAGTCCACCGCCGACGCGCACATGCGCGACCTCAAGGCGCTGGGCGTCAACACCGTCCGCACCTGGGGCACCGACGCCAGCAGCAAGCCGCTGCTGGACGCCGCCGCCGCGTACGGCCTCAAGGTGGTCAACGGCTTCTGGCTCAACCAGGGCGCCGACTACGTCAACGACACCGCCTACAAGAACAGCACCCTCGACTCGATCAAGCAGTGGGTGACCACCTACAAGGACCACCCCGGCACCCTGATGTGGGACGTCGGCAACGAGGTCATCCTCACCACCCAGGACCACGCCTACAACGGCGCCACGGTGGAGCAGGAGCGGGTCGCCTACGCCAAGTTCGTCGAGCAGGTCACCCAGGCCATCCACGCCATCGACCCCGACCACCCGGTCACCTCCACCGACGCCTACACCGGCGCCTGGACGTACTACAAGCAGTACGCCCCCAGCCTCGACCTGCTGGCCGTCAACTCCTACGGCGCGGTCTGCAACGTCAAGCAGGACTGGATCAACGGCGGCTACACCAAGCCGTACATCGTCACCGAGACCGGCGACGCCGGCGAGTGGGAGGTCCCCAACGACGCCAACGGCGTCCCGACCCAGCCCACCGACACCCAGAAGCGCGACGGCTACACCAGCGCCTGGAACTGCATCGCCGGCCACACCGGCGTCGCGCTCGGCGCCACCATCTTCAACTACGGCACCGAGAACGACTTCGGCGGCACCTGGTTCAACCTGATCCCCGGCGGCTGGAAGCAGCCCGCGTACTACTCCGTCGCCAAGTCCTACGGCGGCAGCGCCAAGAGCGGCAACACCCCGCCGGTGATGAACAGCGTCACCCTGAGCCGGACCACCGACGTCCCGGCCGGCGGCACCTTCACGCTCGGCTCGCCCGCCACCGACCCCGACGGCGACCTGGTCCGCTACCAGCTGTACTACAGCTCCAAGTACGTGGACGGCGGCACCGGCTTCAGCCAGGTCCGCTTCACCCAGACCGGCGACGGCCAGTTCACCGTCACCGCGCCCAGGACGCTCGGCGTCTGGAAGGTCTACGTCTACGCCTACGACGGCCACGGCAACGTCGGCATCGAGTCGAAGTCCTTCCGCACCGTCGCCCCGACCCCGAGCGGCACCAACGTCGCCAAGGGCAAGGCCACCACCGCCTCCACCTACCAGGCCGTCGGCAACGGCGCCCCCTACCCGCCGTCCAACGCCACCGACGGCAACTGGTCCACCCGGTGGGCCAGCGAGTGGGCCGACCCGCAGTGGATCCAGGTCGACCTGGGCCAGACCACCTCGTTCAAGCACGTGCAGCTCGGCTGGGAGTCCGCCTACGGCAAGGCGTACCAGGTGCAGACCTCCAACGACGGCACCAACTGGACCACGGTGTACACCCAGGCCAACGGCACCGGCGGCATCGACGACTTCGACGTCAACGGCAGCGGGCGCTACGTCCGGGTGAACATCACCCAGCGCGGCACCGCCTACGGCGACTCGCTGTACGAGTTCGGCGTCTACGCCTGACCCGGCACCGGCGAGCAGGGGGCGTCCGGCCCGTGCCACCGGAACGGACGCCCCCCCGATGAGCCCCCGGTGCCGCGCGGCAGGGAGCGCCGCGCGGCACCGGGTCCCCCCACCCACCGTTCCTCATCCGGAGGTCCGATGAAACACCGCACGTCCCGCGGCGCGCCCCACCGCACCGCACTCGCCGGGACCGTCGCCGCGATCCTCGCGGCCGGCGCCCTCACCGGCGGCGTCCTCACCCAGTCGGCCGCCGCGGCGTCCGACCCGCTGATCAGCCAGTCCAAGCCGGTCACCGCCTCGTCCGTGGAGAGCGCCAGCTTCCCCGCCGCGGCCGTCGCCGACAACAACCTCGCCACCCGCTGGGCCAGCGCCTGGACCGACTCCCAGTGGGTCCAGATCGACCTCGGCGGCACGGCCACCATCAGCCACGTCGAACTGGACTGGGAGGCCGCGTACGCCAGCGGCTACCAGGTGCAGACCAGCAGCGACGCCACCAGCTGGAACACCGTCTACACCAAGGCGGGCGGCACCGGCGGCACCGAGCAGATCGACCTCAACGCCGGCGGGCGCTACATCCGGCTCAACCTCACCAAGCGCGGCACCCAGTACGGGTACTCGCTGGAGGAGTTCAAGGTCTACGGGCAGGTCACCACGCCCGGCAACGGCTACGTCCTGGCCAACCCCCAGGTCACCGGCGCCACCCCGGCCACCGGGAACCCGCCGCACGCCTACTTCCACGAGTTCCAGGCGAACTGCACCGCCAACCACGACCTGCCGGACGACCCGATCGTCTTCCCCGGCCAGTCCGGTGCCTCGCACATGCACACCTTCATGGGCAACACCACCACCAACGCCAACTCCACGCTCGCCTCGCTGCAGGCCGGCGGCACCACCTGCATCGCCCCCGGCGACAAGTCCGGCTACTGGATGCCCACCATGTACGACGGGAACACCCCCGTCGACCCGGTCGGCCTCCAGACCATCTACTACAAGAGCGCGATCAACGACTACACCGCCGTCCGGCCGTTCCCGCCCGGCCTGCGGTTCCTGGTCGCCAGCCCCAACGACAGCGCCACCGACTTCACCACCCACCCCGGGTACGTGGCCGGCTGGGAGTGCGGCACCAGCTACCACACCTCCGACCTGCCCACCAGCTGCCCCGGCGGCGGTGCGCTCAACATCCGCTTCCAGGCGCCCAGTTGCTGGAACGGCCTGTACCTCGACACGCCCGACCACAAGAGCCACATGGCCTACCCGATCGACGGGGTCTGCCCCGCCGACCACCCGGTCGCGCTGCCGATGATCGAGTTCAAGATGGCCTTCCCGGCCAACCTGAACAACCTCGCCCAGCTCCACCTCTCCAGCGGACGGGGCTTCTCCTTCCACTACGACTTCTTCAACGCCTGGGACGCGCCGACCCTGGCCGCACTGGTCAACCACTGCATCGTCGGCGGTCTCCAGTGCAACGCCCGCGGCTACGACGAGAACCAGCCCGGTAAGGGCGCCGCGCTCAACGAGCAGTACCTTCTGCCGTAGCACCGAGCCGTAGCCCGAACGCGCGACACCGGCCCCGCCGCCACGGACCCCCACGTCCGGCGGCGGGGCCGGCCCGCGCACCACCCCCACGGAGGACCACCGATGAGGCTTCGCCGCACCGCCGCGCTGCTCCTGCTGCTCACCGCCGTCGGCTGTGGAACAGCCGGCAGCCCCGGCTCCGACGCCGCGCCCCCCGCCACGGGCGCGCCCGCGAGCCCGTCCGCCGCCGCGGGAGCCTCCGCCGGGGCCGCCGCGTCCGACCGGCCCTCCGACGCCACCTCGATGATCTGCAACCCGTACTTCCGGCAGGAACTCGCCGGCGCCCTCGGCACCGACATCGACCGGCCGCTCGCCCCCAGCTGGGAGAAGCGCGTCTACAGCTGCGAGTACCACTACCCCGCCGGCAGCATGACGCTCTCGGTCAAGGAACTCCCCGACCCCGCCACCGCGCTCGCCCAGTACGACGGGCTGCGCGGCAGCGCCGGGGCCGTCACCGACCTCAACGGCCTCGGCGAGGCCGCCTACAAGCGCGCCGACGGCACCACCGTGGTCCGCAAGGACGGCTTCGTGCTCACCGTCGACGTCGCCAAGCTGCCCGAGACCTTCGGCACGCCCCCGCGCAGCCGGGCCGACGTCGCCGTGATGACCGCCACCACCGTCATGATCTGCTGGAAGGAGCACAGTTCGTGACCGGACGCGGACGCCCGCTGCCGACCGGACGCGACCGGGGGACCGTCCCCGGTCGCGGGCCGCAGCGCGCGCCGGAGCACCCGGCGGGCCGGGGCGCGGATCACGCTTCGGAACGTGTTGGGAGAGCGCTCTCCGAGCGTGCTATAAAGGGCCTCATGAGCAGCGAAGCCCTCAAGCGCGCCACCACCCTGGAGGACGTGGCGCGGGTCGCGGGCGTCTCCCGTGCCACCGTCTCCCGCGTCATCAACGGCGTCCGCAACGTCGACCCCGCCATCCAGGAAGCCGTCCGCCAGGCCATCGCCCGCACCGGCTACGTCCCCAACAGCGCCGCCCGCTCCCTGGTGACCCGGCGCACCGGCGCCCTCGCCCTGGTGATCTCCGGCAGCGACGCCCCCGAGACCCCCGACCACCACGTCGGCGGCGAGATCTTCTCCGACCCGTTCTTCGGACGCGTCGTCAGCGGCGTCTTCACCGGCCTGCGCCCGCTCGACCTGCACCCCGTCCTGATGCTCGCCGACAGCGGCGAGGCCCGCGACAAGGCGCTCACCTACCTCCGGCAGGGCAACGCCGACGGCGCGATGGTGGTCTCCACCCACAGCCGCGACCCGCTGCCCGCCCAACTGCTCGCCGCCGGCATCCCCACCGTCCTGTTCGGCCGCCCCCCGACGCCGCTCTCGCTCTCCTGCGTCGACCTCGACAACCGCGAGGGCGGCCGGATCGCCGCCGACCACCTCACCGCCCGCGGCCGCCGCCGGGTCGCCGCCATCTCCGGCCCGCTCGGCGTCCGCGCCGCCCGCGACCGGCTGTCCGGCTTCCGGGAGGCGATGGCCGACCACGGCATCCACCAACTCCCGCACGTCGAAGGCGACTTCACCCGCGAGGACGGCGAGCGCGCGATGACCTCGCTGCTGCGCCGCTACCCCGACCTGGACGGCGTCTTCGCCGCCAACGACCTGATGGCCCAGGGTGCGCTGGCCGTCCTGGCCGAGCAGCGCCGCCGCGTCCCCGAGGACATCGCGGTGATCGGCTTCGACGACTCCTCCGCCGCGACGGCCGGCCGCCCCCACCTGACCACCGTGCGCCAGCCGGTCGAGGAGATGGCCGCCGAGATGACCCGCGTCCTGCTCGACCACCTGGCCCGACCCGGCCGCGCCGCCACCACCGTCCTGTTCGAACCGACCCTGATCGAGCGCCAGTCCGCCTGAACGGGAGACTGGCGCGCGGTCAGCCGCCGTCCTGCGCGATCCTGATCATCTGGAAGACGATGAAGGCGACCGCCCCGGCACTCAGCACCATCAGCAGCGGGCCCATCCGGCGGTTGTTGCCGAGCACCAGGAACGCGCGCGCGTCCTGGCCGTTGCGGGCCATCTCCTCGACGACCGCGCGGTTGCGGGCGGTGTAGTGGGTGGCGACGCCGCGGAAGTCCGTGAACAGGGCGAGGCCGAAGAGGAAGAAACCGAGCGGGAACAGGGCCAGGATGACGAAGATCAGCACGGCGGTGAGGATGGCAGCGGGAAATACCTGCTGTCCAGGGGGTTTGACCAAGGTTTTGCCCCAGCGGCCGGGCGGCCGGGCGGTTCCGGGCCGAGCCGTTCCGGGCTGGGCGGTTCCGTGCCGGGCCGTGCCGTGCCGGGCCGTGCCGTGCCGTTCCGGGGCGGGAAATCGGTTGATCGGCTGATGACGGTTTCCGTATGACAAGCACACTCCGGCTGGAAGCGGTCACCGCCGCCAACCTCGACACCGCGCTCGCCCTGAAGGTCCGGCCGGAACAGGAGCACCTGGTGGCGCCGGTGGTGAAGTCGCTCGCCGAGGCGTACGTCCACCCCGGGGTGGCCCGGCCGCGGCTGATCCTGGACGGCGACCGCGCGGTCGGGTTCCTGATGGCCTTCTTCGGCATCGACTTCGCGGGCGACGGCACCGGTGCCGACCTCCGCTCGGGCCTGTGGCGGCTCACCATCGCGGCGGGCGAACAGGGCCGCGGCTACGGGCGCTTCGCGGTCGAGGCGGTGGCCGCCGAGATCCGCGAACGCGGCGGCACCCGGCTCACCACCACCTGGTACGTCGGCGAGGACGGCCCCGAGCGCTTCTACCTGCGCCTGGGCTTCCGCCCCACCGGGGAGACCAGCGGCGACCAGCGGGTCGGCGAACTGGCACTCGGACCGCGCCCGGAAGGACGCTGAGGGCCGCCGCCCGGCCCCGCGCGCCGCGTCGGCCCCGGGCATCGCGTCGGCCCCGCGCGCCGTGCCGACCGTTGGTGCGCCGACCGTTGGTGCGCGGGGGCCGACGGCGGGTCACCAGGCGGGGGCGACCAGGTCTCCGGTGGTGGCGTCGCGGACGGTGATGGCCTCGACCGGGCACATCTCGGCGGCCTCGGTGAGCTGCTCGGAGCCCGCCGTGGACGGCCGGACCGGGGTGGCCCGGCCGTCGGGGGCCAGGGCGAGGTCGGCGGGGGCGGTGCGGGCGCACAGGCCGCTGCCGATGCAGCGGACCCGGTCGACCGTCACGACCAGCTGCGGGGCGTCGCTCACCAGGTCACCTCCAGGCGCAGCGGGCTGCGGGTGAGCAGGCCGGTGCGCCACTCGATCCGGTCGACCGGGGTGGCCAGGCGCAGCTCGGGCAGGGCGCGGGCGAGGTGGTGCAGGCCCAGTTCGAGCTCCATCCGGGCCAGCCAGGCGCCCAGGCAGTGGTGCGGACCGGCGCCGAAGGTCAGCGACGGGGTGCCGAGCGGGGCGAACAGGTCGAGCGGTCCCGGCGGGTAGACCTCCGGGTCGGCGTTGGCGGCCGTGGTGTCGGCGGCGATGATCGCGCCCGCCGGGATGGTCACGCCGCCGATCTCCAGGTCGGCCGTCGCCCGGCGGAGCGCGCCCGGCGCGTTGGTGCGGTCGCCGAGCGGGACGGTGCGCAGGATCTGCTCGGTCGCGGCGACCGCCGCCGCCGGGTCGGTGCCGATCCGCCGCCAGGCCCCGGCGTGCTCCGGCTGCTCGGCGCGCTCGGGGTCGAGCAGGTAGACCAGGGCGTTGCCGAAACTGGTCATGGTGGTCTCGTGCCCGGCGATCACCAGCCCGATGGTGAGCGAGGTGATCTGCCGCTCGGTCATGCCGCCGGTCCGGTCGGCGGCCAGCACCAGCGAGCTGACCAGGTCCTCGCCCGGGTTCTCGCGCCGCTCCTGCACCAACTGCTGCCCGAACGCGCCGAACTCCTCGATCGCGGCCCGGATCTCCTCGGCGCCGTACGCCGTGGTGGACAGCGCGTGGTCGCTCCAGTAGCCGAGCCGCTCGGTGTCCAGCCCCTCCAGCTCCATCAGCCGGCTGATCACCCGCACCGGCAGCGGCTTGGTGAGCGCCCCGATCACCTCGACCGGCGACCCCGAGGCGACCAGGCCGTCCACCAGCTCCCGCACCACCCCGTCCACCCAGGGCCGCCAGCGCTCGATCGCCCGCGGCGTGAACGCGCGCTGCACGGTGCGGCGGATCGCCTGGTGGTCGGGCCCGTCGCTGTTCAGGATCGAGGACGGGTCGTCCAGGATGTTCGGCGTCAGGGTGGTCGGCGGCGCGTCCGGCGCGTACAGCGTGGCCCGGCCCAGGTCCGGGTGGGCGAGGGCCTGCCGGACGTCCGCGTGCCGGGTCAGCACCCACACCGGCGTCCCGGTCGGCAGCGCGGCCAGCCGGGGCGGGCCGGCCTCGGCCCGCAGCAGGCAGTGCAGCGGCACCAGCGGCGGCGTGCCGGGGGCTCCGGTGGTGGCGGCGGTCGCGTCGGTGGTCGCGTCGGTGGTCATCCGTCCTCCTGCAAGGCACCTGCACGGGCCGAGGACGCCGCCGGGCGGCGGCTCCTCGTCCCCCGACCGTATGCGGCCGACCCCGCCCGGGAGTAGAACGCAAATCAGCCACCGCCGGACCCGGAGATCCTCCAACTGGTGTTCGAGGAGCGGATGTTGGTGCGGATCGGGGGCCGGGTCCGGGAGCCGGGGGTTCCCGTCCCCGGCCCGCGGCGGGAGCTGGTGGCTCGGCCGGTGACGGTCGCTCAGCCGGTGGCGGCGGCTCGGTCGGCGACGACGGCCAGGGCCTCGATCTCGATCAGCACCTCCGGCCGGAACAGCGCCGCGACCTGGACGGCCGAACTCGCCGGGGGCCGCGCGGTGTCGACGTACTCGTCCCGGACCTCGCGGATCGCGGGCAGGTACGCCACGTCGGTGACGAACACGGTGAACTTCACGACGTCCGAGAAGTCGGCCCCGGCCGCCGCCAGGCAGCGCCGCAGGTTCTCGAACACCTGCCGGGCCTGCGCCGCCGGATCGCCCGGGCCGACCAGGTCGCCCCGCTCGTCGAACGCGACCTGCCCGGAGACCTGGACCAGCCGGCCCGTCCCGGTGACCACCTGGGTGTAGCCCGTGCCGGGGGCGACGCCCGGCGGCTCGGTGATGTGGGTGAGGTGAGAAGTGCTCATGGCGGTCATCCTCACCCACCCCCGCCCCGGGCGCACCGGAGTTTCCCCGCCCACGGCCGCCGCGCACCCGAGCGGGCGGTCAAGTGGCCTGCCGAGTAGGAGAGTTCGGTTCAGGGCGGGGAGGTGTCAGCCGACCACCTCGGGCAGCGGGCGCAGGAACGGGCGGTCGGCGGCCGGGAGTCCGGCGAGCGGACCGGCGGCGCGCAGCACCACGTCCAGCACGGCGTCCGAGTCGCAGGCGTAACCGCCGCTCGCCCAGGCGGCGTTGGCCTCGACCACGGCCCAGCCGCGTTCGGTGCGGCCGAGGTCGACCACGACGGCGCTCGGCAGCGCGGCGGGGCCGGTGGCCGCGGCCAGCACGTCGGCGGCGAAGGCCGACAGCTCCGGGGCGTCCGACTCCGGCGCAGCGACCGAGAGTTCACCGCCCAGGGCGTAGCGGGACGCGGCGCGCACCGCGCCGTCCAGCACGAACAGGCGGAACTCGGCCTCGAACCGGAGCACTTCGCTGACCAGCACCGGCGTGCCGTCGTCCAGCAGTTCGGGCCCGGGCAGGCCGCGGCCGTCCCCGTACACCCGGGCGGTGAAGTGCTTGTCCGCCGGGGCCTTCACGAAGGCCGGGCCGGACCGCCCGCGCGCCTCCGCCAGCGTCGTCAACTCGACCCGGCGAAGCGTCAGTTCGCGCGGCAGCGCGGCCAGCCAGCCCTGGACCGGCTCCAGCGGGGCCACCCCCAGCTCCCGCCCGACCGCGTCGGCGAACAGCGGCCCGCCGTACAGGTGCACCCGCGCCCCCGCCAACTCCCGCGGTGCCCGCCAGGACGCCGCCGTGCACGCCCGCAGCCCGCGCCGCCCGGCGGCGGTGCGCAGCTGCAGGCCGGTCTCGTTGATCCGGGGGGCGAGCAGCAGGGTGGGGCCGGTGCCGGTGGGGGAGATGCCCGCGATCCTGCCCTGCCGCCGCCGACCCGGGCCACGGGTTTTCCGCCGGTGCCAGCCGGCGACCGGCCCAGGCATCAGCCGACGGCCGGCCCCGGCATCAGCCGACGACCGGTCCCGCCGCCCGCCGCCGGGCGTCGGGCGTCGTGCAGCGGCGGGCGGAACGGCACCTCGACGTGCACGATCCGCCCGTCGGCGACGTCGAGGACCAGCTCACCCCGCTCCGACAGCAGCGGCACGCAGCGGTGCCCCGGGCCGTACGGGGTGCCGGGGTCGTGCGCGGCGGTGGCGAAGCTCTGGCAGAGGTCGTCCCGGCAGGGGCACGGCGCGACCAGCCGGACGTCCCGGACACCGAGCACCGGCCAGGACTCGCCCTCGGCCGCCGGCAGCGCGACCAGCTCCCGGACCAGCTCCGGGTACACCTCGCGCGCCAACGGCGGTTCCCCGCCCCGCGGTTCCCCGACGGGCAGCGGCACTTCTGGGTCCATGCGCCAGGACGGTGGTAGCGCCCCCCGCCTGCCCGCGCCCGGAAGACCGGCGGGCCGGGAGCACCCGGGCGGGGGCGTCAGAGGTCGCGGCGCATCACCAGGCGCGGCCACCGGTCCAGGCCGTGGGCCGCCTCGCGGGCCCGGACCTCGCGCAGGCCCGGCCCGAGCGCGTCCGGTGGCACCGGGCGGAAACCGCAGCGGGCGTAGTACGGGGCGTTCCACGGCACCTCGGCGAAGGTGGTGAGGGTCAGCGCCGGGAGCCCCTCGGCGGCGGCCAACGCGGCCAGGTGCTCCAGCAGGTCGCGCCCGATGCCCCGGCGGGCGTACGCGGGGTGCACCGAGACCTGCTCGACGTGCAGCGCGCCGTCGATCCGCTCGGCGATCAGGTAGCCGACCGGGCGGTCGGCGCCGTCCACCGCGACCAGGGCCGGGCCCGCGTCCAGGAACGCCGTCAACTCCTCGACCGAGAGCGGCTCGTCGTCCGCGATCACGTCCATGCCGACCTCGCGGAAGCAGCGTCCGGCCGCCCGCTCGATCTCCTGGAGCAGCGGCAGTTCCCCGGCCCGGGCCTCACGTATGCGCATGCTCCCATTGTGCGCACACGTGGGACCGCCGTGATCGCCGCCACCCCGGCGGCCGGTTCACGCGCCCGGCGCGGGCTCCGCGGCGAGGCGGCCGGTGCGGATCGCGGCGAGCAGGGCCGCGTGGTCGGCCTCCGACCGGTCGGCGTAGGCGACCGCGAACCGGGCGACGGCGTCGTCCAGGCGGTCGTCCTTGCCGCAGTAACCGGCGATCAGCGCGGCGTCCGCGGTGTGGGCGTGGGCGCGGGCCAGCAGGGCGCCGGTGAGGCGGCCGTAGTCGTCGAGCTGGGCGGGCGACAGCGCGGCCGGGTCGACACTGCCCTTGCGGTTGCGGAACTGCCGTACCTGGTAGGGGAGTCCGGCGACACTGGTCCAGCCCATCAGCGGATCGGACACCACCTGCATCCGCTTCTGCCCGAGCACCACCCGCCGCCCCTCGTGCCCGCCCTCCGGCGGCACCGGGAACCCGGCCCGCACCAGGTGCGGCAGCAGCACCGACGCCCGGGCCTCCTTCACCTGCAGCACCAGCGGCCCGCCCCGGCGGTCGGTGAGCAGCACCACGTACGAGCGGGTGCCGACGCTGCCGGTGCCCACCACCCGGAACGCCACGTCCTGCACCCGGAACCGGGCCAGCAGCGGGTGCAGCTCCGCCGGAACGGTGTGCCGGTAGGACGCCAACGACCCCGCCACCAGCTCAGCCTGACGGTCCGTCACCTCGATGAGGATCGGCGGCGCCGCGACGAACCGCCAACCCCCTTCCCCGGTAAGGACGGTGGAGCGCGCCGCGAACTTCGCCCCGGTGTTGCGCAGCGCCTTCGCCGAGACCGCCGCCAGCAGCTCGCTCAGCTCGTGCGCACCCGCGAACTCCACCAACTGGTGGTCCGCGATGGCGTCCCAGGCGTTCCAGGCGTCCAGCGCCGGGAGCTTCGCCAGCCGCCGCACCGTCCGCCGGTAGGTCGCCGCCGCGTCGAACGCCGCCTGCCGGCAGGCGGACTCGTCCGCCCCGGCCTGCCGGCCCGCGAGCACCAGGCTGGCCGCCAGCCGCTTGAGGTCCCACTCCCACGGGCCGGAGACCGTCTCGTCGAAGTCGTTCAGGTCCAGCGCCAGCCGGCCCCGGGCGTCCCCGTACAGGCCGAAGTTGGCGGCGTGCGCGTCCCCGCACAGCTGCGCGGCCACACCGCTGACCGGCGTGGTCGCCAGGTCGTGCGCCATCAGGCCCGCCGAACCGCGCAGGAACGCGAACGGCGACGCCGCCATCCGGCCCACCCGCAGCGGCACCAGGTGCGCCAGCCGTCCCGCGTTCGCCGACTCCACCGCCGCGACCACCTCCGGCCGGGACGCCGACAGCACCAGCCGCGCGTGCGACTCCAGCGGCACCCGCTCGCGCAGCAGCTTGCCGCGCCGCTTCGGACCCTCCCCGCGCGCGACCGCGTCCAGCTCCAGCAGCACCGCCGACGGGCGGGCGGGCACTGCGGAGGCGTCCCCCGCGAAGCCCTCCACCGCGAACTCCCGCGACCGAGACGGCAGTTCCACCACCGCCACCGGCCCCGCACCCGCCGGGCCCCCGAACCGGTCCGCCACCCCCGGGGCCCCCGGAGCCTCCGAAGCCGCCGGATCCTCCGCCCACGCCTCCACCGCCGACACCCGCACTCCCCTCCGACCGCGGCGGGGACCGCCCCCACCAGCGGTGACGCTACCCGGCCGGGCCGGTCCGGACGCGGGCGGGTCCGTCCACCGGGCCCGGCGGGGCCGCCCGTAGCATGCCGACATGGCACACGACATCCACCACCTCGACCCGGCCTACCTCGACTTCTGGCGCGAACGCCACCTGTGCACCCTCACCACGCTGCGCCCCGACGGCACCCCGCACGTCGTCCCGGTCGGCGCGACCTTCGACCCGGAGACCGGCACCGCCCGGGTGATCAGCAGCGGGGACAGCCGCAAGGTCCGCAACGTGCTCGCCGCGGGCGAGGCCGGGCAGCGGGTCGCGCTCTGCCAGGTCGACCGGGCCCGCTGGGCCACCCTGGAGGGCCGGGCCGTGATCCGGCAGGACGCCGCCTCCGTCGCCGACGCCGAGCGCCGCTACACCGAGCGCTACCGGCAGCCCCGGGAGAACCCCGAGCGGGTGGTGATCGAGATCGCCGTCGACCGCGCCCTGGGCCGGGCCTGACGGGTCGCGGGTCCTGGCGGTCCTGGCGGTCCTGGCGGTCCTGCCGGGCTTGAGGGGCCGCCGGGCCGCGGGGCCGCCGGGCCGCCCGGTCACCCGGTCGCCAAGGACGAGAGGCGGCCGGTCGCACTGACTCTCTTGCGGCAACAGGTCTGTGATGCAAAGCTTGCTGCATGACAGACGCCTCGGTGCCGCTGCCCGGCACCCCTCGTGAAGTCCTGTCCGGCCTCGGCGAGTTGACCCGCCGGGTGCGGGCGGTCCAGCGCGACGCGTGGATCCCGCTGCTGCTGTTCGGCCTGCTCACCACCGGCGGAATCCTGGTCGACCGGCTCACCTTCCGGCGCGAGACCGTCCCCTGCCCCGGCGGCCCGGCCGCCCCCGGCGGGCTCTGCGCCGCGATGCGACAGGGCTCGCCCCTCTACTGGACGGTCGGCCTGCTGGCCGCCTACGCCGCCACCGCCTGGTGGTACCTGCACCGCTCCCGCCGCCGCGGCGTCGGCACCCCCGTCCGCCCGTACGTGCTGGCCGGGCTGGCCGCCGTCGTCGCGCTGACCGCCACCACCTGGTGGGGCGCCTCCCAGCCCGGGCCGGGCGCCGACCTGGAGCTCTGGGGCCGGCACCTGGCCGCGAACGCGCGCGGCACCCTGCTGCTCCAGCAGTTCCTCGGCGGGGCCGCCGCGATCGGCGTGCCGCTGCTGGTGCTGGCCCGGATCGAACGCAGCCGCGCCCTGCTGCTGTTCGCCCTCGGCTACCTGCTGCTCGAACTCGCCCCCGTCACCTCCGGCTGGTGGGGCCTGGCCGCCGGTCCCTGGTCCGGCGCGTCCCGGCTGGCCCTCCCCGCGCTCTACCTGCTCGCCGGGGCGCTCCTGTTCGGCCTCGCCACCCGCCGCGCCCGCCCGCAGGCCGACGCGTGAGCCCGGCCGGAACCCGTCCCGGAGCCGGAGCCGGAGCCGGAGTCGGTGCCGGGGCCGACACGGGGGCCGACGCGGGGGCCGACGCGGGATCGGGGGAGGCCGCCGACCAGCACCCCGCCAAGGCCCTCGACGACACCGTCCACCAGCGCATCCGCCTCGGCATCCTCACCGTCGCCCACCAGGCCCGGCGCGCCGAGTTCGGCTTCCTGCGCACCACCCTCGACCTGACGGCCGGAAACCTCGGCCAGCACCTCACCGTGCTGGAGAAGGCCGGGCTGGTCGCCATCGAGAAGGGCTACGAGGGCCGCCGCCCCCGGACCTGGGTCACCCTCACCCCCCAGGGCGAACGGGCCCTGCGCGAGGAGGTCGCCCAACTCAAGCGCCTGATCCGGGAGATCGAGGCCGCGGGCGGGAGCTGAACCCCCGCCGGAGCGGCCCGCCGGAGCGGCCCGCCGGAGCGGCCCGCCGGAGCGGACCGCCGCGGCGGTCCACAGCCGGACCCCGGGCCCGGGCGGGCCCTCGGTCTCAGGCCCGGGCGGTGACCACGTGGAAGGTGACGGCGGCCAGGAAGGTGCCGGTGGCGAGGTGGGTGAGCCAGCGGTCGGCGTCGTCGGGGGAGAAGTAGCCGGCGGCCACGGCCCGGCGGGTGACGCGTTGCAGGCCCAGGACGCGGTCGGCGGTGGAGACCTCGCGGAAGACCGGGGTGAGCGGGCGGACGTCCACCACGTCGAGGCCGGAGTCGGCGGCCAGGCGCGGGAGCTGGCTGCCGATCCGGGCGTTGCGCACCGCCTGGTCGGTGACGTACCGGGTGTAGGCGGCGGTCAGCGCGGGGTCCGGGTGGTCGACGGTCAGGGTGCCCCAGTCCGGCTCGCCCAGCACCAGCAGGCCGCCCGGTCGCAGCACCCGGCGGGCCTCGCGCAGGGCCAGGCCCGGGTCGGCGACGTGCTGGAGCACCCGGTCGGTCCGGGCCCGGTCGCAGCTCGCGTCCGCCAGCGGGAGTTCGTGCAGGTCGCCGAGCCGGACGCCGACCTGGAGCAGGTGGGCGGTCCGCTCGGCGGCGGTGTCCACGGCCGCCAGGTCGTGGTCTACGCCCAGGACGGTGCCCTCCGGCCCGGCGGCCTCGGCCAGCGCGGGCAGGTCGGTGCCCGGGCCGCACCCGAGGTCGACCACCGTCTGCCCGCGCTCCACCGCCAGCGCCGCCAGCATCACCGATTTGTACTCCCGGCCGAGTTCGGAGACGGCCAGCCGGTCCAGGTAGGCGATCGGATCGGGCGGCACGGACTCGAACACACGGGAGGTCATGACGCGCAGTCAATCAAACCTGCCCCCGTCAGGGAAGATCCCGGGGACGGCACGGGGCAGGACAAGGGGCGTACGCCGGGCCGGGGGGCGCACCACGCCGCCCCGGCCGCGACGCCGGGAGCACCGGCCCGCGACGCCGCGGCGGACCCCGGCCCGGCGCACGCCGCGAGCCGCCCGGTCAGGACACCAGCGGCCGCTCCGCCGACTCGGTGAGCGTCACCGTGCACAGCCCGCCGCGCTCCGCGACCACGTCCGTGACGGTCAGCCGGGTGCCGGGCAGCAGGATGAACTCCTCCTCCTCGGTGAACGCCGAGAACTCCCGGATGCCCACCGCCCGGGCCGGACGCACCTCGAACAGCGTGCGCCGGCCCCGGCTGCCCAGGAACGAACGGGCCACCGCCGGACGCGAGGTGCACGAGGACACGCCCCACCAGGTGACCGTCCGCCCCAGCGGGTACTGCGCCCGCAGGTCCAGCGCCACGCCGCGCCACAGTGGCTCCGGGCGGGCCGGCAGCCGGTCCACCGCGTCGAACAGCAGCCGCAGGTACGGCAGGTACGGGGTCAGCCCGGCCCGGTCCGGGTGCCGCAGCGCCGCGTTCAGCTCCCGGTAGAACGACGACTCGCAGGTGTACAGGTGCAGCGCCGCGACCGCCTCCGCGTCCAGCGCGCCCGTGCCCGTGCCCGTGCCCGCCCCGGCCCTCGCGTCCGCGTACCGCTTGCCGAACTCGTGCGCCGACCCGACGCACCGCTCCAGCCCGCGCAGCAGCGCCGCCACCGGCTCCACCGCCTCCCGGAACCCCATCCGCTCCAGGTCGAACACCCCGGTGACGGGCGGGAGTTCGAGACCCTCGTCCTTCACCGAGGCGAGCCGCTCCAGGTACAGCTGGTGCAGCTCCATGGTGGAGGCGATGAACGCGCCCATCCGGGAGGCGGTGCCCGCGTCGGTGCGGCCCTCGGCCGCCGCCGCGGCCTGCCAGCCGGTGCTCGGCAGCCAGTCCACCGGGTCCGCGCCCAGGCCCTCCAGGGCCGCGTTCACCGCCGCGAAGTGCGCGCCGTCGCAGAAGACGTCGCCCTGCGCGGCGGGGTTCGGGTGGTCGATGTGCTCCACCCGCACGTCCGGGTACTTCCCCTCCAGCCGCCGCACCACCGTCCTCAGCGCCCGCGCGTGCGCCCCCCACCAGGCGAACACCACGCCGCGGTCCTCCTCCGGGCCCTCCTGCTTGGCCCGCAGCACCTCCTCCACGACCTTCTCCACCACCGGCTTCCAGAACCCGGTGTGCGCCGCCGGGCCGGTCGAACCGTCACTGCTCGCCGTCAGCGCCGCGTTCAGCAGCAGCACGCCCTGGGTCAGCATCGCCTGGAACCACTCCGGCGGCTGCACGGTGCCATGCTGGGCCAGCAGCGCCCGCAGGTCGGCGATCGGGGTCTTCTTCGGGATGCCGTACTTCCACATCGCCGCGGCCTTGATGATGCAGCGGATGCTCACCACCCGGCCGAACTGGCTGTCCTTCCAGTCGTGGAAGGTGTTGTCGAACATCGCGATGCCGGTCGCGCTCTCCGACCGCGGGTACGGGTTCTGCCCGAACACCACGACCTTCCACTTCCCCGGCGGGTTCGGCTTCAGCGCCTGGAACGTCAACTCCCGCACCGGCACCACGTCCTGCGGGCGGCCCGGCCCGATGAACGAGGCCGCGTCCGGGTGCCGCGCGATCACCGGCCCCAGCACCGGCAGCCAGTCCTCGCCGCCGCCCGCGAACAGCTCGGCGAGCGCCAGCGGGTCGTCCGGGGCGGCGGGGGGCGGGGTGGACTCGGCCATGACGGTGCTCCAACGAAGGCGAGGGGGCGGCAGGGACGCGGGGGACGCGAACGGAAGATCACGTTAGACCGGGCCGCCGACAGACCGTCAGCCCGGGGCTGTCGGTGCCCGCCGATAGGGTCGGAACCGACAACGAGCCCCCGGCCGAACGGAGTTCGCCCGCATGACCGTCAAGCACGCCCCCGAGCCGCTGCGCGTGGTGCTGACCGACCTCAACCCCGACGTGGTGGCCGCCTGGCGCGCCGCGTTCGCCGACACCCCCGGCGTCGAGGTCCGCACCGGCTCGATCCTGGACGTGGACGTCGACGCCTGGGTGACCCCCACCAACTCCCGCGGCCGGATGGACGGCGGGCTGGACGCCGTGATCAAGCGGCACCTCGGCGCGGGCATCCAGCTGCGCGTCCAGCGCGCCGTCCGGGACGGCCACGGCGGCGAGCTGAGGGTCGGCAGCGCGGTGTGCGTGCCCTCCGGCGCGGCCGTGCCCCGCTTCCTGATCTCCACCCCCACCATGCGCACCTCCGGCCAGGACGTCAGCCAGACCCTGAACGTCGCGCTGGCCTGCGCCGCCGCCTTCCAGGCCGTCCACCGGCAGAACGCCGCCACCCCCGGCAGCATCGCCTCGGTCGCCCTGGTCGGCCTCGGCGCGCAGACCGGCCGGGTCCCGGCCCGGATCTGCGCCAACCTGATGTGGACCGGCCACTCGCTCTTCCAGGACCATGAGTTCACCGACGACGACGAACTGCGCGCCACCGTCACCGGCCAGCTGGACGACCTGCTCGCCGCCCCCGTCGAACGGCCGGTCCGCCTCGCCGTCCCGGCCCGGAGCGCGCGCCGGAGCTGACGCGCGCCCCCGGCCACCTCGGCGCGCTGCGGCGCTCCCGGTGCTTCCCGTGCCCCCGGCCGCCCCGGCCCTCGGCTCGGAGGGGCGGCGGCTCAGCCGTGGTCGGCCTCGTGCGCGGGGCGGTGGTACGAGGTCAACCGGGCCAGCAGGGCGGTGAGTTCTGCGCGCTGGTGGGGGGTGAGCGGGGCGAGCAGGTCCTGCTGGGCGGCGTCGACCAGGGCGTCCAGCCGGTGCAGCCGGGCCCGGCCGGCCGGGGTGAGCGTGATGACGTTGCGGCGCCGGTCGACCGGGTCGGGGTCGCGGACCAGGAAGCCGGCGTCGGCGAGTTCGTTCAGCACGGCGACCAGGTCGCTGCGGTAGATGCCGGTGCGGCGGCTGAGCTCGGCCTGGCTGACGGGGCCGGTCTCGGCGAGCGCGACCAGGGCCGCGAAGTGCCACTTGCGGGCGCCCTCGGCGGCCAGCCGCTCGGCCACCAGCCGGTCGGCGGCCGCGGCGGCCCCGGCCAGCAGGCGGCTGGGGATGGCGCGCAGCCGTTCGGGGGTGGCTTCCTCGGGGGCGGGGCTCATGGGCGGGTCCTCCACTGTTGCGTTAGTGCCACTAACAGTCTACCTTCGTTAGTGCGACGAACGTTTATGGCGCTAACGAATGCGCCGCCCACCGCACCCGAACCCGCCGCACCCCAGGGGGAACCCGGTGATCGAGCCCTTCCGCATCCACGTCCCGCAGGCCGACCTCGACGACCTCGCCGACCGCCTCGCCCGCACCCGCTGGCCCAACGAGATCGACGGCGCCGGCTGGGACTACGGCTTCCCGCTGGCCCGCCTCCGGCAGCTCGCCGAACACTGGCGCACCCGCTACGACTGGCGCGCCCACGAGGCCCGGATCAACGAACTGCCGCAGTACACCACCGAGATCGACGGCCAGCGGATCCACTTCCTGCACCTGCGCGCCGACCGCCCGGACGCCCTCCCGCTGATCCTCACCCACGGCTGGCCCGGCTCCTTCCTGGAGTTCCTGGACGTCCTCGAACCGCTGCGCCGCGACTTCCACCTGGTGGTCCCGTCCATCCCCGGCTTCGGCTTCTCCGGGCCCACCACCGAACGCGGCTGGGACGTCCCCCGGGTCGCCCGCGCCTGGGCCGCCCTCATGGAGCGCCTCGGCTACCGGCGCTACGGCGCCCAGGGCGGCGACTTCGGCGCGGGCATCTCCACCGCCCTCGGCGCGCACGCCCCCGAGCGGGTGGTCGGCGTGCACGTCACCTACCAGCCGCTGCCGCCCGACCCGGAGGCCGGCCCGCTGTCCGCCGCCGACGAGGCCCGACTCGACCGGGTCCGCCACCTCCAGGCCAACCGGCCCCCGTACCAGGCCCTCCAGGCCGCCACCCCGCAGACCCTCGGCTACGCGCTCACCGACTCCCCGGTCGGCCAACTCGCCTGGATCGCCGAACGGTTCGCCCAGTGGACCGACCCGGCCACCCCCGTGGACGACGAACGCCTGCTCACCGACGTCTCGCTCTACTGGCTGACCGCCACCGCCGCCTCCTCCGCCCGCCTCACCCGGGAGACCCCGCGCGGCGGCACGCCCTGCCCGGTGCCGCTCGGCGTCGCGGTCTTCGCGCACGACATCACCCTGGCCGTGCGCCCGCTGGTCGAACGGCGCTACGACGTCCGGCACTGGTCGGAGTTCGACCGCGGCGGCCACTTCGCCGCGATGGAGGTGCCCGAGCTGTTCGCCCGCGACGTCCGGGCGTTCTTCACCGCGCTGGCGGCGGCCCCGGCGCGGTAGAAGAGAACGGCCATGTGGACAAAGGGAGTTGACTGCGCGTCGGCTCAACCGGGCAGCGGCGCGGTCAGCTGGCCCTCGGCGTCGAAGGTGCGGGCCGCGTCGAAGACCCCGGTCAGGTCCGGGTGGCGGCCCAGCAGGCGGTGCGCCAGCGCCAGGCCGTCCGGCTCGACCCGGCGGGTCAGGCCCAGGTGCGGCATCCAACGGCCGGGCAGGTAGAGCGGGTTGGGGTCGGGGGCGTCCGCCAGCAGCCGCCACACCTCGCGGTGCAGGTCGATCAGCGCCGGGACCGGGACCACGCCCCAGGCCAGCACCCGGCGGCGGCTGCGCGCACTGAACGACAGCAGACCCGACAGGCGCACCTCCAACGGCAGTGCTCCGCCCAGGAGTTCGCCGATCTCCGCGAGCCGCTCCGGCGCGATCGCGCCGCACGCCGCCAGGGTCAGGTGCGGGCGGTGCGTCGGGTGCGGGTTGTCCGCGAGCGAGTCCACCCCGCCGTCGGCCAACTCCCGCCACACCGTCCGCACCGCCCGGTCGAACGCCGGATCGCAGGTCAACTCGATGGTCCGCATGCCCCCACCGTAGGACCGGCCCCGCCGCCGCCCGCACCTACCCCGTGTGATGGGCTGGGCGGACCCGGGCCACCGCCCCGCACGGGAGGGCCGGGCCGGGACGGGAGCGGAGTCGGGAGGGGGCGGCGGGAGTGGGGACAAGGGAACCGGGGGAGTGGCGGGCCCGGGCCGGGTGGCTGGCGGGGGCGGTCGCGGTGCTGGCGTCCGGCCTGGTCGTGCCCGGCCTGGCACCGGCCCGGGCGGCCGCGCTGCTCGGCGGGGCGCTGTACACCGCGCTGCTGTACACCCTGCTGATGGCCGCCGCGCCCCGCCTCGGCCCGCGGAGCGCCGGCGCCGCCGCGCTCGCCGCGAGCTGGGCGGTGGAACTCTTCCAGCTCACCGGCCTGCCCGCCGACCTCGGACGCCGCAGCCGCCTCGCCCGACTCGTCCTCGGCACCACCTTCGACGCCTCCGACCTGCTCGGCTACGCCCTCGGCGCGGCCGTCGCGCTCGCCGCCCACCTGGCCGTCCGCCGAGCCGTCCGCCGCTCCGCCCGCCCCCTGCCGGGCCGCCGCACGCCGCGCGACCGGGCCCGTCCGGAGCGGTGAAGAGCCCGGGGGACGGGGCGTCAGAACGGCGGGCGGCCGCAGGGCGGGGCGGGGCAGGGGGCTGAACGGGGCGGTGGGCGGTCCGGCGGGTCGCCGCTCGCGCGGGCAAATGAGTACATTTGGGACATTCGGGAGCAGAACCAGGCTTCGCGCGTCCACGCACAGAAGGCCGAGCCGCCTTCGGAAAGGGTCTCCATGCACCCCGCCCTCAGCCCCGCCGTCCTCGCCGAGCTGCGCCGGCCCCGCTCCTATCCGGCGGTGTCCATCCTGATGCCCACGCACCGCCGCGAGCCGGACAACGGGCAGGACCCGGTCCGGCTGCGCAACCTGCTGGCCGAGGCGAAGGAGAAGGTCCAGGCCGACCCCGACGTCTCGCGCGCCGACCGGATCGACGTCCTGGAGCAGCTCGACCGGGCGCTCGCCGAGGTCGACCTGGTGCACGCCGAGGACGGCCTGGCGATCCTCGTCGCGCCCGGCGAGCACCAGGTCTGGTCACTCGGCCGTACCGCCCCCGCCCGGGTGGTCCTCTCCGACACCTTCCTCACCCGCAACCTGGTCGCCTCGCAGATCGCCGAACGCCCCTACTGGGTGCTCGCGGTCGCCGCCGACCGGGTGGTCCTGTGGGGCGGCGACAAGGAGCGCGTCACCGAGGAGACCTCCCACGGCTTCCCGCTGGTCCGGGTCTACGACAACCCCGACCCCGAGCGCCAGGAGCGGATCGGCGACACCCCCAGCACCTTCCAGGACGAGGAGACCAAGACCTTCCTCCGCCAGGCCGACACGGCGATCGGCAAGGTGCTCGCCGCCGACCCCCGCCCGCTGTACGTGGTCGGCGACGCCCCCGCGCTCGCCCTGCTGGACGCCGTCGGCCCGATCGCCAAGGCCACCACCTCGCAGATCCCGCACGGCGGCCTCGCCCAGGGCAACGCCGAGACCGTCCGCCAGGTGGTCGAGCCCGCCC
This sequence comes from Kitasatospora sp. NPDC088783, assembly GCF_044750705.1. NCBI lineage: Bacteria > Bacillati > Actinomycetota > Actinomycetes > Kitasatosporales > Streptomycetaceae > Kitasatospora > Kitasatospora sp. NPDC088783. Next base: position 807,273 of record NZ_JBIVKJ010000002.1, read on the forward strand.
TGCGCGCGCACGCCGACCAGGAGATCACCGAGGCCCTGGCCCGCCTCGACAAGGCCCGCGGCCGGCAGGCGTTCGCCGCCGGGCTCGACGAGGTCTGGCAGACCGCCGCCGAGGGCCGGATCGCCCTGCTGGTGGTCGAGGAGAACTTCCGCACCACCGTCCGCGACGACGGCGACCACCTGGTCCCGGCCGAGGAGGGCGAGCCCGGCTCCCGCGAGGACATCGTCGACGAGGTCATCGAACGCGTCCTCGACACCGGCGCCACCGTCAGCTTCGTCCCCGACGGCACCCTCTCCGACGCCGGACGGATCGCTGCCGACCTGCGCTACTGAGCCGACGGGCACCGCCGCTGACGGACACCGCCGCTGACGGGCACCGCCGACGGACACCGCCACCGGCGGACGCCACCGGGGCCCGCGCCGGGAGAACTCCCCGGCGCGGGCCCCCGCGCGTGCGCACGCCCGTGTCCCCGGCTCAGTCCCCCGCCGCGCCCATCAGCACCCCCACCACGTACGTCACGCCCATCGCGAGGCCGCCGCCCAGCACGTTGCGCAGCACCGCCCGGCGCGGGTCCGCCCCGCCGAGCCGGGCGCTCGACCAGCCCGTCACCACCAGCGCCGCCAGCACCGCCACCACCGTGACCCACACCCGCGCGGACTGCGGCGGCAGCACGATCGCCAGCAGCGGCAGCAGCGCCCCCACCGTGAACGCCGCGAAGGACGCCCACGCGGCGTGCCACGGGTTGGTCAACTCGTCCGGATCGATGCCCAGTTCGGTCTCCGCGTGAGCGGCCAGCGCATCGTGCGCGGTCAGCTGCGCGGCCACCTGCCGGGCCAGCTCCGAATCGAGGCCCTTCGCCTCGTACATGCCCGCCAGCTCGGCCAGCTCCGCCTCCGGGGTCAGCCGCAGCTCCCGGCGCTCCATCGCCAGGGCCGCCTGCTCGGCGTCCCGCTGGGTGCTCACCGACACGTACTCGCCCGCCGCCATCGAGAGCGAGCCCGCCAGCAGCCCGGCCAGACCGGCCGTCAGCAGCTCGTGGGACGAGGAGTTCGCCCCCGCGACGCCCACCACCAGGCCCGCCGTCGACACCACGCCGTCGTTGGCGCCGAGCACCGCTGCGCGCAGCCAGTTCAGCCGCCCGCCCAGCGCGCCGTGGTGCGCCTCGTCGTGGTCCGGTGGCGGGTCGGGCGGCGTGCCCTGGGCGCGGGAAGCGGTCATGCCGCCAGTGTGCCCGCCGGACGGCGCCGCGCCCCGTAGCCCCGTCCGGCGGGGCGCCGGGAAGCGCGCCGCCGCGGTGGGGCCGCGGGCGGGTGGTTCCGCGCGGCGGGGTGTCAGAGCGTAGTGAGGTCCGGGTCGCCCTGCGGGCTGCCGGTCCACCAGTTGCCCGGGGCGTCCGGGTCGCGGCTGGTCCAGTACTCGATGATCGCGGTCACGAACTCCTCGGCGGACAGCGCGCCGTCGCCGTCGCGGTCCAGGTGCGCGAAGGCGGTGTCGGCGTCGCTGCGCCGCAGCTGCGGGAAGTGGCCGTGCTGGAAGGCGAAGAACTCGTCCGCGTCGACCACGCCGTTGCCGTCCGCGTCCGCCACCGCGAGGAAGGCCCGGCCGAGCGCCCCGAGGACCGCCTCGGCGGCCTCCGGGTCGTCGGCCAGCGAGGCGGTGGAGGCCAGGAAGTCGGCCCGTCCCATCGCCACCGCGCCCGCCGCCAGGTGCGGCAGGTGCAGTTCCCGCCAGATCGCCACGTACGCCCCGACGATCCGCTGCTCCTCGGGCGACCCGGCCGGGTGCCCCAGCGAGCGGGCCACCGACTGGCCCATCAGGACGTGGTCGCGCTCGGTGAGCCGCCCGTCCCCGTCGGCGTCGAGGTGGTCGAACCCGTGGCTGATCTTGGCGATGAGCAGGTCGTCTGACACAGTGACCCTCCGGTGGGCGGCGGTTGACGGAGCGTCAGCATACCGGGTGCCGCCGCCCGGTTCCGACCGGCCGTCAGTGCGCGGCGAGGGCGTCGGCGGACTCGGCCCAGTTGTCGTGCAGGCGGTCCAGGTAGGAGCGGGCCTCGGCGCCCGGGTTGACGCCGCGGGCGAAGGCGAGCATGTTCCCGGCGCCGGTGTTGTAGCCGAGGGCCATCAGCTCGTCGCGGGTGTAGGAGCCGGACCAGTGGGCGGGCAGCTGGGCGCCCAGGTCGTGCAGGTGCCAGGCGGCGGCGCGGACGGCCAGCGCCGGGTCGTCCGGCAGGTCCTCCCACGGGCGGTCGGCGAACGGGCGGTTGCGGCGGGTCTCGTCGTAGGCCGCCCGGTGCATGTTGGCGATGCCGAAGGAGGCGTCCGGCTTCATCTTCTGCCAGGCCCGCTCGACCTCCGGCCCGTGCGGCTTGTACGCCTCGTTGAACAGGACCGCCATCACCAGCTGCGGGTTCACCCCGGCCTCGGCCGCGTACTTCTCGACCTCGGGCGCGAACCGCGGCGGCGCGTAGTCCTCCGGGCCCCGCGCGGTGGGGGAGGCGGACCCGGACGGCGCGGGCGACCCGGACGGCGCGCCGGAGGAGGCCGGGGCGGTGGCGCGGGCGGACGGGGCGGCGTCGGGCGGCGGGGTGTGGTCGCCGCCGCGCTCGTACAGCCAGATCCCCAGCACGGCCAGGGCCACCGCCACCCACGGCCACTTCGCGCCGCGTTCCGCCACCGGAGGACTCCTTCTGTCGTTTTCCGCCGCTCTCCGCCGCCGCTGTCGCCCCCGCGGTCCCGGCCGCCGGGTCCGAGGACGCCCGGTGGCCGTGTCCTGTCGCCGGGTTGTCGCGTTCTGTCGGATGTCGCCCGGTGCCGGGTGGCGACCTGTGGCGAGCTTACGTACCCGGAGCGGATTTGTATGCTTCGCTCGAACCTCTACAGCCGTGTAGAGGAACCGGGGGGCCGCGCCACGCGTCTGTCAGCCCGGAACGGTCGGACGCCGCAGGCGCGGCGCGGCGGAGGACGAGAGGTGTCGATGACGGGGCGAAGGCCGACGGGCACGCGCGGAGACGCACCGCTGTGGCGGGACGAGCCGGGCGAACAGGGCGGGCCGCGCGGACGGACCGGCCAGCGGGAGACGGCCGACCACCCCGTCCCGTCCCAGCGCACCCCGCACCGGGAGCGGCGGCGCACCCCCGGACCGGCCGGCCCGGGGCGCGGGGGCCCGGGGCGCGGGGGCCCGGAGCGCGGCGGACCGGAGCGCGGCGGACCGGCAGCCGGCGCGCCCGCGCCGGACGGGAGCGCCCCGCGCCGTCGTCCTCCGGCCCGCCGGGAGGGCGCCCGCAACGGGGCCGCCGCCGGGTCGAACCGGATGCCCGCCGTCCTGCCCGCCCTCGGCCTGCCGGTGCTCGGCGCGCTCGCCGACGAACTGCTCACCCCCGGCCTGGGCCCGGTCTACGCGGCCTGCGCCGTCCTGGGCGCCGCTCTGGCCGCGCTGGTCAGCAGCCGGGCCGGCTGGTGGTGGGTGGTCAGCGGCGCCCCCGTGGTGACGCTGGCCGTCGCCGGCGGGGTCGACTGCCTGGCGCGCGGCGACAAGTACCGGGGCGCCGGGCTGGGCACCGAGGGCCTGAAACTGGTCAGCGGCCAGTTCCCGTGGATGCTGGCCGCGCTCGCCGCCGCCCTGCTGGCCGTCGGCGTGCGCACGCTCCGCGCCCGGAGGCCCCGCCGTGGCTGAACGACGCGGCCCGCGCCGGCTCGGCCGCCGCCCCGCCCCCGGGCTGATCGCCGGCCGGACCGCCGCCTGCGCCCTCTCGCTGGCCGTCCTGGGCGTCAGCGGCTTCGCCTGGTACACCACCGACCAGCTCAACGGCGTCAGCCGCTCGCACGCCCTCGACCAGGCCAGGAAGAACGCCCCCGAGCACCTCGACGCCTCCGTCAACATCCTGCTGATCGGCCTCGACAGCCGGAAGAACATGGACGGCACCGACCTGCCCAAGGAGTTCGTCCAGGACGAACTGCACGCCGGCTCCAGCGAGATCGGCGGCTACAACACCAACTCGCTGATCGTGCTGCACATCCCGCCCAGCGGGAAGGCCCAGGCGGTGTCCGTCCCGCGCGACGACTGGGTGCAGACGTACAACGCCGACGGGACCGAGGGCAGGATGCACAAGGTCAAGGAGGCCTACGGCTACGCCAAGGACGCCGCCGAGCAGAAGCTGCGCGCCAAGGGGCTCAAGGGCGCCGACCTGGAGCAGCAGAGCCGGGAGGCCGGGCGCTCCGCCACCATCCAGACCGTGCAGAAGCTGCTCGACATCCCGATCGACCACTTCGCCGAGGTCAACCTGATCGGCTTCTACGACATCGCCAAGGCGCTCGAACCGATCCCGGTCTGCCTGAACAAGGCCGTCGACGACCCGATCGTCTCCCGGGTCACCGACAGCAAGGGCAACGTGGTCAGGCCCGGCGGCGGCACCGGGCTGAAACTCCCGGCCGGGGTCAGCCAGGTGAACGCCGCCGACGCGCTGTCCTTCGTCCGGCAGCGGCACAACCTCACCAACGGCGACCTCGACCGCACCCACCGGCAGCAGGCGTTCATCGCCTCCGTCGAGTACAAGCTCAAGCAGCAGGGCGTGATCGGGGACCTCGGCAAGATGCAGGACCTGCTGAACGTGGTCAAGAAGGACGTGGTGATCGACGATCAGTGGCGCCTGCTCGACTTCGTCCAGCAGGCGCCCAACCTGACCGGCGGCAACGTCGAGTTCAACACCCTGCCGATCGACAAGTTCGCCACCGTCGGCGGCCAGGAGGTCAACCAGGTCGACCCGGTGAAGCTCCGGCGGATCGTCAAGCAGCTGTTCGGACAGCCGCTCGACGCCGACCCGGCGCTCACTCCGGCCACCAGCGCCGCCACCGCGCCGGGTCCGAGTCCGAGCCCGAGTCCGAGTCCGAGTTTGGCGCCGACCGGGGCGTCCGCCGCCGAGACCACCGTCGACGTGCTCAACGGGTCCTCGGTGGCCGGGGCGGCGGCCGACGAGTCCAAGGCGCTCGCCGCCCTCGGCTACCGGGCCGGGAAGGTCGGCACCGCCGACAGCCACCCGCGCACCACCACCGTCAGGTACGGCACCGGTGCGCAGGACGCCGGGCAGCGGATCGCCGCCCGCTACGGCGTCACCGCCACCGCCTCCACCGCCCTCGCCCCCGGCCGGGTCCAGGTCGTCCTCGGCGCCGACCGCGCCGCCCCCGACCCCGCCGGAACCACCGGAACCACCGGAACCGGTGCGACCGGTGACAGCACCGACCCCGCCGTCGCCCCCGCCCTCCAGATGCAGGGCCCGCCGGTGAAGGCCGGCGGCGTCCCCTGCGTCGACTGAACCCGCCGCGGGGGACGACGGGAACGCCCCCCGGACCGGGAGGTCCGAGGGGCGTCGGCGGTGGCGGCGGGGCGTCGGCGGTGTGTCGGCGGTGCGCCGTCACCAGGGGGTGGCGGCCTTGACCAGCAGGACCAGCGCCACGGCCGCGTTCAGGGCCGAGACCGCCGAGACCGCGGTGCCCGCGGCGGCCACCATCGCGGCCAGGCCCGCCGGGGAGGCCGGCGCCGGCCAGGACTCGCCCAGCGCGGGGCTCAGCAGCGCGGTGACCCGGCGCGGCACGGGGCCCGGCGCCGCGAAGGCCGCGAAGGACGGGGCCGGGCCCGCGCCCCGGGTGACCAGGGCGGCCCGGGCCACCGCCCGGGCGGTCAGCCGCCGGTCGCCCACCGAACCCGCGGCCTCCTCGTCCGCCCAGCGCTCCGTCGCGTACCCGACCGCCTTCTGCAACGGGCGCAGGAACGGGTTCACGCAGCTCGCCAACTGCGCCGCCAGCAGGTAGTGGTGGTGCCGGTTCGCCAGGTGCGAGCGCTCGTGCGCCAGCAGCGCCCGCTGCTCGTCCGCGTCCAGGCTGTCCATCATCGCCGTCGACACCACCACCCGGCCCGGCGCGCCCGGCACCGCGTACGCGTACGGCTCGTCGTCGGGCAGCACCACCAGGTCGGAGTCCGGCGGCATCGGGGCCAGCACCCGCTGCGCCCGGGCCCGGATGCGCAGGTGGCGGCGGAGCGAGCGGGAGCACGCCGTCAGCACCGTCACCAAGCCCGCCACCGCCGCCGTGCCCACCGCCTCGTGGAACGGCACCGCCGTGCGGATCTCCGGGTCCGACCAGCTGTCCGGCAGCGGGTTGCCCGGGATCTGCGCGGTGCCCACCACGAACAGCAGGCCCAGCGCCAGGGTGCTGCACACCGCCATCGTCACGCCGATCCAGGACAGCAGCCGCACCGCGTGGCGCGGGTGCAGGTGGTGCTCGGCCAGCCGGGCGATCGGCAGCGAGGTCAGCGGCAGCACCAGCGGGAGGAAGACGAAGGAGCCCATCGCTCAGCGCCCGTCGTCCCGGCCCCCGGCACCCGGGGAGGGCTCCGCCGCGTTCAGCAGCGACCGCAGCAGCTGCTCGTCCTCGGGCGTCAGCGCCGTCACGAACGAGGCCAGCACCGCGTCCCGGTCCGGTTCGGTGTCCAGCATCCGGCGCATCCGGCGGGCCGTCAGCCCCGCCGCGTCCGCCACCGCCGACCACACGTACGCCCGGCCCGCCCGGCTGCGCACCACCGCCTGCTTGGCCAGCAGCCGCGACAGGATGGTCATCACGGTGGTGTACGCCAGCTCGCCGCCCAGCTGCTCCTGCACCCAGGACGCCGTCACCGGCCCCGGCGCCCGGTGCAGCACCGACAGCACCTCGGTCGCCAGCTCGCCCTGCCCGCGACGGCGCGGACGCCCGCTCTCGTCGCCCCCGCCCTGTTCCGGGTCGACGCCCGCCAACTCCATGGGGAGACTCCCTCCGGCACGGCCGCCCGCGCCCGACTCGGACAGTTCGTCCTCCCATCCTAGGGGCGGGCCCGGCCGCGCCGGGCGTCGGGTAAAGAGTTCGTCAAGCGCCCGGCGGACGCCCGACGGACGCCCGGCCGACGTGCGGCGATACCGGGTGCCACCGGGGCGCGGGCATGCGCGGGCCGTCGGCGGGCAGGCCGTAAGGTGGGGAACGGTGGGTGCCCCGTCGGCGGAACCGGCAGGTGACGCGGCGTCGGCACCGCCGCACGGCTGAGCACTGACGGAAGGACGGCCCGCGCCATGGCAGTTGACATCCGGGTGGAGCCCCTGGGCGACCGCGAGTACCTGGTCCGGGTCGAGGACGGCCCGGTCGAGGCCGCCACGCGGGTCCGGGTCACCGACGCGGTGCTGGAGCGGCCGGGCCTCGCCGACGGCGACGAGCGGCGGATCGTGCACGAGACGGTGGCGTTCCTGATCGAGCGTCAGCCCGTCATCGACATCCCCCCGATGATCGACCTGGACGACCTGGCCGACGCGTACGGGGACGCCTACCTGGAGGAGCTGGCCCGCCGGCTCGCCCGGGCGTAGCGGGTCCGTTCGGGGGCGGAACGACCGGGGTGTCACCGAACGCGCCCGGCGTCGTTGTCCTGGCGTGCACGTTCGAGAGGCGCTGCGGCGCGCAGCGGGTCGCTGCTCAGTAAGTGAAGAATCGTTTCTCCGCAGCCCCCGGCGGCTCCGCGGTGCTCGGTGGTTCCGCGGTTCTCGGTGGTTCCGTGGTTCTCGGCGACTCTCCGGTTCTCGGCGGCTCTGCGGTTCTCGGCGGTTCCGGACCCGGGGCGGTGGGGCCCGGTGAACCCCGGCGAGGCGCACGGGGACCCGCAGGTCCCGCCGCAGCGCGACAGCGCCGTCCGGGTCGTCCGGCACCTCGTCCTGGAGGTGGTCGTCGCGCCCGAACTCCACGTCCCGGTCGTCGCCCGGCTGCGCTACGGCGCCGACGAGCCCTACACCGTCCACCTGGACAGCCACGTCGACCTGCCCGACCCCGTCACCTGGTTGCTCTCCCGCGACGTCCTGCTGGCCGGCCTGACCCGCCCCGCCGGCCTCGGCGACATGTCCGTCGCGCCCGGCCACGGCCCCGACCGCGGACACCTCCTGCTCACCCTGCACGGCGAGGAGGTCGACGCCCTGCTCCGCCTGCCCGCCCGGACCCTGCGCGACTTCCTGCGGCGCACCGAGTGCGTCGTCCCGGTCGGCTGCGAACAGGAGCACGTCGACCTCGACGGGCTGGTCGAGCGGCTGCTGGGGGAGGACGACGACGGGGACGGCGGGTGAGCCGCTGTGCCGACCTGGGCGGGTGGCGCGGGGTGTTCCGTTCGCCGAGAGGCTCCGCCGGGTCCACTCCGTCCGGATTGCGGGATTTGCGCGGTTCCGGGGGCCTCCCGCACCCTCTAGGCATGACCTCACCCGTGTACCGGGGCCCCGCCCTGCTACTGGCCGACGGACTGGAGATCCCGGTCCAGGCCGAACTGACCGGCAACGTCCCGGACGTGGGCCTGCCCGGCTGGACCGGCATGCTGGAGAGCGGGGACACCCGGTTCAGCGCCGGGACCGTCCGCTCCGGCCGGCTGCGGCTGCCCGGCGGCTGGGAGGGCGGCTTCGCGGTGATGCGCCGGATGCTCGGGGTCTCCACGGTCTGGGTGCGCGGCAACGACGTCGAGGCGTCCCCCGCGGACTGGCCGCGTCCGGCGCGCGGCCGTCCGGCGTCCTGACCCGTCCGGCGTCCTGACCCGTCCGGCCCGTCCGGCCCAGGTGGGGCGGGTGGGGCGGGCGGGACGCGGGGTCGGCGGGTCGGCCGGTCAGCCGGTCGCGGGGCGGTCGTCCAGGTGCGCCGCGAACTCCGCCGCGCGGACCTCGGCCATCCGCTCGTGCCGGGCGACGCGGTCGGTCCAGGAGGCGTCGACCCCGAAGGCCGTGGCCGCGAAGCCGAGCCGTCCGAGCACCTGCGGCACCTCGGGGTCGCCCGGGGCCAGCAGCCGCACCGGGTCGCCGACGGCCATGGTGTACGGCGGGACGAAGTACTCCTCGGGCAGCACCGTGCGGGCGTGCACCAGGGCCGCGACCGCGACCACCGAGCCGGTGCCCACCACGGCCCCCTGGAGCACGTGCACCGAACTCGCCAGGTAGCAGGCCCGCCGCACGGTGCAGCCCAGCAGGGTGGCGTGCGGGCCGACGAAGACGTGGTCGCCGAGCAGGACCGGCCGGTCGGCGGCGACGGCGGAGGCGCGCAGCACCGCGTTCTCGCACACCACCGCCGCCTCGCCGACCTCGATCCGGGAGCCCTCCGCGTCCAGCACCGCCCCGTACATCACCCGGGCGCGCGGGCCGATCCGGACGTCGCCGACCAGGGTGGCCGTCGGCGCGACGTAGGCGGTGGGGTGGACCTGCGGGACGGCGCCGCGGTGCTCGATCCGGATGCCCGGGGGGTTCGTGGTCATGGCCGTGATCATCGCGCACCGCGGGCCCGCCCTGCCGACGGGAATCGGACCCGGCGCGCGCCACCGCCCGCGGCGCGCCCCGACACCCGCCCGGCGCGTGTTCCCCGCTGCCCGCGCCCCCCGGCGGCGACCTGCGCCCCCTGGGCCGGAGGCGGACGCAGGTGCCGGGCGGCGGTCAGGCGTACGGACAAAGCTTGGGGGTGGTCCGGTGGCGAACCGCTGTCGCGGACGGGATCGGCGCGCTACGGTCTGTGGTCTGGAGGTGACCGATGGCTGAGCAGCAGACCTGCCCCGGCTGCGGCGGGGCGCGCGGAACGGAGAAGACGGAGCACTCGGTGGAGACCGACCCGCGCGGGGGACAGCGACCGGTGCAGCGCAGGTACTGGTCGCCGTGCTCGGTGTGCGGCGGCTCGGGGGTGGTGCAGCGATGAGGCTGCTCTTCGTCTGTCAGGACTGCGGCTGCCACTACCTGGTGCCGCTCGGCCTGGACTACCCCGACGGCGGCCGGGCCAGCTCCGTCTGGTGCTCGGCCTGCCAGCGCGCCGCCGCCGCCCGGGGCACCGTCGAACCCGCCGAACTCGCCGCCGTCGCCGTCCTGTTGGCCGTCCGCGCGCTCAAGGCCGCGCTCGCCGCCCGTCCCGCCCCGGCCGCCGACGGACGGCCCGCCAAGCCGGACCGCCGCCCCACCCGACCCGCCGTCAGCTCCCGCGGCCGCACCCGCCCGGCCGCCACCCGGACCAGACTGGCCTGAGGTCCCGTCACCTCCTCGACAGCGGCTCACCCTGCCTCTGAGGCAAAGTTCCTGGCGCGGTGTCAGTCGTCGCGGGCACCGTCCGTCCGGTCCCGGCCGCCGTTCCTGCCGCCGTCGTTGCCGCTGCCGCTGCCGCGCACCGTGCGCGGGCCCAGCGGCTCCGCGCCCAGTGCGGCGACCCGTCCGCGCAGCTCGCGGTCGGCCGTCACCACCAGCAGGCGGCGGCCCGGCGCGGCGGCGGACTCGGCGGCGACCAGCTCCACGATCCGGTCGTCCCCGCTGCCCGGGGCCGACACCACCCGCACCTCCGGCACCCCGTCGACGCCGCGCGCCGCGCCCTCCACCACCAGGACCACCGCCAACGGGCCCGGCACGCCCGGCACCCCGGCCGCCGCCACCGGCACCAGCGCGTCGCGCAGCCGCTCGGCCGCGCCCCGCCGGTCCCGCCACCACCCGTCCGGCACGGAGCCGACGACGTTCGCGCCGTCCACCACCAGCAGCGGCGGCGGCACGGGCGGGTGCGGGACGCGGGATGTTCCGGCGGGCTGCTCCATGGACACCAAGCCTGCCACGTCCGGACGGGACGGATGGCGGGGTGTTGGTACGGACCAATCCCTACCGGACGGTATTGTCTCGGAGGCAAAACCCGCACCCGCAGTCGTTCCCGATCGGACCCTTCATGCACCACGGCACCACGGCCCACCTCGACGGTTTCCAGTACGGGTGGGTGAACCCGGTCGTGGCCTACCTGATCGCCTGCGTCGGAGCCGCGATCGGACTGCGCTGCACCGCACGGGCCATGACGCTGCGCCCGAACCGGCGCTTCGGCTGGCTGGCGCTGGCCGCCGGGGCCTTCGGGTGCGGCATCTGGTCCATGCACTTCATCGCGATGCTCGGCTTCATGGTCGACTCCTCCACCCTGGTCTACGACATCCCGCTCACCGTGCTCAGCCTGCTGGTGGCGGTCGTCGTGGTCGGCCTGGGCATCGGCTTCGTCGGCTACCGCGGCAAGGGCACCGGCACCCTGCTGGCCGGCGGCGTCCTGACCGGCGGCGGCGTCGCGGGCATGCACTACCTCGGCATGGCCGCGATGCAGGTCGAGGGCGAGGTCTCCTACGCCGTCCCGCTGGTGGCCGCCTCGGTGGCCATCGCCGTCGCCGCGGCCACCGCGGCGCTGTGGATGACACTGAACGTCAAGGGCCTGCCCTCGGCGCTCGGCGCCGCCCTGATCGCCGGCGTCGCGGTGGTCGCCATGCACTACACCGCGATGGCCGCCGTCACCGTCACCCTCGACGGCCGCCCGATCGGCGACGGCACGCCCGCCTCGCAGTTCGTCCTCCCGCTGGCCGTCGGCATCATGGTCGTCCTCGCCGTCGCGGGCATCGCGATCGCGCTCTCCCCGCAGGACCCGGAGGACGGCCGGACCCCGGCCGTCGAACCGATCCGGGTCGACCTGTTCGGACAGGAGCGCCACTGACGGCCGCACCCGACACGGCGCGGGGCCCCGGACGCGGACGGCGACACGCCCGCACCGGGGCCCCGCGCCGTACGGCGGAGCCCCCGACGGGTGGTCAGCCGCCGTGCCGGGCGTGCTGGGCGTGCCGATCGTGCCGCTCGGAAGGGATCAGGTCGCGGGTGCGCGAAGGCCATCGACCAACGGGTGTGCCGTCGGCACGGCCGGGTGCACCCGGCCGTGCCGGGCCCGGGGCGCGGTGACGGTCCCGGACGCCTGCCGCCGCGAGGGGCTCGCGGTGACGACCGAGGTGCAGCAGGCGGTAACGCGGCCTTCCAGGACCTGACGGATCTGACGGATCTGACGGCCCCGACCGCTCGGCGCCGCTACCGGACGCCCGCTACCGGACGCCCGCCACCGGGCGGGTGGCGGAGGCGGCGGTCGCGGCCACGGTCAGGGGGTCGAGGGCCGGGCGGCCGAGGAGGTCGGTCAGGGTGGGGTCGGTGCCGTCCAGGAAGCCGTGCCGGACGCCGGTGGCGATCGAGACGAGCATCGGGGGCTGGAAGGGCAGCAGCCCCGGCGTCTCCTCCAGCAGCCTGCGCCGGTACTCGCCCAGGCCGATGGTGCGGTGCGGCACCCCGAGCCGGTCGGCGACCCGACCCGCCGTGACCGGCGTGCCGACCAGGTCGTGGACGCGTCCGCGGTGCGCCGCCGGGTCCGCCGCGACCAGTGCCGCGACCTCGGCGAGGTCCGCCCGCGCGACCGCGGCCAGTGCGCCGTCCCCGAACGCGGACTCCACGCCGTCCCCGGACCAGCGCAGCAGGCCGCCGAAGAGTTCGGCGTACAGGCCGTTGCGCAGGATCGTCCACGCCAGCCCGCTCTCCCGGACGAGGCGCTCGGTGGCGCGGTGCGCGAGCGCGAAGCCGAGGTGGTCGCCGGCCGTGGTCAGGCTGGTGTAGACGACGTGGCGGACGCCGTCGCGGACGGCCGCGCCCAGGACCGCCGCGTGCCGGGCGACCACCCGGTCGTCCTCGGCGTAGCCGGCGGAGACCAGCACCAGGGTCGACACCCCGGTGAGGTCCAGGCCCGCGGGGTCGTCGAAGTCGAGCCGCCGGGCCCCCGGGCCCGGTGAGCGGCTGCCGCCCGTCGCGGCGACGCCGCGGGCGCGCAGCGCCGCCAGGGTGGCCGCGCCGAGGTTCCCGTTCGCTCCCGTCACCAGGATCATGTCCGTCCCAGCCTTCCGTCGTGGTTCTCTTCGGTAACTACGCTTGATCCTCGGCCGCACCGCCGACCCGCCACAAGGAGGCAGTCCCGTGTCACTCACGCACACCGGGGTAACCACCCCCGCCGACCTCGACCCCTGCGGACGCCACGACCACCCCGACTGCGGCATCCGCGACGTGCTGGACCGGATCGGCGACAAGTGGTCGGTGCTGGTGATCGTCGAACTGGCGGGCGGGCCGCGGAGGTTCCGCGAACTGCAGCGCGCCGTCGAGGGCATCTCCCAGCGCATGCTCACCCTCACCGTGCGCCGGCTCGAACGCGACGGCCTCGTGCGGCGCACCGTCTACCCGACCGTTCCGGCCCAGGTCGACTACCGCCTGACCGACACCGGGGCCGGGCTGACCCACCTGGTCAAGGCGCTCGCCGACTGGTCGCTCGACCACCGCGCCGCCATCGCCGAGGCCCGCCACGCGTACGACCTGGCCCACCCGGACCACGACATCCGCTGAGGCGGCCGGTGCCGGGGGGATGGCCGGATCCGACAGAACGGTGTCATTGCGGACACCGGGCCGGGCGGTCGAGGATGGGGGCATGCCCAGCAACCGCCGCGTCGTGATCGCGGTCTTCCCCGACGTCGACCTGCTCGACGTCACCGGCCCGGCCGAGGTGTTCGCACTGGCCGAGCGGGAGAGCGGCGGCCGGGCCGGCTACCGGGTGGAACTGGCCGGTCCGGAGCAGGGGCTGGTGCGCACCTCGGCCGGCGTCCGGCTGGCCGTCGACCTGACGTTCGACCAGGTCGACGGCCGGCTGGACACCCTGCTGGTGCCCGGCGCGGTCCGACCGGGCCCCGACGGGCCCCGGGCCCGGATCGACCCCGAGGTGGTCGCCTGGGTGCGCCGGACCGCCCCGTCCGCCCGGCGGGTCGCCTCGGTCTGCGTCGGCGCGCACCTGCTCGCCGCCGCCGGGCTGCTGGACGGGCGGCGCGCCACCACGCACTGGTCGACGGCGGCCCAACTCGCCGCCGACCACCCGGAGGTGACGGTCGACCCGGACCCGATCTTCGTCCGCTCCGGAGCGATCTGGACCGGCGCCGGGATCAGCGCCTGCATGGACCTCGCGCTGGCCCTCGTCGCCGAGGACCACGGCGAGGAGCTCGCCATGGCCGTCGCCCGGCAGTTGGTGATGTACCTCAAGCGGCAGGGCGGACAGAGCCAGTTCTCCGTCCCGCTCAGCAGCCCGCCCACCTCCCGCCGGGACATCGACGAACTGCGCCTGCACATCGCCGACCACCCGGACGGCGACCTCTCCGCCCGGGCGCTGGCCGCCCGGATGTGCCTGAGCGAGCGCCACTTCGCCCGGGTCTTCCGGCAGGAGACCGGGACGACACCGGCGGCGTACGTCGAGGCCGCGCGACTGGAGGCCGCCCGGCGGCTGCTGGAGAGCACCGACCAGCCGCTCGAACAGGTCGCCGCCGCGAGCGGCCTCGGCTCCGTCGAGACCCTGCACCGCACGGTCCGCCGCCGCCTGGGCACCACGCCGGCCGCCTACCGCAGGCGCTTCCGGGTGGAACCCGGCGCGACCCGGGGCGTGGACGGGGCCTGAGCCCCCTCTTCCCGACCGAAGAATCCGACCGAAGAATCCGACCGCGGGTCCGACCACAGGTCCGACCACGGGTCCGACAGAACAGGGTGAGTGACATGAGCATGGAAAATGCGTCCGCGACGCTGCGCACGGTGATCGGACTGGACGACGCGCTGCCGCGCCTCGCCGATTCGGTGTTGGTCCTGATCGACTACCAGAACACCTACCGGGAGGGCGTGATGGCGCTGGAGGGCGCCGAACCCGCCCTCGCCGCCGGGGCGCGCCTGCTGGTGGCGGCCCGGGAGGCCGGCGCGCCGGTGGTGCACGTGGTCAACGACGGCGGGCCGGGCACGCCGTACGACATCCGGGCCGAGATCGGGGCGATCAGCGCGCCGGTCGCCCCGGCGGAGGGCGAGCGGGTGGTGGTCAAGACCTTCCCGGACTCCTTCCACGGGACCGAACTGGCCGAGGTGCTCCAGGAGTTGGACGGGTACGGGCCGCGCCGCGACCTGGTGCTGGCCGGCTTCATGACGCACATGTGCGTGGCCTTCACCGCGCAGGGCGCCTTCCGCGGCGGGTGGCGGCCGACGGTGGTCGCCGAGGCGTGCGCGACCCGGTCCCTGCCGGGGCCGGACGGGCGGGTGGTACCGGCGGCCCAACTGCACGCCGCCGCGCTGGCCACCGTCGGAGACCTGTACGGGACGGTGGCCGCGACGGTCGCCGATCTCGTGGGGTGAAGCCCGGGACGGCCGTGGGCCTCGCGGGGGCGGGCCCGCGGCCGGCGCCGGCTTCGCGCGGTGAGGCCCGGGGCGGTCGCCGGTCTCACGGCGTGAGGGCCAACCGGATGGCGCCGTAGCGGCGTTGGGCGTAGGCCGCCGCGGTGGTGGCCGCGCCCAGGGTCAGCCAGCCCAGGGGGCCGGTGGCCAGGACCGCGCCGGTGAGCAGGAGCGGGCCCGCGGCCTTCTCGGTGGAGTGGGCCATGCCCGCCACCCCCAGGTACTCGGGGCGGGCCCGTTCCGGGGCCAGGGCCACCGACAGCTCCCAGGAGACCACCGAGCGGATCAGTTCGGCCAGCGTCACCAGCACCGCCGCGAGCAGCAGCAGGGCCGAGGCGGGCAGCGGTCCCGTCCGGTGGGCCAGGGCGGCGGCGGCGCAGCAGCCCAGGACGGCGAACCCGTACAGCGGGACCACCCGGACCGCCTGGCGAGCCGTGCTGACCAGGGCGGAGACCCGGAGTTGGGCCAGCACCACGACCACGGTGTTGATCGCCAGGAAGGCCGGGACCAGCGCGTGCGGGGCGCGGGTGGAGTGGATCAGCCAGAGCGGCAGGCCCACGTTGAGGATCGCGTCGTCGATGGTGAGCATCGCGTCCAGGGCGACGAAGCGCAGGTACCCGGCGTCCCGCCAGGGGTTGGGCCGGGGAGCCGGGGCGGCGGCCCCGCCCACCGTCGCCGTCGGACCGTCCGTGGCGGCGGCCGTGGCGGCGGTCGCGGCGGCCCGGCCCGGCTCCCGGAGGGTGGCCACCAGGGCGGCGGCGACCAGGAAGGAGGCCACGTCGGCGATCACCAGCACCCGGTACGCGGCCGGGGTGCCCACCGCCAGGCCGAGCGCGGCCAGGCCGGCACCCGCCGCGTACCCGGCGTTCATCGAGGTGCGCGACAGCGCCCGGTAGGCCGAGCGGCGCTCGCCCGCGACCTCGGTGGCGTACAGCATCTCCATCGCGCGGGCCGCCCGGTCGCCGAGCGTGGCCAGCGCCACCACCAGCAGCAGCGGGGTGAACGCGGCGCAGAACAGCACCGCCATCAGCGCCGCCGCCCGCAGCAGGTGGCAGCCGATCAGCACCCGCCGCACCCCCCAGGAGGCGGCCAGCCGTCCGGCCAGCGGCGTCCCCGCGATGCCCGCCACCGAGGAGACGCCCAGCAGCAGCCCGACCTGCGCGGCCGTCAGCCGCCCGACCTCGGTGAAGTACAGCACGCAGGCCGCCGCCCAGACGCCGGTGCCGGTGCGGTCGACGAACAGCGTCAGCAGCATCGCCCGCCCGTCCCGTCCGCCCGGTGGCCGCCGCAACTGCTCCAGCAGCCCGTCGCCGCGCGTCCGCTCGCCCATGGTGCTCCCCGTCCGGTGTGAGGGTGGTCCGTCCGTACGGAGAGCACTCTGCCCGAGAAGTCTCTTGATATCAAGAGACTTGATGTCGAGAGGTAGTGTCGATGAGGGGGCGGAGCCGGCGCCGCCGACGGGTACGCTCGGCCCATGGTTGATCATGTACGCGCGCAACACCCCGTCGGCGTCGGCCCGGTGACGGCGGAGGACCTCGCCGAGGGCGTCCGGCTGGTCGTCGCCCTGCTGAGCGGGCCGGACGCGGCGGCGGCCGACTGGGACCGGCCCGCCGGAACGCTGGAGTGGAGCTGCTGGGAGACCGCGGAGCACCTGGCGGACGACCTGTTCGCCTACGCCGCCCAGCTCGGGCCGCAGTCGCCCCCCGCGGACGGGTTCGTGCCGTTCGCCTACCGGCAGGAGGCGCCGGGCAAGCCCACCAGCGTGGTCTTCGCCCAGCGGGCGGCCGGGCCGCGGGGCCTGGTCCAGGTGCTGGAGGCGTGCGGGGCGCTGCTGGTGGCGATGGTCCGCACGGCCCGCCCGCAGGACCGCGCCTTCCACGGCTTCGGGACGGCGGACGCGGAGGGCAGCGCCGCCATGGGGCTGGTCGAACTCTTCGTCCACGCCGAGGACTTGGCGCTCGGTCTGGGCCTGGACTGGACGGCGCCCGCCGGGATCAGCGCCCGGGTGCTGGCCCGGCTCTTCCCGGCGGCCCCGACCGGCACCGACCCCTGGCCGACCCTGCTGTGGGCCACCGGCCGGGGCGACCTGCCGGGCCGCGAACGGCCCACCGGGTGGCGCTGGTACAGCGCCCCGCGCGACTGAACCGCCCCGCGCGACTGACCGCCCCGCGCCCGCGCGACTGGGCCCGCACGACTGGGCCCGCGCCGCTAAGCCCGTTCCGCGCCGCTGGGCCCGCATCGCTGGGCCCGCGCCGCCGCTCCCGGCCGGGTCAGAGCAGCGGCTGGATGTCCCCGGTGGTGACGGTGGGGCCGGTGCCGCGGGTGGTCAGGTCGTTCGGCGGGATGCCCGGGTGGTGGCGGGAGTCGCCGGGGGTGGCGGGGGTGGGGTCGGCGAGCGAGATGCGGGAGACGATGCGGTAGCGGTCGCCGCGGTAGAGCGAGTGGGTGTACTCGACGGGGCGGCCGGTGGCGTCGCTGGTGAGCCGCTCGAAGCGCAGGGCGGGGGAGAGGGCGGGGATGGTCAGCAGGCGGGCCTCGCGGTCGTTGACCACGGTGGGCTCGATGGCCTGGACGGCCTCGTGGACGTGGGCGCCGCGGGCGGCCAGGAGCTGGTAGAGGTCGCCGTGCTCCAGCTCGGCGGGGGCCAGGTCGGGCAGCAGGTCGGCCGGGATGTGCAGGTGCTCGATGGCCATCGGCTCGCCGTCGACCAGCCGGAGCAGCACGAGGTGCAGGATCGGCGCGGCGGGGGACAGCCGCAGCTTGCGGCCGATCGCCGCACCGGCCGGCAGCGGGGTGAACTCCAGCACCTGACTGGTCCAACTGCCGGACGCCCTCGGCACGTTGAAGGACGGGTCGCCGCCGACGGACGGGGTCAGCTCCTGGACGATCTTGGCGGGGGCGACGAACGTGCCGCGCCCGTGCTCGCGCACCAGCAGGCCCGCGGCCACCAGTTCGTCCACCCCGGCGCGCAGCGTCGGGCGGGAGACGCCGAGCTGGGCGCAGAGCGCCCGCTCGGAGGGGACCGGGTCGCCCGGGGTCAGTGACTCGACCAGTTCGCGCAGGTACTCCCGGACCTGATCGCGTTTCAATCCCGCCCCGCCGGACGAATCCGTCGCCATCGTGCCATCCCTTCGCTCCGAACTGGTCAGACCATACCAGACCAGTTCGCGGACCTTACCAGTGCTCGCCCCGCCCTCGGAACCCCCGAACTGGAAGGTTCCTTTGCAGGTGGGAGGCCGGTCGGGGCGGGTGCGGGGGGCCTTGACGGGCTGCACCGGCTGTGCCACCTTCTCTTACCACCGACCGGACCAGTTCACTCTACTGGTAAAAAGTCGGTCTCCTTGGAACCACCCCCACACGCATCCCCAGTCACCTTGAGGCGGCACCCACCGTGAGATCCACCGCACTTCCGACCGTCCTGCGCTCCGCGATCGCCCTGCTGCTCGGTGCGGCCACCCTGACCGCCTGTTCCTCCGGCTCCGGTTCGGGCTCCCAGGAATCGGCCGGACCGGCCGAGCTGACGGTCTGGATCATGAAGGACAGCGTCACCGACACCTTCCTGAAGGACTTCAAGGCCGACTTCGAGTCCTCGCACCCCGGCACCACCCTGAAGGTGCAGATCCAGGAGTGGGACGGCATCGGCCAGAAGGTCACCAGTGCGCTGGCCAGCAACGACGCCCCGGACGTGATCGAGGTCGGCAACACCCAGGTCGCCCAGTACGCGGCCAGCGGCGGCGTGCACGACCTCAGCGACAGGACCGCCGAGCTCAACGGCTCCGACTGGATCCCCGGCCTCGCCGACCCGGGCAAGATCGACGGCAAGCAGTACGGCATCCCGTGGTACGCCGCCAACCGCGTGGTCATCTACAACAAGGACCTGTTCCAGCAGGCCGGCATCACCACCCCGCCCAAGACCCGCGAGGAGTGGATCGCCGACACCCAGAAGCTCAACACCGGCGGCAACGAGGGCATCTACCTGACCGGCCAGACCTGGTACGTGCTGGCCGGCTTCCTCTGGGACGAGGGCGGCGACCTCGCCGCCAAGGGCTCCGACGGCAAGTGGAAGGGCGCCCTGGACACCCCGCAGGCCAAGGCCGCGATCGGCTTCTACCAGCAGCTCCAGGCGCTCGGCAAGGGCCCCAAGGACGCCGACGAGGCCAAGCCGCCGCAGGCCGAGGTGTTCGCCCAGGGCCACACCGCGCAGTTGATCTCCACCCCCGGTGGCGCCAACGCGATCATCAAGGCCAACCCCGCGCTCAAGGACAAGCTCGGCTTCTTCCCGATCCCCGGCAAGAGCGCCGACAAGCCCGGCGCGGTGTTCACCGGCGGCTCCGACCTGATCGTCCCGGAGTCCTCCCACCACCAGCAGGCCGCCTACGAGGTGGTCAAGGCGCTGGCCGGCG
Organism: Kitasatospora sp. NPDC088783; assembly: GCF_044750705.1. Lineage (NCBI taxonomy): Bacteria > Bacillati > Actinomycetota > Actinomycetes > Kitasatosporales > Streptomycetaceae > Kitasatospora > Kitasatospora sp. NPDC088783. The sequence continues at coordinate 826,749 of NZ_JBIVKJ010000002.1, forward strand.
ACAAGTGGCAGACCGAGATCGCCAAGCAGATGAACTACGTCCCCAACCGGACCACCCTGGCCTCCGTGCTCAGCGGGAACGAGGGCGCCGCCGCGATGGCCGCCGGCGCGGTCAGCGGCCACGCCACCCCCAACTCGCCCGAGTGGGCCGCCGTCGAGGCCGACAACCCGATCAAGCAGTACATGACCCAGGTCCTCACCGGCGCCGACCCGGCCGCCGCGGGCAAGACCGCCAGCGAGGCCATCACCAAGGCGCTCAGCGGCAAGTGACCCGGCCGGGCCCCCACGCCCCCGCCGGCCCCCCGGGTCCGCACCACCGTCGAACAGGAGTACACCCCGCCGTGCCCACCAACGCGTCACCGCCGCTCCGCACCAGGATCCGGCCCTACCTGCTCATCGCCCCGACCCTGGTGGGCGCGGCGTACCTACTGCTCTACCCCATCGCCCGGAACCTGGTGATCTCCTTCCAGCACTTCCGGCTGGCCCAACTGATCCGCGGCGGAGCCCCGTTCGTCGGGTTCGACAACTACACCGAGCTGCTCTCCGACTCCAAGTTCTGGACCGTCACCCTCCGCACCCTCGGCTGGACCGCGCTCAACACCGCGCTGATCACCGGCCTCGGCACGCTCGTCGCGCTGATGCTGGTCCGGCTCGGCCGGCGGATGCGGCTGGCCGTGATGAGCGCCCTGGTGCTGGTCTGGGCCACCCCGGTGATCGCCGCCACCACCGTGTTCCAGTGGCTCTTCCAGTCCCGTTTCGGAGTGGTCAACTGGGCACTTGACCAGTTGGGGCTGCACGGCTACCGCGACTACGCCTGGTTCGCCCACTCCGGTGCCACCTTCACCGTCCTGGTGCTGCTGGTGGTCTGGCAGTCCGTCCCGTTCGCCGCGCTCACCCTGTACGGCGGACTCACCACCATCCCCGCCGAGCTCTACGAATCCGCCCGGATCGACGGCGCGAGCGCCTGGCAGACCTTCCGCCTGGTCACCGTCCCCGTGCTGCGGCCGCTGTTCGCCCTGGTCACCTCGCTGGAGGTGATCTGGACCTTCAAGTGCTTCGCCCAGATATGGGTGGTCAGCCAGGGCGGTCCCAACGGCGCCACCACCACCCTGCCCGTCTACGCCTTCCAGATCGCCCAGAACCTGCACAAGTACGACCTCGGCTCCGCGGCCTCCACGCTCACCGTGCTGATCCTGCTCGCCGCGCTCGTCACCACCCTCCGGCGGATGCACCGCCAGGAAGGAGCCGAGGCGTGAAGCTCCTCGCCCCCCGCCGACTGCGCCGGCTGCCGCTCAACCTCGCCGCGCTCGCCGTCCTCGCCACCGCCGCCTTCCCGGTCTACTGGATGGTGGTCACCGCCTTCAAGCCCACCGCCGAGATCCAGGCCGCCACCCCCGCCTTCCTCCCGCTGCACCCCACCCTCGAGCACTTCTCCACCGCGATCCACGCTCCCGGCTTCGGCGGCTACTGGCGCAACAGCCTGTACGTCACCCTCAGCGCCGTCCTGCTCTCCCTGATCGTCGCCCTGCTCGCCGCGTACGCCGTCGGCCGACTGCGCTGGAGCGGCCGCCGGGCGTTCCTGCTGCTGGTGTTCACCGCGCAGATGGCGCCCTGGGAGGCGCTGCTGATCCCGATGTACGTGATCGCCCGCGACACCGACATGCTCGACAGCCTCAGCATGCTCACCCTGGTCTACTTCATGACCACCCTGCCCTTCACCATCGTCACCCTGCGCGGCTTCCTCGCCGCCGTCCCCGCCGAGCTGGAGGAGGCCGCCCAGGTCGACGGCTGCACCCGGCCGCAGGCCTTCCGGCGGATCACCCTCCCGCTGCTCGCCCCCGGCCTCCTGTCCACCTCGCTGTTCGGGTTCATCACCGCCTGGAACGAGTTCGCCTTCGCCAACACCCTGATCATCAAGAACCAGGACGCCCGCACCCTCCCGGTCTGGCTCTCCTCCTTCGCCAACGTCTTCGGCACCGACTGGGGCGCCACCATGGCCGCCGCGAGCCTGTTCATGCTCCCCGTCCTGATCGTCTTCCTCTTCCTGCAGAACAAGGTCACCACCGGCATGACCGCCGGCGCGGTCAAGGGCTGACCCCCACCGCCCCCGCCCGCCGGGCTCCGGCCCCTGCCCGCACCGTCCGCAGAGCCCGCCAGCCTCCCTACCCCCGGAAGAAGACCACCCCGTGATCCTGCCGACCCCGGTCGAACTCGTCCCCGCCGCCGGACGGTTCACCCTGACCGAACGGACCACCGTGCGCGCCGACGGCGAAGCCGCCGCCGCCGCCGACCTGCTGCGCACCCTGCTGCGCCCCGCGACCGGCCTGCCGCTGGCCCCCGGGGCGGAAGGCACCGTCGCGCTCGTCCTCGCCCCCGACGACCGGGAGCTGGGGGAGGAGGGCTACCGGCTGACGGTGGACCCGTTCCAGGTGACGCTGCTCGCGGCCCGGCCCGCCGGCCTGCGGCACGCGGTGCAGACGCTGCGCCAACTGCTGCCGCCCGAGGCGCTCTCGGCGCAGCCGGTGGCCGGCGTCGAGTGGAGCCTGCCCGCCGTCCGGATCACCGACCGGCCCCGGCACGCCTGGCGGGGGTTCATGATCGACACCGCCCGGCACTTCCAGCCCCTCGACCGGCTGCTCACCGCCGTCGACCGGATCGCCCTGCACAAGCTCAACGTCCTGCACCTGCACCTGACCGACGACCAGGGCTGGCGGCTGCCCGTCGACGCCTACCCCCGGCTCACCGAGATCGGCGCCCGCCGCGAGCGCAGCATGGTCGGCCACGCCGGCTCCACCAGGTACGACGCGCTCCCGCACCAGGGCTCGTACACCAAGGCCGAACTGCGGCACCTGGTGGCGTACGCCGCCGAACGCGGCGTCACCGTCGTCCCCGAGATCGACATGCCCGGCCACACCCGGGCCGCCCTCGCCGCCTACCCGCACCTGGGCAACCACCCCGAGCGGCAGCTCGACGTGTGGACCGAGTGGGGCGTGTGCGAGACCGTGCTCGGCGTGCACGACGAGGCGCTCGCCTTCTGCCGCGCCGTATTGGACGAGGCCACGGAGCTGTTCCCCTCCCGCTACGTCCACCTCGGCGGGGACGAGTGCCCCACCGTCGAGTGGGAGACCAGCCCCGCCGCCCGCCGCCGGGCCGCCGAACTCGGCCTCGCCGCCCCCGCCCACCTGCGCGGCTGGTTCCTCGGCGAGGTCGGCCGGCACCTGCTGGCCGCCGGCCGCGTCCCGATCTGCTGGGCCGAGACGGACGGCGCCACCCTGCCGGTCGAGTTCACCGTGATGCCCTGGCGGGACGCCGAGCACGGCCGGGACGCCGCCCGCCGCGGCCACGACATCGTGATGGCCCCGCACCGCGCCACCTACCTCGACTACCCGCAGTCCGACCGCCCCGACGAACCGCTCGGCCAAGCCGAGTACGTCGTCGACCTGCCCACCGCGCACGCCCACCAGGCCGCCCCCGCGCACTGGGACGAGGCCGAACGGGCCCGGGTGCTCGGCACCCAGGCCCAGCTGTGGAGCGAGTTCGTCACCACCGCCGAGCACTTCGACTACCTCGCCTACCCCCGGCTGTGCGCCATCGCCGACCGGGCCTGGAACCCCGACAGCGACTACACCCGGGACTTCCTGCCCGCCCTCGCCGCGCACCGCCCCCGCCTGGCCGCCCTCGGCATCCACCACGCCGAACGCGAACTGCTCACCACCTGAGCGCGCCCAGGACGCGTGACCCGGGCGCGCGCCCCGCCGCGCGCGCCCCCACAGACCCGGCCGCCGACCCACCGTCAGCAGCCGCCCGCAGCACGCGGACCACCTCCGCGGCCGCACCCCGCACGTGCACCGCCGGAACGTCCACCGCCCCGCCGCACCGCGGGGCACCCTCCCCCCACGGAAGGAACCACCGTGTCCGCACGTCCCCGCACGACCAGCCGGCGCGCCCGGCTCGCCACGGCCGCCGCGATCGCCGCGGCCGGCCTGGCCGCCACCGCGCTGACCGTCGCCCCGGCGTCCGCCGCCGACAAGTTCAGCGTGCAGTACCGCACCAGCGCCTCCGGCGCGACCGCCGACCAGACCGAGCCCTGGCTCCAGGTCACCAACACCGGCAGCAGCACCGTCGCGCTCAACCGGATCACCCTGCGCTACTACTTCAAGTCCGACGGCCCGTCGGTCAGCTACCGCTTCGCCTGCTCCTGGGCGGTCAAGGGCTGCGGCAACATCACCGGCACCTTCGGCACCCTGGCCAACCCCACCGCCACCGCCGACCGCTACCTGGAGATCGGCTTCACCGCCGGCGCCGGCTCGCTCGCCCCCGGCCAGTCCACCGGCGACATGCAGCTGCGCTTCTACCGCTCCGACTGGCAGACCCTCACCCAGTCCGACGACTACTCCTTCAGCGGCACCCAGACCAGCTACGTCGACTGGCAGAAGGTCACCCTCCAGGAGGACGGCGCGCTGATCTGGGGCACCGCCCCCGCGGGCAACAACCCCTCCCCGTCGCCGAGCTCCTCCCCCTCGCCGTCGCCGTCCGGCTCCACCTCCACCCCGCCGGTCGACCCGAACGCGCCCGTCCTGTTCGACGACTTCTCCTACAACACCAGCGCCGACGCGGCCGTCCAGCAGCACGGCTGGACCGTCAAGTCCGGCCAGGGCGGCCCCGGCGTCTCCGGCGCCACCTGGTCCCCGGCCGACGTCACCTTCCCCACCGTCGGCGGCAGCAAGGTGCTCAACCTGCGCCTGACCACCGACGGCACGGCCTCCGGCACCAAGGAGACCGAGATCCAGACCACCGCGCGCAAGTTCAAGAACGGCACCTACGCGGCCCGGGTCAAGTTCGCCGACGCCCCCAACAGCGGCCCCGACGGCGACCACATCAACCAGACCTTCTTCGCCTTCACCCCGCTCAACGCCCCGATGGACCCCAACTACAGCGAGCAGGACTTCGAGTACCTGCCCAACGGCGGCTGGGGCGAGCAGAGCAACATCATGTACGAGACCACCTGGGAGACCTACAACCCGGACCCGTGGAACGCCGTCAACACCCACGGCGAGCAGCGCCAGTCCTTCGACGGCTGGCACCTGCTGCAGTTCACCATCGACAACAGCAACGTCACCTACTACATCGACGGCCAGGTCGTCGCCACCCACGGCGAGCCCTACCTGCCCGAGACCCCGCAGTTCATCGACTTCAACCACTGGCTGATCGACCTCGCGGGCCAGTACTCCACCACCCCGCGCTCGTACGACCAGCAGGTCGACTACGTGTACTTCGTCAAGGACCAGGTGCTCAGCCCCGCCCAGGTCGCCACGAACGTCGCCGCGCTCCGCACGGCCGGCACCGCGTTCAAGGACACCGTCCCCGGCAGCTGACCCCGCCCGCACCAGGCGCCCCGCCCCCGCCACGCCGCTCGGCAGGGGGCGGGGCGCCCGCGCGCGCCGGAACGCCCGGGGCGGCCCGCCGCCGGGGCCGTCGCGGTCACGCCCGGGTGGTCAGCACCCCGGCGGCGCGCAGCCGGAGCTCCTCCAGCAGCTGGGCCTGCCGGTCGGCCCGCTCGGCGAGTTCGTCGAGCCGGGACCGGTCGACGCGGGAGTCGGCGCCGAACCGGTCGGCCAGCACGGCCCAGAGCTGGCGCTTGCCCAGGACGCCCAGCCGGAGGGCCTCCAGCTCGACCAGGTCGGTCAGCGGGGAGCGGCGCAGCACGGCGCCGTTCGGTTTGACCAGGCCCGCCAGTTCGCCGGCGCGTCCCAGCCAGGCGTACGGGCGGCGTTCGCGGACGCCGAGTTCCCGCATCACCCGGCGCAGCGACGCCGTGTCGCAGGCGATGTCCGCGGCCAACTGCCGCAGCGCCTCCCCCCGGTCCGGGCCGGGGTGGGCGTCGGCGATCCGGCGGGCCCGCCGGGTGCCGGCCTCGGCGCCGGCCAGGTGGTTGTTCAGGTAGATGGTGAGCATGCGGTGGCTGCTCGGTACCTCGGCCATGGGCGTTGTCCGTCTCTCGCGTCCTGTCGTGCCGAGCGGTTGCCCAGGGAGCCCGCGCGGAATCCTCCGACCCGGACGGAAGGGACGGAAGGGAAGCAAGGGACGGGAGCAGCCGGGAGGGACGGGAGCGGACGGGGCGCGCGGCCGGTTCTCGGCCGTCCTTCCCTCCCGTCCCCGCCGGGGCGCCGTCCGCGCGGACCGCTCTGCGAGGATGGGACGGTCGGTGACGGCGCGGACACGGTGAGGGGCGGCCCATGGCGCGGATCGTGGTGGTCGGGGGCGGGATCGCCGGAACGGCGGCCGCACTGGCCCTGCACAAGGCCGGTCACCAGCCGGTCGTCCACGAGGCGCACCCCGACAGCGACGGGGACATCGGCGCGTTCATGACCCTGGCCAGCAACGGCATGCGCGCCCTGGCCGGGTTCGACGCCGCCCGGGCGGTGGCCGGCACCGGGTTCGACGTCACCCGGATGAGCGTCCTGGACGCGACCGGAACGGAACTGGCGTCCGTACCGCTCGGCGAGCACGACCGGCCGCTCACCCGCTACCGCTGCCTGCGCCGGGCCGCACTCGCCGCCGTCCTGCGGGCCGAGGCCCGCCGGCGCGGGATCGTGCTGCGGCACGCCGCCCGGCTCACCGGCGTCACCGAGACCGACCGGGCCGTCACCGCCCGGTTCGCCGACGGCAGCGCGGACACCGGAGACCTGCTGGTCGGTGCCGACGGCCTGCACTCCACGGTGCGGGCCTGGCTCGACCCGGACGGCCCCGGCCCCGCGTACGCCGGACAGCGCGTCTTCTACGGCTACAGCGACACCGCGCCGCGCCCCGCCGCCGCACCCGGCCTGATCACCATGGTCCGCGGCAGCGCCGCCGCCTTCGGCCACCTCGTCCCGCCCGCCGGCCGCACCCACTGGTTCGCCCGCGTCCCCGGCCCGCCGCTCGGCCCGCAGGAGCGCGACCGCACCACGCCCGCCCAGTGGCGCGCCCGGCTGGAGGAGCTGCTGCGCCCCGACCGCACCCCCTGCGCGGACATCGTGGCGGCCACGGGCGACGACCTCATGGTCACCGACGCCCTCCACCTGCCGCCCGGAGGCCGCTGGCGCAGCCGCCGCGCGGTGCTGATCGGCGACGCCGCGCACGCCGCCTCCCCGGCCACCGGACAGGGCGCCTCGATGGCGCTGGAGGACGCCCTCGTCCTGGCCAAGGCACTCCGGGACACCCCCACCACCGAGGCCGCGCTCGCCCGCTACGAACACCACCGCCGCCCCCGCGCCGAACAGAACACGGCAGCCAGCGCCCGCCTGACCGCCGCCCGCCCCTCCGAGGACACCCGCCCGCCCGGCGACACCCGCCGCCCGACGGACAGCCGCCCCGACGAGGCGCTGCTGCGCCTGCTCGACTGGGACACCCCGCTGCGCTGAGGGCTCCGGACCCGGACGGTCCCGGACGGTCCCGGACGCCCCCGGCCGGCGGCGACGACCGGCCGCCTCACGCACGCGCCCGCCCTTCGAGCGCAGTTGCGACCCCCTTCACCCGATCGGACACGTCCCCCCGTACACGGACTGGTGGGGATGCCGCCGGGCGGGTGAAGACACCGCGGCCGACGATCTTGTTGTTGCTAGCGTCGGACGACGTGACCCACACCCCCTCTCTCGCCGATGCCCCGATCGACCGGCCCCGGCAGGCGGTTTCGCCTGCCGAATCGTTCCGTCCCGTCCTGCTCGACCCGGCCTCGGCCGACCACGCCGCCGAACTGAAGAAGCTGCTGGACTCGCCCGCACTGCGCGAGGTCCACGACCGCGTCGACGAGCAGCTGGTCGAGCTCGTGCGCTGTCTGAACCCCGGAGAACCGTTTCCTCCCGCAGCCCTGGAGCGCGCCGTCGACGAGGCCCGCGGCGGCCTCCTGCCGGACGAGTACGGGACCTGGGTCTGGTACCCGTGGTCGGGCCGCCTGGTCCGGGTCCTGCCCGAGGCCGAATTCCGGCTGGTGCGCACCGACCGCAACCGCGACAAGATCACCCGCGAGGAGCAGGGGCACCTGCTGGGCCGCCGCATCGGGGTCATCGGCCTGTCGGTGGGCTCCAGCGCGGCACTGACCTGTGCGATGGAGGGCGTCGGGGGCTCGTTCCGGCTGGCCGACTTCGACCGGCTGAGCCTGTCGAACCTCAACCGGCTGCGCGCCGGCGTCCACGAGATCGGCCTGGAGAAGACCGTCGTCTGCGCGCGGCGCCTGTACGAGCTCGACCCCTACCTCGACGTCTCCGTCCACCGGCGCGGAGTGAGCGAGGAGAGCATCGAGGAGTTCTTCGCCCCGTGCCGGGGCGAGGGCCGAGGAGTGGACCTGCTCGTCGAGGAGTGCGACACCCCCTGGGTCAAGACGGCGGCCCGCGAGCACGCCCGGAAACGACGGGTGCCCGTCCTCATGGACGCCAACGACCGCGGCCTGCTGGACGTCGAGCGCTTCGACCTGGAACCGGAGCGCCCGCTCTTCCACGGCCGCGCAGGCGCCGTGACGGCCGACGACGTGCGCGCGATGGACCCGGGCGAGCAGATGCGCTTCCTGCTGCGGGTCGTCGATCGGGAACAGCTGAGCCCGGCGATGACCGACGCACTGACCCGCATCGGCACCGACCTCTCCAGCTGGCCCCAGTTGGCCAGCGGCGTCATGCTCGGCGCCGCCCTCGTCACCGACACCGCCCGCCGCATCCTGCTCGGCCACCCCGTCCCCTCCGGCCGCTCCTACGTCGACCTCGAAGCCCTGATCCCCGCGGACCCGGCGGGCGCCCGGTGAACCGCGTACCCGACCTGCACGGCGAGCACCTGCGGCTGCGCGAACTCCGGGCGGGCGACCACCCGCGCTACGAGCGGATCATGACCAGCCGCGTGCTCACCCGCTACCTCGGCACCGACCGGATGGACGCCGCCCGGGCCCACGACGCCTTCGCCGCCGCCCTCGCCCAGCCCCTCGCCCGCCCCCGCCGCACGTACACCCTCGCCGTCTGCGCACCCGACGACGACACCATGCTCGGCACCGCCGGACTCCTGGTCGAGGACTACGGCAGCAACGCCATGCTGACCTCCGTCGTCCTGCTTCCCGGATCACCCGTCGTCGGCCACGCGCACGAGACCGGCCGGCTCCTCATGGCCTACGGCTTCGGCCCCCTGGGCCTGCACCGCATCTGGGCCGGACACCGCACCGACCACGACCACATGCCCCCCGTCATGCACGCCGCCGGACTGACCCGCGAAGCCACCCTGCGCCAACTCTTCCGCACCCGGGGCTGCTGGCACGACGTGACGACCTACGCCGCCCTCGCCCCCGACTGGAAACGCCAGGCCACCCCCGCCGAACTCGCCATCCTCGACATCCCCGCCCTCGCCGCCACGTGACGGACCGCGCCGCCGGACCCGCCCGGCCGCGCCGACCTCCGCCGGCCCCCTCACCCGTCGAGGTCTCCCGGCGGAGGACAGCGCGCCGCCGGTGCTGCCCGGCCGGATGGGGGCGCGCTCTTGTCCGGTCAGGATCACCGGTCGAACGGTCAAGACCGCCGGTCAGGGGAGATCCGCCCCCGGTTCCGACTCCGGGACGCCGAGGGCCCGCAGCAGGCGCTCCCGCTGGGCGGGGAAGGCCGGGTCCCGGCGGCGGTCCGGTCCGGCCGGGCCGGGCAGGGGCAGGTCGAGGCAGAAGCGGCCGTCGGCGAGGACCAGGACCCGGTCGGCGAGCAGCAGGGCCTCGTCCACGTCGTGGGTGACCAGCAGGACGGCCGGGCGGTGCCGGGCGCACAGGTCGTGCAGCAGGGCGTGCATCCGGATCCGGGTGAGGGCGTCCAGGGCGCCGAACGGCTCGTCCAGCAGCAGGAGTTCCGGTTCCCGCACCAGGGCCCGGGCGAGTGCCGCGCGCTGCGCCTCGCCGCCGGAGAGGGTGCCGGGCCAGGCCCGCTCCCGGCCGGCCAGGCCGACCTCGGCGAGTGCGGCCCGGCCGCGGGCGAGCGCGGCGGAGCGGGGCCCGGGCAGGCCGAGCACCACGTTCTCCAGCACCCGGCTCCAGGGCAGCAGCCGGGCGTCCTGGAAGACCACCGCGCTGGGCTCGGGCACCTCGACCAGGCCCTCGCCCCCGCCGTCGAGGCGGCCGGCGGCCCGCAGCAGGGTGGACTTGCCGGAGCCGGAGTGGCCCAGCAGGGCGGTGAACTCGCCCTTGGCGACGTCCAGGTCGACGCCGTCCAGGACGGTGCGGCCGTCGAAGGCGCGGCGCAGGCCGCGCAGCCGCACCCCGCCGCCGGCCGGAGTCGTGGCCGGAGCCGGCCCCGGGGGCGCAGCCGGAGCCGTGGCCGGGTCGGTCAGCCGAGTGTCGTGCGCCATCGCAGGGCCCGCCTCTCCAGGAGTCGTACCAGGGTGTCGGAGGCCAGGCCCAGCAGGCCGTAGACCACCAGGCCGACCACGATGACGTCGGTCTGGCCGAAGGTGCGGGCCTGTTCCATCAGGTAGCCGATGCCGCTGTCGGCGTTGATCTGCTCGCTGACCACCAGCACCAGCCAGGAGACGGTGACGGCCAGCCGCAGGCCGGTGAAGAAGCCGGGCGCGGCACCCGGCAGGGCGATCCGGCGCAGGAACTGGCGGCGGTTCAGGCCGACGGTGCGGGCGAGTTCGGCCCAGCGCAGGTCCAGGCCGGTGAGGGCGGCGTGGGTGTTGACGTAGATCGGGAAGAAGGTGCCGAGCGCCACCAGGATGACCTTCACCTCCTCGCCGATGCCGAACCACAGGATGGCCAGCGGGACGAGGGCGAGGATCGGCAGCGCCCGGAACAGCTGCGCCGTCCCGTCGATCAGCGCCTCGCCGAGCCGGGAGAGCCCGGCCAGCAGCGCCAGCAGCACGGCCGCGGCGCCGCCGAAGGCCAGCCCGAGGGCGGCGCGTTGGAGCGACACCCACAGGTGGTGGCCGAGCTGCCCGTCGCCGAGCAGCTCCCAGCCCTGCCGGGCGACCGCCCCGGGCGGGGCGAGGGTCTGCGGGTCCAGGACGCCGGTGGCGGAGCAGGTCTGCCAGAGGGCGAGCAGCAGCAGCGGGCCGAGCGCGCGGGAGAACGGGACCCGGCGGCGGCCGCCCGGGCCGGGCGGCCGGGCGGAGCGGCGCCGGGCGGCGGGCGCCCCGGTGGTGGTGGTCGTCATCGCTCAGCCCTTGGCCGCGGCGGCCTGGACGGCGTCGAAGCGGCGGTCGAAGGCGGCGGAGACGTCGAGCGCCCCGATCGCGCCCGACTCCGCCAGCACGTCGGTGATCCGCTGCAGCCGGGCGGCGGCGGTGGTGTAGTCGGGGATGGTGGCCGTCCCGTTGTTGGCGACCACGGCCCGGCCGACCTCGGCGGGCAGCTTCTGGGAGTCCACGTAGTAGGACTGCACCCAGGCGTCCTTGTGGGCGGTGATCCACAGCTCGGCGCGGGTGAAGCGGGCCGCCAGGTCGGCCAGGGCGGCGCTGCGGGCGCCGTCCGCGACGACGGCGCCCGGGGCGATGAGCAGTTGCAGGCCGCTGGTGAGCGCCTTGTCGTCGGCCAGCTCGTGGGCGCCCTTGTCCTGGTAGCCGGTGCCGTACTTGCTGACCAGCGGCTCGGTCAGGGTGCCCGCGTCGACCTGCCCGGCGGCCAGCGCGGCGGGGATCTCCGGCGGGTTGAGCTTGACCAGGGTGACGTCGGAGGGCTTCAGCCCGGCGTTCTTCAACGCGGTCAGGACGGCGGGCTGGAAGGTGGTGCCCTCGGTGTAGGCGATCTTCTTCCCCTTCAGGTCGGCCACCGTCCGGGCCGCGCTGCCGGGCGAGGTCCACAGGTGGACGGCGTCCGGGCTGTTCTGCACCACGCCGACCACCCGGGCGTCCTGGCCGTGCGCCTGGGCGAAGACCACCGGCGCGTCGGAGACGAAGCCGACGTCGGCGGCCCCGGCCCGGAACGCCTCCAGCACCGCCGGGCCGCCCTGGAAGGAGGACCAACTGACCTGGTACGGCAGGTCCTTGTCCTGCCCGGCGGCGGCCAGCGTGGTCTTCAGCAGGTCGTTCTGGTCGGCGATCCGCAGCGTGACGCCGGCCGGTACGGCGGTGGGCAGCGGCGCGGTGACGGCCCCGGCCGGGGCGGCCTTCCCCGCGCTCGGGGCGCAGCCGCCGAGGGCGGCGGCGACCAGCAGGGCGGCGCCGAGGGCGAGGACGGACGAGGCGGACGGAGCGGACGGAGCGGACGAGGCGGAAGGTGCGGACGGAGCGGACGGGGCGAGGGCGGACGGGCGGCGGTGCGTGGGCATGGCGAAGCTCCCGAACGGGCGGTGTGAGCAGGGGGTGAGGTGGCCTCAGCCTGGCCGCGCCGCTCGGCCGGTGTCAACGAAATCCTGTAAATATCTTTCGATTTCACCGCTGGAATTGCGGAAATGTTTCACCGTGTTGCGCCACGCTACGTGATGACCTGCGAACCTTCGGATCGGGGCGAAAGTTATTTACGACTTTCCCGGCGGCTGACTAGAGTCGGTCGCCGTGCGCTCCTGCTACCTCCTCGACCCCGGCTCGCCGCGGCTGCCCCGTCTGCTCGACCGGGCCGCCGCGGCCGGACTGGACACCGCCGTCACCAAGCTCGAAGCGGTCACCCCCGACCTGGCCGACCTGGTCCGCCGCCGCGGCCTGCGCCTGCACGGCAGCTTCGCCTGCTTCCGCGGCCCCGACGGCCCGCCCGCCGTCGACCAGGACGGCGGCCCCTGGCAGCCGATGGAGTGGTACACCGGCGTACGCCCCAACGACCCCGACTGGAACGCCCGCCTGGCCGAACGGCTCACCACCGCGCTGCGCACCGCCCCCGTCGACGGCCTGCTGCTGGACTTCCTGCGCTGGCCGCTGCACTGGGAGCTCGAACTGCGCCCCGGCGCCCGGCCCCGCTCCGCCTCCTACGACCCCGACACACTGCGGCAGTTCACCGCGCGCACCGGCCTGCGCCCGCCCGGCCCCGGCGCCGCCGCGGCCCGCTGGATCGCCGCGCACCACGCCGACGCCTGGACGGAGTTCCGCACCGCCGCCGTCACCGGCGCCGCCCGCCTGCTCGCCGCCGCCGCCCGCACCGCCCGCCCCGGCCTGCCCGTCGGCGCCTTCCTGGTCCCCGCCGCCGACGAGACCGAACGCCGCGCCCAGGTCGGCCAGGACGCCCGCGAACTCGCCCGGGTGCTCGACCTGCTGCTCCCGATGGCCTACCACGCCATCCTGCACCGCGACCCGCGCTGGCCCGCCCGGCTGCTGCGCGGCCCGGCCCTCCCCGTCCCGCTGGTGCCCGTCGTGCAGACCACCGCCGACGCCGCCGCCGCCCTCGGCCGCCCCGCCGACTGGGGGCCGCCGATCGACACCGCCGACTTCACGGCCCTGCTCGACCACACCCTGGCCGCCGGATCGGGCAGCATCTGCCTGTTCCCCGGCGAGGGCCTCGGGCCCGACCGCTGGAACGTCCTCACCGACCGGCTGGCCCGCACCCGCCCGCCGCACCACCCCCAGGAAGGACCGACCCGTGCCCGATGACCTGCTCGCCCGGATCCGCCACCACCGCGACCTGCTCCCCAAGGCCGAACGGGGCATCGCCGACCTGGTCCTCGCCGACCCCGGCACCGCCGCCACCCGCACCATCACCGAACTCGCCCGCGCCGCCGGCACCTCCGAGACCACCGTGCACCGCTTCTGCCGCAGCCTCGACCTGCGCGGCTACGCCCAACTGCGGCTCGGCCTGGCCGCCGAGGCCGAACGGCTGCGCGCCGACACCCGCCCCGACCTCGGCCTCGGCACCGACCTCGGCCCCGACGACACCCCCGAGCAGCTGGTCCGCAAGGTCGGCTGGGCCAACGCCCGGGCCGCCGAGGAGACCGCCGCCGCCCTCGACCTGGCCGTCCTCGCCGCCCTCGGCGACCACGTCCGCGGCGCCCGCCGCATCCTGGTGGTCGGCGTCGGCTCCAGCGCACTGGCCGCCCTCGACGCCACCCAGAAACTCCAACGCCTCGGCTACGCCGCCGTGTTCGCCAGCGACGTGCACGCCGCACTGATGACCGCCGCCCTGCTGGAACCCGGCGACCTCGCCCTCGGCATCAGCCACTCCGGCCGGGCCCGCGAGGTGGTCGAGGTGCTGGAGGAGGCCCGCCTCGCCCGGGCCGCCACCGCCGCCGTCACCAGCAACCCGCGCTCGCCCGCCGCCCAGGCCGCCGACCTGGTGCTGCTCACCGCCGCCCGGGAGACCGCCTTCCGCAGCGGCGGCACCGCCTCCCGCACCGCCCAACTCACCGTCGTGGACGCCCTCTACGTCACCCTCGCCCAGCACGACCACGCCCGGATGCTGGACGGCCTGGAACGCGCCCACGACGCCGTCCGCCGCCACAGCCTGCGCCGCGCCCGCTGACCTCGCCCACCTTCCCCCGTACGTACGGAGACCGCCGATGACCAGCCCCCGCCCGACCGGAACCCCCCGCCCGGCCGCCGCGCCGCACCGCGTCCTGACCCTGCTGCTGGCCGTCGCCGCCGCCCTGCTGCCGCTCGCCCCGGACCCGGCGCACGCCGCCCCCGCCCCCGCCCCCGCCGCCTTCACGCTGTACGACGACACCGCCTACGCCGGCGTCGACATCGGCCACGGCGCCGTCCCCGCCAACCTGGTGCCCAACCGGGTCTGCACCCCGCTGGTGGCCGGCGGCGCGCTGCCCGCCGAGGCGACCTGGAAGTCCCTGGTCGCCCAGTACGACACCCACCCCGACGCGCCGCTGGTGCTCGACTGCGAGAGCCTCTACCTCACCGGGGACGCCGCGACCGCCGCCGACCACCTCAACCGGCTGGCCACCCTCCAGACCTGGGCCCGCCAGGTCGCGCCGACCCAACTCATCGGCTGGTACGGCCTGCTGGGCAACACCGCCACCGCCCACCAGGGCCTGTACCGGCAGCTGATCGCCCAGGACCGCAACACCGCCTTCTTCCCCTCCGCCTACACCTACGCCACCGGCTACGACAGCTGGCTGACCACCCTGAAGGGCAACCTGGCCGCCGCCGCGCAGATCGACCCGGCGGTCCCGGTGCTGCCCTACGTCTGGCCGCAGTACCACGACGGCACCGGCGCGCTCTCGCTCACCTGGGTGCCCGCCGCCCAGTTCGCCTTCCAGCTCGCCACCCTGCACGACCTCGGCCTGCCCGGCGCGGTGATCTGGGGCGGCTCCAACCCCGCCGTCTGCGACACCGCCTGCCAGAGCGGCGCCGGCAGCCAGGGCTGGCTGCCCGCCACCCGGGCGTTCCTCGACTGGTCCGCCGGGCCCGAGGGCACGGCCGCCGACCTCGCCCTCGGCCGCCCGGTCACCGTCTCCAGCAGCTACAGCTCCACCCTGACCGGCCCCAACGCGGTCGACGGCAGCCCGTACACCCGCTGGGCCAGCGCCTACGCCGACCCGCAGAGCCTCACCGTCGACCTCGGCGCCGTCCGCACCGTCGAGGGCGTCCGGCTGGTGTGGAACACCGGCTACGGCAGCGCCTACCGCGTCCAGCTCTCCACCGACGGCAGCGCCTGGACGACCGTGCGCACCGTGACCGGCGGCACCGGCGGCGTCGAGTACCTCACCGGCCTGCACGGCACCGGCCGCTACCTGCGGCTCGACCTCACCACCCGGGGCACCGCCTACGCCTACTCGCTGTGGAGCCTCGATGCCCACGCCGTCTGAGACCACGTCGTCCGAGCCCGCGCCGCCTGAGGCCACCCCGTCCGGCACCCGCTGTCCACTCCCCCCGACCGAGCACCGGCACCCGCTGAGCACCGGGCTCGACACCCTCGACACCCCCGCCCTGCTGGAACTGATCAACGACCAGGACGCCACCGTCGCCGCCGCCGTCCGCGCCGCCCTGCCCCGGCTCGCCGACCTGGTCGACGCCGCCGTCCGGGCCCTGGACCGCGGCGGGCGGGTGCACTACTACGGGGCGGGCGCCGGCGGCCGGATCGCCCTCGGCGACGCGCTGGAACTCGGCCCCACCTACGGGGTCGGCCCGGAGACCCTGGTCGCCCACCTGGCCGGCGGCCCGACCGCCGCCGGCCGGGCCGCCGAACCCGCCGAGGACACCGGCCCCGACCCGGCCGACCCCAACCGCCCCGGGGCCGACGACCTGGTCATCGGCGTCACCGCGAGCGGCCGCACCCCGTACGTCCTGCGCGCCCTCGCCGCCGCCCGCGCCACCGGGGCCGCCACCGCGCTGCTCACCGCCGACCCCGACGCGCCGGGCGCCGCCCACGCCGACCTGCTCGTCGTGCTGGCCACCGGCCCCGAGGTGGTCACCGGCTCCACCCGGATGAAAGCGGGCACCGCCCAGAAACTCGCCCTCAACGCCTTCTCCACCGCGCTGATGGTCCGCACCGGGCGGACCTGGTCGAACCTGATGGTGGCCGCCTCCGCCCGCAACGGGAAGCTCCGCGAACGGGCCGTCCGCACCCTGACCACCTCCTGCCGGGTCACCGCCGAGGAGGCCGCCGCCTGCCTCGACACCTGCGCGGGGGAGACCGCCACCGCCCTGGTCGCGCTCACCACCGGCGCCACCCCCGCCCGGGCCCGCGCCGCCCTCGCCGCCCACCGGGGCCGCCCCTTCGCCGCCGTCCGCGCCCTCACCACCGGCGCCCTGATCGAGGGTGACCCCGCTGCCGCGGCCGCCCGGGCCGGGGCCGGCGGATGACGCTCCGCCTCGGGATCGACGCGGGCGGCAGCCACACCCGCGCCGTCCTCACCGACCGGACCGGCACCGTCCTCGGCCGCGGCACCGCACCCGGCGCCAACGCCGCCGGCACCGACCCCGCCACCGTCACCGCCCGGCTGGCCGCCGCCACCGCCGCCGCCCTCGGCGACCGGGCACCCGGCCGGATCACCGACTGCACGATCGGACTGGCCGGCTACCGGGCGCTGCCCGACCCCGCGGCCCTCGCCGCCCGCTGCCGTGCGGCCCTCCGCCTGGACGTGCCCGTCCGGCTGGTCCCCGACACCGTGCCCGCGCTGGCCTCCGGCGGCGTCACCGACGGCACCGGCACCGTCCTGATCGCCGGCACCGGCGCGATCTGCGTCCGGCTCGACGCCGGACGCACCGTCGAACAGCACGGCGGACTCGGCTGGCTGCTCGGCGACGAGGGCGGCGGCTTCTGGCTCGGCCGCCAGGCCCTCCGGCACGCCCACGCGCACCCCCGCAGCGCCCTGGGCGCCCTGGTCCGCGCGCACTGCGCCGACGACCCGCTCCGCTGGGCCTACGACGGACCGCCCCGCCGCCTCGCCGAACTCGCCGCCCCCGTCTGCCGGCTGGCCGCCACCGGCGACCCCGACGCCCGCGCCCTCACCGACACGGCCGCGGACCACCTCGCCGCCCTGGCCCGCGCCACCGCCCGCCCCGGCGAGCCCCTGGTGCTCACCGGCTCGGTCGCCACCTCCCCGGGCCCCGTCCGCACCCGGCTGCGCCACCTGCTCGCCGACCTCGCCCCCCGCCTCCCCACCACCGACGCGGCCACCGCGGCGGCCGCCCTCCGCCCGCCGGGCACGCCACGGCGCCCCGGGCACGGAGAGCGGTGACCCCCGGCCCCGCCGCTCCCGCCACCGGTCCGGAGCCAGGGGCGGCTGACGTCGATGGCGACCTCGTGGGTGGCGGCCACGCTGCTGCCCCGGTCGCCGAGGACGTCCTTCGTCCCGCCCCGGCCGTGCGGTTCGGCGGCGGTCCGCGGAGGGGCGGCCGTCGCGGGGCGGGAGGCGTCAGTCGACCGCGCCGTTGACGGTCGCCTTCGCGATCGCGATGTCCGGGACGTGGTACGCCTGGAGGATCTTCTGGTAGGAGCCGTCGTCCATCAGGGACTGCAGCGCGCCCTGGATCGCCTCCTTCAGGCCGGGCACGGACTTCGCCACGCCGATGCCGATCGGCGAGGCGCTGACCGGGCCGACGGCCGCGGTGCCGGCCACGGTGTCGAAGACGGTGCCGCCGTCCGCGGTGTCGGCCACGTACGCGGCGGTCACCTCGTCCAGGAAGTCGGCGCTCACCTTCCCCGAGCGCAGGGCGAGCTGGGCCTCGGAGTCCTTCCCGAAGGCCAGCACGGTGATGGCGGGCAGGCCCTGCTGTCGGCACAGCTCCTGGCGCTGCTCCAGGAGCTTCTGGTGGTTGGTGCCGGACTGGACGGAGACGCTCTTGCCGCAGACGTCGGTGACGGCCGCGATGTGCTCGGGGTTGCCCTTCCTCACCAGCCAGCCGGGCCCGGCGTTGACGTAGTCGACGAAGTCGACGGCCTGCTGGCGCTCCTTCTTGTCGGTCATCGCCGACATCACCGCGTCGAACTTGCCGGCCTGGACCGCCGGCAGCAGGCCGTCGAACTTCTGCGCGGTGAACTCGAAGCGGACGCCGAGCCGGGCGCCGACGGCCTGCCCGAGGTCGTAGTCGATGCCGGTCATCTCCTGGCTGCCCTCGGAGACGTACATCTCGAACGGCGGGTAGGGGACGTCGGTGGCGACCTGGACCTTCCCGGCCTTCCTGACCGCGTCGGGCAGCGCCCCGGCCAGCTTCGCGTCGGCGCTGATCGTGACGCCCTTGACCGTGACGGCGGCCGTCGTCGTGGGGGCCGGTGCCGGAGCGGAGCTCGAACAGGCGGTCAGCGCCAGCGCGCAGACGGTCGCCGCGGCGGCGGCCGGGAGCACCCGGCGGGTCGGGGAGAGGGGCATGGCGGACGTTCCTCCGGGATCGGGCGGCGGGAAGGCGGACGGGCGGCGGGAAGACGGGCGGACGGGCGGGCGGCGCCTGGGTGCGCCGCCCGCCCGGTGCGGTGGGGGTCAGTAGTGGGGGTCAGTAGACGTACAGGTGGGTGGTCAGGTTGACGAAGGAGATCGCGCTGCCGCTCTTCCACGCCTTGTAGCCGGTGCCCTTGGTGAGGTCGGCCTCGAAGGTCGGGCCGCTCTCGTAGCTGATGCCGTACTGGGTGGTGCTGCGGCCGGCGCCGACCAGTTCCTTGGCCATCTTGACCATCTGGTAGGCGTGGTCGGTGGGGGAGTCGGGCGAGGAGAAGACGTCGCTCCAGCGGCTGCCGACCGTCCCGCTGGTGGGGGCGTAGGCGGGCTTGGCGGAGGTGGCGGTCCAGGTGGCGGGGTTGTAGGTGTCGCCGCTGGTCAGGTAGCTCCACTTGACGCCGTCGACCGACCAGTAGCCGCTGTGGGTGCCGACGGTGTCGCCGCGCAGGTCGAGGACCGAGACGCCGTTGGTGCCGACCACGGCGTCGGACTCGTTCGCGGTACCGGGGTTGGTGACGACCAGGGCGGTGTCCTCGTCGATGCCGAAGGCGCGGGTGTGGCCGGTGGCGGCGGCGAGGCGGACGATGCGGCCCTCGCGGCCGCGGGCGGCGAAGTGGGTGTCGATCAGGCCGGAGGTGAAGAGGTTGAAGCCGCCCTCGGGCCGGTAGGTGAGGTCGTCGGGGTGGCTGTCGCTGATCGTGGTGTACGGGCCGTAGCGCAGGGCGTCCCAGCTCTCGCCGCCGGTGACCATGTCGCGGCCGTTGGCGATGGCGGTGCCGGCGCTGGTGCCCATGATCGCCGCGCCGGCGGCGAACTTGGCGCGGATCGCGGCCAGCGCGGGGGAGTCGCTGTTGTCGCTCTTCATCAGGGTGGTGACCAGGCGGCTCTGGTCGCCGCCGCCGAAGAAGAAGCCGGTCATCGAGTTGATCTGGTTGATGACGCTCTGGCTGGCGTTGTTGGAGATGTGGTCCAGGTCGATCGGGATCCACTGGGCGTCGGCCGCACCGTAGCTGTTCTTCAGCAGGCCGGTGTAGTAGGCGCCGTTGCAGACGGAGTTGGAGCAGGTGGCCGGGTCGTCGGCGTCCGGGTCGTCGGCGGGGACGACGGAGGCGGCGGTGATCACGCCGATCCGCGCCGCGGAGCCGCCGGACTTGGCGACGAAGGTGCCGTAGACGGCGCTGTTGGTGTCGGCGATGGCGCCGCCGCCCAGGATCAGGGCGCCGGGGCCGGTGGCGGCGTGCGCCGCGCCGACCGGCGCGAGGGCGCCGAGCGCCGCGGTGAGGGCGGCGGCGACGGCGAGGGCGGAGGTGCGGCGAGCGGTGGAGGGCACTGGCTGCTCCGTGGGGGAGGGCCCGGGCGCGGTGGGGCTCCGGGCGGAGGGGCCCGGGCGTCGGATGCGCACGGGCAGGTGCTCGGACGACGGGGGGTGGGGGCCCGGCGAGCGATGAAACGGAACATACAGAAGCTCGACGGAGACGGATAGATGTAATGACCGGTTCGCCGGAGGTTTTACACGGACGTGCCATTGTGGTCTGGTCCACCGCCCACAAGGTCGCCGTTACCCATTCGTATCCGCCATTACATCTAGCGCCACAACTGGCTGATCTGTAACGTCTGCGGGGCCTGCTTCGGCACCCCTGAAAGGTCCCCCATGCCTCGCTCCGCCCTGCGCAGAACCGCCCTGCCCGCCGTCCTGCTCGCCGCGGCCCTCGCCGCCACCGCGTGCGGCTCCACCGCCCCGGCCGCCGTCGGCGCCTCCGCCACGGCCCCCGTGACCGTCGCGGGCGTCAGCATCACCCCGGACCGGGCCCTGCACGACGCGCTGCCCGACGCGGTCAGGAAGTCCGGCAAGGTCCGGGTCGCCACCGACGTCCCCTACCCGCCGTTCGAGATGTACGTCTCCGAGGGCAGCCAGGAGATGACCGGACTCGACTACGACCTCGGGCAGGCCGTCGGCGCCAAGCTCGGCGTCCGCTTCGAGTTCACCGCGCAGAAGTTCGACGGCATCGTCCCCGCTCTCCAGGCCGGCAAGTACGACGCCGCGATCAGCGCCATCACCGACAACAAGGAGCGCGAGCAGGTCGTCGACTTCGTCGACTACTCGGTCTCCGGCAGCGGCATCCTGGTCGCCAAGGGCAACCCGCAGAAGATCGCCACCCTCGACGACCTGTGCGGCCACCCCGTCGCCGTGCAGACCGCCACCAACCAGCAGAAGCTGCTGGAGAAGCACCAGGACAGGTGCCGCGAGCTGGGCAAGGGCGCCGTCGACGTGCAGACCTTCCCCAAGGACTCCGACGCCCAACTCGCGCTGCGCTCCGGCAAGGTGGTCGCCGACGTGCTCACCAAGCCCGCCGCCGGCTGGACCGCCAAGACCGCCGACGGCGGCGCCGCCTTCGAGCTCGCCGACGACCCGGCCGCGCTCGGCGGCTACAACGCCTCCCCGAACGGCATCGCCGTCGCCAAGAACCTGCCGCAGCTGACCGACGCCGTGCAGAAGGCACTCCAGTCCCTGATCGACGACGGCTCGCTCGCCAGGATCTACGACAAGTACGGCGTCGCCTCGATCGCCGTGCAGCAGGCCACCAAGAACAGCGCGGTGGACTGACATGCCCGTCACCGCACGCCCCGCCGAGGCGGCCCCCGCCCGGCCGGACGACCTGGTGGCCGTCCCGGTCCGGCACTGGGGGCGGTGGATCGCCGCCGCCGCGGCCCTGGTCGCGCTGGTCGGCCTGGTCGGCTCGCTCGCCAAGAATCCCAACCTGCACTGGGACGTCGTCGGCCACTACCTCTTCGCCGGCCTGATCTTCGACGGCCTGGCCACCACCCTGTGGCTGACCGCCGCCGCGATGGCGGTCGGCCTCGGCCTGGGCACCCTGGTCGCCGTCCTGCGGCTGTCCGACAACCCCGTCCTGTACGGCCTGTCCACCGGCTTCGTCTGGCTGTTCCGCGGCACCCCGCTGCTGGTCCAGATCCTCTTCTGGGGCTACGCGGCCGCGCTCTACAAGCACCTGATGATCGGCATCCCGTTCACCACCGTCACCTTCGTGGAGTTCGACACCAACGACCTGCTCCCGGCGTCCGTCGCCGCGCTGCTGGCGCTGGGCCTGAACGAGGCCGCCTACGCCTCCGAGATCATCCGGGCCGGCATCCAGTCCGTCGACCCCGGCCAGACCGAGGCCGCCCACTCGCTGGGCATGAAGCCCGTCCTGACGATGCGCCGGATCGTGCTGCCGCAGGCCATGCGGGTCATCATCCCGCCGATGGGCAACGAGACCATCAACATGCTCAAGACCACCGCGTACGTCTCGGTGATCGCCGCGCACGACCTGATGTCCAACATCCAGGACGTCTACGCCCAGAACTACCAGGTCATCCCGATGCTGGTGGTCGCCGCCCTGTGGTACCTGGCGCTGGTCACCGTGCTCTCCGTGCCGCAGTCCTGGCTGGAGCGCCGCTACGGCCGCGGCACCGCCCGCGCCGGGCACGTCTCCCCGCTGCGGCGGATGCTCACCGGCCTCCCCGGCCTGCTCCCCACCACCCGCGAACGGAAGGGCTGAACCGATGGCCCGGCCCATGGTGCACGCCGAGGGCGTGCGCAAGCACTTCGGCAGGCTGGAAGTCCTCAAGGGCGTCGACCTGACCGTGGAGCGCGGACAGGTCTGCTGCCTGCTCGGCCCGTCCGGCTCCGGCAAGTCCACCTTCCTGCGCTGCATCAACCACCTGGAGAAGGTCGACGGCGGACGCCTGACCGTCGACGGCGACCTGGTCGGCTACCGGCAGTCCGGCACCCGGCTGCACGAACTGCGCGAGGCCGAGGTCGCCGAGCGTCGCCGCGAGATCGGCATGGTCTTCCAGCGCTTCAACCTCTTCCCGCACCTGACCGCGCTGGAGAACGTCACCGAGGCACCGGTCCGGGTCGCCGGCGTCAACCGCGCCGCCGCCCGCGCCGAGGCGCTGCGGCTGCTGGACCGGGTCGGCCTCGCCGACCGCGCCGACCACTACCCCGCCCAGCTCTCCGGCGGCCAGCAGCAGCGGGTCGCGATCGCCCGCGCGCTGGCCATGGAGCCCAAACTGATGCTCTTCGACGAGCCGACCTCCGCCCTCGACCCCGAACTCGTCGGCGACGTCCTGGACGTGATGCGCGACCTGGCCGCCGACGGCATGACGATGGTCGTGGTCACCCACGAGATCGGCTTCGCCCGCGAGGTCGGCGACACCGCCGTCTTCATGGACGAGGGCGTGGTCGTCGAGGCCGGACACCCCCGCACCGTGCTGGTCGAACCGGAGCAGGAGCGCACCCGCGCCTTCCTGTCCAAGGTCCTGTGAGCGCCGCCCCCACCCGGGCCGTCCCCGACCCGCGCGCCGCGGTGCTGCTGGACGCCGCCCGGGCCGCCCTGCCCCGCTACCTCGCCGACCTGGCCGACCTGGTCGCCGTCGACTCCGGCAGCCACCACCGGGACGGGGTCAACCGGGTCGCCGACCGGCTCCGGCACCGCCTGCACGGCATCGGGTTCAGCACCGAGCGCCTCGCCGTCGACCCCGTCGGGGGCCGCACCTTCGGCGACGTCCTGGTGGCCCGGCTGCCCGGCACCCTGCGGCCCGAGGAAGGCGGGGCCCGGATCGTCCTGATCGGCCACATGGACACCGTCTTCGAGGACGGCACCGCCGCCGCCCGACCGTTCCGCGCCGTCGGAACCCGGGCGTACGGGCCGGGAGTCAGCGACGACAAGGGCGGCCTGCTGGCCGGCGTCACCGCCGCCGAACTGCTGGTCCGCCACCGGCGGACCGCCTTCGCCGAACTCGTCCTGATCGCCACCCCCGACGAGGAGGTCGGCTCGCCCGCCAGCCGCCCGGTGACCGAACTGCTCTGCCGCGGCGCGGACTTCGCGCTCGGCCTGGAGTGCGCCCGGGAGAACGGCGACCTGGTCGTCCAGCGCAAGGGCGTCGTCGACCTGCTCGTCACCGTCACCGGCCGGGCCGCGCACGCCGGCATCGAACCCGAACGCGGTGCCAACGCCGCCCTCGCCGCCGCCCACCTGGTGGTCGCCCTCCAGGCCCTCAACGGCACCTGGCCGGGCGTCACCCTGAACGTCGGCGTCGTCCGGGCCGGCACCCGGCCGAACATCGTCTGCCCCGAGGCCGAACTCCAGGTCGAGGTCAGGGCCGCCACCAGCGCCGCCCTGCGCACCGCCCTCGACGCGATCCGGGCCACCGCGAGCCGCACCGCCGTCCCGGGCACCACCGCCCGGGTCGACCAGCTCGACCTGTGCCCGCCGATGGAGTTCGGCCCCGCGACCCGCGCCGTCCTCGCCCTGGCCCGGAGCGCCGCCGCCGACCTCGGCCTCACCGTGGGCGGCGCCGCCACCGGCGGCGTCGGCGACGCCAACCTCACCTCCGGCCTCGGCGTCCCCACCCTCGACGGACTCGGCCCCGTCGGCGGAGCCGACCACACCCCCGAGGAGTGGCTCGACACCGCCAGCGTGCCGACCCGGATCGCCCTGCTGGCCACCCTGGTCGAACGCCTCCGGCGGGCCTGAGCCCGCACCCGCCGTACCCCCTCGCACCAACCGTTCCCCCCCTCGCACCACCGAACGGCCCGCACCACCGAACGGCCCGGCTCCGCCCGGGCACCCGCGAACCGCCGCTCCCACCCCCGGCGGGCCCGCACCGGACACCGCCGGGTGCCGGTCCGGGCCCGCCGCACCCCCGCACGCACCGGCCCGATCGCACCTGGAGACCACGGATGAACCGCCACCTCCCCGCCCGCCCCCGCCGGGTCGCCCTCGTCCTCGCCGCGGCCCTGGCCACCGTCGCCGCGGCCGCCCCGTCCGCCCTCGCCGCCCCGGCCCCCGCCCACCCCGGCGGCACGCTGGTCCTGGTCGGCGGCGGGCTCAAGGACGACAACGCCGAGATCTACCAGGAGATCGTCGCCAAGGCCGGCGGCGCCGGGAAGGCCCGGATCGGCGTCCTCACCGCCGCCTCCGTCCCCGAGAGCCAGGACCCCGACGCCGCCGACCCCGCCACGTGCTCCAACTCGGCCTGCAACGGCGCCTACTACGCCGACCTGCTGCGCCACCACGGCGCCGCCGACGCCCAGTGGATCCCGGTCGACCTCGACCACGTCGACGCCGCCGACTCGGACGCCGTGGTCGCCCGGGTCGAGTCCATGACCGGCTTCTTCTTCGGCGGCGGCGACCAGTACCGCTACGTCACCACCCTGCTGCACGGCGACGCCCACACCGACTCCAAGGTCCTGGCGGCCATCCGCCGCAAGCTCGCCGCCGGCGCCGTCGTCGCGGGCTCCAGCGCCGGCGCCCAGATCGCCTCCGGACCGGACATGGTCACCGGCGGCGACAGCTACCAGGCCCTGCGCGACGGCAGCGCTCCCGGGTACTTCGACGACCCCACCCGGCTCGGCTACCTCCCGCGCGGCGGCTTCGGCCTCTTCGACGCCGGCCTGCTGGACACCCACACCGGCACCTACGGCCGCGAGGGCCGCGCCGTCCGGCTGGCCGCCGACACCGGCCACGACCGGGTGTTCGCCCTGGACGAGGACACCGCGATCGAGGTCGAGCACGCCGGCACCCGCGACGAGACCCTGCGGGTGCTCGGCACCCACGGCGTCACCGTCCTCGACCTGCGCCACGCCCGCGCCCGCACGACCGGCGGCCGCTGGAGCGTCGACGGCGTCCGCTACAGCTACCTCACCGACGGCGACCGGTACGCCCCGCGCACCTGGACCGTGCGGCCCGCCCCCGCCAAGGGCCGCCTCAGGCCCGCCGGCACCGCCCCCGTCCCCGCCAACCACGACGCCTTCTACTCGATCGACGACCCGGACGGCACCCCCTACTCGCTCTCCGGCACCGCCCGCGCCCTCACCGCCCAGCGCACCCGGCGCACCGCCACCGCCACCACCTACGAGACCGGCCCCGCCTTCACCGTCACCCTCCAGCGCCGACCCGACACCCGGGCCTGGACGCTCGACGGCGCCACCGCCGCCTCGTTCACCGACCTCGACCTGGCGATCGCGCCCACCCGGCAGTAGGCCCGCGGCCGACATCCCCGAACAAGATCCCCGCGGCCCTGCCCTTCGCTAGGCTGCGGACCACCACAGCTCCGGACCGTCCACCCCGCCGACGCCCGGGAAAGGAACCGCGCCATGGCACCCGTCACGCTCGCCGAGGACATCCGCCAGCGCCTCGGCGACTGCAGCCCCGCCGAGCGGAAGGTCGGGCGCGTCCTGCTCGCCGGGTGGCCGGCCGCCGGCTTCGAGACGGTCGCCACCCTCGCCGAACGCGCCGACGTCAGCGCCCCCACCGTCATCCGGTTCGTCAACCGGCTCGGCTACCGCGGCTTCCCCGACTTCCAGGCCGCACTGCGCACCGAACTCGACGAGCGCCAGGCGTCGCCGCTGACCCTCTACAGCACCGCGCGCCACGGCGGCACCGGCGAGGACGGCGGGCGCCCCCCGCAGCCGGGCACGGCGGGTCTGCTCGCGCACGGCCGCGAGGTGTTCACCGCGGCCGTCGACCGCACCCTGGCCGAGGTCAGCCCGCACGAGCTGGAACGGGCCGTGCAGCTGCTCGCCGACCCCAAACGCCGCGTCACCCTGGCCGGCGGGCGCTTCACCCACCTGCTCGCCCAGTACCTCGGCCTGCACCTGATGCAGCTCCGCGACGACGTGCGCTTCCTCCCCGACCGGCCGGTCGAGCGGACGGCGCTGCTCGCCGCGCTCGGCCGCCGCGACGTGCTGGTCGTCTTCGACTACCGCCGCTACGAGACGGACAAGGTCACCCTCGCCGAACTCGTCCGCGAAGCCGGCGGACGCGTCATCCTGTTCACCGACGCCTGGCTGTCGCCCGTCAGCACCCAGGCCGAGGTCGTCCTCTCCAGCCAGGTCGGCGCACCGTCCCCGTACGACAGCCTGGTGCCGACCCTCGCCGTGGTGGAGACCGTCGTCGCCGGTCTCGTCACCGCGCTGGGAGAGCGGGCCCCCGAGCACCTGAAGCACGTCGAGGAGACCGCCGGACGCATCGGCCTGACCTGATCCCGGGGCCGGGAGGGGGGAGGGGCGGGCGGTCAGGTGAAGGCGGGGGCGTGGTCGGCGGCCCAGGTGGTGAAGGTGCGGGCCGGGGGGGAGAGGAGGCGGGGGAGGGCGTCGGTGGTGGGGCCCGGGGCGGCCAGGCAGGCGGCGGCGTAGCCGATCAGGCGGTCGGGGACGTCGGCGGGCAGGCCCTGGGCGAGCAGGGAGCGGCGCAGCACCTCCGGGGGGACCTCCTCGAAGGTGACCTCCCGGCCGAGCACCTCGCCGAGCAGGCGGGCCCGGTCGTACTGGGTGAGGGACCGGGGGCCGGTGAGGGCGTACGCCCGGCCCGCGTGACCGTCCTCCCGCAGGGCCAGGACGGCGGCCTCGGCGACGTCCCGCTCGTGGACGGGGGAGGTGGCGGCCGCGCCGTGCACGCCGCGGGCGGTGCCGGTGGCCCGGATCTGCGGGGCCCAGGCGAGGGTGTTGGCGGCGAAGTCGGCGCAGCGCAGGAACGTCCAGGTCAGGTCGGAGGCCCGGGCCGCCGCCTCGATCCGTTCGAACTCCGCGGCGAAACGCCGGTACCCGCCGCCGTACTCCACGGTCACGGCCGACAGCACCACCACCCGCCGCACCCCGCGCTCCGCCGCCAGCGCCAGCAGCTCGGCCGCCGCCCCGCCGACGGCCCGCGGGCTCAGCAGCAGCGCCGCCACCCCGTCCAGCGCCCCCGCCAGCGACCCGGGCCGGGACGGGTCGCCCACCACCCGCCGGACCCCGTCGGGGAACCGCGCCGCCGGATCGCGGGTGACGGCGGCCACCTCGACGCCCCGGGCGGCCAGCAGCCGCACCACCTCGCGTCCGACCGTTCCGGTCGCGCCCGTCACCATGATCATGTGTCCGCTCCTCGTCCGCTCGCGCCGGCGGGGCCGCTGCCCCGCCGTTCGAACCCGAGAGTCGGACGGGGCGCCGGGTGTGACATCCCGCGGTGCACCGCCGGACGGGCCCGCCAGTTCGCCTTCACCGCCGCCGTCCCCGACGGGACCCCCGTCACGCTCACCGAGCACGACGCCCACCGCTGGTCCCCGCTGGACGGACTGCCGGTGGTCAGCGGCCACCACCGGGAGATCCTGGACCGCCTGCAGTAGTGCCCCCGCTGCCGGCGGCGCCTCGCCCGACCGGGTCGCGCGGGAGGGGAAGGGCGGCGGACGCGGGGGGTTCCTGACGGGCCGTCAGGAGAGCTGCGGTGTTTGGGGAGCGTGATACGGGTCACCCGAAACCGCGAGCGAACCGAACAGGGCGGCCCGAGCGGCCCCCGCGTCAGGAGGCAGAGCATGTCCAGCGGTCTGATCGTGGCGATCGTCGTGATCGTCGTGGTGGTGGCGGCGCTCGGTGCGTTCGCCCTCCGCCGTCGCCAGCAGCACCCGAGCCTGAGCCGCCGGTTCGGGCCTGAGTACGAGCGCACCGTCGCCCGCCACAACGGCGACACCACCGCGGCCGAGCGCGAGCTCGCCCAGCGCGTCGAACGCCACCGGGAACTGACGCTCACCCCGCTGAGCAGCGCCGAGCGCGCCCGGGCCGAGCAGCAGTGGGCGCAGGTCAAGACGCGTTTCGTCGACGACCCCCGGCAGGCCCTGGCCGACGCGGAAGCGCTGCTGGCCCGGGTGGCCCGCGAGCGCGGCTACCCCGACTCCGACGTGGACGCGCAGATCGACACCATCTCGGTCGACCACGGCGAGCACGTCGAGTCCTACCGGGTGCTGCACGCGATCTCCCGGCCGGACACCGCCGGGCGGGCCAAGAACACCGAGGAGCAGCGCGCGGCCCTGGTCCGGGCCCGGGACCTGTTCCTCGCGCTGATCGGCCCGGACGGCGAGCCGGAGCGCGTCGCGACCCACACCACCACCAAGGACCGCATGCCGACCGCCCGCCGCACCCGGCAGGTGCCGACGCAGCGCGAGCACCACGCCTGAACACCGGCCCGGACCCCCGCCACGACACCGCCGCTCCACCGTTCTTCGAGGAGGACCGCATGACCATCAGCGACCACGGCCGACGCACCGACGCCCTCAACGCCGACGCCGACACTGACACCGACACCGACACCGCTCAGGACGGCGCCCGCACCCCCGCCGCCGACCGCAACCGCGACGCCGACCGCAACCGCGACGCTGCCGGCCGACCGGAGCGGCCGGAGCAGGCGGGGCGGCCGGAGCAGGACGGGCAGGCGGAGGAGGTGCGGCGCGAGACGGCCGACGCGACCGACCCGCACCGCTTCCCCCGTAACGGCGCCCCGGGCCGGTTCGTGACGAGCGACGAGACGCCGCGCGGCACCGGTGACACCCGGCCCGTGACCGGCGGCGCCCAGCGCCCCGCGCCGACGGGCACCACCGCCGCCGCCACCACCGGTGCGGGCACCGCCACCGGCGTGACGGCGAAGGACGAGGACCGCGACCGCATCCGGGCCGCCGCCACCGGCGTGGAGACCACCGGTGCGGGCGCCACCTCCGGCGTGACGGCGAAGGACGAGGACCGCGACCGCATCCGGGCCGCCGCCACCGGCGTGGAGACCACCGGTGCGGGCACCGCCACCGGCGTGACGGCGAAGGACGAGGACCGCGACCGCACCCGGCCCGCCGCCGGGCAGCCGCGCACGGCGGACGGCTCCGGCACCCACCAGCCGCTCATCCCCTCGGACCTCACCTCGCAGCTGACGCAGCGGATGGACCACGCGATAGGCACCTTCGTGGACGACCCGCGCCAGGCCGTGCAGGAGGCGGACAAGGCGCTGGACGAGACGGTGCAGCGGCTGACCGAGGGCCTGCGCGAGCGCCGCACCGCGCTGCGCGACTCGTGGCACGCCGACGGCGACAAGAACGGCGAGCGCCGGGGCGCGGCGGACGACTCCTCCCGCACCGAGGACCTGCGCCTCTCGCTGCGCGAGTACCGCGACCTGCTCCAGCAGCTCCTCGCGGTCTGACCGCGACCACGACCGCGCCCGCGGCAGTGCCTGCGACCGCGCCCCCGGCCGAGCCCCCGACCAGATCCCGGCCGGGGGCTCGGCCGCGCGCCGCCACTGTCACTGCGGGCGCACCACACCGTCCCGACAGAATTGGACTGACAGTTTTTGAAATCTGTCAGCGGCGCGCGTACGGTGGAGCCATGGAGAACACCACGCTCGGCACCACCGGCCCGTCCGTCTCCCGCCTCGGCCTGGGACTGATGGGCATGTCCGGCATGTACGGCCCGGCCGACCGGGCCGAGAGCATCGCCACCGTGCACGCCGCCCTCGACCGGGGCGTCACGCTGCTCGACACCGGCGACTTCTACGGCATGGGGCACAACGAGATGCTGCTCCAGGAGGCACTGCGCGGACGCGACCGCGAGCGGGCCGTCATCAGCGTCAAGTTCGGGGCGCTGCGCGACGCGGACGGCGCCTTCCACGGGGTGGACCTGCGCCCCGCCGCGATCAGGAACTTCGTCGCCTACAGCCTCCAGCGGCTCGGGACGGACCACATCGACGTCTACCGGCCGGCCCGGATCAGCCCCGAGTTCCCGATCGAGGACGTGGTCGGCACGCTCGCCGAACTGGTCGAGAAGGGCTGGATCCGGCACATCGGCCTGTCCGAGGTGAGCGCGGAGACACTGCGCCGCGCCCACGCCGTCCACCCGATCACCGACGTCCAGATCGAGTACTCGCTGATCTCGCGCGGCATCGAGCAGGACATCCTGCCCACCGCCGACGAACTCGGCGTCGCCGTCACCGCCTACGGCGTGCTCTCGCGCGGCCTGATCAGCGGCCACTGGAAGCCGCAGGCCGCCGCCGGGGACTTCCGCGCCCACCTGCCGCGCTTCAGCGGCGACGCCCTCGACCACAACCTCGCCCTGGTCGAGGCGCTGCGGGCGATCGCCGAGGAGAAGCGGGTGACGGTCGCCCAGCTCGCCATCGCCTGGGTGCTCGGCCGCGGCGACGGACTCGTCCCGCTGATCGGCGCGCGCCGCCGCGACCGCCTGGACGAGGCGCTCGGCGCCCTCGACGTCACCCTGACCCCGGCCGACCTCGCCGCCATCGAGGCCGCCGTGCCCGCCGACGCCGCCCGCGGCGAGCGCTACGACCCGGCGCAGATGGCGATGCTCGACAGCGAGCGGTAGGCGCGGACGCGGAGCGGGTCCGGCCCGGTCCGGACCGGTCGTCCGGCCCGGACCGGGGACGACGTGGGCGAACGGTAACCTCGAGGCCATGACCGAACAGCTGACCGCCGAGCGGATCCTCGACACCGCCGAGGAGGTCCTGCGCCGCTACGGCCCGGCGAAGGCGACCGTGGTGGACGTCGCCCGCGCGCTCGGCGTCAGCCACGGCAGCGTCTACCGCCACTTCGGCACCAAGGCGGCCCTGCGCGAGGCGGTCGCCGAACGCTGGCTGCGCCGGACGTCCGCGCCGATGGCCGCGATCGCCGACGACCCGGCCCTCCCGGCCCCCGAACGGCTGCGCCACTGGGTGCGCGCCCTCAACGCGACCAAGCGGCAGTACGCCCTCCAGGACCCGGAACTACAGCGTACCTTCCGGGAGTTGATCGGCGAGGCGACCGCCGTCGTCACCGCGCACGAGGACGAGCTGGCCGGGCAGCTCGCCCGGATCGTCGCCGCCGGAGTCGCCGTGGGCGACCTCGCCGCGGCGGACCCGGCCGTCGCGGGCCGGGCCGCCTTCCAGGCCACGGCCCGCTTCCACCACCCCGCCCACGCCGCCGACTGGACCTCCCCGACCAACGACGCCGACCTGGACGCCGTCGTCGACCTGCTGCTGACCGGGCTCGCCCCGCGCTGACCGGCACCGGCCGCCGTGGTTCGACGCTCCGTCACCGGCCGGGCGGCGGTGCCGGATCGCCCGGGCGTGGCCCCGGGGCTGGCCGATCGGGTGACAGTGCGTCAACGAAGCGCTAGCGGGCGCCCCTCCTGGTGATGACTGGGCGTGACCGCCGAGCGGATCGGCGGCCGTCCCGTCCCACGGGCTTCCAGCCGAGCAGGAGAGACATGCCCCGCACCCCCTGGCGCCGCCGCCTCCCCGCGGCCCTCGCCGTCCCCGTCGGCGTCCTCGCACTGACCGCCGTCGTCCCCGCACCCGGTCCCGCCCCCGAGCCCGGTGCCGGTGCCGCGATGCCGCCCGCCGCCCGCGACACCGAACCGGTCTGCACCGGCGCCGCCGGGCCCGCCCTCCCCGTCACCGGGGGCACCGTCACCTGGTGCCAGACCGCCGGCGGCGGACGGCTCGCCTTCACCAACACCGGCCACGCGCCCGCCGACCTCTCGCTGGTCGTCCACGACTGCGACGGCGGCAAGGCCCCCAACCTCGACGCCGCGAAGTGCGCCGCCACCCTGCGCGGCACCAGCGACGTCATCTGGCGGCAGATCGAGCCCGGGCGGACCGCGACCGCCGACTTCGCCATCGAGAAGGGCGCCAACGCCCAGGTGTGGTGGACCGCCGACACCCCCGACCGGGCCACCGACCTCAAACTGCTGGGGACGCCGTGGAACTCCTGACGCCCCCGCGCCCGCGCCGCGCCCTCGCTGCCGCCGCCACCGCCGTCCTGCTGCTCACCGCCGCCGCCCCGGTGGCCGCCGCCCCGGGCACCGCCCAGCCCGCCGCTCCCGCCGCCGCGAGCAACCCGCCCGGGGTGCACGTCCTGAACGGGGACAGCCGCACCGCCCGGCAGGTCGACTGCCCGGCCGGCTGGGTCTGCCTCTACGACGGCGTCCACTTCGACCACGCCGCCGTCGCGCTGCTGCCCGGCACCGAACTCCCCGACACCGAAAGCCTCCGGCTCCCCGACGGTTTCCGGTTCACCGGCGCCGGTGGCGTCTCCGCCTGGGTCGACAACTCGCCCGTCGCCTACTGCTGGTACCCCGGCAAGGACTACCAGGGCACCGCCACCGCGATGGCCCCCACCACCCGGGGCAACGCCTTCAACGACGCCCTCAAGTCGCTCCGCCCCTGCTGACCCGACCCTCCGCCAGAGGCGGTCGGCCCCCGCCGCGCACCGTCGCACGCCGTCGCACACCGCCCCGTCCGGACGCCCGGGTGGCATGATCCGTCCAGCCGACGAAGTGTCATGATCCGTCCAGCGAACGGGCGGTGTGCCCGGTCCCCGTAGTGGATATCCTGCGGAAAGACGGCCTGAGGAAGTGTCGGCCGACCATCGAGGGGGATATCGCACCCATGTCTTACCTGCGCACGTTCCTGCCCTGGATCATCTTCGCGGTGGTCCCTTCGTCCCAGTGGCAGTGGGCCGCGCTGGCCGGCCTGGTGGTCGCGGCCGCCGTCATCGTCCAGCAGCGCGCCGCCGGCGCCGGATGGGACGCGCTGATCATCGAGACCGGCTCCGCCCTGTACTTCGCGGTGCTCGCCGCGATCGCCTTCGCCGACCCGCACTCCGGCGTCCGCGACTACTCCGCGACGCTGTCCTCCGCCGTCCTCGCGGTGATCGCCGGCGGCTCGCTGCTGATCGGCAAGCCGTTCACGCTCGGCATCGCCAAGCGCACCACCCCGCGGGAGTTCTGGACGCTCAAGCCGTTCATCCGGGTCAACGTGATCATCACCGCGGTGTGGACGGCCGCCTTCGCGGTCACCGCCGTGGTGCTGGGCGTCCTCGCCCACGGCGGCCACGGGCACTCGACCGCCTCGCTGATCGTCCAGATCGCCGGCTTCGTCGTCCCGATGGTCTTCACCATCCGCTACGTCGCCCTCGTCCAGGCCCGCGCCCCGCGCGCCCAGCAGGGCTGAGCCGCCGGCACCCCCGCACCCGCGCTTGTCCGGAGGCCGTCCTCAGGCTCCGGCGGCGCTGTCCGCCGCCGGAGCGAGCGCCCCGCACAGGTGGTTGCCCGGGTCCGCCGGGTCCGCGCTGATCCAGAACTGGGCCCACAGCTCGGTGAACTCCTCCCGGGAGAGGAAGCCGTCGCCGTCCAGGTCGACCAGCTCGAAGACGCCGGTGGTGTCCGTCGGCTGCCCGTTCCACACGTCGACCAGGCGGCGGTGCTCCTCCCGGGAGATCCGGCCGTCGCCGTTCTCGTCAATCGCGTCGAAGATAGTGTCCGAGGTCTCCGCCACCGCCGGGCGCATCTCCGGCAGCCGGTCCACCACGGCCAGGATCTCGTCCATGTCGACCAGGCCGTCGCCGTTGGTGTCCGCCACCGCGTACAGGGTGTCCCACCAGCCGAGCATCACCCGCTCCACCCGGGCCGCCAGCTCCGGCTCCGCCGCCACCCGGGGCAGCTGCTTCCAGCGGTCCGCGAGGGCCCGGAAGTCCTGCTGGTCCAGGTAGCCGTTCCGGTCCGTGTCGAAGGCGTGGAACATGCTCGTGAGCTTGTGACGCTGGAACTCGCTCGCCATGGCGGTGCCTTTCTCGAAGCCCGGCCCGGATCCCCACCTCGTCCGGGTGCGAGGTGATCCTTTCCACCCCGGCGCTCCCTACGGCAGCGCGCGGTCGCACGGCGCCCACGCGGCCCCGCGCCGGGGGAGCGCGGAGCCCGGCGCGCGCCGGACCGGGACCGGCTTGTCGGACGGCCGGGAGCGGCGGCTATTGTGGCCCGCGCGTCGAACACGGCGTCGAGTAAGCAGTGGAACAGTGAGAAAAGGGGTGGGTTCGTGGCGGACATCGAAGCGGCACGGGCGGCATTCGCGCGCTTGGACGTCGACGGCGACGGGCGGATCACCGCGCGTGAGTACAAGACGGTCATGGCCCAGCTCGGCGACTACCACGTCACCGAGACGGTCGCCCAGGCGATCATCAACGCCAAGGACGCGAACGGCGACGGCAAGCTGTCCTTCGAGGAGTTCTGGGCCTCCCTCCAGGGCTGACGACCGACAGCGGACGGCCCCTCCCCGGTCGGCGCACGGCGCGGCACACGCGGCGCGGCCGGCCGGCCGGCCGACCGTACGGACGCGGACGCGGACGCCGCGGCGGCGAGGTTGCCCGACCGCCGCCGGACGCCGTACAACTGACCGGTGCCGTCGAACGACCTCCGCGCGCGCCACCGGGCCGCCTGCGCCGCCGCGCCCAGCTACCCCGAGGTCGGCGCCACCCGGTCCGCCGCCCCGCCCGCCGGGTACGCCCGGCTGCGCCGCCGCGTCCACCTCGGCCACGGGCCCGCCGTGCTGGAGCGCGCGGGGGCGTACGTGCTCGGCTGGGGCGTCCAGTTGGGCTCGGGCTTCGCGATCCACCCGGCGCCCGGCCGGATCCTCCCCGGCGACACCGTCCTGCTCCGGCTCGCCCTGCCCGGACTGCGGCTGCCCCGCCTGGTCATCCCGTGCCGGGTGGTCTGGACGGTCGAGGAACCCGACCGGATCGGCTTCGCCTACGGCACCCTCCCCGGGCACCCCGAACGCGGTGAGGAGTCCTTCGTGGTGAGCCGGGACGCGGACGGCGAGGTGTGGTTCGAGATCACCGCGTTCTTCCGGCTCGCGACCTGGTACGCCCGGCTCGGCCGCCCCGTCGCCCTGCTGCTCCAGCACCTCGCGGTCGAACGCTACCTGCGGGTGGTCGCCCGCGCGGCGGCCCGGGCGGGGAGCGGACGGCCGGCCTGAACGGGGCCGCCGACCGGGTAGCCGTCCGGGCCGCCGGGCGGGGCCGGGGCTACTGCGGGACGGCGGCGAAGGCCCGGACCGCCGCCGTCGCCACCGACTCGACCAGCGCGATCCCCGCGTCCTCGCTCGCCGAACCGTCGCTCAGCACCGACACCAGCAGGGACCGGCCGCCGTACTCGATCCGGCCGATGCTGTTGACCACCCACAGGCCGGTGCTGTCCCGGGGCAGCCAACCGTTCTTCAGCTGCACCGCGCCGCCCTGGTCCGCCGCGGAGACGCCCCAGTCCTGGTCGTCCGCGACCAGGCCCATCAGTTTCGCCAGGTAGGCGCGGGAGGCGGAGCCCAGCGGGGAGTCCGCGGTGAACACCACCCGCAGCAGCCGCGCCTGGTCGGCCGCGGTGGTGCTGGTCAGCCCCCAGAAGCCGTCCGTCCCGGCGACCGTCCCGGTCAGGCCGAAGGCCGCGTTCGCCCGGTCCAGGCCCGGCGCGCCGCCCACCGCGTCGAACAGGGCGGTCGCCGCGTCGTTGTCGCTCTGCTCGATCATCAGCGCCGCCGCGGCCCGCTGGTCGCCGGTCAGCACGCCGTCGTTGTCCAGCAGCAGGGCCGCCAGGATGTCGACCTTGACGATCGACGCGGTGACGAACGTGTCGCCGCCCCAACCGGCGGTGGCACCGGAGTCGGGGTCGGTCACCGTGACGGCGAAGTGCCCGTCGAGGCCGCCGAGCGCGGCGGCCAGCGCGGAGTCCGCGTCCGTGTTCGCGCCCGTGTTCGCGTCCGCGTCCGGCGTGGTGCCGCTGTCGGCCGTCGGGTCCTGGGCCGCGGTGTCGGCGGTGTCGGCGGTATCGGTGGTGTCGGCCGACGGCACCGAGGCGGACGTCACCGCGCTCGCCGGGGCGCCGGTGGTCGAGCGGGAGAGCACCAGCCAGGCCCCGAGCGCCGAGAGCACCACCGCCACGGCGACCGCCCGCCTGATCCGCCCGGCGCGCCTGGCCCGACGCTCCTGTCGGCGGGAGGAGGTCCGGGGTTCCGATGGTGCTGTCATGCGGACGATGCTCTGCCGCCCGCCTTGACCTGCGATGAGCCCCGCCTGAGCGGCCACTGAGAAGCCGGGCGGGGGAGTGGTCGCGCAAGAAAGTGACAGTCTGCTTGCGTTATTTGCGCAGGCGGGCGGACGGAATCGATCCGAGAGGACGGTGCGGCACCCCATCCCGCCTGCTCCCGTCCCGCGTCTGGGTGGCTTCCATCCCACCACGACCCCGCCGGGCTGCGGTGATGCGCGGCGGCGCAGGCGTTCCCGGCAGTCGAGATTTTGCACCAGTCTCTCTACTTCTTGCCGTTGACCCGTTTACCTCAAGGAAACGGTTCGTTCCACGGGGCGGCGGCGGAGCCCGCGCGCGGCTCTCGCCCCCGCAGCCCAGCCCCGACCCCCTGCGCACCGTCGCCCGTTGCCGCCCGTCGGTCGATCCGTATGCGGAGCCTCTTTAGAGTCCGTTGACACTCTCATCACCCCTCTGTAACTCTTGAGTGCCCTCGCGCAAAAAACAGACAGATGTCTGTCGTTTTCTCGACTTTCCCCTCCCCCCACCCACCCCCAGACAGAGGGACGTCATGAGATCCAAGCGCCTACTGCCACGCCTGACGGCGACGTCGGTCGTGGCGGGAATGCTCCTGCTCACCGGCCCCGTGCTACCGGCCCACGCGGCCGGCGGCCCCAACCTGGCCGCCGGGAAGCCCGTCACGGCGAGCAGCGCCAACGGCCAGTACACGGCCGCGAACGTCAACGACGGCAACCAGGCCAGCTACTGGGAGAGCGGCAACGGCGCCCTCCCGCAGTGGGTCCAGGTGGACCTGGGCAGCGCCTCCTCGATCGACCAGGTGGCGCTGAAGCTGCCCACCGGCTGGGGCGCCCGCACCGAGACGCTGACCGTGCTCGGCTCCACCGACGGCAGCACCTTCGCGCCGCTGGTCGGCTCCGCCGGGTACTCCTTCGACCCGGCGACCGGCAACACCGTCCGGATCACCTTCCCCGCCGCCAGCGCCCGCTGGGTGCGCGTCCAGGTCTCGGCGAACAGCGCCTGGACGGCCGCCCAGTTCTCCGAGCTGGAGGTCTACGGGACGAGCGCCGCCTCCGCCAACCTGCTGGCCGGACGCACCCTCACCGCCAGCGGCACCTCGCAGAACTACACCCCGGGCAACGCCGCCGACGGCAACCAGGCCAGCTACTGGGAGAGCAGCAACAGCGCCTTCCCGCAGTGGATCCAGGGCGACCTGGGCTCCGCCGTCAAGGTCGACAGGCTGGTGCTGAAGCTCCCGCCCGGCTGGGAGCAGCGCAGCGAGACCTTCAAGGTCCAGGGCTCCACCGACGGCAGCTCCTTCACCGACCTGCTGGCCCCCGCCGCCTACAGCTTCGACCCGGCGGCCGGGAACCAGGTCACCGTCTCGCTGCCCACCAGCACCACCCGCTACCTGCGGCTGCTGTTCACCGCCAACTCGGCCTGGCCCGCCGCCCAGTTGGCGGAGTTCGAGGCGTACGGCCCGACCTCCGGCGACACCCAGGCGCCCACCGCGCCGACCGGCCTGACGTACAGCCAGCCCGAGGCCGGGAAGATCAAGCTGGTCTGGGCCGCGGCCACCGACAACGTCAAGGTGACCGGCTACGACGTGTACGCCAACGGGCAGTTGGCGGCCTCGGTGGCCGGCGACGTGCTGACCTGGACGGACAGCCGCCCGGCGAGCGAGACGGTCACGTACACCGTGCGGGCCAAGGACGCCGCGGGCAACCAGTCCAACCCCAGCGCCCCCGTCACCCGCACCGGCGAGGCCCCCGGCGACACCGTCAAGCCCAGCGCGCCCGGCAACCTCGCCTACACCGAGCCCGCCGCCGGACAGATCAAGCTGACCTGGGACGCCGCCACCGACAACGTCGGCGTCACCGGCTACGACGTGTACGCCGACGGGCAGTTGAAGGCCAGCACCGCCGCCACCGTCCGCACCTGGACGGACAGCCAGCCCGCCACCGCCACCGTCACGTACACCGTGCGGGCCAAGGACGCGGCCGGCAACCAGTCCGACCCCAGCGCCCCCGTCACCCGCAGCGGCAGCGGCACCGGCACCCCCGGCAGCAACCTCGCCGCGGGCAAGCCGATCGAGGCCTCCGGGCAGGCCTGGACCTTCGCCCCGGCCAACGCCAACGACGGCAGCCTGTCCACCTACTGGGAGGGCAACTCCGGCGCGTTCCCCAACACCCTGACGGTCCACCTGGGCACCGACGCCGACCTGCAGAGCGTCGTCGTCAAGCTCAACCCCGACCCGGCGTGGGGCACCCGCACCCAGAACATCCAGGTGCTCGGACGGGCCGACGGCGCCACCGGCTTCACCAGCCTGAAGGCCGCCGCCGACTACCGCTTCGACCCCGCGAACGGCGGCAACAGCGTCACCGTCCCGGTCACCGGCCGGGTCGCCGACCTCCAGCTGAAGTTCACCTCCAACACCGGCGCCCCCGCCGGACAGGTCGCCGAACTCCAGGCCATCGGCACGCCCGCGCCCAACCCCGACCTCACCGTCACCGACGTGGCGTGGTCCCCGGCCGACCCCGACGAGGCCACCGCGATCACGCTGCGCGCCACCGTCAAGAACACCGGCAACCTGCCCGCCGCCGCCACCAGCGTCGACCTGCTGCTCGGCGGCGCGCTCGCCGACAACGTCGCCGTCCCCGCGCTGGCCGCCGGCGCCTCCGCCACCGTCAGCAAGGAGATCGGCACCCGCCCGCAGGGCAGCTACCTGCCCAGCGCCCGGGTCGACCCCAAGAACACCGTCCGCGAGCGCAACGAGGACAACAACCTGCTCGCCGCGGGCAGCCCGATCACCGTCCGCCAGGCACCCGGACCCGACCTCGAGGTCCTCGACGTCACCCCCAACCCCGCCAGCCCCGCGGCCGGCGCGGCCACCTCGTTCACCGTCAAGCTCCACAACCGCGGCATCGACCCGGCCCCCGCCGGCGTCACCCGGCTCACCGTCGGCACCGCGACGCTGAACACCACCACCCCGGCGATCCCCGCCGGGCAGACCCTCACCCTCCCGGTCACCGGCACCTGGACCGCCGTCGCCGGCGGCGCGACGATCACCGTCACCGCCGACGCCACCGGCACCGCCAAGGAGACCAACGAGAACAACAACACCCTCAGCAAGGCCATCGTGGTCGGCCGCGGCGCCGCCGCACCCTTCACCAGCTACGAGGCCGAGGACGGCGCCTACCAGGGCGAACTGCTCCAGGCCGACGCCACCCGCACCTTCGGGCACACCAACTACGCCTCCGAGTCCTCCGGCCGCAAGTCGGTGAAGCTCACCGCCACCGGCCAGTACGTCGAGATCACCTCCACCGTCCCGACCAACTCCATCGTGGTGCGCAACTCGATCCCCGACGCCCCCGGCGGCGGCGGCATCGACGCCACGCTCAGCCTCTACGCCGACAACGTGTTCGTGCAGAAGCTGACCCTCTCCTCCAAGCACAGCTGGCTGTACGGCAACACCGACCAGCCCGAGGGCCTCACCCAGACCCCGCAGGCCGACGCCCGCCGGCTCTTCGACGAGACCCACGCGCTGCTCCCCAAGAGCTACCCGGCCGGCACCAAGCTGCGCCTGCAGCGCGACAGCGGCGACACCGCGTCCTTCTACACCATCGACCTGGTCGACCTGGAGCAGGTCGCCCCGCCCAAGGCCAAACCGGCCGAGTGCACCTCGATCGCCGACTTCGGGGCCGTCCCCGACGACGGGCAGGACGACACCGCCGCCATCCAGGCCGCCGTGACGGCCAACCAGAACGGCACCATCCCCTGCGTGTGGATCCCGTCGGGCCAGTGGCGCCAGGAGAAGAAGATCCTCACCGACGACCCGCTCAACCGGGGCATGTACAACCAGGTCGGCATCCGCGACGTCACCATCCGCGGCGCGGGCATGTGGTACTCGCAGTTCTACACGCTCACCGAACCGCAGAACGCCACCGGCAGCATCAACCACCCGCACGAGGGCAACTTCGGCTTCGACATCGACGACAACACCAGGATCTCCGACATCGCGATCTTCGGCTCCGGCCGGATCCGCGGCGCCTCCGACGGCGCCGAGGGCGGCGTCGGCCTGAACGGCCGGTTCGGCAAGAACACCAAGATCGAGAACGTCTGGATCGAGCACGCCAACGTCGCCGTCTGGGTCGGCCGCGACTACGACAACATCCCCGACCTGTGGAACCCCGCCGACGGCCTCCAGTTCAGCGGCATGCGCATCCGCGACACCTACGCCGACGGCATCAACTTCGCCGACGGCACCCGCAACTCCTCGGTGTTCAACTCCACCTTCCGCACCACCGGTGACGACTCGATGGCCGTCTGGGCCAACAAGTACGTCAAGAACACCGCCGTCGACATCGGCCACGACAACGCCTTCGTCAACAACACCGTCCAGCTCCCGTGGCGCGCCACCGGCATCGCGGTGTACGGCGGCTACGGCAACCGGATCGAGAACAACCTGGTCTACGACACCGCCAACTACCCCGGCATCATGCTCGCCACCGACCACGACCCGCTGCCCTTCTCCGGGCAGACCCTGATCGCCAACAACGCGATCTACCGCAGCGGCGGCGCGTTCTGGAACGAGGCCCAGGAGTTCGGCGCGCTCACCCTGTTCGCCGCCAGCCAGGACATCCCCGGCGTCGTCATCCGCGACACCGAGATCCACGACAGCACCTACGACGGCATCCAGTTCAAGACCGGCGGCGGGGCCCTCCCCGACGTCAAGATCAGCAACGTGCGGATCGACAAGTCGAACAACGGCGCGGGCATCCTGGCAATGTCCGGCGCCCGCGGCAGCGCCGTCCTCACCAACGTGCAGGTCAGCAACTCCGCGGACGGCGACATCGTCCGCCAGCCCGGCACCAGCTTCACGATCACCAACGGGTAGCCGCTCCCGGAGCCCCTGGCAACCGGGTGCGACGGCCCCGGCCGGACGGAGGAACCACTCCGCCCGGCCGGGGCCGGACCGCGTCGCGGGGCGGACGGCTCAGCGGGCGGCGGTGGCCGGGGCGTCGGCGTGCAGGTGCGGGGGGCTGTCCGGGGGACGGTGCCAGGAGGTGCGCAGGCCGCAGGCGGTGAGCACGGAGCCGACCGCGTGGTGCATGGCCTCCCGGACGGCGGTCGACACCGCCGGGGCGCCGGGCAGCTGCGGGGACGGGTGCCAGGCGACGTCCACGACGTCCGGGACGTCGGTGGTGAGCGGCGCGTCCGGTGCGTCCGGTACGGGCGGGCAGGTAGTGAGGACGACGCCGGCCGCGCGGGGGTGCCGGGCCAGCGGGAGGCCCGCGAGCGCGGCGCTGCGGCGGACGGCGGCCAGGGTCTCGGTGGGGAGGTGCGGCGCCGGGTCCGTCGGCGGGGCGGTCGGGGCCGGTGCGGCCGCGACCGCGACGGTCTGCCGGGCGGGGG
The DNA here is from genome assembly GCF_044750705.1 of Kitasatospora sp. NPDC088783. Classification (NCBI taxonomy): domain Bacteria; kingdom Bacillati; phylum Actinomycetota; class Actinomycetes; order Kitasatosporales; family Streptomycetaceae; genus Kitasatospora; species Kitasatospora sp. NPDC088783. The sequence goes on from NZ_JBIVKJ010000002.1 coordinate 868,553, forward strand.
CGGTGGGACCGGCCGGCCCGACCCGGGTCGGGCCGGCGGGCGTCTCGCGGACGGCGGCCAGACCGAGGGCGGGCAGCAGTTCGGCGAGCGCGGTCTCGACGCTGTCCGCCACCACCTGCCGGGTCCGGGGCCACGGGCTGCCCGCCCCGGCCGCCGCGGCGGCGTCCTCCAGCCGGGCGGAGCAGAGCCAGCGCAGCGTCAGCGGCCAGCGGTCCGGATCGACCCCGCGCCCGTCCCCGTCCCCGGCCGCGCCGCCGGTGGCGAACAGGTGGACGCCGGGCCCGTGGCCGCCGTGCGCGACGGGCAGACCGACGAGCAGCAGCGCCTCGACCACCCGGTCGGCCAGCAGCGGATCGACCCGCGCCGCCCGCGCACCGGCCGCCGCCACCCCGTGGACTCCCATCCCGACACCCCTTCCGACCGGCGGGGCGCTCCCGCGCGTGAGACTATCCATGAACGCGTAAAGGCCGTCAACAGCCCCGCCGCGCAAGGACCTTGAAGGACCACCGCCCCTCCCGCGCCGCACCGGCCCCGGCCGGAAACCGCGAGCGCCGCCCCGCACGGCGGCGGGACGGCGCTTCGGTGAACAGTGCTTCGTGGCGCGGTGGCCGAGCCGTCAGGCGCTGTGGTCGGTGCCCACGGCACCGGCCGCCGGCTGGACCGGAGCCGTCGGCTGGGTCGGGATCTGCTGCTGCGGGGCCTGCGGCTGCACCGGAGCCTGCGGCTGCACCGGGGCCTGCGGCTGGGCCGGGATCGGGCCCGGGTACGGCGGCTGGGCCTGGGCCTGCTGCGGAGCCTGCCCCTGGTACGGAGCCTGGCCCGGGTACGGGGCCTGGCCCTGGAAGGGCGCCTGGCCCGGGTACGGGACCTGGCTCTGCGGGGGGACCGGGGTGCCCTTGGCGCGGTTCATCATCGACCGGACGAAGTTGGCGACCAGCACGATCGGAACGATGAACGCCTTGAAGATGATGAAGTACTCGCTGCCCTCGAAGAAGAAAGCGAGGTAGACGCCGTAGCCGAAGAACGCGGCACCGGCGAGGCCGCTGAAGATTCGCAGGCCGGTGCTCAGGCCGGAGGCGGGGACGAGAGCGGTGCAGATCGTTATCAGACCGCTGATCATCAGCAGGACGACGTACCAGGAGAAGCCCGGGTCGAGGCTGAAGTCAATGTTCACAGAAATCCCAAACTGGACATAAGGTGTGCATAAAGAGTCGATCGGTTGACGTACCGTACCGGAGTCCCGCCCTTCCGGTCGCCCCGGTTCTCCCGCCGGTTCGAGAACCCGGAGAAAAGGCTCCCGGGTAAAGCGGGACCCACCGTCGAAAAGGGCGCCAAAACGGGCGGACGGCCGTCGGCCCGGCCGAACCGGGACGCCGCCCTCCTGATAGCGTCCCGGCCGTGTCCCCTTCCCCTGCTTCCCCCGCCCCGCTGTACGCCGCCGCCGACATCCACGGTCACCGCACGGAGTTCCGCGACGCACTGCGGGAGGCGGGGCTGACCGGCGAGGACGGGGGCTGGACCGGCGGGCGGGCCCGGCTGTGGCTGCTGGGGGACTACGTCGACCGGGGGCCGGACGGGATCGGGGTGATCGAGGACGTCCGGCGGCTCGCCGAGCAGGCCGCGGACGCCGGCGGCCAGGTGGGGGCGCTGCTGGGCAACCACGAGGTGCAACTGCTCGCCGCCCACCGCTTCGGCACCGCGCCCGTACCCGGGTGGAGCCAGCCCGGCGGGTTCCACGGCGGCTGGGCCCGGTTCGGCGGGCAGGAGCGGGACCTGCGCCGCCTGACCCCCGACCACCTGGACTGGCTCGCCGCACTCCCCGCCGCCGTCCTGGTCGACGACCACCTGCTGGTGCACTCCGACACCACCCAGTACCTCGAACTCGGCACCGGGATCGACGCCGTCAACCGCGCCGCCGCCACCGCCCTGGCCGACGAACGCCCCGGAGCCTGGCTGGAGTTCAGCCGCCGGATGAGTTCCCGCGGCTCCTTCCGGAACGCCCGGTCCATCGACCCCGGCGACCCGGTCGCCCGGATGCTGGACGCCCTGGGCGGCACCGTCCTGGTGCACGGCCACAGCACCCTCACCAAGCACTTCGGCATCCCCCCGGAGCACGTCCGGGAGGCGCTGCGCTACGCCGAGGACCGGGTCGTCGCCATCGACGGCGGCGTGTACGAGGGCGGTCGCATCCTGCTCACCCGCCTGGCCTGAGCCCGCCCCGGCCGCCCCCGCGCCCTCGCGCCCCTGCGTCCTCGCGCTCCAGCCCCGCCGCGCGGGCCAGGTCCGCTCCGAGTCGCCGTTCTCCGTCCGGGCGGGCCCTGCCGGCGGGCCGTCGGCCGACCGGGGGTGCGGTCGCGCCTGTGGCTGATGGACACCGTCAGTTCCCTTGCGAAACAGGCCGGTTGGCGGCTTACTGACCGGTAGTCAATTGATCTTGGTCGCTGCTATCGTGCCTGCGGAAGTTCCGAGACCAGTACCGAAACAAGGGGAGATTCATGCGCACGTCACAGCGGAGGGCCGCCCTCGCGCTCAGCGTTCTGGCCATGACCGCGGGGATGGTGTCCGTCTCCGCTCCGGCCGAGGCCGCCAGCACCCCGAGCGGGGCCTGCGGCAGCGGCTACTACCAGATCGACCACCACGCCCTCGGCTCGGTGGCCGACATCTACCTGTTCTACAACGGGTCGAGCAACTGCGCCGTCACCTGGGTGCGCAGCCCGACCGGGACCAGGACGTACGACCTGCGGGTGCACATAGACCGGGAGAGCGACCTGGCGGGCTCCGCCGACGGCGGCTACTACAAGTACTACGCCGGCCCGGTCAAGCTCAGCGCCAAGGGCACCTGCATCTCGTGGGGCGGCTACGCGGAGGGCATCAGCTGGGGCTCCGACTGGGAGCACTGCGGCTGACCGACCCCGCCGCGACCCGCCCGGCCGGTTCCCGGTCCGGCCTGGCGGGGCCTTCGGACCGGGGCCTTCGGACCGGGGGCGAACCAGGGGCGGGTCAGGGGCGGGTCAGCCGGTGGCGGGACTCCACCGCCGCGACGGTCTTCTTCAGCGCGCTGCCCAGGACGCCCCTGCCGACGCTGCCCAGCAGCAGGCCGGTGATCCGGCCCTTGAGGTTCTTGCCCTCGCGGACCACCACCGCGTCCAGCCGGGTCGTGCCGTCGGGCAGCGGGGTGAGGGTGTACGTGTGGCCGGAGGCGCCGCCCCAGAGGTTGGAGTCGACCGTGGTCATCACGACGCGGTGCGGGTCGGACCAGTCGTAGCGCAGCCGTTCCCAGACGCCGCCGGAGCCCTCGGTGACCTCGGCGTGGTCGGGGCCCTCCGTGTGGACCCGGAGGAACTCGTCGGCGCTGTTGGGGAACAGTTCCCGGCGGCCCGGGGTGAAGTCGGTGAGGCACGCCACGAACTGCTCCGGGGTGGCCAGGGTCCGCTCGGTGAAGTGGATGGTTGCCATGGGGTTTCTCCCTGCGCTCCTCGTATCGGTCTGCCGGACGGCCCCCAGACTGCCCGGTGCCCGCACCCCGTCGAGCCGGTGCCGGACCCTGGCCCGGGCCGACCCGTGCCCGGCCCGTGCCCCGCCCCGGGTACGGGACCCGGGGGACCAGGGTCCGGCACCGGCTCGACGGGCCCGCGGTCCGGGGATCGTGGTCGGTGGGACGCCGACCGGCGTCCCGGGCCGCAGAGGAGCCGACGATGGTGGAATTCAAGATCGAGGTCGTGGTCGTCCCGGTCTCGGACGTGGACCGGGCCAAGGAGTTCTGGACCCGGATCGGGTTCCGCGAGGACGTCGACCACACCGGCCCCGGCGGCTTCCGGGTGGTGCACCTGACCCCGCCCGGCTCGGCCGCGTCGCTGATCGTCGGCAGCGGCGTGACCGCCGCGGCCCCGGGCTCCGAGCACGGCGTGCACCTGGTGGTGGACGACGTCGCCGCGGCCCGCGCCGAGCTGGCGGCGGCCGGGGTCGAGGTCAGCGAGGTGTTCCACGACGCGGGCGGGGTCTTCCACCACGCCGGCACCGCCGAGCGGGTCACCGGCCCGCACCCGAAGCGGCAGTCGTACGGCTCGTTCGCCTCGTTCGCCGACCCGGACGGCAACACCTTCGTCCTCCAGGAGGTCACCGAGCGGCGCCCCGGGCGGATCGACCACGCGGTGTACCGCTCCGCCGACGCACTCGAATCGGCGCTCCGCGACGCCGCGACCGCCCACGGCGCGCACGAGGCCGAACTCGGCCACACCGACCCGGACTGGCCCGCCTGGTACGCCGCCCACATGGCGCGCGCGGCCGGCCTCGGCCGCTGAGTGGGCCGGCGTGAGCGGCACGGGCGGCACGGGCGGGGCGGGCGCGGGCGGCTGCGGGCGGTGCGCCGGTACCGCGACGACGGCGGGACCGGTGACGGCGGTGACGGCGGTGGCGGTGGCGATGGTGGGCCGCGAGGCCGAGCGGGCGGAGCTGGCGGCGTTCGTGACGTCCGCCGCCGGCCGGGCCCTGGTGCTGCGCGGGGCGGCGGACGCCGACCGGTCCGCCCTGCTGAGCCACGCCGCCGCCCTCGCCGAGCGGGAGGGCCACACCGTCGTCCGGGCGGCCGGCGTCGAGGTGGAGTCGGCGCTGCCCTGGGCCGGGCTGCACCAGCTGCTCCACCCGCTGCTCGCCGACGCCGCACGGCTGGACGAGGCGGCCCGGACCGCGTTCGACACCGTGTTCGGCGGCCCGCTCGGTGGCTCGCGCGGCGGCTCGGATTGCGGCCCGGGCGGTGCCCCGGACTGCGGCCCGCCCTCGGTCATGACGCTCGGCATCGCGGTGCTGCGCCTGCTGGCCCTCGCCACCGAGCAGCGTCCGCTGCTGCTGGTCCTCGACGACGGGCAGTGGCTGGACGAGGCCAGCGCCGACGTCTGCGGCTTCGTCGGCCGCCGCCTGACGGGCCGTCCGGTGCGGCTGCTGGTCGCGGTCCGCCCCGGCCTGCCGTCCCGGTTCGACGCCGCCGCCCTGCCCGAGCTGCCGATCGCGGCCCTCCCCGACGAGCCCACGGCCCGCCACCTGCGGCTCGCCGGGGCCCCGCCCCACACCCCGCCCCCGGCGCCGGGCGCGCTGACCTGGCAGGAACGCCGCATCGCCGACCTGGCCGCCAGCGGCCTGACGAACAAGCAGATCGGCGCCCGGATGCACCTGTCGCCGCGCACCGTCAGCTCGCACCTGTACCGCGTCTTCCCCAAACTGAGCGTCACCAGCCGGGCGGCCCTGCGCGACGCGCTGACCCGCCACGCGGGCTGACCTCCCGTCACCTGTCTCCCTCTCCCTCCCTCTCACCCCGGGGCGCCGCGCGCCTCCGGAAAGGACCGGAAATGATCAGCAGGCGCACCTTCACCACCGCGGTCGGCCTCGGCGTCGGCGCCACCGCCCTCCCGGCCACCGCCCCGGCGGCCGGCGCGCTCACCGCCGACGACCGGCCGACCGCCCCTGTCTCGACCGTCCCCGCCACGACCGTCCCGGCCGTCGTCCCCGGCACCCACACCGGCTTCGCCGACCTGAGGCGGGTCCAGGCCGGCGTGCTCGACATCGGCTACGCGGAGACCGGCCCGAAGAACGGCCCGGTGGTGATCTGCCTGCACGGCTGGCCGTACGACATCCACAGCTTCGTCGACGTGGCCCCGCTGCTCGCGGACACCGGCTACCGGGTGATCGTGCCGTACCTGCGGGGCCACGGCACCACCGCGTTCCTGTCCCCGACCACGGCCCGCAACGGGCAGCAGTCCGCGATCGCGCTCGACGTCGTCGCCCTGATGGACGCCCTGAAGATCCGCCGGGCGGTGCTGGCCGGCTTCGACTGGGGCTCGCGGACCGCCGACATCGTCGCCGCGCTGTGGCCGGAGCGGGTCAAGGCGCTGGTGTCGGTGAGCGGCTACCTCGTCACCCACCTCCCGGCGCAGCGCACCCCGCTGCCGCCGAAGTACGAGCGGGCCTGGTGGTACCAGTACTACTTCGCCACCGACCGCGGCCGGGTCGCCATGGAGACCAGGGCGAACCGGCACGACCTGGGCCGGCTGGTGTGGGACGAGGTCTCCCCGACCTGGGACTTCGACGAGGCCACCTTCGAGCGCACCGCCGCCGCGTTCGAGAACCCCGACTACGCCGCCATCGTGGTCCACAACTACCGCTGGCGGCTGGGCCTGGCCGACGGCGAGCGCCGCTACGACCGCTACGAGCGGCTGCTCGACGCCCAGCCGCCCGTCACGGTGCCGACCATCACCCTGGACCCCGCCCTCGACCCGTTCCTGGCCTCCACCGACGGCACGGCCTACCGGAAGTTCTTCACCGGCGCCTACGAGCACCGGGTGCTCGCCGGGATCGGCCACAACGCGCCGCAGGAGGCGCCGACCGCGTTCGCCCAGGCCGTGGTGGACGCCGACCACCTGGCGGCGCGGCCGTGAGCGGCCCGGCCGCCAACGGGCGGACGGGCGGCCCGGACGCCGACACGCACGTGCGCGGCCCGGACGCCGACGCGCGGGCCGCCGAGGTCCGCCGGGCCCGGTTCGGCGCGCTCCCGGAACGGGTCGCCCTCGCCGACCTGGTCGAGGAACGTCCGGTCCCGCCGCCGCACCGGACGGCCGACGCCCACGACCCCGACAGCCAGGCGGTGCGGTTCTCCTGCCTGGCGGCCGACCTCGGCCTCTGAACCCGCCGGTCCGCCCCGCGCCCCCCGCGCCCCGTCACTCGATCTCGTACATCCCGTCGCCGTCGAGGTGGCGCACCGTGTTGAGGTCGCGCTGGAGCACCGCGTCCACCGGGTGCTCCAGCGTGAGGGTGGCCGGGTAGCCCCGGTCGTACGTGGTCGGGCTGATCGGGTCGCCGGGGCCGACCAGCACGGTGAGGTCGCGGAAGCTCTCCAGCTCCGCGATCCGGTCGAGCGCCCGGTAGCGGACCAGCCGCCCGGCCGCCGGGGCGACCAGCGCGGCCCAGGCGAACGCGTGCCGCCGCCGGTACCCCCGGCCGGCCCGGGCCCGGAAGCGCTCCGGGCGGACGTAGGCGTCCACGACCCACTCCAACTGGCCCTCGCCCAGCAGGTGGGCGGTGTAGTAGGGCAGCCCCGACATGCGGGCGCCCGCCTCGACCAGCCGCGGACCGTCCGGCGTCAGCTTGACCTCCAGGTGGGCGGCGCCGTACCGGATGTCCAGCGCGTCCAACACCCGGCGGCCGTACGCGGCGAGTTCGGGCACCGGCGGCTCGTCGCAGCGCAGCAGCACCTGGGCCACCACCAGGTCCCGCACCCCGTTGGCGGTGATCCGCTCGGTGCGCCAGGCGTCGGTCAGCTGGTGCGTCCCGCCGCTGCTGACCGTGTTCAGGACGTACTCGGTGCCGACCAGGTACTCCTGGGCCACCACCTCCTCGATCGGCTCGCCCTGGACCGTCCCCCGGGCGCGCAGCCGGTGCAGCGCCGCGACCGAGTCCCCGGGCGCGTCGCAGAACGACACGCCGTCGCCCCAGTAGCTGCGCAGCGGCTTGACCACCGCCACCCCGCCCAGCCGCCGGTGCCAGGCGCGCAGCTCGTCCGGGTCGCCGGTGCGCAGCTGGCGCATGCCGGGCACGCCCCGGGCCTTGAGCGTCTCGATCTGCACGTACTTGTCGCGGCGCGCCGCGCTGGCCGCGGTGCCGTTGGAGGGCAGCCCGAGCCGCTCGGAGAGCGCGTCGGCCAGCTCCACCCCGGTCTCGCGGCCCGCCAGCACCGCGACCGGCCGCAGCGCCGCCAGCCGCTCGGCCAGGGCGTCCACCCCGCCGTCGTGGACCAGCACGCGGCCGAACCGTCCCGGGTCCACCGGGTCCACGCCGAACGGGAGTTCGGGCGTGCTCTGCACCTGGACGACCTCGCCGCCCACCGCGCCGAACGCGTCGACGTGGCCGAAGGCCGCCCCGAACGCGTCGACGACCGCCACGCGGAACGCTGCCATGCCTGCCTCCTACGGATGGGGGTGGGTCGGGGCCGCGGCGAGGTCGAGCACCTCGCGGCGGAGTTCGAGCAGCCGGTGCACCGCGTTCGTCAGCACGTGGCGCACGCTGAAGCCCGAGGTGCCGGTGTCCCCGGGGTGCTGGGCGTCCCCGGCGGCCAGGACGCTCCGCTCGCCGTCCTGCGCGCCGATCTCCCGCCGGGTCAGCCCCGACCGGTCCGGGAACGCCTCCGGCAGCAGGCGCCGGGTGATCCCCAGGTGAACCATCCGGAAGTCGACGAACCCGTCGATCAGCCGGACCAGTTGCTCCGTCCCGGCGTCGTCGAGCACCAGCCGGCCGTCCCGCACCGACTGCCGCACGTTCGCGCCCAGGCCGGAGGCGCTCCGCCAGCGGGCGACCACCGGCCGGGCCCAGGACGGGAAGTAGGACATCGCCTGGTCCAGGTAGACGCCGTACTCCCCGGTCGGCGGCAGCAGCACCAGTTCGAGGAGCTGGACGCTGGGCATGAACGCCCCGCTCGCCCCGCGCGGACCGCCGGGGTGGCCCAGGTGGTACGGCCGGAAGCGGCCGAACGCCTCCCCGGACAGCCTGCGGTAGCCCGCCATGTCCGAGGCGAACTCCGCGACGCAGCGCGCGGCGTCCTCCAGCACCGCGGCCGGCTTCACGGCGTCCGGCGCCGCCACCAGCGCGCGCAGACCGTAGGCGGCCGACCTGATCCACGGCTCGGAGAGGTGGTGCCCGAGGTAGAAGTCCCGTTCGAGGGTGCCCAGCCGCCCGGGCGAGAACACCCTGATGTCACCGCAGCGCGCGTACTCCTCGCTGTTCACGTCGATCAGCAGCTCGTAGCTCAGGTGCGGGTCCAGACCGGGGAAGCGCGCGCACTGCGCGGAGACCAGCTCCACCAGCTCGCGCGGAGCGGCGTGCGGCCCGGCCGGAACGAACCCGTTGAGCATGAAGAGCAGGTCGAGCTGGGTGACCCGGGCCGCGCGCGGGTCGTCGTCGGCGAGGCAGCGCCGACCGTACTCGATCAGCAACTCGCGCTGTTTGTCGGCGAGTTGGCGGTAGGTCAGGCCGTCGCCGCCGACCTCGGACAGGTCCTGCGGAAGTTCGCGCAGGACGTAGTCGCGGAACGGCGAGGAGGACCGCAGGAGCACGCGCGGCCCGCCCGGCCCGCTCGGCTCGCTCGGCGGGAGGGTCCGGCGGGGGTCCGCGGAACCGTTGAAGAGATCACTGCTGTCCATGTCCGCTCCTTGTCCGCAGCAGGGGGAAGTGAGGGGCGGGCGGGCCGGTGACGTCGCCGCCGGCCCGCCCGGGCGCTTGAGGGCGCTTGAGGACGCTTGGGGCGCTTGGGGGCGCGTCAGGGCCGGACGCAGCGGAAGCTGCCCGCCGCGGCCGGGTCGCCGCGGGTGTAGCGGGAGACCATCGGGTAGCGGCACAGGTCGCGGGCGACGCTCCGGCCGTCCGCGGTGGTCAGGGTGGCGTGCAGGACGTCCGGGGCCTGGCCGCGCTCGACCCAGGCCGTCAGCGCCGCCAGGTCGTCCACGCCGCCGCCGCTCAGGCCGCAGTGCGCGACGCCCGGAGCCAGGAAGACCCGGTAGAAGCCGTCGACCCGGGCCGCGCCGCCCATCCGGGCCTCGACGCGCTCGCGGTAGTCCACCGTCCCCCGGGTGGGGATCAGCTGGTCGGCGCTGCCGTGCCAGGTGAGCAGCTTGCCGCCGGCGTCGCGGAACGCCGACAGGTCCGCGTCCCGGGAGCCGATCACGGTGTCGTACTCGGCGCGGGCCGCGCGGAAGATCCGCTCGAACTGCTGGTACGTCAGGTCCGCCGAGTCGAACCCGGGCTGCTTCAGCACGAAGTCGGCCACCCACTGGGCCGGGACGGTGAACGGCTGACCGGTGGGCACGCCGTCCACGGGGGTGCTGGCGGCCAGCGGGGAGAAGTCGGCGCCGACCGGCAGCCCGTACCAGAGCCGTCGGCCGCCGCCGTCCCGCGGGCCGTCCCAGATCCGGCGGACCACCTCGGCGTCGGCCGCGTCGATCGTGTACTCCTCGCCCTCGCACACCACCTTGCTGCCGATCAGCCGGCGCGGGTCGAAGTCGCAGCGGTCCGGGTCGCCGACCAGCCCGTCGGCCACGCCGTCCAGCCGGTCGCAGGCCCGCAGCGCGGCCCGGTTGAAGGCGTCGAACTCGCAGGTGGTCGGATAGGTGTGCTCCTGCTTCATCACCACCTGCGGCCACAGCGTGGCCACTTCGAACTGGTTCCAGTTGATGCCCGGAGCGGCGGCGTTGATGCCGTCGAAGTCGGTCGGGTACCGCTGCGCCTCCACGTAGCCCTGGCGGCCACCGGTGGAGCAGCCGTTGAAGTACGAGTGGAACGCGCTGCCGCCGTACCCGTCGCCGACGACCTGCTTGGCGACCAGCGCCAGCTCGTGCACCGAGCGCGAGGCGAAGTTCTCCAGCAGCGCGGCGTCGACCCGGCCCTGCGGGTCCAGTCCCCAACTGCCGTCCAAGCCGGTGGTGTACACGCCCGCGTCGGTGGTGGCCGCCGCGTAGCCCTGCTTGACCGCCGCGGCCACCGCACCGATGTCCCCGGCGGCGTAGCCGGCACCGCCGACCGCCTGGAACCGCCCGTTCCACCCGGCCAGCGGCAGCCAGACCTGCACCCTGGCCCGGTCGTCCGCGCCCGGATGGGTCAGCGTGACAGTCACCTCGCAGTGCGCCGGGACGTCGGCCACCGGGTAACCGCCCAACGGCGGGGACCCGGGCACCTGGAACGTCCCCGCCGGCACCGCCGCCGCGGCCACCGACTCCACCACGGCGCCCTCCGGCGCCGCCGGCCGGAACGCGGCACAGGCCGCCACGGCGGACCCGGGACCGGCCCGGTCCGCACCACCCGCCGGGCCGGTCGACGCGCTCGCCGGCGCGCACAGGGCCACGGCCGCCGCCAGCGAGAACCCCGCCGCCGCGAGCCTCGGAAGCCGTCGGTTCATGTGTGTCTCTCCTCGGATTCGGCAATCGCGACCCCACTGTCGCCGACCCACCGACCCGGGCACATCGGTCAACTGACGCCCCGCCGGGTAATCAGTCGACGTACAGTCAGATGACGGATACGGACAGACGGACGGACGGCCAGCCGGACGGCCGACCGGCTGACCGCCCGACCAGCTGACCGCCCGACCGGCTGACCGCCCGACCGGCCGGGCAGCGCCCCGGACGACGCCGGGGCCCGGCACGGCCCGCCGCCACCGGCGGGGACGTCCGCCGTCACGGGGCGGTGGACCGGCGGTCACCGGCGGGGGCAGTTGCCATAGCCGTGCCCGCCGCTGCCGCGTCCGCCGTTCACCGAGCATGCCGTCACCGATCGGCAGGCAGCATCCGCCGTCGCGCCGCCGCGCCCGCCACCGCCGGGCCCGTCGTCACCCTCCGGCGAGGGCGTCGTCGCCGTGCTCGTCGTCTTTGCGTCCGCCGCTGCCGCGTGGGCCGTCGTCATGTCCGCCGCTGCCGCCGTTCAGCGAGCACGTCGTCATCGGTCGGCAGGCAGCATCCGCCGCCGCGTCGCCATGCCCGCCACCGCCGGGCCCGTCGTCACCCTCCGGCGAGGGCGTCGTCGAGCTCGCGGCGGGAGGAGACCCCCAACTTGGTGAACACCTTGCGCAGGTGCCACTCGACGGTGCGCGGGCTGAGGAAGAGCTGGGCGCCGATCTCCGCGTTCGGGTGCCCGGTGGCCGCCAGCCGGGCGATCCGGGCCTCCTGCGGGGTGAGGACGGGCTCGCCGCCGGTGTCGCGTCGGCGCACCGTCTCGCCGGTGGCCAGCAGCTCCCGTCGGGCCCGTTCCGCGAACGCCTCCATGCCCATCGCCACGGCCGCCCCGTGCGCGGCGCGCAGTTCGTCGCGGGCCTGCGCCCGCCGGTTCCGGCGGCGCAGCCACTCGCCGAACAGCAGCCGGGCCCGGGCCTCCAGCCCGTCCAGCCCGCCCACGGCGAAGTGGTCGACCGCCTCGCGGTAGCGCTCCTCGGCCCGCTCCGGCGCCCCGGCCAGGGCCTCCGCCAGCGCCCCGGCCCCCCGCGCCCAGGGCGTCCCGGCCCGGGCCCAGTCGGCCAGTCGCTCGCGCGCCCCGGCCGCCGCGTCCGGCCGCCCGGCCCGGACCGCCGCCTCGACCAGCTCGCCGCACGTCCAGTGGTGCACGGCGAGATCCCGGTGCTCGGTGCCCCGCAGCGCCGCCTCCAGCGCGAGCGGGTAGTTGCCCAGGCCGTTGTGCAGCACCGCCCGCGCCAACGCCGCGGTGGCCGCCAACCGGCCCAGACCGCGCTGCTCGCACTCCCGCTCCACCCCCTCGACCTCCGCCAGGGCCGACCCGTCCCGCCCCCGGTACGCGCCGATCAGCGCGGCCGTGACCGCCCGGGTCGCCGCGCCCGCAGCCTCCTCGACGGCCGCCGCCCCGGCCAGCAGCGCCCCGGCCTCGGCGAACCGCCCCGCGAAGCCCAGCGCGGCCGCCCGGTACGGCAGCGCCGCCGCCAGGGTCGACAGCGCCCCGGTCGCCCGGGCTGAGCGCACCGCCCGGTCGGTGACGTTCAGCCAGGCCCGGAGGTCGCCCAGCTCGGCGGCGGCGTTCACGACCGCCCACAGCAGGGCCGGGTCCTCGACCTCGGTCCGCGACCGCAGCGCCCGCGCCAGCAGCGGCCGGGCGGCGACCGGCCCGTCCGTGCTCCACACGGTCAGCGCCCGCAGCAGGACACCGGCCTGCTCGTCCCCGGGCGGCAGCGCGCGGGCGGCCGCCGCGACCCGCCCGAGCGCCTCCCGGTCGTAGCGGCCGGCCCGGACCGCCGCGCCGAACGCGGTCAGGCAGGTCTCCCGCGCGGCGGCCGGATCGAGCCCGCCGAGCCGCTCCGCCGCGTCGAGCAGCGGCCCCACCGCCCCGGCCCCCCGGTCCCGCAGGGCGGACGTCCGGGCCCGCAGCCGGTGCACGTCGGCCTGCTGCACCAGGTTCAGCGGCCCCAGCTCGGCGGCGGCCAGCAGGTCCGGCACCCGGGCCGTCAACCCGGCCGCGAGGGAGGCCGCCGCAGCCGCCAGCGCCCGCCGCGCCTGCCCCTTCGGCTCGGGGGAGAGCGCGGCGGCCCGCTCCAGGAAACCGGCCGCGGCGGCCCGGCCGCCCCGGGCCAGGGCCCGGTCGGCGGAGTCCTCCAGGGCGGCGGCGACCTGCTCGTCCGGCCCGGCCGCGGCGTGCGCCAGGTGCCAGGCCCGCCGGTCGGGGTCGCGCCCGCCGTCGGTGGCCTCGGCCAGCGCCCGGTGGGCGGACCGCAGGGCGGCGGCGTCCGCGCCCCGCCACACGGCGGAACGCACCAGCGGGTGCCGGAACCGCACCGGGGCGCCCAGGGTGACCAGCCCGGCCGCCTCGGCCGGGGCCGCCGCCTCCGGCCCGATGCCCAGCAGCCGCAGCGCGTGCCACAGCAGCGGCCCGTCGCCGACCGGTTCGACCGCCGCGACCAGCAGCAGCGCCCGGGTGTCGGCCGGCAGCGCCTCCACCCGCCGCCGGAACCCCTCCTCCACCCGGGACGCCAGCGGACCGGCCCCCGGCCCGCCGAACCCGAACGCCAACTCCGCGGACGACAGGCCGCGCGGCAACTCCAGCAGCGCGAGCGGATTCCCGCCGGTCTCACCGACCACCCGGTCCCGCACCCGGGCGTCCACCGGCCCCGGCAGCACCCGGTCCAGCAGCGCCCTGGCCTCGGCGTCGCCCAGCCCGCGCAGCGGGAGGTCCGGCAGTCCGGCGAAGCCCGCGTCGCCCACCCCGTCGACGGTCCGCTCGGCGAACACCAGCGCCACCGACTCGGCGTCCAGCCGCCGGCCGACGAACGCCAGGATCCGCTGCGACATCAGGTCCAGCCACTGGGCGTCGTCCACCAGGCACACCAGCGGACCACCGGCGGCGGCCTCCGCGAACAGCCCGAGCACCGCCATCCCGACCAGCAGCATCTCGGGCGCCGCCCCCGCGCTCAGTCCGAACGCCACCCGCAGCGCCTCCCGCTGCACCGGCGGCAGCCCGTCCAGCCCGTCCAGCAGCGGAGCGCACAAGCGCTGCAACGCCGCGTAGGCGAACTCCGCCTCCGCCTCCACCCCGGCCGCCCGGACGACCCGCCACCGCCCCGCCCGCCCGGCCCGCTCGGCCACCAGGTCCAGCAGCGCCGACTTGCCGACCCCGGCCTCCCCGCGCAGCACCAGCACCCGGCTACGGCCCTCCCGCACCTCCCGCAGCAGCTCCTCCAGCGCCCCCGACTCCCGCTCCCGGCCGAGCAACCGCTGCACCACGTGATCCGACATCGCACCTCCGCCCGGTCCCCCCTCCCCGGAGGGACCGGCCCCATCCTACGAACCACCCCGCCCGCGCCCGTCGCGGCATCAGTTCGCGGGCGCCCCCGCGGTACCGCCGGGGGCGCCGGAGTCCGCGCCGCCGGAACGCCACCCGACGGCGTGAACGGTCAGCCCCCGTCGGCCGCCTGACGCGCCACCGTCTCGCGCAACCGCCGCCGGCGCTCCGTCGCCCGCCGCCGCTCGTCCTCGTCGGCGGCGGTGATGTCCAGGAAGACCTGGTCGAAGTCCGGGCACACCGACCTGATCCGCTGCTTCAGCTCCACGCACAGCCGCTCGACCCCGGAGCTGTCCAGCCCGTCCACCAGGTCCATCCGGGCCGCGAGCAGGGCGGAGTCCGGGCCGAGCTGCATCGTCAGCAGCCGGGTCACGGTGTCGATCTCGGGCCGCTCGGTCAGCACCTCCAGCGCCCGCTGCTGGAGGACCGGGTCGACGGCCTGCCCGACCAGCCGGTCCTTGGCGTCGCGGCCGAGCCGGTAGGCGACGTACATCAGCAGCACCGCGATGGACAGCGCCGCGCCCGCCTCCCAGACCGGCTGCCCGGTCCACTGGTGCAGCCCCGCGCCGACCAGGGCCAGCAGCACGCCGAGCACCGCCGCCGCGTCCTCCGCGAACACCGTCCGCACGGTCGGGTCGTCGCCCCGCCGCAGCTGCGCCACCACGCCGCGTCCGGCCTGCCGGGCCTGCCCGCGGACCTGCACCGTCGCCCTGACCAGCGAGGCGCCCTCCGCGAGCAGCGACACCGCCAGCACCACGTAGACGATCAGGTAGCCGCCGGTCTCCTCGGCCTCCGGGTTCAGCAGGGTGTGCAGGCCCTGGTAGAAGGAGAAGCAGCCGCCGGTGACGAAGATCCCGACGGCCGCCAGCATCGACCAGAAGAAGCGCTCCTTGCCGTACCCGAACGGGTGCCGCGCGTCCGCGCGCCGACGGCTGCGGCTCAGCGAGGCCAGCAGGAACACCTCGTTGAGGCTGTCCGCCACCGAGTGCGCGGCCTCCGACAGCAGTGCGGGCGAACTCGCGACCAGCCCGCCGGCCACCTTGGCCAGCGCGATCACCAGGTTGGCCACCAGCGCGATCAGCACCGTGCCCCTGGTCTCACCGTCCCCCTGGCCGCCGCCCCCCTTCCTCCCGGCACCCGGGTCCGTGTCCGTGTCCGCGGCCGTGCCGCGCCCGTCGTCGTGTTCGTCGCCCCTCGTCACGCCCGCCGTCTGCCCCGGCTCCTCCCGCACAAGCGCCGAACCGGGCGTCCGGCCGCCTCAGTCGGCGACGGCCGCCCCGGTCCCGATCAGGAAGGCGGTGAGGACGCGGCGCAGGCGGGGTTCGACCTCGACGACGGCGTGGGCGAGGCGGGGGTCGGAGGTGTAGAGCTCGCGCAGGAGCGGGCCGGGGCTGGCGATCTGCCACAGGGCGCCGGCCATCCCGGTGGCGGTGGCGACCAGGTCGAGCACCTGCTGCTCGGACAGGCCCAGCAGGCGCGCCAACTCCTCGCCGATCAGGGCGACTTGCTGCAGGGTGAGGAGCTTGAACGCGCGCACCGCCTCCAGCGACACGTTGCGCTCCAGGTTGAGCGGCGCCTGCGCGAGCAGGTCGCAGAACACCGGGCGGTCCGCCAGCGTCGAGGCGAGGAGCGCGGCGACGTCCGCGGGGGAGGCGTCCGTCCGCGCCGCCAGCTCGGCGCGGAGCGTCGCGGACCACTCCCGCCAGCCCTCGGCGGTGAGTTCGAGGAAGATCTGCTCCCTCGTCTCGAAGTAGCGCAGCAGCGCCGACTTGTGCATGCCGACCTCGGCGGCGATGTCGGTGAGGCTGACGTCGCGGATGCCGCGCTCCCGGCCGAGCGTCCGGGCCGCGTCCAGGATCGCCGTCTCGCGCACCTGCTTGGCCTCGGCGCTGCGGGCCCGTCGGAAGGCTGGCTGACTCATGGCCCCATCATAGGAGCAGCTAAGAGAACGGTGTTGCTTTATTTGGAGAACGGTGTTGTACTAACTGCATGAGCGAACACGCGCACAGCACCCGGCAGGTCTGGTTCATCACCGGCTCGTCCCGCGGGCTCGGCCGCGCCCTGGCCGCCGCCGCCCTCGACGCGGGCGACCTCGTCGTCGCCACCGCCCGCCGCCCCGAAGCCCTCGCCGAGGAACTGGCCCCCTACGGCGACCGGGTCCTCGCCCTGCCGCTGGACGTCACCAGCCCCGACGCGGCCCGCGCGGCCGTCGACGCGGCGCTCGCCCGCTTCGGCCGCATCGACGTCCTGGTCAACAACGCGGGGTACGCCAACGTCTCGCCGGTGGAGAGCGCGGACGACGACGACTTCCGCGCCCAGTTCGAGACCAACTTCTGGGGCGTCTACCACGTCACCAAGGCCGCGCTGCCCGCCCTGCGGCGGCAGGGGTCGGGCACCGTCGTCCAGTTCTCCTCGATCGGCGGGCGGGTCGGCGGCTCCCCGGGCCTCGCCTCCTACCAGGCGGCCAAGTTCGCCGTCGACGGCTTCACCCGGGCGCTGGCGGCGGAGACCGCCCCGTTCGGCATCCGCTTCATGGTCGTCGAACCGAGCGGCTTCGCCACCGACTGGGCCGGCCCGTCGATGACCGTCCACCCCGTCCCGGAGGCGTACGAGGAGACCGTGGGCGCGATGAACCGCCTGGTGCGCCAAGGCACTTCCGGCGCGGCGGGCGACCCGCGGCGGGCGGCCGGGATCATCGTGCGCACCGTCCACCGCGGCCGGGTGCCGGGCCACCTGCTCCTCGGCGTCAACGCCGTGGAGATGGCGCTCGACCACTCCCGCCGCCAACTGGCCGAGGCGGGCGCCTGGGAACAGGTGAGCCGTTCGGCCGACTTCGCCGAACCCCACCCCGTCGACCTGCCGCCCGAGACGGCCTGAGGGCCGACGGTCTGACGGCCGGTCACCCCGTTCCTGTGCCGTCCCGGCCGGACGGGTCCGACCCGGGGTGACGGAACGTTCCGATGCGTCAAGAACCTTGGGCGCGTGCGGTGGTGCCGCCCCGTCGAGCGGTGCCTTCGCACCCGGGCCCGCCCGCGGCGACCCACCGGAACGTTCCGCCCGAAAGGCGCCGCGCCCCGATGACCGTCGAGCTCGACGAGTACTTCACCCGCATCGCGTGGGACGGCGACCGGACCCCCACCCTCGCCACCCTCCGCTCCCTCCACCGCGCCCACGTCCTCGGCATCCCGTTCGAGAACCTGGACGTCGTGGTCGCCGAGGTGCCGTCGCTGGACCTCCGCGACCTCCAGGCCGAGCCGGTCGAGTCCTCCTGCGGCGGCTACCGCTTCGAGCACAACAGCCTGTTCGCCGCCGTCCTGGAACGGCTGGGCTTCGCCGTCCGCCGCCTCACCGGCCACGGCCCGGCAACGGGGCCTGGGCCTGGGCCGGTCGGGGCGGCCGCACCGTCCGCGCCCCTTGCCCCGGGCCCCCGCCGGCGGGCACGCTCGACGGCACGTCGGATCCGACACCCGGGGGCCCCGTGAACGACATCGACCGCCGCAACCGCCGAGGCGCCCCGGGCTGCCTCCTCGTCGTCCTCCTCCTCGCCGCCGCCCTCGCCGCCTTCGTGGTGTGGGCCTGGAACCAGCCGGGTGGGAACACCCCCAGCTACTGGCACTGACGGCCGCACCGCCCGCCGGACCGGACGGGTCGCCCGGGCCCCGCCCCGGACCGATGACGGCTCCGGCCGCACCCGGTCGGGGAGCGCGCCCGACGCCGCGCAGGAAGGCGAGAACATGACCGGAGTCCTCCTCGTCGGGACGGCGGCCGACGTCTGGACACTGAAAGACGGCACCGAGCACCCCACCGGCTTCTGGGGCGAGGAACTGGCGATGCCGCACAAGATCTTCACCGAGGCCGGATGGGGGACCACGATCGCGACCCCGGGCGGGAAGCCGCCGACCCCGGACCGGATCAGCATGGGCCGCACCGCGGGCCTGCCGGGCACCCTGCGCGAGGTCGCCCGCACCCGGGCCCGCGAGGCCTACTTCTTGGAACTGGCCGAGGACCTGGTCACCACCAGCCCCCTCCCGCTGATGCTCACCGGCGGCATCACCCGCCGCGCCACCGCCGAACAGGTCCTCGCCGGCGGCGTCGCACTCGTCGGCACGGGCACCGCCCTCGCCGTCACCCCCGACCTCCCGGGCCGCTGGCGCCACGGCCGCGAAGCCGACCAGCGGATGCGGCCGGTCACCTGGAAGGACAAGCCCCTCGCCTCCGCCGCCTCCATGGCCCAGGTCCGCCGCCAACTCCGCCGCCCCGCCCGCGGCAGCCGCCCGCGCCCCGGCCTCCACCCGGCCCTCGCCCTGCTGACCGAGCAACTCCAGCAGCGCCGGGCCCTGCGCCGCCACCGCGCCTGGCTGCCGACGCGGCGGCACGCCGCCGCCCACGGTCACCCGCACCGGTGACGGCGGGCCGGGCCCGCGTCCGGCGGAGCCGTCCGCCGGACGCGCCGGTCCCGGTTCCGGCTCAGTCGCCCACCGCGACCTCGGCCCCGGCCCCGGTCTCGACTTCCGCCCCGGCCTCCCAGCGCAGCAGGTCGCCCGGCTGGCACTCCAGCACCTCGCAGAGCGCGGCGAGGGTCGCGAAGCGCACCGCCTTGGCGCGGCCGTTCTTGAGCACCGCCAGGTTGGCGGGCGTGATGCCCACGCGGTCCGCGAGTTCGCCGACGGACATCTTCCGCCTGGCCAGCATCACGTCGATGTCGACCGCGATCGGCATCAGATCACCTCGTCCAGCTCGGCCTGCATCCGGGCCGCTTCGACGTCGCGGGCGACCGCCTGGGCGAGCAGCGTGCGCAGCACGAACACGATGAGCGCGACTCCCAGGACCGCCACGCCGATCCCGCCCATGATGAGGGTGACGCCGGGGTCGTCCCGCTGGCCGGGCGCGTTCAGGGCCGCGACCGCGAACCACACGACGGCCGCCGCGACGATCGCGCCGATGATGCCGTCCACGTACCGGAAGGCGGCGGGGGAGAACACCGTCCCGCGCCGCACCATCGTGACCAGCCGCCACACGCAGACCACGGCGGCCTGGGCCGCCCCGATCCCCAGGATCGTGACCACGCGCAGCGAGGTCAGCGGGAGCGACCCGTCCTCCGGGTCGTTCCCGCTGACCAGCACCCACAGCATCAACGCCTGCACCAGCACGCTGCCGGTGAACACCACCGCGAGCACGGCGCGCAGCGCCCGCACCACCAGCTCTCCCATGCCCCATCCTTCCATCGAGATGCGATGGAAATCTATCGAAAATCGATAGGTGGAGCAAGATTCGATCAGGAGGGCGGACAGCGCCCCCGTGCCACCGACTCCTCGGCCCCTACGGCCGGAGCCGCCGCCTCACCACACTCACCACGCGAAGATCCGCCCGACGGCGAAGCCGATGCAGCAGGCGACCATCACCACGATGACCAGGAGGGGGATCCAGCCGGGCCAGGCCGTGTGCAGTTCCACCGGCTCGGGGGTGGAGATGCCGTGCGTCGTCGAGCCTTCGCACTCGGGCGTCTCGGTCGGCATGGAGTGGCCCGGCAACTGCACCGGGGCGGGAACAGAGCTGCTGACGGACATGGCGTCCTCCCGATTTCCCGAGTGGCCTGGTGCGTCGACGTGCTTCCACCTCCACGGTCCACCCGACGGCGCCCGAGCGCAAAACCCGGGCCGGAACCGTTGCGCCGTCGCGCCGCCTCAGACCTGTTCGCGGGGCACGGGCATCGCCCAGCGGATCGCCCGCACCACGGCCAGGCCGAGCGGCCGGACCGCCGCGGCGCTGAGGGGATCGGACGGCAGGCCCAGCAGGGCGCGGTGTTCCGGGGCGGGCAGGCCCGTGGCGGCCGCGGCCAGCGCGCCGTAGGCGGGACGCACGGCCAGCGGGAGCGGCGGGCGCAACAGCAGGAAGCGGGCGGCGGCCCGGGCCTCGGCCGTCCTGGCCAACTCCGGCCGGTAGGAGCGCAGGACGGCGGCGAGGGCCGCGCGGTCGCGGGGCGGGTCCTGCACCCCGAGGGCGGCGGCCACCTCGGCCGTGTCCGCCACGTAGGCGTCGCAGCCCGCGGCGTCCAACGGCCTTGCCCCGTACGCCTGGTGGGCCCGCAGGAAACTGTCGGCCTCCGCCGCGTGCACCCAGGCCAGCAGGTGCGGGTCGTCGGCGCGGTAGGGGAGCCCGGCGGCCGTGGTGCCACGGACGCGGGCGTGCACGGCGCGGACCCGGTCCACCGCGGCCCGGGCGTCGTCCACGGTGCCGAAGGTGGTGACGGCGAGGAAGGTACTGGTGCGCTGGAGCCGCCCCCACGGGTCGCTGCGGTAGCCCGAGTGCGCGGCGACCGCCGCCATGGCCGACGGGTGCAGCGACTGGACCAGCAGCGCGGCCAACCCGCCGACGAACATCGAGGCGTCACCGTGCACCGTCCGGATCGGCCGGTCCGGAGCGAACCAGCGCGCCCCCGGAGTCCCGTGGATCCGCTGCCGCACCGCCGGCCCGTCCGGCCCGGCCACCCTCGCGAACAGCGCCGCCCCCAACCGCTCCCGCAGCCCGAGCCACTCCTGCACCCCGCCCGACGACACCCCGCCGCGCTCCGCGTCCATGCCCTCCACGGTAGGCGCTGACCCGGACGGCACCAAGCGGCGCGCCCGCCCGCCTGTCCGCCTGCTGATCGGTCCTGCCCGGGGCGCGGGGGTGCGGGCCTTGGCGTGGAACTGCCCCGGTACGACGTTCACGTCCCCGTCGACCGGCCTCGTCCCGGACGCTCGGGCCCGGGCCTCGGTGCCAAGCGGCGCGCCCGCCCGCCTGTCCGCCTGCTGATCGGTCCTGTTCGGGGCGCGGGGGTGCGGGCCCCGGTGTGGAACTGCCCCGGTACGACGTTCACGTCCCCGTCGACCGGCCTCGTCCCGGACGCTCGGGCCCGGGCCTTGGTGCCAAGTGGCGCGCCCGCCCGCCTGTCCGCCTGCTGAGCGGTCCTGCCCGGGGCGCGGGGGTGCGGGCCCCGGTGTGGAACTGCCCTGGTACGACGTTCACGTCTTCGCTGACCGATTTCGTCCCGGACGCTCGGGATCGGGCCTCGGTGCCAAGCGGCGCGCCTGCCCGCCCGTCCGCTGATCGGTCCTGTCCAGGACGCCTGGGACCGGGCCCCGGTGTGGAACCGCCCCGGTGCCACGTCCACGCCCCCGCCGGAGCGGCCCGAGACCGGCAGGCGCGGTAGTCGTCGGCCACCGGGCCCAGGCCCGAGCGCAGCGGGCCCCCGCCGTGCCAGCGAGCCGCCGTGGCGGACTCCTGCCCGGGTGACGGCCGGTTCGGGCCGAGCCCGGGTCCTGTCGCGCGGGGGCCGGTTACCGCTGAGGTCCGTCCTGTCCGCCGCCACGGCCGTTGCGCCGTTTGCCGCCCCGGTTGCCCGACACGGTCTTCGCAACCGGGCCCGGGGCGGCCCGCCTGGTTGCCGCTGGACCCCGGCCCTGGCGGCAGCCGTGGAACGGTTCCACCGGCCTGGCCGGTCAGCAGGCCGACCACCCCGGTCGGCGACGGCTCCCGCCTCGGTGGGGGAGACCCCCGTCAGGAACCGACCACACCGTTCGCCACCATGGTCGTTGCCGTCGCTGGCTCGCCGTCCCGGTCGGTCGGCGCGGTCTTCGCGGCCGGGCCCGGGGCGGTCCGCCTGGTTGCCGCTGGACCCCGGCCCGCGATGGTAGCCACGCAACGAGCTCCGCCGGCCCGGCCGGTCAGCAGGCCGACCACCCCGGTCGGCGACGGCTCCTGCCCGGCCGGGGGGGGAGACCCCCTCAGGAACCGACCACACCATCCGCTTCGCCCGCGTCCACCTCCGCCTCGTCCCCGTCCCCGTCCCCCTCCCCGGACCGGGCGATCCGGGCGGCCAGGAAGGCGAACGCCAGGGCCAGCACGGCCTGCACGGTCACGGCGACGGCGAAGCCGCGGGACAGCCCGCCATCGGCACCGCCGCTCGCACCGCCGCCGCCCGCCGTCGCGGTGGCCACGGCGTGGAAGAGTCCGCCCAGGAGGGCCACGCCCAGGCTGAGGCCGAGTTGCTGCAGCGTGGTGAAGAGCCCGCCGGCGACGCCCGCCGCCCAGGTGGGGGTGCGCGACAGGACCGTGCGCAGGACCGGACCGTACATCAGGGCCTGGGTGACGCCGAGCAGGATCAGCAGCGGCTGCAGGGCCGCCGGGGCCCCGCCGCGGGTGCCGTCCACGGTGAGGGCGAGGCCCAGCAGCACGGCCGCCTGCCCGACGGCCGCGCCGGTCATCGTCCAGCGCCCGGTGCGGCGTTCCACGGCCGGCAGGACGAGGGCGGTGACGACGAACGCCGCGCCGAAGCCGAGCAGCAGCAGGACGGTGCCCCAGGCGTCCACGCCGAACGCGCTCTGGGCGAGCGCCGAGAACTCGTACAGGAAGGCCCCGTAACCGGTGAAGAACAGCAGCGTCATGACCAGGCCCCGGCGCACGGCCGGGGTGCGCAGCACGCTCGGCGGCACGACGGGCAGCTCGCCGCGGCGCTCGGCGGCGCGCTGCGAGCGGGCGAAGACGGCGAGCACTGCGGCGCCCGCGGCCAGCATCACGGACACCGGGGCCGGGCCGCCCGCGGAGGTGCCGAGGGTCAGCGGCACCACGACGAGGAGCAGGCCGGTGCCGAGCAGCGCGGCCCCGCGCAGGTCGAGCGCCAGCGGGGCCGTCGAGCGCGACTCGGGCACGGTGCGCAGGGCGAGCAGCGCCGCCGTGCCCAGTGCCCCGGTGAGCACCTGGACCAGCCGCCAGCCCCAGTGCTCGCCGGCCGCCTGCGCCACCGCGCCCGCCAGCAGCTGGCCGGTGACGGTGGCGATGCCGCTGACGGCGGCGAACAGCGTGACGCCCAGCGCCCGCAGCCGCCCGGGCGCCGTGGACTGGATGGTGGACAGCACCTGCGGGGTGAACAGTCCGGCGGCGGCGCCCAGCACGGCGCGCAGCACCACCAGGACGGCCAGGTTCGGCGCGAGCGCGGCCAGCACCGAGGCCGCGCCGAACGCGCCGACCCCGGCCGCGAGCAGCCGGCGCCGCCCGAACCGGTCGCCCAGGCGCCCCGCGACGACGAGGGTCGCGGCGAACGCGGTGGTGTACGCGGACAGCACGAGCTGCCCGCCCGACACGCTCACCCCGAGGTCCGCGGTGATCGCGGGTTCGAGCAGGTTGACCGACCCGAACGTCATGTTCACGGGCAGGTAGGCGAGCAGCAGGACGGCGAGGCCGCCACCGGTGAGGGCGCGCGCCGGACGCGGCACCACGGGACGGGTGAGGGGAACGGTCTGTGCGGTCATGACCACGACCCTGCGCCCCGTCCGATCCTGGTACCAGGAGCCTGGTCATACGGGTACCGGCACCACCTGGATCCGCCCGCCGCGAGCCGCGACACTGGGGCGGTGACCACCTCGACGCCCGACCGCAGCGCCCTCGGCGCCTTCCTGCGCGCCCGCCGCGCCCGCCTCACCCCCGGCGACGTGGGCCTGCCCGCGGCCGGCCGCCGCCGCACGCCGGGCCTGCGGCGCGAGGAGGTCGCGCAGCTCGCCGGCGTCGGGGTCACCTGGTACACCTGGCTCGAACAGGGCCGGGCCAAGAACGCGTCCGACCAGGTCCTGGACGCGGTCGCGCGCGTCCTGCGCCTGGACGCCGCCGAGCACCGGCACCTGATGGCGCTCGCGGGCCGCGGCCCGGCCGCCCGACCGGGGCCGCCGATCGACCTGCGCCCCGAGCACACCGCCCTGCTGGCCAAACTGCTGCCGTACCCGGCCGCCGTGCAGACCGACTGCTACGACCTGGTCGCGGCCAACCGCACCTACCGCTACCTGTTCGCCGACCTGGACGCCTACCCGGTCGAGGAACGCAACTGCGCCTGGCTGATGTTCACCGAACCGAGCTGGCGCAACAGCCTGCTCGACGAGGACACCGTCCTGCGCGAGATCACCGCGAAGCTCCGCACCCGCCAGCCCGAACACCGCGACGACCCCCGCTGGAACGCCCTGATCACCCGGCTGCGCCAGGAGTCCCCGGACTTCGTGCGGCACTGGGAGTCGTACGAGGTCGTCGGCGACCGCACCCAGCTGCGCCGCTACCAGTCCCCGCGCGTCGGCACCCTCGACGTCCAGTTCCAGAGCCTGTGGCTGGACCGGGCCCGGGACGCCCGGATCGTCGTCATGACCCCCACCGACGCCGCCACCACCCAGCGCCTGGAACGCCTCGACTCCCTGGTCGGCGCCGCCCCGGCCTGGACCTCCCGCGACGACTCCGCCGCCGACGCGGCCACCGGCGCCTGAGCACCCCGCCCCGAGCCCCGCCGGTGCCGGGCGTCCTCGCAGGTCGGGGCGGTCCGCGCAACGGTTGGTGGTGCCCGCTTCGACCACGGTGGATGGCAGGCATATGATCCGTTCGCCGACGCGCGCGTCGGCCTTTCTCCGG
This sequence comes from Kitasatospora sp. NPDC088783, assembly GCF_044750705.1. NCBI lineage: Bacteria > Bacillati > Actinomycetota > Actinomycetes > Kitasatosporales > Streptomycetaceae > Kitasatospora > Kitasatospora sp. NPDC088783. The sequence continues at coordinate 893,282 of NZ_JBIVKJ010000002.1, forward strand.
GCGGATTCGATCACGCCGGTCGCAGTTTCCGCTGCCCGCGGGGCAGCGCAGGGGGGCACACATGAAGAGTTTGCGAAGCGCCGTGGTCGTCGGCACCGGTGTCCTGGTCGTCGCGGGGGCGCTGCCGCTGCAGTCGGCCGCCGCCGACCAACCGCACATCTACCTGTCGTACGCGCAGTGCGACCAGCCCATCAACACGTGGTTCGACTGGCAGAAGCAGCCGCTCCAGGTGAAGGCCGGCGAGGACGCCGGAGCGCTGTGCCGGGTCGAGTTCGGGGCCGACCAGCGAGGCGCGAAGAACGTGAAGCTGGCCCTGACCCTGTCGGCGCAGTCCGTCGCCGACTCCGGCTACTCCGCCCAGCAGCTCGCCCAGCGGCTGTCGGTCAGGAGCTTCTACTCCACCGCCGCTGCCACCGACCGGCGGGCCGGCCGCGCCTGGGTGGTGAACGACGACGGCTCGCTGACGTTGGACCTGCCGGCCCACGACTTCCCGGCGGGCGGGACCTCGGGCTCGCCGGACGGCCTGGGAGTGGTGGACCTGGAGATCTCGGGCGCCCCGTCGGCGAAGTCCGTGCTGCTCCAGGGCCGGCTGGACCTGACCGCCGACGGGACCACGGAGAAGCTCACCAAGCCGATCTCGATCAACTACGTCGGCAACGGCGGGAGCGTCGACCTCGGCGCCCCCAGCACCCTGGTGCCGGTGAGCCCGGCCCGGCTGCTGGACACCCGCGCGGGCATCGGGGCCGCCAAGGGCAAGCTAGGCCCCGACGGCACGCTCACCCTGACGGTGGCCGGCCGGGGCGGGGTGCCCCTCACCGGAGTCAGCGCCGTCGTCCTCAACGTCACGGCCACCAACCCCACCGACGCGAGCCACGTCACCGCCTACCCGCACGGCAGGAACCGGCCCACCGCCTCGAACCTCAACTTCACCCCGGGCGAGACCGTCCCGAACCAGGTGACCGTCCCGGTCGTGGACGGCAGGATCGACCTCTACAACCAGCTCGGCACCGTCGACCTGATCGCCGACGTCAGCGGCTACTACACCCCGGGCGACGCGGGCTCCCGGTACACCGCCCTGGCCACCCCGGCCCGGCTGCTGGACACCCGCGCGGGCACCGGCGCCGCCAAGGCCAAGCTCGGCGCCGACAGCACGCTCACCCTGGCGGTGGCCGGCCGGGGCGGTGTCCCGGCGGAAGGCGTCACCGCGGTGATCCTCAACGTCACCGCCACCAACCCCACCGACGAGAGCCACGTCACCGCCTACCCGCACGGCACCGGTCGGCCCACCGCCTCGAACCTCAACTTCACCCCCCGCGAGACCATTTCGAACCAGGTGGTGGTCCCCGTGGTGGACGGCAGGATCGACCTCTACAACCACACCGGCACCGTCGACCTGGTCGCCGACGTCAGCGGCTACTTCTCCGCCTCCGGAGCCGTCTTCGTCCCCACCGGACCGGCCCGCGCCCTCGACACCCGCGACGGCACCGGCGGCATCCAGGGCAAGGTCGGCCCCCGCGCCATCGCGCTGACGGTCGGACGCTGGGAGAACGGGGTCCCCCCGTACGGGATCACCGGCGTGGCGCTGAACGTCACCGTGACCAACACGACGGACAGCAGCTTCCTGGCCGTCTACGGCGCCACCCCGGGCGGGCCGATCCCCGACACGTCGAGCCTCAACTTCAGCGCCGGCCAGACGATCGCGAACGCCGTCACCCCGAACGCCGCCGACGGCGTGGTCTTCGCCAACCACGTCGGAAGCACCGACGTGATCGCCGACGTCTCGGGCTACTTCACCACCGGCTGACCCACCGCATCCCGGGGGCCCGACCGAACCCGGCCGGGCCCCCGCGCCTGCTCGGCGGCCGCGATCCGGAACCCGGACAGCGACGCCACCACCGCCCAGCCGACCCCCGACCGCCCCAACTCCCTTGTCCCACCGCCCCCTCCACACCCGCCACCGCGCGAACGGACCGGCCGGGCGCGGGCCGTCCGGCGGCGGTAGGGCAGACTGTGCCCATGAGTCCCGACCGCCGCCCCCTGGGGCTGGCCTTCTCCGAACCCGCAGCCGACCACGCCCTCCCGGCAGGCGAACACCCGCGCCCCCTGTCCGTCGACCGCTCCCCGTTCCTCGAGCCGGCCCCGGACGCGCCCACCCCGCCGACACTCCACCGCCCGCCCACGTCAACCAGGGCCGGGTCCCACCAGCCGTAGGTGCGGGCGCCGTTCGGCACCACGTGCTCCGGTTCTCGCCCCCGCGCTCCTGTCGCCACCCCTACCCGGGCCGGCACGCAGACCCAGGGAGCACCGCGACGAGAGGGTGAACGCATGAGCGGCAGCGGCCTGGACGGGCTCATCCACCGCTTCCCGATCGGGAGGCACGTCCAGGGCGAGGTCCGCGCCCCGCTCATGCCACGTGGTGACACCGCGGTCGGAGCCCTCGTGGAACTCGACGGCCTCCCGGTCGGCTTCGTCGACGGCGAGCATCTGCCACGTCGGCTCGACCGGTGGCCGCAGGCCGGGACGACCACCGGGTTCGAGATCCTGCGCCACGACGTCCGCCGCTCGGGCCGCCTCCAGATCAGGCTCTGGCCGCTGGAGGCTTCCTTCCGCAACCCCGAGGCCACTCACTGGGGGCATTCCGAAGAGCAGTGGCAACGGATCAAGGAGCGCTGTCCCGTCGGCACGAACGTGATCGGCACCGTCACTTCGACAGCGCTGCCGCACCGCTGGTTCACCGTCACCTTCGACGGGACACGGACCCGGGTGACCTGCCTCGACGACCCACCAGCCCTGGGTTCCGAACTGCGCCTCCGTGTCGTTGAACTCCTCGAGGCCACCCACCGCGTCATCCTCGTCCGCATCGACGGCGGCCGCGAAGAACCGGTCCGGCAAGGCCGCTGACCCGCTCTTCCACGTCGACGCGGGCGGAGTCGGTTTCCACGACCCCCCGTCTCCGGGTGGCGTCGTCTCCGGTGAACATCCACTGCCACCCACCCTCCCCGGCGACGCGGTCAGGCGCGGCGGCGGTCGCTGCCGTCGCGGAGGCGGGTGGTGTGGTGGATCAGGGTGTCGAGGCGGGTGGCGAGGTCGTTCCGGTCGGTGTCGAGGTGGGGGCGGATGGCGGTGAGGGGCGGGAGGAGGTCGGCGGGGTCGGTGGTGCCGAGGGCGGTGGTGAGGGCGGCTTGGGCCGGGTGGGCGTCGCGGGGGAGGGGGGTGGCGGTGAGTTGGGCGGCGAGGACGCGCAGTTCGGCGGCGTGGTCGCGGGCCCAGGCGGTGACCGTGCGGTCGGCGGCGCGGCGGTCGCGGACGGCCTTGACGCGTTCGGCGCCGGTGGCGGTCCGCGTCCCACCGCCGCGGCCGGTGGCGGGTTTGAGGCGCAGGTAGCGGTTCTCGGCGGCCTGGCGGCTGGCCACGCCCATGGGGTGGGCGAGGTCGGCCCAGGTGGCGCCGGCTTCCCGGGCGGTCTCCACCAGGCCGGCCTCCCAGCCGGCGAGTTCGGTGCGCAGTTCGCGCAGCAGCAGCAGCGCGGCCAGGGCCGGTTCGGGCCCCTGCTGCGCGTCAGGGGCGGTGGAGGCGGCCGGGGGCCGGGACGCGGGGTCGTGGGCGGTGCGGACGGCGTCGTCGATGGCGGCCAGGGCCGCCGCGGCGGCCAGGAACGAGGCGGGCTCGGGCGGCCGGGGGCCGTCCGGGGCGGCGCTGCGGGGCTTCTCACTCATGCAGTCACTCTATCGGCGACACAGCGACTTGTCATCGGATGGATGACGCGCTACAAAGGTGTCAGGTGAAGCGCACTGGCAACCCATTCGATCCATGGAGGTGTTTCGCGATGCTGCTGCGCACTGACCCGTTCCGCGAGCTGGACCGCCTGACCCAGCAGTTCGTCAACACGGCCGGTACCTGGTCCCGGCCGACCCCGATGCCGATGGACGCGTACCGCACCGGCGACGAGTACGTGATCTGCTTCGACCTGCCGGGGGTGGACCCGCAGGCGATCGACATCGACGTCGAGCGGAACATGGTGACCGTCAAGGCCGAGCGCCGCCCGCACCAGGAGGGCGAGGGCGTGAAGTGGGAGCTGTCCGAGCGCCCGCTCGGCGTGTTCTCCCGGCAGGTCATGCTCTCCGACACCCTCGACCCCGCCGGGATCAGCGCCGACTACGACGCCGGCGTACTGACCCTGAAGATCCCGGTCGCCGAGCGGGCCAAGCCCCGCAAGATCGCCATCGGCCACACCGGCGACTGCAAGCAGATCCGGGCCTGACCCGTTCCCGGAAGCAGTTCCCGGAAGCCGTTCCCGGAGACCGTTCCCCGAAGCCGTTCCGAGCCGCCCCCGATCCCGCTCCCCCCGCGATCGAAGGGGCGGCCGGAACGCCCTCCGACCCCCGGCCGCCCGGCGGCGGGCCGGCCGGGGGAGCGGGGCAGCGCCGTGAACCACCGGCGCGTCGCCCGCCTGCCCGTGGGCGGGTCCCGGCGCCGCGCCGCCCGCCCGCTCAAACTCACGGGCCCGCCCCGGTACCCGGCAGCCGAGACCGACCGGGCACCGGCCGCGTCGGCCCTCTGGACGGAGGGAGGACCGCGATGACTCTTCGATGGGAGGCGTTCCTGGACGAGGTCCGGGAGCGCGGCGAGTACGGCACCCCGCAGGAGGCGGAGCGCGCGGCCCGGGTCGTCCTGGCCCTGCTGGGCGCCCACCTGGTCGGCGACGTGCGCGCCGAACTGGCCGCCCGCCTGCCGGAGACGATGGCCCTGATCCTGCTCAACCCGCTGCCCGCCGCCGAGCCGCTCGGCCCGGACCGCTTCGTCCGCGCGACCGCCGCCTGGATCGAGGGCGCCACCGAGGCCACGGCCCTGTGGGACGTCGGCGCCGTCCTGTCCACGGTGGCCGACGCCGCCGGCGAGGACCTCACCGGGCGCATCCTGCTCCAACTGCCGCCCGGCTACGACCTGTTGTTCGGCCGCCCGGCCGCAGGCGAACGACCCTGACCACGCCCCACCCCGACCGCCCCTCCACCCCGACCGCCGCCGCCGTCGGCGGCCAGCCCCCGGAAGGTCCCACGGCCATGACCCGTTACCGCCACCTCCTCCAGCAGGTCCGCGACTTCGGCCGCTACTCCAGCGACGAGGAAGCCGAACGCGTCCTCGACGCCGTCCTGTCCGTCCTGGGCTCCCAGCTCACCGGAGACGAACGCCGCGACCTCGCCGCGGCCCTGCCCGAGCGGGCCCGCGCCGTCCTCACCGCCCAGATCCCGCTGCCCCGCCCCGTCGCCGCCCCCGCCTTCGTCGAAACGCTCGCCCACACCCTGGGCACCAGCCTCACCACCGCCCGCTGGGACGCCTCCTCCGTCCTGGCCGCCCTCACCACCCTCACCGACGCCCCCCTCACCGACCGCCTCCTCGCCCACCTGCCCCGCGGCTACGCCCTGCTGTTCGGCCGCGCGGACCTGGCCGCGGCCTGAAACGGCGGAGCCGTCCCGGGCCGCGACCGTGGCTGCGGAGCAGGTGGAGACGGAGCAGGTGGAGACGGGGCCGACCGGTCAGGCGGGTGAGAGGGAGAACACCCCCGCGTGGTCGGCGTACTGGACGAGGCGGGCGCGCGAGACGCTGTACAGGCCCTGGTCGACGGACACCCACGAGGAGGAGGAGAGCACCTGCAGGGCGAAGGTGGAGGTGCCCGGCAGGTAGTCGAGCCAGAACTTCTGGTCGTCGTAGATCCAGCCGTTGCAGTCGCCCTCGATGAACCAGGAGCCGTCGCTGGTCGACTTGTCCCAGATGGTGATGCAGCGGCCGTTCATCCGGTTCTTGAAGATGTAGGGCGTGGTGGACGTGGTGTCCGCTCCCCAGTGGCACACGCGCCACTGCTGGTTGGCGAGGCCCTGGTACTGGTACTGCACTATCGCGCCCTTGCTGTCGGGCCCCTGGGAGAGGTCGAAGACCATGCCGCCGGAGGTGTTGATCCGGTAGTAGCCGGGGGCGCAGGCCCAGCCGTCCCGGGTGGGGTCGGAGGAGGCGGACGCGGAGGACGGGGCGGCGACCAGCGCCGCCGCGGCGACGGCGGCGGCGCACAGCACCCGGGCCGTCCGGGAGGTGGAACGCGGCGTCCGCCGCGGGGAGTCGGTCACGGTGGTCTCCTCGGGGCGGGTGGTCGGGGTCAGCACGTGCCGAGCCGGTCCTGCGCGGCGCGGCGCACGGTGCCGGCCGGTTCCGGCGCCGCGCAGTTGCGGGTGACGGTGCCGATCTCGGGGGTCTCGTACGTGGTGTAGGTGCCGTAGCCGCCCCGCTGCGCGTTGATCCAGACCCCGGTGGCGGGCCCGGTCTGGGCACAGACGTACTTCGCGTACGTGCCGTCCACCCGGCGGGTGCCGCGGTAGAGGCCGTAGTAGCCGGCCCTGGCGAAGTTCCAGGTGGTGCTGACCGTGCTGGTGCTGGTCGACGACGTCGTGTTGGAGACCGAGAAGCCGACCTTCGCCTCGACCTTGACGAACACCGGGCCCGCCGAGGCGGAGATCTCGACGCTCTTGTCGACCGTGGTGCTCACCGTGCTGACCTGGCTGAGTGTCTCGGTGCGCTGGCCGGTGGTGCCGTCGCCGACGTTCACCGCCAGGAAGTCGGTCACCACCGGGGTGACCACGGCGGTGACGCTGTAGTAGGACGAGTCGGTGGCCGGATCGCAGCTCGTGGTGGGCGGTGGCGGCGGGGCGGGGTCGGCGTGCGCCCGCTCCGCGCCGACCACCCCCGCCGCGGTGAGCCCGGCACAGAGGAGCAGCGCGGCGGGCAGGACGCCACGCCTCCTGACAGCGGTGATCGACACGAAGGACTCCCTCGACTGTGATGACGCGTTCGGAGGGCCAGGATCACCGCGCGGCACCCGGGCCGGGGAGTGCAAGCCCTGCCCTGGCATCCGGCCCGGCCGGATGCCGCCGGGCGCACAGTGGCCGGTTGCGGTCTGTCGCGGACCGCGATCACCTCGCAGAATGCGGGCGTGGAAACCACCAACGCCATCCGGGACTTCCTCCTCTCCCGGCGCGCCCGGCTGCGGCTCCAGGACGTCGGACTCCCCGACGACGGCCACCGCCGGGTCAGCGGCCTGCGCCGGGAAAAGGTCGCGCTGCTCGCGCACGTGAGCGTGGACCACTACATCCGGCTGGAACGCGGCCAGGCGTGGCGGGTCTCGGACGCGGTCCTGCACGCCGTCGCCGACGCCCTGCGCCTGACGCCGGGCGAGCGCGGCTACCTCTACAGCCTCGCCCGGCCGTCCCCGCACCCGCCCGAGGAGCCCGCGGGCGCAGGCGTGCGCGACAGCGTCCAGCACCTGCTCGACTCCCTCACCGACGCCCCCGCGTACGTGGTCGGCCGGGACGGCGCCGTGCTGGCGTGGAACCACCTGGCCGCCGCGGTCTTCACCGACTTCGCGCTGGTCCCCCCGGGCCGCCGCACCATCGGCTGGCTGGTCTTCACCCACCCGCAGGCGCGCACGGTGTACGCCGACTGGGAGTTGAAGGCGCGCGAAACAGTCGCCTACCTGCGGACCGAGTGGGGAGCCCGGCCCCGGGACCGGGCCCTGGCGCGGCAGATCCGCGAACTCGGCGACGCCGACGACTGCTTCCGGCGGCTGTGGTCGGAGCAGGTCGTCGTCGACCTCACCCGCGGCAGCACCCGGATCAACGGCCCGTCCGGAGTCCAGCTGCGCCTGTCCTGGGACACCTTCCGCACGACGGGCGACCCCCACGAAGTGGTCATCGCCTACACGGCCGCGGACCGGGACACCTCGGCCGCCCTGCGCGGCCTGTCGGCGGCCGGCCGGCCGCCCTCCCGACGCCTTCCCGACGCCCCGTCAACCTCCTGACGTCTCCTCGACGCGTGCCCGGCGGGGAGGAACGCTCGGCCCGAAGCGGGGCAGACGTGTTCCGACCGGACGGGCAGGAACGCTGGAAGAGGTGGACGGATGGACGAGGGGACGAGCACGCTGCTGTGGGTCGCCGGCACGGCGCTGGTGGCGGCGACGGTGGTCGCGGCGGTCGTGCTGGTGGTCAAACTGGTGCGCACCAAGCGGCTGTTGGCCGACACCGGCATCCCGATGTCGAAGAAGGTGCTGTTCTGGGGAGCGATCGTCTACCTGATCTCCCCGGTGGACCTGCTGCCCGACCCGATCCTGCTCGACGACCTCGGGGTCCTGCTGCTGGCCCTGCGCTCGCTCGGCAAGGCCGTCCCCAAGGGGGCCGTCCAGGGGGCCGTCCACCGCACCGCCCGCCGCGCGGGCCGCCGCGACCGCCGGCCGTGACCGCCGGCCGCGGCCGGGGAGCGGGGCACCGCACCGAGGCCCGCCCGGCCGCGGACGGGTCCGCCGGACGGCCGACCCGTCGGCGTGTACCGGCGGATGACGCGGCCGACTCCCGGCGCGGGTGCCAAGGTTGGGCACGGCCTTCCCGCGACGCGCCGGTCGGCGGCGGAGGCGGCCGGTACCCGCGGGCCGCCGCGCGGCGGCACCCACCCGGCGGTCCCCGGGCCGCCCACCGCGCGAGACCGTCCGGGACCGCGCGCACGGCCCGCGGTCCCGCCCAGACCCGGAAGGCAGGGGCGAGTTGAGAAGAGCCGCGGAGGCCGAGCCGCTCCGGCTGGCCGTCATCGGCGGCGGAGCCGCCGGACTCAGCCTGGCCCACTGGCTGGTCAGGCAGGACCTGGCGGGCCGCCCCGACGGCCCGCGGTTCGACGTGACCGTCATCGAGGCGCCGGAGGGCCCGCTGCGCCCGGCGCCGCGGACCTGGTGCTTCTGGGACGACGGCCCGGGGGAGTACGACGAGGCCGTCCTCGCGCAGTGGTCCCGGCTGCGGATCACCGGCCCGGACGGGAGCACCGTCGAGGCGGCGCCCGCCCCGCTGCGCTACCGGATGCTGCGCTCCACCGCCTTCGAGGAACTGGTGCACGCCCGCCTCGCCGCCCACCCCCGGGCCAGGGTCCTGCGGGCCACGGTGCACCAGGTGCGGGCCCGGCCGGACGGGCGCCCCGGCGCCCGGGTGCGCGCCGAGGACGCGGCGGGCCGGCCGCTCACCCTCGACGCCGGGTACGTCTTCGACTCCCGGCCGCCCGCCCGGCTCCCCCCGGCCCGCACCACCCTGCTCCAGCACTTCCGCGGCTGGTTCGTGCGCACCGCCCGCCCGAGCTTCGACCCCGGCACGGCGCACCTGATGGACTTCCGGGTCCCGCAGCCCGCCCACGGCCTCGGCTTCGGCTACGTGCTGCCGCTGGCCCCCGACCGCGCCCTGGTGGAGTACACCGAGTTCTCCCGGCACCCGCTGACCGTCCCCGGGTACGAGCGCGCCCTGCACGGCTACGCCCGGCAGGTCCTCGGCCTGGACGAGTTCACCGTCGAGGAGGTCGAGCAGGGCGTCATCCCGATGACCGACGGCCGCTTCCCCCGCCGGGTCGGCCCCGCGCACGTGCGGATCGGCACGGCCGGCGGCGCCACCCGCCCCGCCACGGGGTACGCCTTCGCCGCCGTCCAGCGGCAGAGCCGCGCCATCGCCGCCGCCCTCGGCCGTCCGGCGGCGCCGGGCCGCCCCGCGCCGGCGCCCGCCCCCCACGGACGGCGGGCCCTGGCCATGGACGCCGTCCTGCTGCGCGCCCTGGACACCGGCCGCGTCGACGGGCCCCGGTTCTTCACCGACCTGTTCCGCCGCACCCCCGCCGAGCAGGTGCTGCGCTTCCTGGACGGCGGCAGCACACCCGCCGAGGAGCTGCGCATCGGCCTGCGCTGCCCCGTCGGCCCCATGCTGCGCTCGGCCGCCGAACTGCCCCTGCTGCCGCGCCGGACCCCGCCCGGCACCCGCCCCGAAACCGCCCCGGACCCCCGTGAGGACGACCGTTGACAGCGCACCAGCACGACCAGCACCCGCACCAGCACGACCAGCACGCCGCGCACCGCCCGCCCGCCGCCCGGCGCGGCCGGGACCGCCGGGCCGAGGTGGTGCGGGCCGCCCCGGGCCACGCCCGCTTCCCCGGGTCCCGGCCGCCCAGGGTGGCCGTCGTGGGCGGCGGGATCGCCGGGCTGGCCGCCGCGACCGCGCTCGCCGAACGCGGCATCGAGGTGGTGCTGCACGAACGGGAGCCCGTGCTGGGCGGGCGGGTCGCCGGGTGGACCACCCGGCTCGCCGACGGCTCGACCGCGACCATGAGCCGCGGCTTCCACGCCTTCTTCCGCCAGTACTACAACCTGCGCGGTCTGCTGCGGCGCACCGACCCCGGCCTCACCCGGCTGACCGGCCTGCCCGACTACCCGCTGCGCCACCGCTCCGGAACGGCCGACAGCTTCGCCCGGGTGCCGCGCACCCCGCCGCTCAGCGCCGCCGGCTTCGTCGCCCGCAGCCCCACCTTCGGCCTGCGCGACCTCGCCGCCCTGGACGCCCGGGCGGCCCTGCCGCTGCTGGACGTCCGCCTCCCGGAGGTCTTCGAGCGCCACGACGCCACCAGCGCGCACGACTTCCTGCGCCGGATCAACTTCCCCGAAGCCGCCCACCACCTGGCCTTCGAGGTGTTCTCCCGCAGCTTCTTCACCGACCCGCGCGAGCTGTCCGCCGCCGAACTGCTGCTGATGTTCCACATCTACTTCCTCGGCTCCTCCGAAGGGCTGCTGTTCGACGTCCCCACCGAGCCCTACCCGCAGGCCCTGTGGGAGCCGCTGGCCGCCTACCTGGGCGCCCGCGGCGTCGACCTGCGCACCGGGTCCGCCGTCGAGGGCGTCCGGCCGCTGCCCGGCGGCGACCTCGAGGTGCTCTCCCCGGACCGGGGGGCCGAACGCCACCAGGCCGTGGTCCTCGCCCTGGACGCCGCCGGCCTGCGCCGCCTGGTCGCGGCCTCCGAGCAGCTGGGCGACCCGGCCTGGCGCGCCGACGTCGCCGCGCTGCGCACCGCGCCGCCCTTCCTGGTCTCCCGGCTCTGGCTGGACCGCCCGGTCGCCGCCGACCGGCCCGGCTTCCTCGGCACCAGCGGCTACGACGGACTGGACAACGTCAGCGTGCTGAACCACTGGGAGGGCGAGGCGGCCCGCTGGTCCGCCCGCACCGGCGGATCGGTCGTCGAGCTGCACGCCTACGCCGTGCCTGAGGACGCCGAACCCAAGGAGGTCCAGGAACGGATGGCGGCCCGGCTGTACGAGGTCTACCCGGAGACCCGGGACGCCCGCACGGTGGACGTCCGCCACGAATGGCGCCGGGACTGCCCGGTGTTCCCGGTCGGCGGATGGCCGCGCCGCCCCGGCGTCACCACCCCGCACCCCGCCGTCGTCCTGGCCGGCGACCTGGTCCGCACCGACCTGCCCGTCGCCCTGATGGAACGCGCCGCCACCACCGGCTTCCAGGCCGCCAACGCCCTGCTCGCCCGCTGGGGCGTGGCCGGCCAGACCCTGTGGACGGTGCCCCGGGCCGGCCGCTCCCGCCTGCTGCGCGCCCTGGCCCGCCGGGCGGCCCGCTGACCCCCCGGCGGGCCGCCGCCCCGTCCGCCGCCCGCCCGGGTCGGCCGCCCGCCCCCGTCAGCCGGGGAAGCGGCCGGTGCTGCGCAGCGCCCAGCGGCGCTCCGCGTAGGCCAGGTCGTCGCGCCACAGCCGGGCCGCGGCCCGGCGCATCAGCGGCCGCAGCGCCGGAGCCAGCGCCCGGGCCGCGGCGAAGCCGCGCCGCCCCGAGGAGGCGATGACGGCCTCCACCACCGCGGTGCGCGGCGCGGGGGAGGAGGGGCCGGTCAGCGGGGTGGCGTGGGTCTCCACCACCGAACCCTCCCCCTCGCCCTCGACGATCCGCATGACGACGGTGCGCGGCCCGGGCGCGGTGAAGACCGCCCGCACCGGCACCACCAGCCGCCCGGCCACCCGGAAGGACACGTCGACCACGAACCGGTCCTCCCCGGCGCCCTCCGGCGTCTCCACCACCGCGAGGTCCACGAACGAGTACGGGTGGAACCAGGAGCCGTGCCACGGGTCCAGGCGGTTGGCCACCACGTCCGCGGGCTCGCACCGGCCCAACCCCGTGTACACCGCCGTGACCGCCCCCCGCGCCTCCGGCCGCGCCACCGCCACCGGCCGCCCGGTGGGCTCCCCGCCGCCCACGGCGTCCAGCCGCACCCACGCCAGCACCCCGTCCTCGTGCACCGGGTAGGGCCCCCAGCCCGCCACCGGACCGCCGTTCAGGGCCAGGCCGTGCCAGTGGCACACCAGCGTGCCGCACACCACCCGGCTGTCCTTCAGCGGCGCGCCCAGGTGCGGGCAGCTCCCCGGCCCGGCCCGCAGCGCCCCCGCCGCGTCCCGCCACAGCACCACCTCCGCGCCGCCGACCAGCCGCCCGCACGGCCGTCCGCCGCCGGCGATCCCGGCGCGGCCGACGACGAACCAGTTCCCGGCGGGCCGGGCCGCCGCCCGTTCGAGCGCGGCGGCGATCAGCGCGGGCCGCGCCGCCCGCCACGACGGCTCCTGCCGGGCCCAGCCCGGACCCCGGCGCAGCCGCAGCGGGGGCGTCCAGCGGGACGGGGCGCTCACCGGACCCGCCCCCGGACCGCCGGACGGCGGCGCGCCGGGCCCGGCGGCGGGCCGGAGCGCCCCGGAGCCCGCACCCTGGCGGCCAGGATCCGGGTCAGCCCCGACGCGGCGACGGCCGCCCGCCGGCGCAGCGGCACCACCGAACGCCGGTGCAGCACGGCGTAGCCGTCCTCGGCGATCGCGTCCAGGATGCCGCCGTAGAGCAGGAAGGCCGTCCGGATGCAGGGCCGCACCCGGGGCTCCAGCATCGCGATGCCGGGCTCGGCGTCCCGGTAGACCCCGCGGGCGAGCGCGGCGCCCGCCGTCAGCGCGGCCCGGATGCGGGCGTCGTCCCGGCCGGTGCGGCGGCTCCACTCCAGCAGCGGCCGGTCCACCCCGTGGGCCGCCAGCAGGTCGGCCGGCAGGTACACCCGGCCGCGGTCCAGGTCCTCGCCCACGTCGCGCAGGAAGTTGGTCAGCTGGAACGCCACCCCCAGCGCCGCCGCGTGCGGCTCGGCCTCGGCGCGGCCCGTCACCGTGCCGAGGACGGGCAGCATCTGCAGGCCGATCACCGCCGCCGAGCCGTGCATGTAGCCGTACAGGTCCCGGTAGGTGGGGTAGTCCGTGACGGTGAGGTCGGCGCGCATCGAGGCCATGAAGTCCGTGAACAGCGCCGGGTCGATCCCGTACCGCTCGGCGGTGTCCGCGACCGCCCGCACCACCGGCTCCGCCGCGTCGCCGCGCCGCAGGCCCCCGGCCAAGTCCCGCTCCAGCGCGCCCAGCAGCCGGTCGCGCTCGGCGGGCGTCTCGCGCCGGTCCAGCCCGTCGACGATGTCGTCGGCCCAGCGGGCGAAGCCGTACAGCGCGTGGACCGCGCACCGGCGCTCCGGCGGCAGCAGCCGGGTGGCCAGGAAGTAGGTGCGGCCGTGCCGGGCGTTGAGTTCGCGGCAGACGGTGTACGCCGCCCGCAGGGCGGGGGCCGTGATCCCCGCCGCGTCCAGTTCACGGGCCGTCATGCGGGGCTCCTGCCGTCGGGGACGAGGTCGAGGTCGAGGACGGGACCGGCGCCGCCTCGGGTCCGGGCGGCGCGGCGGACGCCGCGGGCGGGCGGCGGCGCGCCGGGCCGGGGCGGGCCGGGCCGGTGATCCGGGCGGCGGCGAGCTTCCCGCTGATCAGGACGGTCGGCACGCCGACCCCGGGCGTGGTGCCGCAGCCGGCGAGCACCACGTTCTCCAGGCCCCGCACCAGGTTGCGCGGCCGGAACGGGCCGGTCTGCGCGAAGGTGTGGGCCGCCGAGAACGGGGTGCCCGCCGCGTGCCCCCGGGCGGTCCAGTCGGCCGGGGTCACCAGGCACTCCTCCTCGACGGACGCGCCGAGCCCGGTCAGCCCGCGCCGCTCCAGGGTGTCGAGCAGGTGCCGGCGGTAGCCCGGCGCGAGGTCGCCCCAGGCCTCGGCACCCGGGCCGACGGCGGTGTTGGGCACCGGCGCCAGCACGTAGTGGGTGTGCCGGCCGGCCGGGGCCAGCGACGGGTCGGTGCCGGTCGGCCGGGTGATCAGCAGCGAGGGGTCCGTCATCAGGCTGCCGGTGCGGGTCAGTTCGTCGAAGGTCCGCTCCCAGGCGTGGCCGAAGGACAGGGTGTGGTGGGCCAGCTCGGGCCAGGTCCGGTCGGTGCCCAGGTGCAGCACGACCGCCGAGGGCGAGAACCGCAGCGGCAGCGCCCGCCGCGGAGCCCGCCCCAGCAGCCGGTACGCCACCGGCAGGTCGGGGGTCAGCACGACCGCGTCGCAGGCGATCCGCCCGCGGTCCGTGACCACGGCCGTGACCCGGCCGCCCCGGCGCTCCAGCCCGGTGACGGTGCTCCCGTACCGGAACCCGGCACCCGCCGCGGCGGCGGCGCCGGCCATCGCCCGGGGCAGCGCGTGCATGCCCCCGCGCGGGAACCACACCCCGGCCACGGTGTCCATGTAGGCGATCACCGCGTAGGCGGCCAGCGCCCGGGCCGGCGCCACCCCCGCGTACAGGGACTGGAACGAGAAGACCCGTCGCAGCCGCTCGTCGCGCAGGTGGCGCCCGATCCGCGGGGCGAGCCGGCCGAACCCGCCCAGGGCGGCCAGCCGCGCCAGGTCGGGGTTGAGCAGCTGCCACGGCGAGTCGAAGTTGGTGTCGATGAAGCGCCGCATCTGCGCGCGGTAGAGCCGGGTGAGCCAGTGGCGCAGCTCCCGGTAGCCCGCGGCCTCCCGCGCGCCCGCGAACCGCGCCACCTCGGCCTCCATCGCCTGCGCGTCGGTGTGCACGTCCAGCGCGCTGCCGTCCGCGAACCGGGCCCGGTAGGCGGGGTGCAGCGGCAGCAGGTCGACGTGCTCGCGCAGCGAGGTGCCCACCGCCGCGAACGCCTCGTCGGCGAGCTCGGGCATGGTCAGCACGGTCGGCCCGGTGTCGAACAGGTACCCGCCGCGCCGGATCCGCCCGGCCCGCCCGCCGGGCTCCCCGTCCCGTTCGACGACGGTCACCCGCCGCCCCGCGCCGACCAGGTGGCAGGCGGCGGACAGCCCGGCCAGGCCCGCCCCGACCACGACGACGTGATCGGCCGACGGCACGGCGCGGCTCACCGCGCACCCCCCGTGCCGCCCGCGCCGACGGGCGGCAGCCCGGCGGTCGCCCGCAGCAGGGCGGCCAGCCGCTCGGCACCGGGGGCCAGCGGACGGGCCCGCTCCAGGTACTCCGTGCTGCGCTCGGAGAGCCGCTCGATGCGGGACTGGACGGCGGCCCGCGCCCCGGTGGCCACCAGCGCCTCCCGGACCCGGTCCAACGCGGCCTCGTCCAGCTCCGGGTCGCCCAGGCACCGGGCCAGCACCTCCGAGGAGGCGCGGTCGCGCCGGGCGACCGCCCGGGCCCGCGCCACCGCGAACAGGTAGGTGGGCTTGCCGGCCCGGACGTCGTCGCCGCAGGGCTTGCCGGTCCGCGCCGGATCCCCGAAGACCCCGTCCAGGTCGTCCTTGAACTGGAAGGCGACGCCCGCGCAGCGGCCCGAACGGCGCAGCGCCTCCACCTGCTCGGGCCGGGCCCCGGCCAGCACGGCCCCCAGGTGGACCGGCCGCTCCACCGAGTACATCGCGCTCTTGAGCTCCGCGACCCGGATCGCCCGGGCCGGCGAACGCGACCCGGTCACCTGGCCGTGCACGTCGAGGTACTGGCCGGCGACCATCTCCATCCGCAGGTCCGACCAGACCTCCCGCACCTGCTGCCGCCGGGGCTCCCGCAGCTCCGAGCGCGCGGCGGCGGCCAGGTCGTCGGCCCAGACGAGCGCCAGGTCCCCGGCCAGCACGCCCGCGGCCGCACCGAGGTCCGCGGCCCCCCGCCCGCCCGCCCCCGGCGCGTACTGGGCGGCCACGTCCACGTGCAGGGCCCGACGGCCGCGGCGCGTCGCCGACCCGTCCATCACGTCGTCCTGGACGAGCGCGCAGGTCTGCAGCAGCTCCAGCGCGGCCCCCGTGGCCAGCGCGGCCCCGACCGGCACGTCCGGCCCCCCGCACGCGCGCATCGCCCACCACAGCAGCCGCGCCCGCACCCGCTTGCCCCCGCGCCCGGTGAAGTCCGCCACCCGGTGGGCGAGGTCGGCCGCGAACGTCCCGTCGAGGGCGCCCGCCCGCGCCACCCGGCCCGCCAGCCACTCGTCGAGCACCCGGCCGACCGCGCCCGACACGTCACCGTCCACGCCCTCCACGCCCCGCACCGCCGGCGAGGCCCGGGCCGCGACCGGCAGCCCCGGCCCGCCGGGGGAGCGCCCCCGTCCGCCCAGCGGACGGACCGCGCCGGAGCGACCGCCCCGCTCGGACGGGGCGGCCGCGCTCCCCGTGGATGCCGACAGCGATACGGAGGACATCGAGCTCGCTTTCCCGTCGGATAACGCTGCGCACACCCGGGCGGGGCGCCGCGCGGGCGCCGCGCGCCGACGGCGCAGGAGGCTCTCTTCGTCTATCCCCGGACCGGCCCGCCCAGTCGCTCCCGGCGGACGATTCACCCCGCGAGCGGCCCCTCCCGTGCCCGGCGCCGTCCCGGCCGCCGGGGCTACTCCCCTCCGTCCGCCCGGTCCCCGGCGGGGTTGAGCGCGGCGACGACCCGGTCGTAGTCGCCGCGGGCCTCCCCGTAGCGCAGGAACTTCACGCGCTCCACCTGGATCTCCTTCGCGTCGGGCCGGGCCTCGATCAGCCCGATCACCTCCGCGGTGAACTCCTCCAGCGGCATGGCCGCCTCGTTGTCCTCGTGCCCGGGCATGAGGGCGGTGCGGACGGCCGGGGGCACCAGCTCCACGACCTTGACGGAGGTGTCGGCGAGCTGCAGCCGGACGGACTCGCTGAGCATGTGGACGGCGGCCTTCGTCGCGTTGTACGTCGGGGTGGCCTTCAGGGGAGCGAACGCCAGACCGGACGAGACGGTCATGATCGTGGCGTCCGGCTGCTGCTGGAGGTGTTCGACGAACGCCGCGATCAGCCGGATCGTGCCGAGCAGGTTCGTGGTGACCGTGGACTCGGCGGTGGCAAGGAACGACGCGGGACCGTGCCAGTCCTCGGCGCTCATCACCCCGGCCATCGGCACCAGGACGTTCAGGTCGGGGTGGCGGGCGAGGACCTCCTTCGCCGCCGCGTCGATGCTCGCCGGGTCGGCGGCGTCCACGAGCACGGTGTCGACACCGGGGTGCTCGGCCGCGATGCGCTCCAGCAGCTCGGCGCGCCGGCCGCCCACGATGACGGTGTTGCCCCGGTCGCGCAGCGCCAGTGCGAGCGACAGCCCGATGCCGCTGGTGGAGCCCGGGATGAAGACGGTGTTTCCGGAGATGTTCATGCCTCCGACTATCGTCCGCCGCCGAGGCCGGTGGCAGGGACGCCTCATCGGGGGATCACCGGTCCCTGGCTGAGCGGCGGCGACGGGACGACAATCGGATCCATGGACCGCGCCGCACTCGCCGACTTCCTGCGCCGCCGCCGCGAGGCACTACGCCCCGAGGACGTCGGCCTGCCCCTGGGCGCCCGTCGCCGGGCCCCCGGACTGCGCCGGGAGGAGGTCGCCTCGCTCGCCGTGATGTCGACCGACTACTACACCAGGCTGGAGCAGCGGCGCGCCCCCCAGCCCAGCGCGCACATCCTGTCCGCGCTCGCCCGCGCCCTGCGGCTGACCAGGGACGAACGCGACTACCTGTACCGGATCGCCGGGCACAACGCCCCGGCCGCCCTGTCGGCCTCGCCCCACGTCGCCCCCGCGCTGCTGCGCGTGCTCGACCGCCTCGCCGACACACCGGCGCTGGTCCTCGGCGACCTGGGCGAGACACTGGTGCAGAACGGCCCGGCCGCGGCCCTGTTCGGCGACGCCTCGCACCTGACCGGCCCGGCCCGCAGCGCGATCTACCGCTGGTTCACCGACCCCTCCGCCCGGCTCCTCTACCCCGAGCAGGACCGGGACCGGCAGAGCCGCGCCCAGGTCGCGAGTCTGCGCGCCGCCTACGGCGTCCGCGGCCCGCGATCCACCGCGGGCGAGCTGGTCCGGGCCCTGAGCCGGGCCAGCGAGGAGTTCGCCGACCTGTGGGCGCGCCACGAGGTCGCCCGGCGCTTCGAGGACCACAAGACGCTCGTCCACCCCGAAGTCGGACCGATCGAGGTCGACTGCCAGGCCCTGTTCACCGAGGACCAGTCCCAGGTGCTGCTCGTGCTCACCGCCGCACCCCGCAGCGAGAGCGAGGAGAAGCTCCGCCTGCTCGCCGTCCTGGGACCCAACCGCTTCGCCGCACCGGCACCGGACCGCCGATGAGGGCCGGGTCACGGGCGGCCCCCCGCCGGTACGCCGCCCGACCGGCCGCCCGCGCCGCACGCCCGCCCCGACCCGCGCGAAACCGCCCGGGCCGCCCGACCCCGCCGGGCACCGTCCGGGCGGGCTACGAGGCGGCCCGCAGCACCTCGTAGCCCGCCTGGACGAACCGCCCGTTCGGGGTGGGCCCGGCGTTGGCCAGCGCCGCCACCGCGGCCCGCCCCTGCGGGGAGAAGCCGACGAAGGCCGTGAAACCCCGGGTGCCGCCGGAGTGGAAGTACAGGTCCCGCCCGCCGGAGCGGCGGCGGTTCCACACCAGGCACAGCTCGTCGCCGGAGGCCGGCAGCCGCAGCCGCGGCCGCTGGACGTCCGCCAGGGCGGACGCCAGCGCGGCGGGGCGGGCGGCGGGACGGGCGTCGAGGTGGGCCCGCAGGTAGCGCAACAGGTCGGCGCCGCTCGCCCGCACCGCGCCCGCCCCCGGCAGGCCCGGGATCCGCCAGGGCGGCAGCGCGCGTCCGCGCCGGTACCCGACCGCGCGTCCGGCCGCGTCCGGATCGCACGTCGTGGCGCCGAGACCCAGCGGCGACAGGACCCGGTCGGCGAGCAGTTCGCCGTACGGTAGCCCGGCGCGCTCCGCCATCGCCCGGCCGAGCAGCCCGACCCCGTAGTTGGAGTACCGGTACCGGCTGCCCGGCCCGACGCGCACGGTGGTCCTGGCCAGCGCCGCCCGCAGCTCCTCCTCGCCGAAGGACGCGTACGGGTTGCTGCGCCACGCGGGCAGGGCCGCCGCGAGCAGCCCCGGGGGCAGCCGGGGCAGGCCCGCGGTGTGGGTGGCCAGGTGCAGCAGCCGGACCGGCTCGCGGGAGCGGACGGCCACCGCGGGCCAGTGGGCGGGCAGCAGGCGGTCCACCGCCTCGTGCAGGGCGAGCTCCCCGCGCGCGGCCATCGCGGCGAGCAGCAGCGCGGTGAACGTCTTGCTGACGGAGCCGAGTTCGAAGACGGTGTCCGGGGTGCACGGGCCCGCCCGCCCCCGCCCGGTCCGCCCGGAGCACCGCACCTCCTCCCGGTCGCCGCGCACCACCGCCACCGTGACGGCGGTCGCGGACGACGACACGGCCGCCCGCACCGCCGCCGCGACCGCGGCGTCCACCCCGCTCACACGGCCGCCGTCGCCCGCAGCGCCCGGGCCAGCGTGACGTCGCCGGCCACCACCGCGACGACGGCGGTGTGCTGGTGGTCCAGGAACGCCCGCTCGCGGTCCTCGTCCACCGGGTCGGTGTCGCGGGGCAGCAGCCCGTCCTCGTGCTGGGCGGCGGCCAGCGCGTCCCAGCCCTGCCGCCCAGTGGCCGGCTCGCCGATGCAGGCGTCGACCACCAGCAGCTCCGCGACGAGGTCCCACTGCCCGACCTCCACCCAGACGTCGAGCCAGACGGGGAGCCAGTCCCGGACGTAGTCGTGCATCGGCCGGGGGAGGCCCTCCGGGCGGGCGCCCCAGTCGGTGAGGTGGAAGACGGTGTGGGTGATGTCGTACCCGGTCATCCAGTTCACGGCCCAGGGCTCCGGCCCGGCGCCGAGCCAGGTGCCCAGGGCGAGCGCCTCCCAGTCCGGCCGGTGGTCGAGCCCGACGACCCGCCGGGCATTGGCGACGCCCAGGCGCCGGTTGGCCCGGATCTCCTCGGCGTGCGCGGCCCGCAGCCGGCTGAGCGAGTCGAGCAGCTCCTCCAGCGCCGGGTGCCGGTAGCCGGCCCGGGCGAAGTGGCCGTAGGTCTCCAGCGGGTCGGTCATGGTGAAGTGGTGCAGCTGGCGCTCGTACAGCAGGTCGCCCTCGCGCAGCTGCGCCCAGCAGCCCTCGAGCAGGTCGCGCGCGGCGCGGGCGTCGGCGGGCGCGCTGACGCCGTCGCGCAGGACGAGGGAGGCGGCGAGGGCGACCTCGCCGAGCGGTTTGTAGGCGTTGTCGGGATCGGCGAAGTCGATCAGGGTGCTGTCCGGGATCCGTCCGAGGCCGTCCCGGTGCGCGGAGTGCAGCCAGGACAGCGCGCGGGAGCCGAGCCGCTGCGCGGTGGCGAGGACGCGGGTGTCGGTCATGCCGCCCGCCTCCCGTCGGCGGGGCCGTCGAGCAGGCGGCGGGCGACGGCGAGGCCCAGTCCGGTGCGGGCGCTGCCGTCGCCGGCCAGCCGGATCCGGTCCAGGACGGGTTCGACCTCCAGGCGCGGCGGCAGGCCCTCGGCGCCGGTCCAGGCGAGCCAGCGGACGAGCCGGGCGGCGGTGGTGAGGTCGTGGCGCAGCAGGGAGCGGACGGTGCCGCGGGCGAGGTCCAGGGAGTGCGCGCGGGCGTGCGCGTGCACCGGCCCGTCGAGCCCGGGCAGCGCCAGCCCGGACAGCTGGGACATCCGCACCGACCAGACCTGCCAGCCGGTCTCCTCCGGTCCGGGGAGCACGGGCGGCTCCGGTGCGGCCTCCCCGTACGGGGTGCGGGCGAGGAACCGGCCGACGGCCCAGTCCTGCCACTCGACCACCCGGGCCGCCTCCGGGGACGGGGCGGCCGGGGC
Source organism: Kitasatospora sp. NPDC088783 (assembly GCF_044750705.1). Classification (NCBI taxonomy): domain Bacteria; kingdom Bacillati; phylum Actinomycetota; class Actinomycetes; order Kitasatosporales; family Streptomycetaceae; genus Kitasatospora; species Kitasatospora sp. NPDC088783. Next base: position 914,127 of record NZ_JBIVKJ010000002.1, read on the forward strand.
CGGGAACGTCCGCCGGGCCCGGGCCAGCAGCGCGGCGGTGGGCCCGTCGGGCTCGGCCCCGGCCAGCAGCTGCGGGGCGAACAGGTCGGCCCCGAGGACCCGGACCGCGGCCAGCAGCGGACGGGAGTCGGTCGCCTCCGGGTCCGGCGGCTCCGGGAGCGCGGCCACGGGAGCGCCGTCCCGGAGGGCGTCGAGAGTACGGCGCGCCAGCTGTTCGACGGCGGCGGCGTACTCGTCGCGCAGTGGTGTCTCGGCGAACGGCATCTGCGAAGTCCCTCCTGGTACGCGGCGGCCGCGCAGCGGATACGCGGCGGGTGCGCACCGGGCCGGCCCGTGCAGGCGGACCGGCCCGGTGATCAGACCTCCCCGACTACCGGGTCGGCTTCTCCTTCGGGGGCTTCGGCGACAGCAGCAGCCCCAGCACCAGGAGTCCGCCTCCCAGCGCCTCGGGCGAGTACGTGGGCGCGTCGGACACGACGGCCTCGTCCTCCACCATCAGGCTCGCCAACGCGGCGGCCTCGGTCGACGTCGCGCTGCGTGACGTCGGGGCCGTTTCGGTCCGGAACTGAGTAAGCATCAGATGTGCCTCCTCGTCTGGATTTCACCATCCGGTCGGGTGGCGCCCCCTCTTTCGACACTACGAGCACGAACGGCCTCCTGCATCCCCAACCCCGCAGGGCGGGACGCCGCCCGCGGCGCGGGGGCCCCGCGCCCGTCGGTGCACGGGACCTCGGGCCCGCTCCGGTCCGTCGGGCCTCGTGCCCGCTCCGGCCCGGAGTCCGGCACACTGGAAGGATGTTGACGATGGGTTCGGTGGTACTGGGCGTGGCGGACGTGCCGCGGGCGGTGGCGTTCTGGACGGCGGCGCTCGGGTACGTCCCGCGCGGGGAGTCCGACGAGGACTGGGCGGTCCTGCTGCCCCCGCACGAGGGCGGGGTGCAACTGGCACTGGACCGCAGCGTCAGCCCCGTCCAGGAACACCCGCGGATCCACCTCGACCTCTACGCGGACGACGCCGCCGAACAGGCCGCCGAGGTGGAACGACTGGTGGCGCTGGGCGCCGAGCGGGTCGACTGGGACAGCTACCCGCCGGACCCGGACTTCGTCGTGCTCGCCGACCCGGACGGCAACCGCTTCTGCGTCATCGACACCGCGCACGGCTGACCCCGCCCGGCACCGCCCACGAGGTGCGCGAGCCCCGGGCCGGGCGGGTCCGCAGGACGGGCGGGTCGTCGCTACGGGCTCCGGACGGACGAGGCCGAGGGTGTTCTCGGTCCAGGTCGCGCGGGAGGAGCGGGGCACGGTGCTGTGCCTGCGCGGGGAGCTGGACTTCGACAGCGCGGTGCAGCTGCCCGAGGCCGCCGGCCGGGAACCGGCCCGGGGGCACGGAGCGGGCCGGGTGGTGGCCGACTGCGCACGACTGGAATTCTGCGACTCCTCCGGCATCGGCGCCCCGGTGGAGCTCCTCCAGCGGCTGACGGCGCAGGAGCGGGCGCTGCGGCCGGCCGAGGTCCCGGACCCGGTGGCCCGACTGTTCGCGATGACGGGCCCGGACCGGCCCCTCACCCTGCGCGTCCGTGCGCGTGCGGGCCCTCGGCACGGACGCGCACGGACGTGACGCCGTGGCCGCCGCCGGGTCGGCCGGACCGCAGGGGACGGGAGCGCCTGGCGGGGCGGGGGAGGGGCCGCTGGAACGCGCGGGAACAGTGAGGGGGGATGGCGAGCGGGGACGGGGGCACAAGGATCGGTGAACGTTCCGTGTGCACGGTCCACCGCCGATGCCGAGAGCCGATCGAACAGAGGCCACGCCATGCCGCACCGCCGCTTCACCGTCCACCTTCCCCCCACGGCCGCCGGGGACGCCCTGCCCGGTCTCCGGCGTTCCCCGCACGCCGCCCGTGGCGCAGGTGGGGCCGCGGGCGGGGACGGGGACCGGCTGCCGACGTGCGCCGGGACGCCGGTGCGGACGCCGGCGCAGGCGCGGCGGGCGGTGTCGGACGTGCTGGGCGCCGAGGGAGCCGTCTCCCCCGCCGGGCGGCGGAACGCGCTGCTGGTGGCCTCCGAACTCGTCACCAACGCCGTGCGCCACGCGGGCGGCGTGGTGGGTTTCGCCGTCGGCGTCGAGACCGCGCCGGTGGGCGCCGCCGCCGGGGGGACCGACGGCCGCCCGGGCGGCGGCACGTGCGTGCGGATCGACGTCGAGGACGCCGTCGGCAGCCGCCCGCGAACCGACCCGACCGCCCTGCGGGACCCCTACCGCCTGAGCGGGCGCGGCTGGGCGCTGGTCCAGCTCCTCGCCGCGACCGGGGACGTCCTCCCCCTGCCCGGGGGCGGCAAGCGGGTGAGCGTCACCGTCCCGCTCTAGGGCCTGCCGCCGAACCCCCGCCCGCCCCACGGCGCCCAGTGCGCGCCCTCCTTGCCCGCCACCGGGCAGGGGGGCCCGCTCGCCGCACCGGCCGGAAACCCGAGTACACCCAGGACGAGGGCTTCCGGCCGGCGCGCCGAGAGCACGCACCGGATGCCGCGGGACCGCGCCGGGTGCCGGGCCCCCGTCCCGCCGGGCCCGTCGGCGGCGGTGCGGTTGCGGCGGCCGGCGGCCGGACCGAGGGTGGGGCGGGGCACGCGGAGGCCGTCCGGTGCCCCGACCGCGAGCGAGGAGGAGCGATGCGCACTGCGTCCGGCGGAGACGGGCTCCGCGGCGGGGCGTCTCCGCTGCGCGGGCGGGTGGCCGTCGTCACGGGGGCCGCCCGCGGCGTCGGGGAGCACCTCGCGCGGAGCCTGTCCGCGGCCGGCATGCGGGTGGCCCTCGCCGGGCGGGAGGAGGCGACCCTCCGGGAGACCGCCGCGGCCCTTCCCGGGCCGACCCTCTGCGTCGAGTGCGACGTCACCGACCGGGCCGCCCTGGCCGGGGCCGCCCGCCGGGTCGAGGCCGAGCTGGGACCGGCCAGCGTGGTGGTGGCCAACGCCGGCATCGCCGTGAGCGGGTCGTTCGGCCGCACCAGCGCCGAACTCTGGCAGCGGGTCATCGACGTCAACCTCATCGGGTCCGCCAACACCGCCCGCGCCTTCCTGCCTCAACTCATCTCCACCCGGGGCTACTTCCTCCAGATCGTCTCGACGGCGGCCTTCGGTGCGGCCCCGATGATGAGCGCCTACTGCGCGTCGAAGGCGGGAGCCGAGTCGTTCGCGCTCGCCCTGCGCGGCGAGGTCGAACCCGACGGCGTCCAGGTCGGCGTCGCCTACCTCCACTGGACCGGAACCGAGATGCTCGACGGCATCGACGACAACCCGGTCCTGGCGGCGCTGCGCCGCAACCAGCCACGGCCCGCCCGCCGCGTCCACTCCCCGGAGCAGGTCGCCCGGTGGCTCACCCGGGGCATCACCGGGCGCGCCCCGCAGATCTACGCCCCGCCGTGGCTGCGCTGGTGCCAGCCGCTGCGCCCGGTCTTCCCCGCCCTGGTGGCCCGGACCACCCGCCGCGAGCTGCGGGCCGCGGCGGACGGCGCGTTCTCCTCCGCGGGCGAAGTGCTGGGCGCCGGCGGGCACGCGGACTGGAACTCCTACCGGGAGTCGCACCCGCCCCCCTCCGGGTAGCGCCCGCGGGCCGCCGCCCGGACCCCGCAGCGCCCCCGCCCGGGCCGGGCCTCGGCCAATCGGGGCGGTACCCGCCCGGCACCGTCTTGCCCGTCCCCGCAGCGGGTAGCAGAGGAGGAATCCCAGCCGGCCGCTCCCCGGGCCGGTTCCCACGGCACGCTCCCACCCGCGAAGGCGACTCATGACCCACGACAGCAACGGACCCTCCTCCGAAGAGGCCGCCGCCCCCGCCCCGTCCGGGCCGACCGAGGACGGCGCACCCGCCGGGCTCTGCCTGGTCACCGGCGCCAGCGGGTACATCGGCGGCCGCCTCGTCCCGGAGCTCCTGTCGGCGGGCTACCGGGTGCGCTGCCTGGTCCGCACGCCGGACAAGCTGCGCGACTTCCCCTGGATCGACGAGGTGGAGGTGGTGCGCGGCGACGTCCTGGACGCGGACTCCGTGACCCGCGCCCTGGACGGCGTGAGCGTCGCCTACTACCTGGTGCACGCCATGCGCGGGGGCGACGACTTCGAGGAGACCGACCGCCGCGCCGCCCGCACCTTCGCGGACGCGGCCCGCGCCGCCCGGCTGGACCGGCTGGTCTACCTCGGCGGGCTCACCCCCAGGGACGTGCCCGAGAGCGACCTGTCGCCGCACCTGCGCTCGCGGGCCGAGGTCGGGCGCATCCTCCTCGACTCGGGCGTGCCCACGGCGGTGCTGCGGGCGGCGACGGTCATCGGTTCCGGATCGGCGTCCTTCGAGATGCTCCGCTACCTCGTCGAGCGCCTCCCGGTCATGGTGACGCCGCGCTGGGTGCGCACCCGCATCCAGCCGATCGCGGTCGCGGACGTCCTGCGCTACCTGGTGGGCAGCGCGACGCTGCCGGCCTCCGTCTCCCGCACCTTCGACATCGGCGGGCCCGAGGTGATGGACTACCGCGCGATGATGCAGCGCTACGCCCGGGTGGCGGAACTGCCGCACCGCCTCATCGTCTCCGTGCCGATGCTGTCACCGGGGCTGTCCAGCCACTGGATCGGCCTCGTGACGCCCGTCCCGCGCAGCATCGCCCGCCCGCTGGCGGAGTCGCTGCGCCACGAGGTGGTCTGCACCGAGCACGACATCGCCGATCACATCCCCGACACCGCGACGTCCCCGCTGGACTTCGACGAGGCGCTGCGCCTGGCCCTGCAGCAGGTCAAGGAGGCGCAGGTCGCCACCCGCTGGTCGTCCGCGGCCCTGCCCGACGCGCCCAGCGACCCGCTGCCCACCGACCCCGACTGGGCGGGCGGCAGCCTGTACATCGACCGCCGGGCCCGGCGGACCCAGGCGCGTCCCGAGGAGCTGTGGCAGGTCATCGAGGGCATCGGCGGCGAGAACGGCTGGTACTCCTTCGGGCTCGGCTGGGCCGTCCGCGGCTGGCTGGACCGCCTGGTGGGGGGCGTGGGGCTGCGCCGGGGCCGGCGCGACGCCACCCGGCTGCGGCTCGGCGACGCCGTGGACTTCTGGCGCGTGGAGGCCGTCGACCGCGGGGAACTCCTGCGGCTGCGCGCCGAGATGCTGCTGCCGGGGCTCGCCTGGCTGGAGCTGCGCGTCGGCCGGGACCGGCAGGGGCGGACGGTCTACCTCCAGCGCGCGCTCTTCCACCCGCGCGGCCTCGCCGGCCAGGCCTACTGGTGGAGCGTGTCCCCCTTCCACGCCTTCGTCTTCGGCGGGATGGCCCGCAACATCACCCGCGCGGCCGAGCGCCTGGGCCGCCACGACCCGCACGGGCCGTCGGAGTCCGCCGACCCGGGCGCGGGCGCGGGCGCGGGCGCGGAGACCGGGGCCGGCGCGGCCCGGGACCGGGACTGACCGCGGCGCGGGACGGGGCTGAGCCCGGCGCGGGACGCCGGGCTCAGCCCCGTCCGGGGTGGCGGCCCGGACCGTGGTGCGGTCCGGCCAACGGCGTGGGCGACAGGGCGGTGTCCTCCTCGCCGGCCTCCAGCAGCGTGTCCGCGGCCCCCACGATCAGCGGGTCGGGCCGCCCCACCGCGTCGCGGTCCTTGCTCTCGTAGTCGACCCGGTCCAGCAGGCTGCGGATCGCCTCCACCCGGGCCCGCCGCTTGTCGTTGCCCTTGACCACCGTCCAGGGTGCGGAGCGGGTGTCGGTGGCCCGGAACATGCCGACCTTGGCGCTCGTGTAGGCGTCCCACAGGTCCAGGGAGGCCAGGTCGGTGGGGGAGAGCTTCCACTGGCGCACCGGGTCGACCCGGCGGATCGCGAAGCGGGTGCGCTGTTCGGAGCGCGAGACCGAGAACCAGAACTTCACCAGCACGATCCCGTCGGCCACCAGCATGTCCTCGAAGGCGGGGCACTGCCGCAGGAACCGCTCGTACTCCTCCGGCGAGCAGAACCCCATCACCCGCTCGACCCCGGCCCGGTTGTACCAGGAGCGGTCGAAGAAGACGATCTCACCCGCGGTCGGCAACTGGGCGACGTACCGCTGGAAGTACCACTGCCCGGCCTCCCGGTCGGTGGGCTTGTCGAGGGCGACGATCCGGGCGCCGCGCGGGTTGAGGCGCTCGGTGAAGCGCCGGATCGCGCCGCCCTTGCCCGCCGCGTCCCGGCCCTCGCAGACGACGACCAGCCGCGTCCCGGTGGCCTTCACCCAGCGCTGGAGCTTCAGCAGTTCGATCTGCAGGATCCGTTTGGTCCGCTCGTACTCGCCGCGGCCCATCCTGCGGTCGTAGGGGTGGTTCTCCTGCCAGGTCTGTATGGGCGCGCCGGCCGCGTCCAGCAGCACCGGCTGCTCCGGCCGCTGGTGGTCCACGCTCAGACCCGCCAACAGGTCCTCGGCCCCGGTGCGCCGGGCTTCTCGCTCGTCCACGGCGGGCTCCTGCTCCCTTCGGTCGGGTGGTTCCGTCCCGGTTCCGGGACGGCCGCCCCGTCCGGTCGGACGGGGCGGCGCGGGGCTCAGGCGGTTCCCAGGTAGTAGGCGCCGAGGGCCTGGTGGTAGTCGGAGCTGTCGGCGTGGGTGTCTGGATCGAACTCGGGCGAGTTCCGGATCTCCTCCATGGTCCGGTCCAGCCACACCGACCTGTCGTCGTGGTCGACCCGGTTGACGGTGCCCGCCGGGACGAGCACCGTGCGCCCGAAGATCCACGGCCCGGTGTCCACCACGAGGTAGGCGTGGCCGACGTCCTCGCTGTGCTTGTCGACCTTGCCGATCCGGCCGTCCGAGGCCTCCACCCGGTATCCCGCCAGATCGTCGCCCGAGGCGTACCCCTCGGCGCTCTCGTAATCCCAGATCCCTCTGGCCACGCTGGCCTCCCCTGTCCTCGACGTGCTGCTTCACCGACTCCGTTACCCGCGTTCCGACGGCCCATCCGCCCCGGTTCCACCGCGGGGTCTTGACGCCGCGTCAGCTTCCGTGGCAGTTCGTTGTCATGTCACGTGAAAGTCATTCAGGGGGCCCACGCTTGACCGCCTGACCGCCTGACCGCCTGACCGCCTGACCGCCTGACCGTCCGCGCCGCCCGACCGTCCGCGCCGCCCGACCGTCCGCGCCGCCCGACCGACGAGGGACCGAATGAACCTCCGCCGCACCGCCGCCGCAGCCGCACTCGCCGCGGCCCTCACGGCCACCACCCAGCTCGGCGCCGCCGCCGGCGCCGCCACCCCCGCCGAACTGCCGTTCGCCTCCACCAGCTCCGTGGGCATCCACAACACCTACGACCCGGCCGCCTTCGGATTCCTGGCCCAGGCGCTGGACACCGGCACCTCGATGATCGAGCTGGACGCCTGGACCGACACCGTCACCAAGGAGTGGAAGGTCAGCCACTCCAACCCGCTGGGCAACTCCAACAACTGCGTCAACGCCTCCTCCCCGGCGCAGCTGTACACCGGCGGCGCCAACAAGAACCTGGAGAGCTGCCTGGACGACGTCCGGGTCTGGCTGGCCGCGCACCCCGCGGCGGGCCCGCTGACGGTCAAACTGGAACTCAAGGGCGGCTTCGCGGCCAACAGCGGCATGGGCCCCGCCCAGCTCGACGCGCTGATCGCCGCCCACCTGGGCAGCGCCGCCTTCCGCCCCGCCGACCTGCTGGCCAAGCCCGGCGGGGGGAGCTACCCGACCCTGGACGACGCCGCCAGGGCCGGCAACTGGCCCGGCCGGTCGAGCCTGGCCGGCCGCGCGATCGTCTACGTCATCCCCGGCACCGTGGAGGAGGGCAACCCCTTCGACACCCTGCACACCGACGTCGAGTACGCCCGCCACCTGCGCGACCTGGCCGCCGCCGGCCGGATCGGCGATGCCCGGGTCTTCCCCGCCGTCCACGGCGCCGCCGCCGGCGACCCGCGCACCGGGTACCCGGAGACGGACATCCGCCCCTGGTTCGTGGTCTTCGACGGCGACGCCGCCGCCTACCTGAACGGTGTCGACACCTCCTGGTACGGCACCCGCCACTACCTGCTCAGCATGACCGACGCGCAGAACGTCGCCCCCGCGATCAGCGCCACCGACCCGACCGCGGACCAGGCCCGCGCCCGCGTGGTCCAACTCGCCGGCGCCCACGCCACCCTGGTCTCCGCCGACTGGCGCCACCTGCCCGAGGTCCAGTCCATGGTCCTGCCGCGCGGCTGACACCCCGCCGGCGTCCCGTCCCCGCGCCCCCGGCCCTCCTCCGTACACTGGTGACATGCGACAGCGTCCCGGAGGGCCGGGAGACGGGGCCGAGGGCCTGTTCGACCTGGACGAGCTCATCGCCGCCGCCGCGCCGCCCGGCGAGTCCCCCGACGGCGAACCCCCCGAGCGGCCGTTCCGCGACGGGGAGCAGGCGCGCAGGCTGCTCGACATCACCGAGATCCACGCCGAACCCGCCGCCGCGCGGTCCTGGCGGGGCCGGCAGATCATCGCCCGCTTCCCCGGCGCCCGGATCGTCGAGACCGCCTCTCACTGGCGCATCCCCGACCTGCACGGTAACGCGGGCAACGTGGAGCGCTGGGTGCGGACCAAGCGCGGCATCCTGGTCCTCGGCGAGCGCAAGTCCTTCGGCATCCGCCCCAACGGGCGGTCGGCCGACTGGATCGCCCCCGGCCTCTCCAACGGCTGCGCCATGGCCTGCGCCTACTGCTACGTCCCGCGCCGCAAGGGCTTCGCCAACCCGATCACCGTCTTCACCAACACCGAGCGCGTCCTGGCCGCCCTGGAACGGCACGTCGCGGCCAACGGCCCCAAGCGCGAGCCCAACCAGTGCGACGAGCACGCCTGGGTCTACGACATCGGGGAGAACGGCGACTGCTCGGTCGACGACCTGATCGGCGACGGCACCGCCGACCTGGTCCGGGCCTTCCGCCGCCTGCCCACCGCCAAGGCGTCCTTCGCCACCAAGTTCGTCAACCCCGACCTGCTGCGGCTCGACCCGCAGGGCCGCACCCGCATCCGCTTCTCCGTCATGCCGCCCGACGACTCCAGGCACCTCGACATCCGCACCAGCCCGGTCCCCGAACGCCTCGCGGCCGCCGCCGACTTCCTCGACGCCGGCTACGAGGTGCACTTCAACCTCTCCCCGGTGGTCATCCGCCCGGGCTGGGAGCACGACTGGGGCGAACTGCTGCGGGCCATGGACGACACGCTCCCGGGGCGGGTCAAGGACCAGGCCGCCGCGGAGGTCATCATGCTCACCCACAACCGGGACCTGCACGAGGTCAACCTCGGCTGGCACCCCCGCGCGGAGGAGGTCCTGTGGCGCCCGGACCTCCAGCAGCCGAAACGCTCCGAGAACGGCGGCTGGAACGTGCGCTACCGCACCGGCGTCAAGGCCGCCGCCCTCGAGACGCTGCGCGAGCTGATCGGCGCCCGCGCCCCCTGGCTGCGGGTCCGCTACGCCTTCTGACACACCGTCCGCACGCACCGGACCCGCGCGCACCGGACCCGGCGGCCCGGAGGCCCGGAGGCCCGGTGCGTGCGCGTGCGCGTGCGCGGGCGCTCAGAACCAGTCGGGGCGGGTGTCGGCCGCCGTCCGGTCCAGGCCGGTCAGCAGGTCGAACTGCGGTCCGGTGCGGGGGAGTTCGACGCGGAAGAAGTAGCGGGCGGCCTGCCGCTTGCCCTGGTGGAAGGCGTCCCCGCCGTCGGGGAGGGCGAGGAACTGCTCCAGCCAGATCCAGGCGACCACCACGTGTCCGACCGCCTCCAGGTAGAGGGAGGCGTTGGCCAGCGCGGTGTCCGGGTCGCCGCCCGCCCACAGGGCGGCGGTGGTGTGCTCGACCCGGGTGGCGGCGGCGGCCAGCTCCGCGGCCAGGACGGCGGCTTCGCCCCCGGTGTCCGCGGCCCGGCGGACGGTGGCGCCGATGGTCTCCAGCAGCAGCCGCAGGCCCGCCCCGCCGCCCATGACGACCTTGCGGCCGAGCAGGTCGAGGCCCTGGATGCCGTGGGTGCCCTCGTGGATGGGGTTGAGCCGGTTGTCGCGGTAGAACTGCTCGACGTCGTACTCGCGGGTGTACCCGTAGCCGCCGTGGACCTGGATGGCGAGGTCGTTGGCGGCCAGGCACCACTGCGAGGGCCAGCTCTTGGCGATCGGGGTCAGCACGTCGAGCAGCAGCCGGGCCCGGTCCCGTTCGGCCTGCTGCCCGGCGGTGCGCTCCTCGTCCAGCAGGCGGCTGCAGTACAGGCTCAGCGCGAGGCCGCCCTCGACGTAGCTCTTCTGGGCCAGCAGCATCCGCCTGACGTCGGCGTGCTCGATGATCGGCACCTGCGGGGCGGCGGGGTCCTTGGCGCCGGGCGGACGCCCCTGGGTGCGGGTGCGGGCGTAGTCGAGGGCGTGCAGGTAGCCGGTGTAGCCGAGCGCGGCGGCGCCCAGGCCGACGCCGATCCGGGCCTCGTTCATCATGTGGAACATGTACGCCAGCCCGTGGTGCGGCTCGCCGACCAGGAAGCCGACCGCGCCCGGCGCGCCCGCCGGCGTGTGCCGTCCCTCGCCGAAGTTGAGGAGCGTGTTGGCCGTGCCCCGGTAGCCCATCTTGTGGTTCAGGCCCGCCAGGACCACGTCGTTGCGCTCGCCCGGTGAACCGTCCGGCGCCACCAGGTACTTGGGGACGACGAAGAGCGAGATGCCCTTCACGCCCGCCGGGCCGCCGGGGATCTTGGCGAGCACCAGGTGGACGATGTTCTCGCTCAGGTCGTGGTCGCCGCCGGAGATCCACATCTTGGTGCCGGTGATCCGGTACGTGCCGTCGGGCTGCGGCACCGCCCGGGTGGTGATGTCGGTCAGCGAGGAGCCCGCCTGCGGCTCGGAGAGGCACATGGTGCCGAAGAAGCGGCCCTCGACCATGGGCCGCACGTAGGTGTCCACCTGCTCCGCGCTGCCGTGCGCCAGCAGCAGGTTGGCGTTGGCCACCGTCAGGAACGGGTAGGCCGCGGTGCCGACGTTGGCCGCCTGGAACCAGGCCGTGCAGGCGTGGGCGACCACCTGCGGCAGCTGCTGTCCGCCCACCGCGTGGTCCATCGCCGCACCGACCAGACCGGACTCGGCGAAGACCCGCAGCGCCCGCCCGACCTCCGGGATGATGTGCACCCGCTCGCCGTCGAAGGTCGGTTCCTGGGCGTCGTTCTTCTTGTTGTGCGGGGCGAAGTGCTCGGCCGCGATCCGCGCGCTGAGGTCGAGCACCGCGTCGATCGTGTCCCGGTCGTGCTCGGCGTAGCGCTCGCGCGCGGTCAGGGCGGTGACGTCCAGCCAGTCGTGCAGCAGGAAGTCCAGGTCGCGGCGGGACAGCAGGAGGGAGGCCATGGCGGGTGCGTCCAATCGGGCGGCCGGTCTGCGGGCAGGCCCCATTCTCCGCCGTGCCCGCGCGCGGGCACGGGCGGGGTCGACCGGGCACCGTCCGCGACGACCCGGGCGCCCCGGAGCCCCCCGCCCCCGCCCGGGGCGGGCGGCTCCGGCCGTTCCGGGCCCCGCACGGCTTCGGCCCGACGTGCGGGCGCGCTCCCGCCCCCGTTCTCCACCGGAACCCGGCGGCGCGCGGAGACCGGCGGGCGGAGAACGGCGGACGTGCGGCCCAGGGACGCGGTCAGGTGGCGAGCAGGTCGGTGAGGTCGTCGGCGTGCTCTTCCTCCTCCTCGAGGATGGATTCGATGAGCCGGCGGGTGGTGGGGTCGTGCTCGCCGAGCCAGCGGGCGATCTCCTGGTAGGTGGAGATGACGATGCGCTCGGCGAGCAGGTTGTCCTCCAGCATCGTCTTGAGGTCCGTCTCGCCGGGAGTGGTGTAGTCGGTGTGGGCGCGTCGGACGAGGGTGGCGGGGTCGAAGTCGGGCTCGCCGCCGAGCTGGGAGATCCGTTCGGCGGCGCGCAGGGCGTGCTGCATCTCCTCGGCGGCGTGTTCGGTGAACTCGGCCGCGACCTGCGCGCGATCGATGCCGGTGGCCGAGATCGCGTGCCGGGTGTAGCGCAGCCAGCACACCACCTCGGTGGCGACCACGTCGTTCAGGACGGCGATCACCTTCGCGGCGTCCAGGCCGTAGGTGGCCGTCAGGGCGCCGTCGGACATCTTCTGCCGGGCTTCGTCCCGGATCCGGGTCACGTCGATGACGAAATCGTCGCCAGCCATGCGGTACTCCCAGGTGGTGGGGGGTGAGAACGGTTCTCCCACCGATTCCCGCAGCCGGCGGCGGCGACACGGACGGGCCCGCGACACCACCGGTCTGCACCAGCGCGAGCACGCGGACGCCCGGTCCGGGCGGGCCGCGTCAGCGGGCGAGGGAGTCGAGGCCGCGCAGGAAGTCGCCGAAGCCGCCGGGGGCGCGGGGGTCGCGTCGTGCGGAGGTGGTGACGGGGGTGTCGGGGGTCCGTTTGACGCGGTGGCCGGCGGCCTCCAGGGCCGCGACCAGGGCGCGGTCCTCGCCGACGGGCAGTGGTGCGAAACCGCCGACCGCGCGGTAGGCGTCGGCACGGACGGCGAGGTTGGCCCCGTGGACGTGGCGGTGGCCCCCGGCGCCCGCCGGGTGCCGGTAGTGCCGCCGGAAGGCCCCGGCGGTGGCCTGCCGGTGGCCGGTCCAGTCCGTGACGCGGACGGTGCCGACGACCGCGTGCCATCCGAGAGCCGCGTGGTCGAGCTGGCGGGCGAGCCACTCGGACGGCACCCGGGAGTCCGCGTCGGTGTGGGCCAGCCACACCCCGGCCGGGGCGAGGGCGGACCCGGTGGCGAGGGCGAGGTCCACGGCCCGTTCGCTGCCCGCCGCGCGGGCCGCCCCGACGTTGCCGGCCGCCAGCTCCAGCACCTGCGCGCCGTACCGGCGGGCCACGTCCGCGGTGGCGTCCGTGCAGGCGTCCGCCACCACGACCACCCGGTGCGGCAGCGCCCGTACCCGAGGGTGGCGCAGCGCCCGGTGCAGTGCGGTCAGGCAGCTGCCGAGCAGTCCCTCCTCGTCGCGGGCGGGGACGACGACGGCCACCGCGCGGATCACGTCAGGCCCTCGGCGGCGGCGACGGACAGGCCGGCGGCCGGGGTGCCGGGCCGGTCCGGGCGGACGAACACGTCCAGCAGGAAGTCCGGTTCGGCGTGCGCGGCGATCCGCACCAGGGCCGGGTGGGCGCGGGCCTGTCCGTGGACGGCCTCGGCGCTGCGGGCGTGGTCCGGGACGGGGTGGCGCCAGTGGACCAGCAGGAGCGTGCCGCCGGGCTCCAACGCGTGCACGGCCCGCTCCAGGACGTCCGCGGCGTCGGCGGCGGTGAAGTAGTACAGCAGCTCGGACAGGACGACGAGGTCGAAGGCGCCGTCGGGCCAGTCGTCCGGCAGCCGGCGGTGCTCCACCCGCACGTGCGGCGCCCGCGCGAGGCGGGCCCGGGCCCGGGCCACGGCGCGCTCCTCCCGGTCGCACGCGAGCAGGGCGTCGCAGCGTTCGGCCAGCAGCGCGGACAGGACGCCGACCGAGCAGCCCGGTTCGAACGCGCTGCGGTAGCGCGGCTCGGGGAGCGCCGCGAGGGTCAGGGCGTACTTCCGCCGCTCGTACCAGCGCTCGGCCAGCCGCCAGGGGTCGTCCTGCTCGGCGTACATGCCGGCGAAGTAGGCGGCGGGGGTGGCGGCGCCGGTCGGGCGCCCTGCCGCGGGGCGAGGGGGTGTGGTCATCGCCAGATCACCTCGAAGTCGCGCTGGAAGTGGGCGAGTTCGTCCGGGGGCAGGATCGCCCCGTCGCCCGGTCCGTCGCCGAGCGGCTCGATCTGGCTGCGGAAGCACCGCAGTGCCGCGCGCTTGCGGGCCCGGGCGGCCGGGGGCAGCGCGATGCGCGCCGCCCGGCTCCAGGGCAGCCGCGGATCGCCCGGCACCGCCCAGTGCCACGCCCACACCGGGTACTCCCACACCGGAACCCCCTGTGCGGCCCCGGCCGCCAGCGCCGCGCGTCCCGCGGCTTCGTGGTCCGGGTGCAGGTCCGCGCCGAACGGCGCCACGCACAGGTCGCAGTCCGCGAGCAGCCCGGTCAGCTCGGCGGCCAGCGCCGGTTCGTGGCGGGCCACGCCGCTGTCGGGCAGCCCCAGCCGCACCGCCGGCACGTCCGCCCCCAACTCGCGTGTCGCCCGGCGCAGTTCCCGGGCGCGCACGGCTGCCAGGTCGCGGGCCGCGGCAGTGGTGCTGTGCGGATGGGACGCCTCGCCGTCGGTGACGGACACCAGGCGCACCTGGACACCGGCCGCGGCGAGGACGGCGATCGTGCCGCCGAAGCCGAGGACCTCGTCGTCGGGGTGCGCCGCCACGACCAGGACGACGGGCGGGCCGTCCGGACGGGCGGGCAGGCAGGCGAGCGGGTCGACGGCGGGGAGGCGGTGCAGCGGTGCCCACGCCCGCCAGTCCTGCTCCGGCGTCCCGGGCGCCTGGATCGGGTCGGCCGCGGCCCGCCGCCCGGGGCCGGGAGCCGGCGTCGGAACCGGACGGTCCGTCATCCGTCCTCCCACTCCAGGCGGGCGTCGCGGGCCGCCGCGCCGAGACCGGCCAGATCGCGCTCCGCGTGGTGCTGGCGCAGGTAGACGGTCAGGTCGGCGACGGCCCGCGCGTGCACGGCGTCGTGGCCCAGCGGGGCGGCGCCCAGCGACCGGCCGACCCGGGCCAGCACGTCCCCGGCGGCGTGCTCGACGGCGGCCCGCACCCGCATCGTGCGGCGGCGCGCGGTACCGGCCGCGTCGAGGGGGTCGGCGTCGACGGCGGCGGCCGCGCCCTCCAGCAGGGCGTCCACGGTGGCGAGGTGCGCGTCGACGGCACCGAGATGGGCCAGGGCGTGCGGGCCCAGGTCCCACTTGCGCGCGGCCTCCAGCAGCGTGCGGGCGACCGCGCGGGCCCCGCCGTGCCAGCAGGCGGCGACGCCGATCCCGCCGTGGTGGAAACCGGGGCGCTCCAGGTACGCGCCCGGCTCACCGACCGGGACGGCCCGGACGTCCTCCAGCACCACGTCCAGCGTGTCGCTGCCCGCCATGCCCGGCCCGGGCCAGCTGTCCGGCAGCGGGACGAGACCCGGCTGCGCCACCTCGACGGCGAACAGCCGCCGCCGCTCCCCGTCGCGGGCGGTCACCAGCGCGTGGGTGCACACCCGGGCCCCCGAGCAGAACGGCTTCACCCCGGACAACCGCCAGCCGTCCGAACCGCGGCGCGCCTCCAGGCGGTACCCCGGTGGCTCGGCCGCCCACACCCCCCAGCGCGGCCCCGCTCCGCCGTCCAGCGCGAACTCCGAACTCCGGGCCCCGAGTTCGGCGAGGATCGCGACGGCGTCCGCATGGCCCTCGCCGAGCCGGGCCAGGGACAGGTCCTGCTGCGCCCACCGGGTCAGCGCCGCCCAGCGCTCCGCGGTCCGCCCGGCACCGGGCAGCGGAAGGTCCAACTCCCCGTCGGCCGCCATCCGGGTGAACGCCTCGGCGATCGTCCGGCGGTGGCCCGCCGTGGCGCAGACCTCCCCGGCGGACCCGTCCGGGGCGCGGCCGTGCACGGCGGTGCTCACGGACTGCCGGCCCGGTCGGACGGGTGGGGGCCCTGCTGCCGCGGCACTCGGACGGGCCAGGGCGGCAGGGTGGAAGGCCGGAAGGACGGTCCAGCGAACACGTTGAGCTCCTCACCATCGCACCGGACGATTCGACGGCCGTCCGGCATCGCCCCCGACTCTGCCCCCCGCACCGGACGCCCGCACCCCGACCGCGCTCCCGGCCCGCCCCCGCCGGAGGACTCCCGGCGTCCGGCCGCCCGCGTCGACCACCCGCGTCGACCACCCGCTGACCAGCCCCGGCGGACCCTGCGGCCGCAGGGAGGAGGCGCCCACCCACGGGTGAAGGCCCTCCGCTCGACGGCCCGATCCTCCCGGACGTCGTCGACGCGCCCCTCGTGCCGGTCCGGCTCGATCCGGTCCCGACTCCGTTCCCGCGGTGCCTGACCGGGCACCGCGGACGGTCCGCGCCCGGGTCGTTCACGTCTCATCACGCCCGGAGGGTACGGGCCGGGCCGGGGGAGGCGGCCGGGGGAGGTGCGGCCGTCCGCTGCGGGGCTCTTCCGCCGAGGTGCCTGGGTCAGGGGTGCAGGGCGGTGGCGATGGCGTGGGCGAGGGGGGTGGTGGGGCGGCCGGTGAGGCGGGAGAGGTCGCCGCTGCGGGTGGCGCATTCGCCGTCGGCGACGTTCAGGTCGAGGGCGGCGACGGCGTGGGCGATCGGCTGGGGCAGGCCCGTGGCGGTGAGGAGTTCCTCGTAGTGGTCGGCGGTCACCGGCCGGTAGACGACGCTGGTGCCGGACTGCCGGGAGATTTCTTCGGCGAGTTCGGCGAAGCTCCACGCGGTGTCGCCGCCGAGTTCGTAGCTGGCGCCCTCGTGGCCGGTGCCGGTCAGGACGGCGGCGGCCGCGGCGGCGTAGTCGGCGCGCGAGGCGGAGGCGACGCGGCCCTGTCCGGCGGCGCGGACGATCGCGCCGGTGCGCAGGGCGGGGGCCACGGCGTCGGTGGCCATCTCGTGGTAGAGGCCGTTGCGCAGCAGGGTGTGGGGCAGGCCGCGGGCGCGCAGGGCGGCCTCGGTCCTGCGGTGGTTGACGGAGACGGGGCCGCTGATGGTGCCCAGCAGGCTGGTGTAGGCGAGCAGGGCGACGTCGGCCCGGGCGGCGGCGTCGATGACGACCTGGTGCTGGGCGACGATGTCGCGGTGGAACTCGTTGCCGGAGATCAGCAGCACCTTGTCACCGGCCCGGAGGAGACCGTCGAAGGAGGCGGGGTCGTTGTAGTCGCCGGGTACGACAGTGACGCCCCGCCCGGCGAGGTCGGCTGCCTTGCCGGGGGTGCGGACCACGGCGGTGATCTCGCGGGCGGGTACGGTGCGCAGGAGTTCGGCGATGGTCAGGCGGCCGAGCCGGCCGTTGGCGCCGGTGACGACGATGCTCATGGTGCGGGGTTCCTCCCCTGGACGGGCGGGTGGGCGGCTGCGGTGCGCGGAACGGGGACGCGACGGCGGCCCGTGGGCCGGGCCTCGCCGGCGTGGGGGCGGTGGTCGGCGGTGCGGTCCGCCAGGAACCGGGCGGTGGGGCCGGCGACTCATGACCATGGTCATCGACCAGCGGCTCACCGCCTCGGAGGCGTCGGTGCGCCTCTCGTAGTCGCGGGCCAGACGGCGCGAGTGCACCAGCCACGCGAATGTCCTCTCCACCAGCCGCCTTTTCGCCAGCACCACGAAGCCCGTCGTGTCATCCGTCCGCCTGATCACGGTCAGCGCGATCCGCAGCACGTCACGGGCGATGTCGACCAGGCGTCCGGTGTAGCCGCCGTCGGCCCACACCAGCGAGATCCGCCAGTGCCGCATCCGCAGCCGCTCCAGGAGCGTCCGGCCGTCCTCGCGGTCAGTGACGGATGCGGCGGTGACCATCACGGCCAGCAGCAGCCCGACGGTGTCCACGACGATGTGCCTCTTGCGGCCGTTCACCTTCTTCCCGCCGTCGAACCCCCGGCTCGTGGCCGGCACCGACGCCGCCGCCTTCACCGGCTGGGCGTCGATGATCCCGGCGGTCGGCTCCGGATCACGGCCCGCTGCCTCGCGGGCCCGCTCCCGCAGCCGGTCGTGGAACTCGCCGACCAGGCCCTTGTCCCGCCAGCGCCGGAAGAAGGCGTAGACGCGGTCCCCGGCGGGGAAGTCCGCGGGCACCGCCCTCCAGGCGATGCCGCCCGCGACCAGGTAGCGCACCGCGTCGACCAACTGCCGGTGGCAGTAGCCCTCCGGCCGCCCACCCCTTCCCTCCAGCCAGGCGGGCACCGGCATCGCGTCCCGCACGACGGCCCATTCCGCGTCGCTCATGTCCGAGGGGTACCTCGGTCGCCTGTGCGGGCGGTTCCCGGCGTTCCCGAACCGGTGAGCAAGACAATCACACGACAGAGGAAAGGAGTTGGACGACAGCGGCACGGACACGGAAGACTGCGGCACCAGGGGCCTCCTGTTGCTCGGCTGGATTCGACACCCACGAGCTGCACGGGCCCCGCCTTCATGCCCAGCCGACCAGAAGATCACCCGACCGGGTCGGCAACGTCGAACTCACGCCCACGAAGTTCGATGGAGCAACGGCTGGTAAGGCACGTAGTCGGGCCTCCGGTGAGTGCTGTCCTGTGCCACCAACCTTGCTCGATTGCCGCTGAAGTTGGACTACTGCCCGGTTCGTGTTGTCGAACCTTGACCGCCCTGGTCGGACCGGCTCTGAACTTCCCCGGCACTTGGGGGCATTCCGCGCTTCCCACCCGGATGGCCGGCACCGGATGCATTTGACAAGAGCACGCAACAGCCTGGAGCCATGAGGAACACAACGGGACGAAGGACCGCCTTCAGTGGCGTATCGGTGATCGCCGCGCTCGCCATCGGCGCCTCAAGTGCCGGCTGTTCCAGTAGCAAGACCGAGTCGAGCGGCGCTTCGAACAGCGCGCCAGCGGCGACTACCTCATCTGCGGCGACGAGCACCAGCAGTACGGCAGTGGCGGCGAGCTCAAGCGCAGCAGCAGCGACGACGGAGGCGGCTTCTCTCAAGGCTTTCGTCGCCAGCTCGTCGAGCGCAACCTCCGCAATGAAAACCGCAGTTGCCGACCATGTCGCGAAAGTCGATGCCTCTGACGGTCAGGTGAACATCTACACCGACCTGACCGGTGATATCACGTCCAGCGACACCGGCACGGCCAAGCTGATCGTCTCAGCCGCAACTGACTGGGCAACGCAGAAGCACAAGCCCATTGCTGCGGGAGCAGGTTTGATCACGGTCTACAACCAGAGCGGTACCATCCTCTCGAACGGCAACTACTGACCCTGAAATCCACCCGCGACGGCAGCCCCGCAATTCCGGCGCTGCTGACACGGCTGACGTGCTGTTCGATGTGGTGGCCGGGGAGACGTGCCTGCGGTCGGGGTGCGGGAAGCCGGTGCCGGCTGCGGAGCCCGGCAAGCGCGGGCGCCGCCCGGAGTACTGCTCGACGGCGTGCAAGTCCAAGGCGGTCCGGGACAAGGCCCGGGTCGAGGCGGTCCGCTCCGGGGAGGGGCCGCAGGCCGAGATGCTGCGCTGTGCCGGGCTTGCCGTCGACGCCGTCCGCGTCTTCCTGGACGCGGTGGACGACGATCCGGTGGCCGCGTTCGAGGCCTACTGGCGCAGCACCGTGCAGGCCCGCGCCCGGGAGGCGGAGGCGCAGCGCAAGCGGCGCCGCGCCGAGGAGGTGCTGTACCACCCGGATTTGCTGTCCCGGATCTCCCAGGAGTCCGGCGGCCGGGAGCAGGCGGCGCCCGGCCGCCCGGGCGGGCCCGGAGTTCCGGATCAGTGAGCCTTCTCAGCTGCCACCCGGTGGGTGAGGCCGCCTCTGCCGTTGACGGTTGCCCGGACCGGCGTGATCTTCGTCGCTCGTGTCGCCTGCAACCGTGGCCCGGCCACCCGCTCGGTGGTCGATCCGAAAGGGCTCAGTGCTTGGTCCAGTCCCGGCCGCGCGCAGTCGGTCATGTCCTCGACGGTCGTGCAGCGGTCCTTCTTCGGCAGCCGGCCGCACTTGGACCAACTCGCCGATCAGCATGTCGAGTCGACGGCATCGAAGGCCGGTGGGGAGGTGAGGGGACGAAGCCGTACGGCCAAGGTGTCGCGTCACAACAACACCCAATCCGTATGGCCCTCTTCATGCCACTCCGTGTTCAACGGCCGTGACAGAGGGGGCATCAACTCGCCCGCTGCCTCTTCCGGCCGGGGTGACGTGGGCGGACGAGGGCATCGAGCCCGCCCACAGCTGCGCCGACGAGACCGCGCACGCGGCCCGGCTGCTCGACTCCCTCGGCCCCGACCCCACCGCCGAGCAGCCGGTCACCACCTCGCACGCCGCAGGACTGGCCATCCTCCTCCTCGACGCCTGGTCCACCAGCCCCGCGGGCGTCCCGGCCGGCCTGCTCGCGGCCACCGCCCTGCCCGCCGGCCACTGGCGGGGCGAGCGCGCCGCCACCGACGTCCTGGCCCTCGTCCGCAAGGGCCGCGTCCACCGCTCTGTCCAGAAGCTCATCGTCCATCCCGGCGGCTGCCACGTCACCGCCGGCACCGCGCTCGCCGCCGTCCTCACCTGGGCCCAGCGCACCAGCACCCCGCCCGCCGACATCGCCCAGGCGCAGATCGGCTGACCGGCCACCGACCCCGCGCTCAACGCGAGGACCGCCCGCACCCGACGAGGGGGACCCGCCAGGTGAACGCCATCACCGAAGCCCTGTAACCGCTGCACGAACTCGCCGTCGACCTGGCGGCCGAAGACATCGAGAAGGGGGCCGGCCGGTCCAGCGACTTCGAGAGCTTCGGCGCGGTCCGCTCCGACCTGCTCGAAGCCCACCAGCACCAGCGCCGTACCCCAGGTGCAGGGGGTGCAGCCCGGCTACCACGGCGACGCGGAGTTGCGCCTGCCCCCGCAGGAGGCCCAGGACACCGTCACGCTCGCCGAACTGGTCCGCGACTTCAACGAGGTGACACGCCTTCGCCTGCGCGTGGTCACCTCCGGCAGCCTCAACCTTCCGCAGAGCGAAGCCGGGGTGCTGGCCGCGGCCGCCACGGAGATCAACGCCCTGGTCCGCGACATCCTGCATTACCTCGGCCTCGCAGTCACCGACGGGACCGGCGGCGGCTACCCGGCCGGGGAGCTGCTCCGCAACGCCCAGGCAGCTCTGGCGCCCCTGCTGGACCGCCCCCGCGCCTTGGAGGCGAGCGCCGCATCGCTGGAAGGCTGGCGCCAGGACCTGACCGTCGCGCACCGCCTGCCGGAGCACACCCCTCGCGACAAGGGAAGTTTCCGCGGCTTCGCTCCCGTGTGCCGGTGCCGGGCACGAGAAGATGGGCGACATGGAGAATGAGGTACCGCTGCCCGGCGGGCGGATCACTCCCGACGTCGTCCGGGTCGGCCGCACCGTTCGGCGACCGGCCACCGCGTCGTCAGCGTTCGTCGCCCAGTTGCTCGGTGAACTTCAGCGGCAGGGCTTCACCGGTGCCCCACGCCATCTCGGGTTCAACGAGGCCGACCGCCAGATCCTCAGCCACCTCCCGGGTCGAGCGCTCGCCCGCTTCCAGCGCTGGACCGACCCGCAGGTGAGCGCCGCCGGCGCCCTGCTCCGCGCCTTCCACGAGGCGACGCGCGGCAGTGTCCTGGCCGACCGGCACCCCGTGGTCTGCCATCACGACCCGGGACCGGACAACACGGTCTTCTCCGACGACGGCGTCCCGGTCGCGTTCATCGACTTCGACCCTGCCGCACCCGGCGATCCCCTCGAAGGCATCGGCTACATGCTAGGCAAGCGGAACGTGTGTCCGAGTGTTCTGTGTCTCAGAGGGCGGCAGGCACGACACCTGTCGTGCGCGCCTGCCGCGTGGTGGACTTTCAGCCCCGCGGTGCGACGCGGATACGGTTCCCGTCAGGATCGGCTGCGAGGAAGGTCAGCCCGAACCCCATATCATGAGGCTCGTGCAGGATCGTGACGCCCTTGGACTGCCACTGCTTGAAGATCGCGTTGATCTCGTCGGGCCCACCACCGGGGACGGCCAGGCACACTTCACTGGTGCGTGGGACGTCCGCTGACAGATCCTCGAACTGACCGGACCACACAGCGAGGTCAGCGCCCGGCCCGAGGTCGAAGGTGATGTATCCCGGAGTCTCGAACGACGGCCTCATGTCGAGGAGGTCGCCGTAGAAACGAGCTGCGGCGGGCGCGTCGTTCACATAGACGATGGACACGACGGATGTGGTCATTGGGAAGTTCCTTCCTGCAGGTCGTAGGCACGCATCCACCAGCCTGACCGGGATATGCGCCGCATCGTGTCGTAATTCCTCACAGACTTGGGGTGTGACCCCAGACCGCTTCTTCTCCCTGATGCTGCTCCTCGAATCGAGGGACGGTGTGACCACGCAGGAACTCGCCTCGGCGCTCGGGGTGTCCCTTCGCACCATCACCCGGGACCTGAACTGGCTCCGCGATGCCGGTCTGCCGGTGACCGCGCAACGGGGTCGCCTCGGCGGCGTGACCCTGCTGCCCGGGGCCGGGCTCGACCTCATGCGACTCACGCCGGGCGAGCGTGATCACCTCTCGCTCACCGGGCTGGACGACAAGCAACGTGCGGAACTCGACGCATCGGTCGAAAGCCGGCGCGCGCTCTCCAAGATCGTCGCCACACAGTCACGTCGAGGACACGATCTCCTGCCGCTCACAGACGTCGTGCACGTGGACAGCCGTCCCTGGCTCCGGACACGGGCTTCCGGCACGACTCCGGCTTCGCTGATCGGCACAGTGCGGCGAGGTCGCCGGCTACGGATCGAGTACGACAGCCCACGCGAGTCATGCCCACGCGACCTGGTCGTGGATCCCTACGGGCTGTTCGCCAAGGCCGGCATCTGGTATCTCGTCGCCGACCGTGCTCGAGTGCCACGGATGTACCGACTCGAGCGGATCACGGCGTGGAAAGAAGTCGACCAGCCACGACGGATCCGCGAGAACCAGACCCTGGTCACCGTCGCTGCAGCGCTCGTTGATCAGTGGGAACACAACCATGCGATAGAGGTCAGCGCCACCATCGACCAGACCCAGTTCGAGCGAGCGCAACGGATCTTTGGCCAACGGCTCGTCCAAGACGACCATGAAGAATCCGCCACCGGCCGCAAGGTGACGATCCGCTTCCTGCACCTGGAGGACGTGCGAGCACTCCTGCCGTTCGGCAGCGCCATCACTGTCCACGGCCCCACCGAAGCCAGGGCTCACCTCCGCGACCTCGCCACCAATCTCGCGCTCCACTATGAACTCGTAACACGATCTTGGTGATCGTTACTGGTGGGGTGTGACCGATGTGACGATTCGTCCGTCCGTGATGGTGTGCGCAAGAAGCCGTGGATCGTGGACGACGAGCTGTGGGCCGGGATCGAGCCGCTTCTGCCGGCCTGGCCGCAGCGGTCGCCGGGTCCGCGTCCGGTGGACGACCGGCTGTGCCTGCAGGGCATCCTGTTTCGTGCTGTACACCGGCATCAGCCGGCAGCAGACCGGGGTGTTCGAGGCCCTGCACCGCATGCTCCTGGCCGAGTTGAACGCGGCAGGGCTGATCGACTGGACGCGCGCGTGCGTGGACGCCTCCCCCGTACGCGCCAAAAAGAGGGCGAGGAGACCGGCCCGTCGCCGGTCGACCGCCGCAAGACCGGCAGCAAGCACCACCTGATCAGCGACGTCGGAGGCATCCCGTTCCATGTGATCACCACCGCCGCCAACGTCAACGACGTCACCCGGACCCTCGACCTGGTCGACGGCATCCCACCGGTCGCCGGCCGGGTCGCCCACCCACGCAAACGTCCCGACGCCCTGCTCGGCGACAGGGGCTACGACAGCAACCCCAACCGCCGACAACTGCGCAAACGCCGGATCCTGCCCGTCATCTCCCGCCGCGGCGAGCCAGATACCATCGGCCTCGGCAAGCTTCGCTACGTCGTCGAGCAGACCTTCGCCCAGCTCCACAACGCCTTCGTCCCACTCGCCTGCGGACTCATCTGCTGGCGACGTCTCGACAAGTCGGCACCGTGAGGGTCTGTACGGTGACCGGTGTCTCTCCTGATCAAGGAAGAGCACCTGATGAGCGACGTGACTGCCTCGGTTGGGGCGGTTGAAGAGGTCCGGCCGGTCGAGCTGACAGCGGGCCTGCTGGACGAGCAGTTGATCGGGCAGTTGGTCGACCGGGCACGTGCGAGCGGGCTCCGGCTGACCGGCGAGGGCGGGCTGCTGCAGCAGCTGACCGAGCGCGTGCCGGAGTCCGCCCTTGAGGGCGAGATCACCGGCCACCTCGGCTACAAGCACGACAAGGCCGGGGCCGACTCCGGGAACTCCCGCAACGGGGTCCGGTCGAAGACCGTGCTGACGGACATCGGCCCGGTCGAGATCGTCGTGCCGCGCGACCGCGAGGGCTCCTTCGAGGCGCAGATCGTCAAGAAGCGCCAGCGCCGGCCGTCCGGCGTCGAGGAAATGGTGCTGTCCCTCTCGGCCCGGGGCCTGATGCACGGCGACATCTCGGCCCACCTGGCCGAGGTCTACGGTGCGAGCGTGCCGAAGTCAACGATCTCCACCATCACGGACAAGATCATGGACTCGATGGCCGAGTGGCAGAACCGTCCCCTCGACCCGGTCTACCCGGTCGTCTTCATCGACTGCATCCACGTGGAGGTCCGCGACGGACAGGTCGCCAACCGCCCGGTCCACGCCGCCTTCGCGGTCACCGTGGACGGCACCCGCGACATCCTGGGCCTGTGGGCCGGCGGCGGCGGAGAGGGCGTCAAGTACTGGCTCCAGGTCCTCACCGAGATCAGGAACCGCGGCGTCGAGGACGTGTGCACGGTCGTCTGCGACGGCTTGAAGGGCCTGCCCGACGCCACCGGCACGCTCTGGCCGCAGGCGATCACGCAGACCTGCGTCGTCCACCTGATGGGCGCCGGCTTCCGCTACGCGGCCCGCCAGGACCGGAACAAGATCTCGAAGGCGCTCAGGCCCGTTCACACCGTCCTCACCCAGGACACCGCCGAGGAGCGGTTCCTGGAGTTCCAGGAGGCGTGGGGGACGAAGTACCCGGCGATCGTGCGGCTGTGGGAGAACGCCTGGGCCGAGTTCGTGCCCTTCCTGCAGTTCGATGCCGAGATCCGCCGTGTCGTCTGCACGACGAACGCGATCGAGTCGGTCAACGCCCGGATCCGCAAGGCCGTTCGGGCCCGCGGGCACTTCCCGAACGAGCAAGCCGCGCTGAAGTGCGTCTACACGGCCGTCATGAGCCTCGACCCCACCGGTCAGGGAGACAAGCGCTGGACCATTCCATGGAAGCCCGCCCTCCAGGCATTCGACATCACCTTCGACGGCCGACTCTCCACCGGTCGCCGGTAACTCACACAACATCAGATACACCAGTCACTGGACACACCCCCTATTGGCGATCGCTCCCGGTATCGAGCAGTCCACCGGGGCGGGGGCTTGTCCGATCGGAGCTCCTTCGAAGAGCCGTGGCACCGGCGCTGGCGGCGACATCGCCGGATGGGCTACCGCGGAGAACAAAGCTATGGCGAACGGCTTTACTGTCAGCGGACCAGACGGCGGTTACGCCGATTTCGCTCGCTGTCACTACGTCGCACGTCAGTTCGGCGGCCGTGGTGTCAGGGAGAACCTTGCTCCGTGCTTTCAGGTGGGCAGCAACTGGGGTCCCACCCGGCCCTCGGGTGGGACCCCATACGCACGTGCCGCACCTGGTCGTCCACCGCACCGGCGGGGCGGTCTGGTTCGAGGGCGAGGTGGCCGCCACCCGTGAGTGGCGCCGCCTGCTGCTGATCACCGGCCCGTTCACCAGCGTCTTCGACTTCCGGCCCGCCGCCTCGGGCCGGCTGTTCTTCCTCAGCACCGCGGTCCGGCTCCTCGGCGACCTCTGACCCGACGCCCCGGCCTCTACCTCACCCGTACCGCCACCCCGGCCACCTTGCCCTTCGAGGACTGCCTCGACCTGCCGCCCGGCCAGCTCCCGCACCCAGCGGGCGCCCGCCCGCCCGGTCCCGGCGGCCCGATCGTCCTGGTCTGGGACAACTGGCCATCGGCATGATGAAGTACACGGCCGAGCGTGACTGGCTGTACAGACACCCTTTTAGCAGGGATGGGACCATGAGTGAGTACCAGTACCTCGACCGGGTATTCGAGGCGATCGGCCCGGGGCGCCCGGACCGGCCCGCAGTGACCGACTGGGGCCCGGTGGAAGACCTCCTGGGAGCCGGTCTCCCGGAGGACTTCAAGAGGATCATCGAGACCTACGGGCCGGCGATGATCGATGAGCACCTCATGCTCTTCCACCCGGGGACCGAGCTGTTCAACCTGAAGGACCACGTCTCCTCGCGGATCGAGGCCCTGAAGTCGACGGACTGGGGCGACATCACCTTCCGAGGAGCCGCCCCGGCCGGCGGCGGGCCGGACGACCTGATCCCTGTGATCAGTACGGACCGCCGCGAGTCCGCCTTCTTGGTCAGGGCAGAAGCCGGGGGAGGGTGGAACGTGGTCGGGTTCGCATTCGACGGTGGGTTCACCGAATTCAGGATGGGCTTCAGCGAGTGGCTCTACCAGTACCTGCTCGGCGAGGACGTCTTCGGGCCGGGCACGGGAATGCCCCGCCGAGGGGCGGTGAAGATCCAGGACCTCCCCAGGGCTCGTGGAGAGGGTGTCGTCGAGCGCCGCGGTCCCGCCCGCGCCAAGTAGGGTGCGAGACAACGGCAGCGATGGTCGTGCCGTTCGTCCGGCAGCCAGGGTCAGGCGCCCTTGCCAGGGTTGGGCGAGGCTGCCGCCGCGAACTCCTCGCACAAGCCGGCCCCGACGGCACACTCCCCAGCCAGTGGAGCGGCGTCACCGGGAAAGTGCGTGTCGCGGCCGCCCTGCCCCTGCCGCACGAGGACGGCCGGGCCCCGGCCGCGTGCCATCGCCGCCGCGGCTTCGCGAGTCACCGGGTCCTGGCTGTCGGCCAGCAGGCTGAGCAGTTCCACCGCTGTGGTGAGCACCGACACCGGGACCAGCGCTTCTCGCAGCAGCAGGAGTTGCTCGGCGGCGCGGTGGTCGGCGGATGCGGTGGATGTCTCGCTGGTGGGCGGCAGGGCGGCCAGCTCGGCGCCCAGACCGTCCCGTCGGGCCGGCTGCCAGGCGGTTGTTCATGTGAGAGGTGGACGGGGAGAGGCGTCGGCCACGCCTACGGGAGACTGTTCTGGTGCGATCCGTGATGCCTGTTCCAGGAGAAGGTGGTCTGTGAGAGACACGGTGATTTCCGATGTACTGGCCCAGGCTGGGTTGGTCCTGCTGTCGGTCCCTGTGCCGGCGCAGGTGTGTCCGCCCCAGGGGGCCTGCGCGACGTCCTGCTTGCCCGCGGACGGCCGGATCGACGAGGTCGTCGACCTCGCGCAGCCCGACGGCCTGGAGAGGTTCGACGAGGCGTGGCTGCGCCTTGCGACCCGGATGGGCCTGTTCGCCGAGGACGGTGCCTTCCTGCTCGGTGTCACCCTGGACCCGGACAACGAGTACCCGGTCTGGACGCCGGTGCGGCTCGCGGAGCGCTGGAACGTCTCGGGCCGCAACCCGGGCACCGTCTCCGGGCCGGTCGGAGGCGGTCTGCTGGCGTCCTCCTTGGACGGCGAGGTGATCATCGAGGGGACGACCTGGCAGGACGGCACGGCCTCCGCGGTCGGGGTGCCGCACCCCTACCGTGCCGAGCCGATCCGCCGCTACGTCCAGGGAATGCTCGACGCAGGGGAGATTCCCTCCGGCACCGAGGACGGCGTCCGGAACTGGCTCGCGCGGGCTTGAGCGGGCCGAAGTCACAGGCGCCGTCACAGCACCGCGTACGGTGGGGCGGCCCTCCCGAGCAGCTGCTCGACGGCGCGGGTCTCGTCGGCTTCGTGCGGGGCGTCGGTGTACGCCTCGGTCTCGTGCGGGGCGTCGATCCTCACCACGGGCAGTCCTTCCGGCCGGTGGGCGCGGCGGCCGCAGTAGCCGCCCCGGCCCTCGGTCCACCAGTCGCGGCCCGGCCGGTTTGTACCGACGGCGCCGACAGCCAGGAGCGGTACAGGTCGTCCAAGGCCTCGCCGTCCCCGCCCGGCACCGCCGCCGCCCTCTACCGCCTCGGCGGCGTTCAGCAGCGCCTGGATGTGCGCGTGCCCGGCCTGCCGCCCGGCCAGCTCCCGCGCTCTGGGCGGGCGACGCGGCGTACCAGCAGTGGATGCCGAACGCGGAGGCGAAGGCGCTGCGGGAGGCGACCTTGCTGGACGAGGCGATCTACCCGGGGACTCTACCGCGCCCCCGGCGGACTCCGCCCGACCGCCCTGGACCCAGTGGTTCGACCGGTTGGTGCAGGGCGGGTACCGGCAGTCGGCGTACGCACTCGTGCCGGCGGACGGCAGCTGGGCGGTCCACGACCGGATCGGCGAATCGTCGGTGCCCTTCCTCCCGCCGCTGACCGTCCAAAAGGCGGGGTACGCCGAGCTGGTGCGCGTCCACCTGCCCGACGGCATCGGCTACGACATCAGCACGCCCGTCGGCCCCAACCCCACCGACCGCACCGTCACCTTCCTGCGCCGGACCGAGCCGGACTCTCTGAGCTTGACTCTGTCGGGGATCTTGATCGCCGTCGCGTCAGCTGACGGCTCGCCAGGAGCGTAGGCGCGGGATGCCCTGCTGGTCGAGGTGGGCCTGGAAGGCTGTCGGCGGTCGTGGGGGCGCGCCTTCGTTGAGGTCCTGGTTGCTGAGGCGTTGGATGTTGACGGCGATGGCGGTGAGTACGTGCTGCAAGTGTGCCTTGGGCTGCCCGCGGTAGCGGCAGTGGC